>JAJYXQ010000067.1 GCA_021796385.1 Thermoplasmata archaeon | reverse complement strand
GGGGAGGGTGACCGAAAAGAGGACGACGTTCTTGGCGACGTTGACGATGGTGAGGGTGAGGTTGTTGTTGTTGGCGGAGAGGGAGGTGAGGCCGGAGCAGAGGTTGGCGGGGGAGAAGGGGAGGGACCAGATCTGGCCGGCGGACCAGGAGGAGGCGGCGGGGAGGCCGTCGGAGAGGGCGAAGGGGTTGTGACAGGAGAGGGCGGCGGGGTTGGCCTGGGAGACGACGTAGAAGGCGAGGGCGCCGGCGGAGAGGACGGGGCCGGCGGTGTAGGAGACGTTGAGGAAGAGGTAGTTGCCGGAGGAGGAGACGGAGGTGGAGGCGGTGAACTGAGAAGTGGACTGGGCGGTGGGTCCGGGGAGGGAGTTGACGAAGAAGAAGATGGAGGAGAAGAGGGTGACGGTGATGGCGAGGATGAGGATGGTGCCAATGATGTCGGAAACGGCACGGGGCTTGGGTTTGAAGCGGGGGTGTGGGGTCGTGCGACTGGGGATCGTTCCGGTATGGCTCTTCGCCCTGTTCCAACGTGCATTCAGCATGCTATCTACACCGATGCGGGTCCGCAAAAGAAGAACTACGTGACCCGGGTATGGAATATAGGCGCAATCTGGTATTTATGCCTTCTGACCGGCTCAATGTGTGGAGTGGGGGGGGTGACCCTCCGCAGCGCCCCCCTAGGGGCTCAACGTGAGGGGGGTTGTAGCCAGCGCGAGCTGGAGGGCGATGACCCGCCGTTCTTGGGCCGAACCCAGGGATTCATTGTAGAGGGCTTCCGCTTGGGCGCGGGCCGCGGGTTCCTCCTTGAGTTCGCTCAGCGCGGCCTTCTGACAGGTGTAGAGGTTGTCGGTCAGCCGCGCCCATCGCTTGACGAACTCCTTGGCCACTTCGGCATCGTTGATCATGGTGGGTAGCCAATAGCCAAAGGTTCCAATAAGGTACACTAAAGCATAGCGGACCCGTTCTTTTCGGGGCGGGCGGGCTGTCGGCCACGGGGAAACCCATGGGCAAAGCGCTTAACGGACGGCGGGTCAGCGCAGATGATGCGTACCGCCCGGACGGATCCCACAGCCATTGCCCTCGCCTTTGTCGCGTCGTTCCTCTGGGCGGCGTACTATCCTCTCATCGTCATCCTTCCCGCTTCGTTCGATGGTGCGGTCCTCGTCTATCCGTTCCTTTTCGGGGCGATTCCGTTCCTTGCCATGGCCTGGCGCCACCATGGTTCGCCCCAGGAAGGCTCCCATGCCGGCGGAGCATCGTGGCGAGCGTATCTCATAGGAGGGCTCTTCATGGCGCTCCTTCAGGTCGACGTCATCCTCTCGACCCGGGCGGTGGGGGCGGTCCCCACGGCCATCTTCACCCTCCTTGGCGATGTGATCGCGATCCCGGCCTTCAGCTTCCTACTTTGGAGGGAGGGAGCGGACCGGGTGTTGTCGGGGAGGTTCTGGGTGGGTGCGGCGGTAGCGATCGTGGGCGCCATGTTGGCGATCATTGGGGGTGGGGGAAGTTTGTCCCTGGGGTGGCGTCTCGTGCTTCTGGAGGTCCCGATCCCCCTTTTGGTCGGCGCCTATTTTGCGTTCATCGCAGAGGCGACGCGGAACGCTCGGATCGACCGGGTGGTGGGACCGGTGACCATGAGCGGCTTTCTCCTGTCGCTCGTGGCTCTGGCCTTCCTGGGCGGTCCGGTCCAGCTCGTAGCCCTCCCGTCGTGGGGCTATGTGGACCTGTTCGCCGTCGGTGCGACGACCTTCTTCATCGCACCCTGGGCCTTCTTCCGGGCGGGGCAACGGGTCTCCATCGTCATTCCGTCGGTGATCAATGCGACCATCCCGATCTTCACGATGTTGTTGGTGGTCGGGTTCCTCGGGACTCCGATCACGTTCCTTGAGGTGTTGAGCATCCCCCTCGCCTTCGGGGGGGCCTATGTGGCCATCGTAGCCTGATGACGTGGTCAGGGTACCCACAGATTTAATCCACTACGGGTATCCCCCGTACGCATGGCGAAAGCGCGCAAGTCGGTTGCGATCGTTTCCATCGAGGGGACCAATTGCGACCGCGAGCTGGCCTCGGCCTTCGAGACCCTCGGGGCCCGGCCCGAGATCGTGGACCTCGCCCAGTTCACGGACGAAGTGGGATCGCCCATTCTCCGCCGGCGCCTGGAAGACTACGACATGCTCCTTTTTCCCGGGGGATTCTCCGCCGGGGACTACGTGCGCGCCGGTGCGATCATGGCGGCGCGCGTCCGGAGCACTCTGGGACGGGACCTCGCGGAGTATCTGCGCGACCCTTCGCACCTTGTGGGCGGAATCTGCAATGGTTTCCAGGTGCTCGTGGAGCTCGGGCTCCTTCCGGGGCGGGCGGGAGGCCGGTTATCGGTCCCCCAAGCGTGCCTCACCACGAACGATTCGGCCCGTTTCGAGTGTCGCCCGACGTTCGTGGCGTGGGATGGGGGGAATTTTGACCCGTTGCGTGGTACCCGGCGGGGCACGGTTTTCTACTTTCCCTCGGCCCATGGGGAAGGGAAGCTCGTCCTCCGGGGGTCCCGGGGAGCCACGCTTCGCGATCTGGAGGACCGCGGGCAGGTGCTCTTCCGATGGGTCGACCCGGACGGCCAACCGGCGGGTTATCCTTGGAACCCGAACGGCTCGGCCGGGAATGTGGCCGGCATCACGAACCCGGAGGGCACGGTCTTCGGTCTCATGCCCCATCCGGAACGGTCCGTGGTCGAGTCCCGGCGGGACCGCCTCGTGAGCGATTCCGAGGCGCTGCGGATCCGCACCGGGCGCGATTTCCTCCGGTCCCTCCTCTAAACACTAGGGGCTTCCCTTATCAACCCCGACGTCTATCTCTATGACAATGTACCAGGTCCCCCTCGCCGCATGTCCGTACTGTCACCAAGGCACACTGGCGAACGGTTATTTTTGTGCGTTCTGCGGAGCGCAACTCCGTCCCTTTCCCGGGCAGCAAGGCTCGCCTCCCGCGGCGCAGCAGGCGGCGACGCCACCCCCTCAGCAGCGGGCTCCCCCCGCGCAGCAGCAACCACCTCCCCAGCAGTATCAACGGGCTCCCCCCCAACAAGCCCCCGCGCCGGCCCAGTACGGGCGGCCCGCCAGTGCCCCGCCGCAGCAGGCCGGTTATGGGACCGGTGGTTCCCAGGCGATCGTCTGCCCGGAGTGTGGCCGGCCTAACGATCCCTGGCTCACGCATTGTAAAGCATGCGGCCGTCCCCTCATGCGGTCGTAGGACCTTCGGCTTCCCTCGAGCAGCTCTCGGCGGAGATCGTCCGCTGTCGAAAGTGCCCGCGCCTTGTACGGTATCGGGAGCGGATCGCCCGGGAGGGGTCGTTCCGGGACGGCATCCCCTACTGGGGAAAGCCCGTTCCCGGGTTCGGTGATCCGGGTGCCCGGTTGCTCGTTGTCGGTCTGGCCCCCGCGGCCCGCGGCGCCAACCGGACGGGGAGGATCTTCACGGGGGACCGGTCGGCCGCCTTCCTCACGGCGGCGCTCTTTCGGGCTGGATGGGCGAGCCAGCCCACCTCTACATCGCGGGACGACGGCTTGTCGTATCGGGATGCCTACATTACGGCGGCCGTCCGGTGCGTCCCTCCTGACAACCGTCCCTCCTCACAGGAGGAGCGGAACTGCCTTCCCTTCCTCGTCCGGGAGTTGCGGTCTCTTCCCAGGCTCCGGGCGATACTCGGGCTGGGAAAACTTGCTTGGGACCGGTCCTTCTCGGCGGCGTGCCTCGCCTTTGGGACCCACCCTCGCAAGGTGGCCTTTGCCCATGGGGCGAAGGTGGCACTCGTTCCGGGCGGGCTCACGCTCTGGGGGGCGTACCATCCGAGTCCTCGCAACACCCAGACGGGTCTTCTGTCGGAGGCGATGTTCGATCGGGTGCTGGGAGAGGTCCGGCGCTACTTGGCGGCGGAGAACGCCGCCTCGAACTCTGCGAACCGGGGCCGCATCCGCTCGTAGACCTTGAGGAGCTCGAACCCCTTCGCCTTGCCCGACTCAGCACCCGGGAGCGGGTGTTGGTCGAGGAACGTACGCATCTCATCGAACCACATGAGACCGGCTCGGGAGACGAAGCTCTGCAGGAACTGGGAGAGGATGGCGGATCCTTTCATGACCGAGTTGAGGGTCTCCAGGTTGTTGGCCATCCACCGGCGAAGGACCACCCGTCCGAGCTCCTGCCGGCTCCCGAAGGCGATGCAACTGGAGAGGAGCGGGATGGCGCGGCCGAGCCCGGTCTCGGGGCGGAAGACGAGCCCGAGGCTGCGTTCCAAGAGCTCGGGCTGGCTGAAACAGGCCAGGGCGAGGGAGCAACGCCACGCATCGCCCTCGTTGGGCGAACTCAGGAACATCTTCTCGATCTCCTCGTAGGCCTCGGTGCCTCCCCGGAGGGCGTGGGCGACCACGATGGCGGCTCGGACCTCGGGTTCCGCCCGGCTGTAGTGGGGGAACCGTTCATCCATCTTCCCGGCAAAGCTCCGGTCGAAGAGGTCCTGCAGGAGCGCCAGCCGTTCTCGCAGCGCACGCACGGATTGGGATTCGTCGGGGCGGGAATCGAGGCCGTGGCGTTGCAACTGGGCGGCAGCGAAGAGCCGGACCTCTCCTTCGGTGCTCTCCAAGCCATCAAAGAGCGGGGCGAGCGCGGAGAGCTCGGAGACGATCTCCTCGGCGACCAGAGTGCTCGGGTCGTTCCGAAGTCGGCGGATCAGAGCAAAGTAGTCCGCAGGATCGGTCTTGCCGGCGAGCAGAGCGGCGTAGGTGTCCTGGACGAGACCCCAACGGTCGGCTTCCGGAAGGTCGGCAAGTCGCGCGTGGAGCGCGGACCCGAGCGCCTCGGAGTACTGGACCCGATAATAGCCCGTGCGTCCGCCGTTGACGAGCACCCAAGCGGGGTCCTCCGTTCCAAGGTCGACGGACAGGGTCCGGTCCTTGAAGAGCAACCGCTGCTCCTTTCCCGCAAGCGATAGCGTGATAGGCACGGGCCAGGGGTCGGCGGCATCGGTTCCCTCCAGAAGGAATCGCTCCTGGGTCAAGACGAGTTGGGAGCCTTCCCGGCGGATGGTGATGAGGGGATAGCCAACCCGGCGCACCCATGCGCCCATGATCTCAGGGATCGGTACTGCGGTGACCTCCTCGATGGTCCGCCATAGGTCCATGCTCTGGGCGTTCGCGTACTGGTACCGCTTGAGGTAGGTGGAGACTCCCTTGGCGAAATGTTCCGGGCCGAGGAAGGATTCGATCATCCGCAGGACCGCTCCCCCCTTCTCGTAGCTGATCTCGTCGAACGCCTCATCGATCTCGACGGGGCGGGCGATCTCGGCTTCGATCGGGTGCGTGGTGACGAGCGCGTCCCAGAGAAGGGCCCGGCTGGTGCTCTCCGACAGGAAGTCGTTCCAGACCCCCCATTCTGGATGGAGATATTCGAGCGCCTTGTACGACATGAACGTCGCAAAGCTCTCGTTGAGCCATAGGTCGTTCCACCAGGCCATGGTGACGAGGTCGCCGAACCACTGGTGGGCGATCTCGTGAGCGATGGTGACCGCGACCTGCTTCTTGATGAGAGCGCTCGTGTTGACATCCACGAGGAGGGCGATCTCGCGGAAGGAGATGGCACCCCAGTTCTCCATGGCGCCGACCCACGTGTCGGGCACGCTGATGAGGTGAAGCTTGGGCAAAGGGTACGGGATCCCGAAGTACCGTTCGAAGAACTCGACGGTGGGCGCGGCGTGGTCCAGGGCGAATCCGGCGTTCTCCCGCTTCTCTTTGGGAAGAGCGACGATCACCCGGAGACGCCCCGAGCGCCGCTCGACCTCGGCGATCGGGCCGATGCCGAAGTAGACGAGGTACGTGGACATCCGGGGTGTGGGGTGGAAGCGGATCCGTTTCTTCCCCCCGGGTACCGGGGCCGAGTTCAACATCGGGGTGTTGAACACGGCATGCAGGGCCTCGGGGATCGTGAGGTTCACCTGGAACACGGCCTTGTAGGCCGGATGGTCAAGGCACGGGAACATCCGGCGCGCCTGGGTCGCCTCGAACTGGGTGGTCAGGAGATACCCGCCATCGAACTGGGATTTGTAAAAGCCGATGAGCTTCTCCTGGGCGACCGTGCCCTCGAACTGGATCTCCACGAAACGGTCCTCCTTCGTGAGTCCGTGGACCTGGAACTCCTCTTCATCGGGCCCGTCCTCCCAGCCCAGGTCGCCGGAACCCCCCTTGACGCTGAGGATGTTCAGCCCCACCTGATTGAGGATCAGGTCTGCGGGAGGGTCCTCGAGGTTGATCCGGACCTTCCCGGCATACCTGAGCCCGGCATAGTCCACATCGAGGCTCAGGTCGTAGCTCAGGATGTTCATTGCCTCCGACACCCTCCTTCGAGGATAAAGGTTACCCGGGCCGAAGGCGGCCCGCAACGTTCGCCTCCTCGAACGTGGCCATTTCGCGTAGTAGCCGGCAGGCGGCATCGCAGAGCACGAGGCCGAGGACGGCGCCCGTTCCCTCGCCGAGACGCATCGAGAGGTCGAGGTAGGGCACGAGGCCGAGGTGGTCGAGGGCCACTGAGTGCGCGGGTTCGGCCGAGCGGTGTGCGGCGACGAGATGGTCGATTATGCGATCATTGAGGAGCGCGGCCCACAGGACGGCGGCGGTGGAGATGAGCCCATCGACGAGGATGGGCCGCCGCTGGCGCGCCGCCTCGAGGGCAGCGCCGGCGATGGCCGCGATCTCGAACCCCCCCAGAGCGGCCAAAAGCGGGACCGGTGCGGTCCGCGGCCCGACCCGGTCGACGGCCCGCTGCACCACGCTGCGCTTGCGTTCCATGGTCGGATCGTCGATCCCTGTCCCCCGTCCCACGAGCCCCGCGGGCGCCCGTCGGGTGATCGCCGCGATGAGGGCGGTGGCGGAGGTGGTGTTCCCAATCCCCATTTCCCCGAGCGCAAGGGCCCGGGCCCCGCCCCGGATCGCATCCGAGGCCGCTTCGCTACCGATGTCGATGGCGGTCCGGGTCTCCGCCTCGGTCATGGCATCTTCCCGGGCCAGGTTCCGGGTGCCCGGGGCGACCTTGCGCGGGAGGAATCCGGGGCGCGGGGGGAGGGGTTCTGAATCGACCCCGACGTCGACCACGGTGAGCTCCGCGCCAATCATCCGGGAGAGGACACTGATGGCGGCGCCGCCGTTCAGGAAGTTATCGACCATGGCGGCCGTGACCGAGCTCGGGTAGGCGGAGACCCCCTCTTCGGTGACTCCATGGTCGCCGGCGAACACGAGCACGGCGGGCGGGTCGACCCATGGGAGGGGCTCCGCTTGGATCGCCGCCAGGCGCTTCACGAGCTCTTCCAGGCGACCGAGGCTGCCCGTGGGCTTGGTGAGCTTGAGCAAGCGGTCCTCCGCCGCCCGGAGTGCGGTGGCATCAGCGGCGGGGATCTGGCCCGCCCGGACCTCGACCCGCTCCATCCGTCGCCCGTCCTAGTCCCGGATCCGCAACTCCTGCTTGCGCTGGAGGAGCCGCTCCTCATCCGAGGGTGTGAGGTCCCACAAGAGGTCCTCCACCTCGGGCAGGTTCCGGACGAACTCCGCTTTGCTCTTCGTCTTCAGGAGATGCTCGAACCGACGACGGGCCACGAGATAAACGGCCACCATGTAGATGCCGATGATGTCGATGATGATCCCGGACACGACAAAGAGGAGGATCCAATCGGTCGTGGCGCTCTGGTAGTTCGCCGGGCAACTGGCGTTCTGGGGGCAATCGGGACCGAGGAGGGTGGGCACGTAGCTCGAAAAGGGCTGATCGTAAAGGAGCGGGGAGTAGGCGGCGAAGGCGCTGATGCTCAGGAAGGCCCCGAGGACCAGGACCGCGATGCCAAGGGGAAACCGGATCTTGCGATAGAAGTAGCGAAGGCGGGTGGTGAGCGTCGCCTCCTCTGTCATCCTTCCCCGAGCGGCAACGACGGGGCGTATTTACCTCTTCGCTTGCGCGGCGGGGCCGGACCGTTCCGGATCTCCGCCGCGCGGCGGAATCCTTCCTCCCGGAGCCGGCAAGCATCGCATCGGTGGCAGGGCTCGTGCCCTCCGGCATAGCAGCTCCAGGTCTTCTCCCAGGGTACCCCGAGCCGATCGCCGAGGAGGACGATTTCGGCCTTTCCGAGAGCGAGCAAGGGGGCTTCGATCCGGGGGATGCCTTCGCCGGTCACTCCCGCCCGAGTGGCGAGGCGAGCGAGGCGACGGAACGCGCGGAGGTACGCCGGCCGGCAATCCGGGTACCCACTGTAATCCACGGCGTTGATCCCGAGGTAGATGGTGGAAGATCGGGTCGTCTCGGCGAGAGCAAGGGCCAGGGAAAGGAATACGGTGTTCCGCGCCGGAACGTAGGTGGCGGGGATGCCGCGGCCGATATCCCCCCGGCGCCGGTCCCGTGGGAGCGGAATGTCCTTCCGGGTCAAGGCGGAGGAGGCGATCCGGAAGAGGGGAATGGCGATCTCAATGGGGGTCGCCCCGAAGTGGCGAGCCACAGCGCGGGCCGCCCGGACCTCCCGGGCGTGCCGTTGCCCGTAGCGGACGATGAGGGCATAGATGGGGGCATGACCCCGTCGGGATGCCAGGGCGAGCACCGTGGCCGAGTCCATCCCTCCGGACAGCAGCACGACCGCCGGTCCGGGGTTCCTTTGGGACCTCCGGGTCATACCACGCTCCATATCGCGAAGGCCAGGGCGAGCGTACCGAACATCGCCAGCATGTTGACGCCATTCTTGCCCAGGATGTCGTGGCGCTCCAGCGTGGCGCCGAGCACGCTGTCGAACTGGCAACCCACCCAGCCGGCGAGCGTGGCAAGCAACACCCATGAAAGGAACTTGAGGCCCGGGACCCCATCGAAGAGCTGAAAGCCGAGCCCGCCGAGCAGCACGAGGAAGAAGCCTCCGGCGAACGCCGCGACCTCCCCGAGCAACGTGATCCCGCCATCGGTCCCGGGCGGGACCTCGCCCCCACCCAGGATGTTCACGGGCCGCGGGCTCAGGACGCCGATCTCGGAGGCATAGGTGTCGGCGGCACCGAAGGCGAGGGCCGCCGTATAGACGAACGCCACGAAGGTGGCATCCGGGTTCCACACCGGGAGAAGCGCAACAAGGAGTATGGCCGCCCCGGGAATAGTGTGCGCAAGCACGTTCCCCGCGCGACGCTCCCCTTCGATCCCTTCGGCGACCTTGCGCCAGCGCTTCTCGGCCAGGCGATAGCGCGTGGCGATCCCCCCCAGGGCAACGAAGAGGACCATGAGGAGCAGGTACGGGTACCCCCCCACGAGGAGGAAGAAGACTCCGAAAAGGAATGCGGTCGCGGAACCCTTCCAAGTGAGGACGTGCAAGGGCACGGCGGCGACCGCCAACAGGGCAAGCAGGACCCCGGCGATGAAGAGGGCGACCTCTCCGGTTAGCCCTCCCGCCAGCACGGCCTCTAGGAATGGCTCCATTATGTATGTCTCAGGCGAACCGGAGACGCTTGAACCGGCGGCGGAAGGCGTTCACCTGGGCCTTGACGGGCTTCCCGAGGATGCCGGCCGAGTGGATCCACCGCGCGATTTCGGGCATGTCGGTCTTCCGTACGCCAAGACGGGTGGCCTCGGCCGTGCCCACGCGGCCCACGAGGTCGATGAGGATATCTTGCCGTTCCAGTCGGCGGGCGAGACCGGGGGGGGCGAGCCCGTGGCGCGCCTTGAGCGTCGCACCGTCTAGGAAGACCTGGTGGGAGCGGGTGTAGCCAAGGTCGGCCCCGAGGACCGGGATCCCCTGGGCCTCGAGCTCGGAGGCCAACGCGCGGGCGTTCACCACGACGGTGGAAGCGTACGCGCGGCCATAGCGTTCCATTTCGAGGAGGGCTTGGGTCAGCGCAGCGATCCGGTTCCAATGGGCGTTGTCGAGGATCCGCCACGTCATGTAGGCCTCGATGCGATCGAGGAGCTCGATGTCCCGGGCTGCGATGATGCCTCCCTGGGGACCGAAGAAGCTCTTGTGGGTGGAACCGTATACCACGTCCGCTCCCTCCCCAAGGGGGTCCTGGAACTCCCCTCCCATCACGAGGCCCATGACGTGGGAGGCATCGTAGAGGAGCTTTCCCCCATGCTCGTGGACCGCATCGGCGATAGGCCGGACCGGATAGGGAAGTACGAAGTAGCTCTGCCCGAGGATCACGGCCTCGGGCTTCTCGCGACGGATCTTCGTGGTGACCTCCTCCACGTCGACCTCGTGGAGGGGTCCGTGCACAGGGAGTTCCCGGGCCGTGTACCCGAGCACGGAAGGGATGTATGCGGGGGCGTACCCATCGTATCCTCCCTGTTCCGGGAAGACGGCTAGGTACCGGGCGCCCCGAGGGAGGAGCGGAGCCAGTACGCACAAGGCGGCGACGTGGCCGGAGAGGGGTTTCACGGAGGCGCGTTTCCCATGCAGCAACTTCGCCGCGAGGCTGCGCGCCATTCCCTCGACCTCGTCGAGGTAGCGGGTGCCGGCATAGCCATTGTCCACCTTCTCGCCATGCAGGACCTGGTCGAGCTCGAGCGTATAGCGCCGGCCCATGTCTGAGGAGAGGTACCGTTGGACCGAAGGAGAAGAGAGATTCTCCGAGGCGAGGAGGTTCAGGGACTCTCGAGATCGCCAGCGTTCGTGCTCGGCAAGGAGCCGTTGGAGCCGGAGCTCTCCTTTCGAAGGCATTGCCTACGGGCCCCCTTCGTTGATGACCATATCGGTCCTCCCGACTGCCCCCCGATTAAAAGGCTGACGCCAAGTTCCCGGAAGTAGGGCAGGGGACGATTCCCCCGGCGTCGTTCAGGGATCCGAGGGCGGCGGGCCCACCCAAGAGGCGGGAGGCGAAGCGGGGGCCATCTCCTTCCCGCCCGCAGGGGGTGTGCGTCGCGATCGCCTTATCCAGAGGACGGTCACAACGACGGCGGCCGCCACCACACCGAGCGCGACCCATAGCTCGAGGTTCGTGAGCGGGCTGCCCGAAGCTCCCGAAGCCGGTTGGACCGTGATGGTCAGATTGGCCTGCGCGGACCGGCCCGTCGCATCCGTGACCGTCACTCGGACGGTGAAGCTTCCCGATGCCGTGGGATGGCACGAAAGGGTGGAAAGGTTCGCCGTCCCGCAGCCTGTGGGAAGCCCGGAATAGGCATAGCGGTACGGGGGCAACCCTCCCGAGGCAGAGACGGATAGGTTGGTCCACCCTCCCAAGCTTAGGATGGAAGGTGTGGCCGTAAAGGAGTGGATGGACAAGGGTGGGACCGGACAATAAAGGCACGTGCCCACGGCCAGCGTCGTGTTCTTTGAAGCCATGCTCCCTCGAGCATCCGTCACGAGCACGGAGATGAGATAGGTGCCCGGGGTCGACGGTCGACACCCCAGGGTCGAACGATTGGCGGAGCTACATCCGGACGGTAGTCCGGAGTACTGGTAAGTGTACGGCTGAGCGCCTCCGGAAACATTGACCGTAAGGTTGGTCATGCTCCCCGGGGTGACCACCGAGGGATTGACCGTGAACGCTTCGATCACGAGAGGGGTGACGCTCCGGGGGAGCACGGTGAGCAAGACCGTGGCGTTTGCGGTCCGGCTGAGACTATCATTCACGACGACCCGCACCGTGAAATTACCGGACGTCGATGGAGTGCAGTTGAGATTGGCTACGTCCCCGGTCTTGCAACCCGGCGGAAGGCCTGCATACGCATAGGTAAGGGGAGGCGACCCACCGGTGGTCGAAACATGGAGCTGCGTCGCGTTGCCCAGCGTGAGGCGGCTCGGTGTCGCGGTGAAGCCGGTCACGAGCGGGGGCGGGGTTCCTCCGGACAGATCGATCGTCACAGCGGTCGTGGTACCCGATGTCACGACGCCGGAGGCCGACCCCGATCCATAGGCAGGCGAGGTTGCGCTCGCCGTGTACGTGCCGGGGGGAAGGGTGAAGAAGGTGGTGATGCCCGACGCATTGGTCCGGGCGCTTCCGAGCCCGGGGATCGAGACCGGGAGGTTCGGCACGACCGAGCCGAGGCTGTTGCGGACGGTCACGCTCAGGTTCCCGGCCGAGGGCCGTACGAGCGGGAGCTGGCCGAAGTAGGTCTGCAATAGGCCGCTAGCGTTATCCTCTCCCCACACGCCGGCCGCGGTGCCCCAGGGGGTGATCGTGCTCCCGATGAAATCGCCCGGCCAGAAGGTGGTCCCTCCGGCATTCGTGCCGGCCTGGGTGTCGGAAAGCTGACGGGGGGATGACCAGTGGATCCCGTTGTCGTAACTGTCGGCCTCGTATACGTACCAGATACCTTGGGAAGGGTTGTTCCGGGTATCGAGCCAGATGATGGAGGTCTCGTTGGTGGCCGGATCCGAGGCGATCGTGGGGGTCTCGAACGTGGTTCCCGCGGGTGTGGTCCCCGAGACCGGGACGGGGGTCGACCAGGTCGCACCGAAGTCCGCGGAGCTCGTGAAGTCCACACCGGTAGTCGTGTCGAACGTCAGGTCGATGGTGTGACTTGCGCCCCACGTCACCTGCCAGTCGATGTTCCCGGACTGGGCGGTATTGCACGCGGGGGAGGAGACCGGGGGAGACCAGATGCTCCCGCCATCAAAGGAGAGGAGGATGGCACAATCTCCCGAGCCGTTCGAATCGGCTACGCCCCAGAGGGTGTTGTTGTAGGCAAAGGCATCGATCGGGATGCCGTTGTTGTTGTAGATGACCTGGGGCGCGGCGAAGTGGATCCCGTCAAAGGAACGGACAAGATAGACATCGTTCGTTGCCCCGCTCGCATCGTCGACGACCTGGAAGACAGTGCCGTTGGGGGTCGAGGCGAGCCAGTCCCGATCGACGAAGTTCGAACCGGTTTGCGCATAGGCGATGCTAGGTTGGGGTTGGGAGACCAAACTCCCATTGTCCCAAGCGGTGGTCACGTAGTCCTGGGAGGTGACAGTGCCGGTGAGCGAACAGGATTGACCCGGGACGGGGCAGACGCCATAGCCCACCCAGAAGGTCCCGTTCGGTGAGTTGCCGGCATTGGACACATCGTATTCGAACGAGGAGCCCGGTACCTGGGAGATATGTTGGGGGCCAAAGGTGGCCCCATCGTCCTGCGAGAAGGCCATGCCCATCGGTCCGACGGGGTCCTGGAGCTTTCCCTGCTCCTCCCAGACCACCTGGATCGTCCCGTACCGGTTCACGGCCACCGTGGGCTCCCCGGACGGTTCCGGGGCGGTGTTACTCACTTGGATGTTGAATGGCAGGCTCGAGGGCAGGAGAGGGTTCCGCGGGGCGGTGCGAACGGAACTCCCGGACGCCCCGGACGACAGAGCTCCGAACCCGGCCAAAAAGAGGATGGTCACCAGCCCCACCGTGAGCATAGGAGAGCGTTCCATGGATGCGGGTCGTGCTGCAGCACGGCAGTCGCAGCGCTTATTTAGGGAGCGCGCTCTCGGGGGCCACTCGGAGGCATAACGGACCATGGGAATATGGCAAGGGCGTTCCAAGCGGAAGAAGACGGGCGGCCGGCTCCGGCCGATCCGGAACAAGCGCCGCTTCGAGATCGGCCGCGAGCTCCAGTACGCTACGGTGGGTGAACCCTCGCTCAAGCTCTACCGGGTCCGGGGCGCCGCCCGCAAGGTGCGCATCCTTGGAGCCAATCAGGTGAACGTCTACGATCCGGCGACCAAGACCACCAAGTCGGTGAAGACGACCACGGTGGTCCGGAACGATGCCAACCCCAACTATGTGCAACGGAACATCATTTCCCGGGGAGCGATCCTGCAGACGGAGCTCGGCCCGGTGCAGATCCGGTCCCGACCCGGACAGGATGGCGTCCTGAACGGCGTGCTCCTCCCCAAGGAGTCGGCTCCGAAGTCGCCGAATGCCTGAACACTTCTACGTGTACCCGGAATACCTTACGGCGGCGAGCCGCCAGCTGGGCCGTCGGGTCCCGAAGGCGCCGATCGATCCCAATGTGACCTTGGACGACCTTGAGAACGCTGCGCGCAAACTGGGTTTCACCGTGGAACGGGAGGACAAGCACTACCCCCGGGATTTCCACAACTATCGGGGACGGCTGAAGGTCACGAAGAAGAAGGGCGTCTCCAAGGCCGCGTTCCTGAAGAAGCTCGCCGCCGAACTCCGGACGATGCCCAAGGCCGCTTGAACCCGCACGAGCATGGACCCGGTCACGATCTACATCACCGGCACCGCCGGCGCCGGAAAGACCACCCTCACCACGGCCTGGAAGTCATGGATGGGTGACCAGGGCTACGCCGTCACCACGGTGAACCTGGACCCGGGCATGGAGGATCCCAACTTCGAGCCCGATGTCGACGTCCGCGAATGGGTCAAGCTCGAGGATGTGATGGCCGCGGCGAAACTGGGGCCGAATGGGGCGCAGATCGCCGCCAGCGACATGGTCGGGGTGAACCTTCCCGCCATCCGGGATGCCCTCGAACCCCTCCGTTCCGATTACATACTGGTGGACACCCCGGGCCAGGTCGAGCTGTTCGCGTTCCGGGAAGCCTCCCGCACCATCGTGGAAGAGCTCAGCGGGGACCGCTCGATGATCGCCTTTCTTTTCGATCCCATGCTCGCCCGGGTCCCGAGCGGGTTCGTCAGCCTCTTGCTGTTGTCCGCCACGGTCCAGTTCCGTTTCGGCCTCCCGATCATGAACGTCCTTTCCAAGGACGACCTCCTGACCGAGGAGGAACGGGAGCGGGTGGCACGGTGGTCCTCGGACCGGGACTCCCTCTATGAATCCCTATCAGCCCTTCCCCCTCGTGGGGATGCGCTCCCCTCGGCGGAGCTCTTCCGGGCGCTCGAGATCTTGGAGCCTGTTTGGGACGTCCTGCCCACAAGCGCCCGCGAGGAACGGGGGTTCCCGGACCTCTATCGCGCGGTGCAGATCGCATTTTTTGGTGGGGAAGACCTCGACAAGGATGCGGGTCAACCGAGCGAAAAGCTTTAGCTGAGGGACACCTTTATAGGTACGGTGCGTTGGGTTGAAAACCCTGGAGGTGCACCCATTCTTCTATGATCCGGTTCGGTCCCGGTGGCATCCCGCTCTCCTGCAAGGGCCGCACCCTCCGCGATAGCATCGTCGACCTGCACCATCTCGGCCTGACGGCCATGGAAGTGCAATTCATCAAGGTGAGTTCCGCCCAACGCTCCGTCCAACCGGAAGAGGTCGGTAAAAAGCCGCGCGAACTTCCGGAAAAACTCGTCATTCAGGTCGCCGAACCCGCCCGGGGCGGGATGGTGAGCGAACTTTCGTACCTGGACCGGCCGCTCACAAAGAAGAGCCAGGTCACGACCCTCAATTGGCTCATGGCCAAGGACTACAACGCCCTTTCAGCCGGGAAGGTCCTCGCCCGCTCGGTCGACATCCGCCTCACCTTGCACGCTCCTTATTATGTGGATTTCCTGAACTCCGAGGAGGCCCGGCAACGCACGACCAACAATTACCGGTGGTCCTGCATCCTCGCAAGCGCCATGGGTGCCGACGTGGTGGTCAGTCACCTGGGCTTCTACGGACCTGACGGGCCGGAAGCGTCCCTCACCGCGGTCATCGACCGGCTGAAGGAGGTTCGCAAGACCCTCGATGCGCTCCCGGGGGGCCAGCGGATCCTCCTCGGCATCGAACCTAACGGGCACCCGGAGGTGCTCGGCAGCCGCACGGAAGTGTTGGAAGTGGCCCGCCGGGTGCCCCGTACCATTCCTGTGCTCAACGTGCCGCACCTCGCCGTCCGGGAGGAGATCCCGTTCGACGACAAGGGGGTCATCGGCGACCTCATGGAAGAGTTCTCCACGGCAGGCCACGGGGACCTCTACATCAACTTCTCCGGGGTGGACATCCAGTCCCGGGGGACGTTCCGGATGACCCCGGTCAAGAAGGGGTCCGTCAAGTTCGAGAACGTGGCCGAAGCCCTTGCGGACCGCAAGTACGATGCGACGATCATCAGTTCCTCACCGCTGATGGAACACGATGCGATGTACCTTCGGGTGCTTTACGAACGCACGATCGCCAAGATGATGGCGAAGAAGCGGGCGGAGATCGCTGCAGCGCAGGCACCCAAGAAGGGGAAAGCCGCACCGCCGGCCAAGAAGGAGGCCCCGAAGCCCAAGGGGAAGCAGGCCCCGGCCCCGAAGGCGAAGCCCACCGCCCACCCTCGGGCCAAGCCGGCCCAGGCAAAGAAGAATGCCCCCCGCCGAAAGTGATCCCTCCCCCTTCGCCGAGGCGGTGCAGTACATCGGAGACCGGGTGACCCGGGCGCTCTCCTCTATCGATCCGAAGGAGATCCAGTCCGCTGTCGGGCTCATCACCACGGCCCCCACGATCTTCGTCTACGGGGCGGGACGCTCCGGGATCATTGCCCGGGCCCTCGCCATGCGGTTGGTCCAGGTAGGCCTGCGCGCCTTCGTGATCGGCGAGTCCGTGACTCCCATCGTGATGCGCGGCGACCTCGTGATCATCTTCTCGAACCGGGGGGAGAGCTATTCCTCGAACCAGACGGCGAACATCGTGCGCCGGGAGGGAGCCAGCCTTATCGTCATCACGGCCCGGTCCACGAGCAAGCTGGCGCACGCAGCGACCCTGACGGTCTCGTTCTCGTTCCCGGAGGACGATCGCCGGGCCCGGTTGGCCCCGCTCGGCACCCTCTTCGAGTCGGCCAGCCTCCGGTTCTCCGACGGTCTCGTGGCAGCGGTCATGAAGGCGCGGGCGGAGGATGAAGAGTCCCTCCGGCGCCGGCACGCCATCATGGTATAACCCTCGGAACGATAGTAAGCGTGCTGTCCCGACTTGAGAAACGGGCTTCGTGCGGGACTTGTGGGGATATCCCTCCATCGTTCGGACCAGAAATTCAAGGGTCAGGATAACGGACCCCGTCAGCGTTCGAAATGTGCTCTTTGTCGCAAGCGGTCCGGCGTAACCGTGCCCGCCCGGTTCGCCGCGGGAACCCCGGGAAACATGGACCTCTACCTCCTGTCGGGGGGAACTATCCATAGGATATCCTCCTATCATGGCCGCTCGGTGAGTGTGCCCGGCAAATAGCATACTCAGAGTGACAGGGGGTCTCCCTTGAGCTTGCTTCTCAGGGAACGGAGAAGGGAAGTACTGGTACCGACGGCGTTTGGTTGTGATCGCAAAACGCTACGGGGACAGCCCAAGGGCTGTCCAAGGAGCTTCAGTCTACACCGAACACAAAATGAGCACGTTCCATCGGAGACACAACCGTCGCGGCCTCCACCCAACCCCGATCCACGCGTTCCAAGAAGTGCATCCCCAACTGCACGCCGGGGAGAGTTGCGACGATTGCCAGCTCACCGCGAAGCTGTAGCGTGGGGTCCCGACCGAGGGGGTGGCCATGGGGAACACCGGCCAGGGGGCGGGGTCGTAATCCATCGCCCCGGGACCGACAAGGATCTCCATGGTCACTCTATGTAAGGACTAACAGGACATCAAGGGTTGGGGGCGACACCTATGTGTGGAATGATCCTGAGGGAGGGTTCTCGCTCGCTCCTTGGTTGGCCACGAAGCCATTATTACTGTAATTGCTATTAGCACACCATGTCCTCCACCGCCCGATACACCACCATCTCCCTACGCCCAGACACCGTGCGCCAACTCCAACTCTATAAGACAGGCGGCAAGACCTGGGATGATGTACTAGAGGAGTTCATGGACAACTTCGCACCGGAGGAATTCGTGCGTTGGGCCGCCGAGGAATTGAAACGGCCGGGGATCTCGGCAGAGGAGTTCCGTCGCCGTCATGGTCTCAAGTAGACCATGGTCCATGTTGAGTACAAGCGTGAGGCTGATGCCTCGGCAGGTCGGATCCCAAAAGAGGTACTGCAAGCATTCTTCGACATCTTGGAGGAGTGGCGGGCAAGGCCCAAGCTCACCCTCCCGGGACCCTACGACACGCACCAGATACGCAATGCACCGCACCTTTGGACTCTCAAGCTGCCGAAGGAATCGATTCCTCCCGAATGGAGGGAATATCGGTGTGTCTATGAGTGGACCGGGTCCGAGGTCAGCGTCTTGCGCTTTGGCACATGGCGCAACGTCTACCAACATCTCCCCCGGTGAGCGGTGTGGTTTGTGATTGAGGAGGGGCGGGACACTGATACGTCCAGCCCTCTTCTCTACCAAGAAGTCCATCAAGAGTTCCTGGGATGTATGATGGTCTTCTTGCTTTGGCCCCCGAACCCGTCAGCGAAGGCCTTGACCGTGTGGTAACACGAGCCAGCATCACCTTGGCTCGGTGAGACAAACAACGGGCCATTGTGTTCGGCACTAGCAGTGCTGTTCACAAACCCCATCATTGCCAATATGGCCGCTGAGCCTCCACTCAGTAGCTGGGACATGAGAGAGTTCGAAAGAGCCAATATGGGTGGCGCTGTACCCACAATCACAGTCCCCAGTATGCCTACGAGGAACCCTGCTCCTAAACTCACGTCCTGAACCACAGTCAAGGCAACCATGGCCATTGTCGCAATCGTAACCCCAATGAGAAATGGTAAGACCGCCTCTTCCCAGGATGGTGCGGCCTCCGTCTCAGTCATGGGTTGGTTGTTTTCCACCGCAATGAGCATAGTGTTGATGGTCTGGAGCACATTCGAGAAAACGTTCGATAGAGCAATCTGTATCGGGCTGACGGCATCCGAAATCAATGTCTTGATTTCGTTGTAGACGAACGCGACGAGCGCCTGGAGGGCCGCCTCCAGAGCGGCCCCCACCACCATGAGCGCACTCACCGGCGCCAGCTCCGCCACGTTCCACACCCCGACCCCGCTCCACGCGCTCCAAGAAGTGCATCCCCAACTGCAAGCGGGAGAGGACTGCACCGCCGGCCAACTCACCGCGAAGTCCGGGTACACGGTCCCGACCGAGGGGGTGGTCATGGTGACCGGGGGCATCTGCGGGACGGCCCAATGGGAGGTGGTATCGAAGGGCGTCCATGGACAGATCCCGGCCTCCATGGTCACCCTATGTAAGCCACCGGGGGACTTCAAGGGTTGGGGCGGGACGGCGGAGGGAACTCCGCCTCCTACTCTACACACTCCCGCTCGGCAAAACCGTTATGACTGCCGCCCCGCTATTGTGGGCATGGTACGGCTGTGCTTGGCTGGCGCACTGGCATTGGCGGCACTGCTCGTGGTCTCTTGGCCCGCCTCCGCCGCCCCGGCCGTCCCACCCGCCGCGCCTTCCCCCATCCCATCCGCGGCCTCGGTGCTGATGGTTCCGCACACGAGAAGCCCCATCCAGCATGTCATCATCATCATCCAAGAGAACCATGCCTTCGACAACTATTTCTCCCAGTACCCGGGCGCCTTCGGGCTACCTCCAGGGGGGGTCCCTCAACCCACCACGCTCGGCGCCCCACCGGGTTACGCCAGTGAGTATCCGATGGATTGGAACTACGGGAACAATCAAAGCTTCTCGAGCCCCGCCCACGGTGAGGACAATATCTTGTCCGAAGAGGACAACGGCTCGATGGACGGATTTTACTACACGAACGGAGCCCCGGCCGACGGACTCTATCCCCCCTACATCGTCTCGAACGATCTCGGGCTGGCCCAAGAGTACGGTCTCGCCGACAACTACTACACCGACTTCGCCGGCCCGACCTTGCCCAACCGGTTCTACTACTACGCCATCACCTCGGGTCCCGTCACCGGGGATGCCAATCCCCCCGGAGACGTGGTCTCCTTCCCCAGCCTTCCTGCGATGCTCCAACAGAACGGCATCTCTTGGACCTCGTTCGACGGGAACTACAACGAGTACCCCGGTGCCCCGTGCTTCTATGTCTCTTTGTTCCCCACTTGCCCAAGCTGGTACTTCAGCTTCCCTACAAGTTCGCTCCAGCTCTCTCAACTCTCTCCCATCCTCTACTTCAACTGGATCCAGAACGAGTACAATCAGAACGGGTCCATCCCCCAGGTCCAGTACTACAACAACATCTACGGGGACATCTCTTCGGGCACGCTGCCCAGTGTCTCCTGGTTCACCTCCGACTGGATCTGTTGCACGGAACACCCCGATGACTCTGCATTCCAGTTCATTGGCGGCAATGTCTCCCAGGGCCAGCAATCCTTCCTCACCTTGGTGCAGGCGGTCGAGGACAGCCCATATTGGAACAACACGGCCATCTTCCTCACCTATGACGAGGGAGGTGGGTTCTTCGATCACAACCCGAGCCCCCGCGCCACCCCGCTCGGCACCGGGCTCCGGGTCCCCCTCATTGTCATCTCCCCGTACTCCCGCGAGGGGTACGTCTCGCACGCGTTCTACACCCCGAGTTCCCTCCTGCATTTCATCGAGTGGAACTGGAACCTGCCCTCCTTGGGGGCCCTGGACAATAGCTCTAACCTTCCGCTCGACTTCTTCAACTTCAGTGCCCCGCCCCGTCCCCCCCTTCCCTCGTTCGTCTATGGTTCGAGCGACCTGACGGGGCAATTCCCGTGGAACTACACCCAGCCCGTCCCACTGGGGGATACGGGCACCTACCAGCCCGCCCTGGTCACCACAAAGCAGGTGAACTGGGCCTTCCAGACATCGAACTCGCTCCTCTCGGCCCCCGATCTCTCCGGCACCACGGTCTTCATCTGTGGGATGGACGGTACCTTGCGCGCGTTCGAACCGGTGACGGGGGCGGAACTGTGGTCGCGCCCTCTCGGTTCGGGGTGCCGCTCCAGCCCCACTTCCCTACCGGGCGGCGGGATCGCCGTGACCACGCTCCTCGGCAACGCCATGGCATTCAACGGGAGCGGGACACCCCTTTGGAACCTTTCCCTTGGCGCTCCCATGTATGGGAACCTCACCCCGGTGGGAGGCACCCTTTACGGTACACTCCAGAACGGGACCGTCTTTGCCGTGAACGGAACGACGGGGACTCTCTTGTGGGAGAAGCACGTGACCAACGCCGCTATCTATGCTTCCCCGGTCTATGATCCCCTGTCCCACACGCTCCTCCTGAGCGCCACCACGGACGGCGTTGTGGATGTGAACCTCACCGGGGCACCGCTCTGGACCGCCGGCATCCCGGGAGGTGTCAGCGTCGATGGGGCTCTCTGTGGGGCGGACTACTACGTGACCACACCCGGTTTCGGCTTCTTTGGTGGGCCTCCGGGTGGGCTCTACCCCATCTCTGCGGTGACCGGCACCGTGGGAAACCCCGCTCCCCTCGAACATTCCATGGCCACGCCGCTCTGCGTAGGGAACACGCTCTACGTTGGGGACAACGCAACGTTCCGGGCGTACTCCCTCCCTAGTCTTGCTCCCCTTTGGAACGCGTCCATCCTCGGTGAGGCGGCGGGCACTCCGTCCCTGGTGGGAGACACCGTCGCCGTCGATACCCAGGGCGGTGACCTGTACCTGTTCCCTGTAGCGGGCGGCCCTCCGTCCGTGGTTCTGGCCTCCCGCTCTTCGATGTTCGGTTCGGTGCTCTCCCTGCCTTCCGGACAGTACTTCACCGCGGAGGATGGGAACCTCTATGCCCGCGTCACCGGGGGCGAGGTCCGGGTCCACGTTTCCCCCGCGAACGCCACCGTCCACTTCGACGGGGCTCCCGTTCCCCTCACCGGGGGCAATGGGAGGTTCCTTGCATCCGCCGGTGCGCATGCGTTGAACGCGACCTTACCGGGGTACATCCCGCTCAATATCACCGTGCAGGTCTCCGCAGACCAGATCTCGACCGTGAACCTCACCCTTTCTGCGCTGCCACCCCCCCCGGTCATCACGGCCTTCAATGCGAGCCCGGACCCCATGTACCTTGGGGACACCCTTTCATTCCAGGTCTCGGTGAAGGCCGGGGCCCCGCCCTATGCCTACACCTACACCGGGCTCCCGGTCGGATGCTCGTCGGAGAACACGAGCGCGCTCAGCTGCCTTCCGACCACCGTGGGCAACTCTTCGGTGCGGATCAGCGTGCGGGACCTCTACGGCCGCTCCGCCACCGCCATCACGAACGTCGAAGTTCAGAACGTGCCGCCCCCGAGCCTAGCCATCGCCTCGCTCTCGGCAGTTCCGAACCCTGTTACCCTTGGAGGAAGCACGATGATCACGGTGGACGCCCAGGGGGGTACGCTCCCCTACCAGTACCGATATACGGGACTCCCCACCGGGTGCTACACCCAGGATTCGGCCACGGTCAGTTGTACGCCGACCCAGGCGGGGAACTTCAAGGTGTCCATCGTCGTCACCGACTCCCACGGGGTCTTTGTGGCGGCCTCGCTCACGCTCTCGGTCTTGAGCGGACCCACGACGTCCGGGTGGTTCACGGGCGGAACCCCGCTCTTCCTCCTCCTCGTGCTCATCGTCGTCGCGGCGGCGGTGGTTCTGGTCCTGTTCGCCCATCGGAGGCGTGTCTCCCCGACACCCCGGGATCCCCCGCCGCCGCCTCCACCATTCGCCGCGGGTCCGGCGGCGGGAGAGTGGGTCGGACCGCCCGCCGGCAACGGTGGAGCCAGTCCTCCCAAGGATTGATAACTTCCGGCGGGTCGAGACTTCGATGTACTTCGAGGATGTTCACGAGGGGGAGACTTTTGAGTCTCCCCCCAGGCGGGTGACCCAGGACGATGTCGAACGGTTCGCCTCCCTGACCGGAGATCGGAACCCCGTCCACTTGGATGAGGACTACGCCAAAGGAACCCCCTTCGGGCGACGCATCGCCCATGGGATGTTGACCCTCTCCCTCGGCCTGGGACAATGGTCCTCGGCCGGGATCACCGACGACTCGCTCGTGGCCCTCGTCGAGCTCCGGGACGTGCGCTTCCTCCTCCCGGTCTTCCCCGGGGATACCGTGCAGCTCAAGAGCCGACTGGACGAGAAGCGTGCCCTACGTTCGAAACCCGACTCAGGACTGGCAGTCTACGAGCACACCCTCTGGAACGGGAAGGGAGAGGTCGTGCTGCGATACCATATCACCATCCTGCTTAAGAGGCGTGATCCGCTCCCAGCGGCCTGATCCGATGACTCCGACCTCCTCTGATCACTCGGGGTCGTCCCGCTGCTCCCGCTCCCAATGCGGGGAACCTTCCGTGATCGACCTTCCGTATGCCGGGGAGCACCTTTGCCGGAGACATTTTATCCACTTCACCGAGGAGCGGTTCCGGCGGGAGCTCCATCGCCAGGCGGCGGGCCTCAAGGGAGGAACTTTGGCCGTCGGGGTCTCGGGCGGAAAGGATTCGGCAGTGCTCCTGACGCTGCTCCATCGTTTCCTCGGGAAGCGGCAGAACATCCGGCTGGTCGCCCTGACGATCGATGAGGGGATCGCCGGGTATCGGTCCGCGACCCTCCGCCAGGCCGAAGCGTTGACCCAGCGTTTGGGCATCGAGCACCAGGTCCGGAGCTTCTCGGAGGAGCTCGGGACTTCCACGGACGAAACCGCCCTCCGGCTTCCGACCCTCGCTCCCTGCACGTTCTGTGGCGTCTGGCGGCGGACCCTCCTGAACCAAGCCGCCCGCGAGCTCGATGCGGTCCGCCTGGCCATGGGGTTCAACCTCGACGACCTTGCCCAGACCGTGCTGATGAACCTCGCCCGCGGGGAACCGGCCCGCCTGCTCCAGATGGCCCCGCATGTCCGGGTCACGGCGGGGCTCGTCCCCCGCATTGCTCCCCTCGCCCAGGTCCCAGAACGCGAGGTCTACCTGTATGCCCGGCTCCGGGGAATCCCGTTCGACCACTCCGAGTGTCCGCACTCTCACCGCGCCGTCCGGAACGTTTACCGGAACGCCCTGTGGATGCTCGAGGAGGCGGTTCCCGGCTCCCGGCATGCGCTGTTGCGGACCCGGGAAAAGCTCTTGCGCGCCCTCGACCTCGCCTTTCCCCCCGAAGAGCTCCCCCGCTGCACCCTCTGCGGTGAACCTTCCTCAGGTGGTCTGTGCCGGGCGTGCGCCCTCAGGAAACATCTTATGGGAGAGGAGGTTGCCCGCAGTTGATGGCCCCCGAAACCGCTCCTCCTATCGAAAGCCTGTTCATTGTCGGATCTGGCATCATGGGCTCGGGCATCGCCGCCGTGGCGCTCGCCAAGGGGCTCCGCGTCCATCTCTACGATGTGAAGGACACCTATCTCGACAAGGGGATGGCCACAGTGCAAAAGCATCTCCAGAAGATGGCCACCCGCGGAGGGATCCCCGCCGACCAGGTCGACAAGGCCTTCTCACGCTTACTGCCGACCCTGAACCTCGAGGATGCCGGAACGTGCGACTTTGTCATCGAAGCCGCTCCCGAGGTGCTCGAGACGAAGAAGGAGATCTTCCACCGGCTCGATGCCATCGCGCCGTCCCATGCTATCCTAGGGACGAACACCTCCTCGCTCTCGATCACGCTCATCGCCTCCGTGGTCCGGGACCCGGGCCGGGTCGTCGGCATCCACTTCTTCAACCCCGTCCCCGCGATGGAGCTTGTGGAGCTGATCTCCGGGGGCCGGACCCGGCCCGAGACCCTCGAGCGGGCGCGGCAGCTCTCGACCCTCCTCGGGAAGACCGTCACGGCAAGCCGGGACTTTCCGGGCTTCATCACCACCCGGTCCATCGGGGTCCTCATCAACGAGGCCGTTTGGATGCTCCACGAGGGGGTCGCGAGCCGGGAGGACATCGACACCGCCCACAAGCTCGGGTTCCATCATCCGATGGGCCCTCTGGAGCTTGCCGACCTCGTGGGCCTCGACACGGCGCTAGCGATCCTCGAACGGCTCTACACCGGGTTCCGGGACCCGAAGTACCGCGCGTGTCCCCTCCTCGTGCAGATGGTCGAGGCGGGTAAGCTCGGGCGCAAGAGTGGGGAGGGGTTCTACTCCTACCGCTGACCCATGGACGAGTACACTGTACTGTTCCTGATCATCCTCATCTCGTTCCTTCCATCCATCGGGTACCTGGCCTGGGTCCGGAAGACCGAGCGCTATAGCGAGGAGGGCTGGGGCCCGCTCCTGAAGGCCTTCCTCTTCGGTGCGCTCATCAGCACGTTCATCTCCGCCCTTCTCGAGGGCGTCTTCCTCGCCATCTTCTCCCAGGTGCTCCAGCCGGATGTCGGGGTCCTCCCGAAGAGCTCCACCTTCGCGTTCCTCGTCCTGGCGATCGTGATCGCCCCCATCATCGAAGAGGGATTCAAAGGGGTCGGCGTGTATTCCATGCGAAGCAATTTCCGCTTCGTGGCGGACGGGCTCGTCTTCGGGGCCGCCGTCGGCTTCGGGTTCGGGTTCGTGGAGAACACCCTCTACGGGCTGAGCGCCTTCGACCAGTACGGGATCGCCTCGGCCATCATCACGCTGCTCATCCGGTCCGTCTCAAGCGTCCTCCTCCACGGCAGCGCAACGGCGATGACCGGCTTCGGGGTGGCCGAGAACGCCCTGCATGAGGGCCGAGGCCATGTCCTCGCCGGGTACTACTTCCTTGCCGTCCTCATGCACGCCTCCTTCAACCTCATCGCATCGCTTCCGCTCATCCTCCCCGCCGACTGGACCTCGATCATGGGGGCTGAGGTCCTGAGCCTGGTCTCCCTGGGGGCGGCCATCGCCTTCGCCGTCTATGCGTTCGGTCACATCCGGGACAAGATCACCGAGCTGCAGTACACGGCGTTGACCCGGTATCCTTCGATGCGTCCGGTCCGCAATCGGTGAAGCGACCCAGAGCCTAGGGTCTGCCGCAGGCAAGGAGGCCCGACGGGTTTCCACGGAAGGGGAGAAGGCAAAAGGTTCATGTTCTGTCATGACTTAGCAAGTATGATCATCGGATGCAACCGGGACCCAGATCTACCCTTCCCCTAGAATCACCACAAGGGGTGCCGTCCGCCCCATCGACGTTGAGCTCCAAGGTGGGGGCTGACCCGGGGAGCCGAGCGAGCCTGTCTTCGGGGACCTCGGTGCTGCCTTCCCCGTTATCCGAGGGTGTCTCCGTTTCCCACGCCCGCGAGCCGACATCGTCCCAAAGTGCTCTCTCCGGGGAACCCATCACGTTCCCCCCCGACTGGCCCGCCCGGGAAGGTCCACTGGACCTAATGGTGCAGGACCTCCCGCACGCCTCCTCGGGGGTCGAGTGGTGGTACTTCAACGCCCACCTCACCTCGGCCGAGGGAAAACCCTACGGCCTGTTCGGATCCTTCTTCCGGTTGGTCGTGGGTCGTTCCGAGAAGGACGGCAGTCTGAGCTACGCTCACTTCCTTACCTGGGCCCTCACCGACGCCACGGAGGGGAAGTACTACCCCACGACCGAACTGGAGCCTCCGCTCCTTGGGTTGATGCTCTCCCGCTTAGAGCGGGGCGAAGGCACGGCCGACCCCCGCATCCGACGGGCGCTCGCCGAATCACTCCGCAAGGGGAAGATGCCCCGCCCCGACCGCACGTTCGCATCCCCCGTGACCGTGGCCCGGGACCGGTTGGGCCTGGAGTACGGGGCTTCCCACTTTGTCAAAGACCCTTCGGGGGACTATCGAGTGAAGCTCCAGGGAACGCAGGCGAGCTGCGAGCTCCTCATTCATCCGGAATGCCCGCCGCATCGGCATGGTCGTGACGGGGTGGTGCCGGGAAAGGAAGGGGAGGAGATGTTCTACTACTTCATCCCCCGGAACTCGGTCGAAGGCACGCTCACCCTGGGCGATAGAACCATGTCCGTGACGGGGAGTGGATGGTACGACCACGAGTTCGGTTCCCCTAAGGCCCGGAAGACCGACGAGGGGCCGAAGATGGAGGTCGCTTGGAACTGGGCGGGCATCCAGTTGCAAGATGGCGGCGCACTCACCATCTTCGAACTGCAGGAGATCAAGAGCGGCCGGGACGCGGGTTCCACCGCGGTGCTGATCGCACCCGATGGGAGCGAAAAGCGCTCCACGCAGATCCGGCTCGAACCCCTGCGATGGTGGCGGGGGGTGCGCTCCTTTGAGTCCCATCCTACGGCGTGGGCGGTGCGGGTCCCAGACCTTGACATCGACCTCGTGATCGAAGCGGTCGTGGAAGACCAGGAGATCATTACCGTTGTCTCGAAGCCCGCCTTTTGGGAAGGACAGTGCACGGTGCGTGGGACGATCGCCGGGAATCCGATCGGGGGTAAGGGGTACTTCGAGCGCAGCGGGTTCTCCTTCTTGGACTCCCTGGACGATTTCTTCAAGGCCGTGAGCCAGGAGGTGCGGAAGTCCGTCGCTTCCCTCTTGCCGTTGCACCCGTCGCGCAAGGAGGCGATCGCTCTCTTCGCCAGTCCCGAGCACGCTCACCTTCTGGACGGTCTCGACGGTGAGGAGATCGCCGCGGGCCTCATCGCCCCCATCCGCACCATCACCGACCGCGGGGGTAAGGCTTGGCGATCGTACGCAGCCCTCGCTTGTACCGAGGCACTCGGGGCGGACTGTCGACCGTACTCCCGTTGGCTCTCGCTGCCGGAGATCATGCATAGCGGCTCCCTCATGGTCGACGATGTGGAGGATCGCTCGACCCTACGGCGGGGCGGCCCTCCGGCTCATGCCCTGTTCGGGGAGCCCTTGGCGATCAATGCCGGCACCGCGGCGTACTTCATCGCGGAGGGGACGGCGATGAGGGTGGACGCCCCCGATGCCAAGATGATCCGGCTCTACAAGCTCTACTTCGAGGGCCTCCGGGCGGGTCATGCCGGCCAGGCGGTCGACATCATGGGGTTCGACCGCTACCTCGATGAACTGGCCCGTACCGGGGACGGCCTCGGGCTCGAGCGGAAGATCCTCGGCATGTACCGTCTCAAGACCGGGGCACCCGCGGGGATCCTCGCGCGGATGGGTGCGGTGGCCGCGGATGGGACGCCGGCCCAAGTGGAGGGCCTGGGCCGCTTCTTCGAGAACCTCGGGGTCGCCTTCCAGGTCGTCGACGACGTGTTGAACCTCAAGGGATTCAAGGGAGACCTCAAGTCGGTGGGGGAAGACCTTGCTTCCGGCAAGGTGACCCTCCCGGTGGTCTGCGCGCTACGCCGCCTCCCGGCCGAGGAGCGCTTCCAGATGGTGGCCGCCCTGCGCAAGCGCCCCCTCGACCCCGTCACGATCTTCGGCCTCATCGGCATGATCCTCGGCACCGGCGCCTTCGATTACTGTCAATCGCTCGCCGAGAAGATGGTCGAGGACAGTTGGAGCGAGATCGAGCCGCTCCTTCCCGAGAGCCTGTGGAAGGTCATGCTGCGCGCGTTCTGCTGGTACGTGCTCGAACGGCACTATTGAACCGCGGGTCCGTCACTTGGACGGGCGGGTCCGGGCCCAGCCCTCTTGGCTCAGCTTGCGGTAGAGGCTCTCCGGGCCGGTGTCTTCCCCGTCGTTGAGGCTCTCCTGCTGAAGGACGGCTCCCTTATTGAGCAGCCAGTAGTGGATACGCCAGTTCTTGCCCTTGTCGACCGTGGTGTTCTCGACCTCGCTCGAGAGGAGCCCTTCCTCCTCGAGCTTGTAGAAGATGTCGCGGTCCTCGCTGGCCAGGATGTTGTCGAGGACGACGTTCTCGGACCCGAAGTAGTTCAACACCTGGATGGCGACATCTTCGGCGAGTTCGTTCGGAAGCTTGCCGTGGGCCACGAGCGTCCGTCGGATCGCCTTGGTGAATTCTTCCACCGTGACCGGGGGCATCGCAGGCTTGAAAGCCGCGGAATAGATAACGGTTCGTGGGAAGGAGCGCGTTGCGGGCCGGCATGCCCTGGGCTCGGGGGGACTTCGACCGTCCCACGCTCGAAGTGGCCCAGGACCTACTGGGGGCTCGACTTGTCCGGACCGTGCCCGGGGAAGCACCGCAAACCGTGGTCCTCACCGAGACCGAGGCGTACGTCTCGGGCGACCCGGCGAACCACGCCTTTCTCGGGCCGAACCGCAAGAACTGGACGATGTTCACGGGCCCTGGCCATCTTTACGTTTATCCCATCCATCGCTACT
Source organism: Thermoplasmata archaeon (assembly GCA_021796385.1). Lineage (GTDB taxonomy): Archaea > Thermoplasmatota > Thermoplasmata > Lutacidiplasmatales > UBA184 > JAJYEA01. The sequence continues at coordinate 28,123 of JAJYXQ010000067.1, read as the reverse complement.
TCTGTGCCAATGTCACGACACCTCCCGGCGAGGCGGTATTGCTCCGGTCCGCGGTCCCATTACCCCCGTTGCAGGCCCGGTTGGGAGGTCCTGGTCTCCTCTGCCAAGCGCTGAACCTCACCCGCGCGCAGGACGGCATTGACCTAATTGCCTCAGAGGAGGTCCGTGTTGTGCGCCGGGAGGGGGAGCTCCCCCGGTTCCGGGTGACCCCGCGGATCGGCATCCGCCGTCACCGAGAAGCTCCGCTCCGGTTCGTCATCGACGAGGAATGGGTGGGCTCACGCAGCCGGTGAGGGCAGGTCGAGCCGGTCCATGATCGCCTTGTAGCGCCCGCGGATCGTGACCTCGGTGACGTGCGCGATCGAGGCGATCTGCTTCTGCGTCCGCTTTTCCCCCGTCTGCATCGCAGCGATGTAGAGCGTCGCCGCGGCGACCCCGGTCGGACCGCAGCCGCTGTTGAGCTGGAGCCGCATCACGTCCTTGAGGAGGGCCATGGCCCGCTTCTCCGTCGGGCGAGAAAGGCGAAGGTCGGCCGCGTAGCGCTTCACGTAATCCTGGGGATCGGTCGGCAGTGTCCGGGTGCACAGCTCCCGGGCGACGAAACGGTAGAGGCGGCCAAGCTCGGTGCGGTCGAGCCGGGTCTGGGCCGCCACCTCGGTGAGGGTCCGGGGAAGGTTCGATTGGCGGGCCGCGGAGTAGACGCAAGCGGCGGCGATCCCCTCGATCGTGCGCCCCCGGACGAGGTTGTTGAACACCGCCTTCCGGTAGGTCATCGCCGCCGTGGCCCGGACGTTGCGGGGTAGACCCAAGGCGCCCGAGAGTCGTTCGACCTCCCCCAAGGCATGGGAGAGGTTCCGCTCCGTCGCGTTCACCGTGCGCATGCGCCGCTGAAGCTTCCGGAGTCGGTAGAACTGGGCTTTCGAATGACCCGGCACGGCGTGGCCGTAGTGGTCGGAGTCCTTCCAACCGATCGTGGTGCTGAGCCCTTTGTCCGGGAGGAGCACTGAAGAAGGGGCCCCGGTCCGTGCCTTACGAGCGGCCGACTCCGGATCGAAGCTGCGCCAATCTTGGCCGTGGTCGATGAGGTGGTCCTCGTCCACGACACCGCAATCCGCACAGACGACCTCGCCATGCTCATAGTGGTGGATCAAGCGGGACGAATGGCAGCTCTTGCACCGAGAGGGCGCGGACTCTTCGAGGGGGGCAGGCGAGGCGCGGTTCATCCCCGGCCCCTCACGCTGAGCGACTGTCCCATCAAACGCAGGAGATCGCCGGGAGCCATCGGCTTCCGTGGCCGGACGGAAAGGTACGGCCGACGTACCGGACCGAAGACCTTGGTCACTCGCCCGATGAACCGGCCGTGCGGGCTCTCCACCAATGTGCCTTCGGGGACCTCCCGCCCCCGCAGGATCACCGTGCCATCCGCCGTGATGAGGGCGACCGTTCCAACGTCTTCCCCTTCGAGGGGGCGTTGGACCGAGCCCGGCACGGATGGCTTCAACGCTTGATTTATGGGCTTCAATGTATTTAATCCTAGGTAAGGGAGTCCGCATCCTGGGCCTGAGGGGGGTGGTTGGATTCCCGGTCGACTTCCCTCTGGGGCGGAGCCGAATCCCATCGACCCCCCGAACCTCGATCCTTTCGGGTCGTCACAGTGTACCCCCGCCCCGGGTGCTCTTGCGCCGCCCAAGTCTACCCATAGTTCCGACAGGGTCACCCCCACCGTGGTCGTCTATCCAATCCCGTCCAGGGTGCTAAGGGTGGTATCTTTCGAGGGGTTACGGCGGAGGGTTGAGGCAGGGAGACGATAGTGACCCGCCGTCGGTTCTGATGGTTGCGGAGGTCTCACTACCCCGGCGGGGTCGCGGAAGCGCGCTCCGGCCGAACTCTCCGCGCAGAATGGCGATCACAAGGTGAGAGCATGGGCACCCAGGTGGTCCTACGATGGAAAATGGTATTATAGGGCAAGGGGCTCGAAATCTTTTGTCGTGACCGTCGATTCTCCTCCGAAAGAGTTCTTCGCTAATGTCCCGTTCCGCCCGAAGGAAACCATCTTGGGTTACCTCCCAGGCATTCTCTCCCTTGTCCTCCCGATCCAAGGCTCCGGGATGCCGAGGAAAGACGAGATCCGCTACCAGCTCGCAGAACAGGCCACGGACCTCGTGGGCACCGACCAGCGGTTGATCGGTTACAAGATTGAGGAGGAGCGAGTCTTCCCGTTTCCACGCAAGACCGAGTTCCGGGTGCGATTGGCCGCTCCTTTGGAGGGGATCCGCGAAGTGCGAGTGAAGGACCTGCGCGTGGAATTCTTGGGGGACCTGACCGGGATGGGTCTGGCCACGGTCTATCTGATCACCGGTGGGAGTGGGGAAGCGCAAGGCGTGGCCCGATGGCTAGAGACCATCGTGAAGCAGAGATTGGAATCGATGTACAGCTCGGGTACGTTGAGCACGGGAGACCTCCCTACAGGCCCGAGGGCGGGGAGGGCCCCGTCAAACACCGAAGAACCAGGGGGGCCCGGTTAGCCACATAACAATGGATTGGCAGCTCCCGAACGGCCACGACACATGCCTTCGCTCTGCAGGCAATGGAAGATAGTGTGGAGCAGACCGATGTGGTCATCCTCGGTGGGGGCCTGTTCGGCTGTGCCCTCGCGTTCCACCTGACCCAGGCCCGGGGTGGGTCGGTCGTCCTCATCGACCGTGCTCCGTTGGGCCAGGGTGCCACCGGGAATAGCGCGGGCATCATCACGGTGCAGGGTTGGAACCGGTGGGACACTGCGCTCGTAAGGGAGAGCGCCTCCCACTACCGGTCCCTCACAGAGACCACAGGCCAGGGGAACTATCAGGAGACGGGGGGACTCCGCGTGGTTCGGACCGAAGCGGGGGTCCGTTGGTTGGAGGTCGTGCGCACGACCTTGCAGAGTGCCGGGGTCGAGGCCATTTCGCTCGGTCCCTCTGAGGTCGAGTCCCGTTTGCCGGGCTGGGAACTTGACGAAGTTCGATCGGGCCTGCATACCCCCGAAGATGCGGTCTTCGACCCCGTCGCGATCGCCGCCCAGTTCGCACATCAGGCGACGAAGGGGGGGGCCGAAGTGCTTTGGGGGAGGGGAGTACCCCACATCGATATCACCCCGGGAGGGTGGGAAGTGGCGAACGGACATGGTCGGCGGTTCCGGGCGGCCAAGCTGGTGCTCGCCTGCGGTGCCTGGACCAAGGGGATCTTGGGTGCGCTCGGGCATGCCTTGCCCGTGACCCCCTTCCGGACCCAGGCCAGTGTGTTGCGCCCCCATCCTCTTTCTGACACTTTCCCTACCTTCCACGACACGGACCTCGACATCTATATCCGACAAAACCCGGACGGCCGACTGCTGGTCGGAAATGGCACAAGTGCCAAGGAAGTGGATCCGGACACCTCTCCCCCGGCCGCCGACCGCGCCTTCATCGACAGGGTGTCTTGCCAGGTGCTTTCGCTGGTTCCCGCCTTTCGAAGGTTGAAGGTGGAGCGGGGATGGGCCGGGGTCTGTGTGGCCTCTCCGGATGGCCTCCCTGTGGTGGGGAAGGTTCCGGGGGCGGATCGGCTTTACGTGGCGACCGGGTTCAATGGTTTCGGGGTCATGCGCGCCTCGGCCCTCGCGAGAAGACTTGCCTTGGGCATCGTGTTGGACGAGTGGGGAGCATTATCGCCGGCGGACCCGGCCCGGTTTCCCCCGGGGACCGTCGCTTCGGATCCGGCACCGGAATTCTCCATTCGGGACGATGGCTCCGTGGCCGCCGAAAACGGGGACATGGGGCCATGGCACCCGCCGGACCCTGGCCCGGTGCCCTCCTCTCCCATCGGGTACGTGCCGGTCCGGTCAGAGGAGGAGATCTCCGGACTGGTCTTGCCGTCCTTGTCGAATTGGTTCGATCCATTCCTGCCGACCTTCATGCGGGATTCTCTCCGATGCGGTGGGGAAGCGTTCCTGGCCCGGGACGCGGAGGGGGTGGTCCTGGGCATTTTTTTAACGAACCCCCGAGAGCGCACGGCATCGCTGTTCACCCGGGTACGGTCGGTTGCGATGCACTTCACCGGCACGACCCGATCCGCGGAGGTCTATGCGGAACAGCCGTGGGTCCGGGCAGGGCATCCCCTGGACATCATGCTGGCGGAGGTGGGGGACATCCCCGCCTCCCTCCCGATTCGGAATCTGGTGCGCGTGGCGGATACTGCCGACATGCCGAGGGTCGGCGCCCTCATCGAGGCGGTGCACGGGCCCTTTGCGGATTCCTGGTTGCGATCGCTCCCGCGGCCGGATGAGATGTGTTTCATCGCGGAGGTGGAAGGACGGGTCGTGGGGACAAGCTGGGTGACGATCGTAAACCGCTACGCCCGCGGCCACTCCCTGGCCGTGCATCCACGGTACCGAAAGATCGGTATCGGGACGGACCTGCTCCATGCCCGGATGTTGTGGCTGCGCTCCCAGGGGGTGGAACGTTTGGTCTCGGAGATACCCGTGGGGAACGTGGCTTCCCGAACGGCGGCAGAGCATGCTGGGATGGCCGCGGTAGGCCGCATGTTTGCGTTCCCCACGACCTGACGGCCCGCTCCGTCAAGTCCGAGGCGCACCGCACTTGGGACAGGAGGTGTCGATAGAATCGATCAAAGTGCCGCAGAACCGACAGGGAACCTTGACGGTCTCGCGGATGACGATCTGCTGCACGGCGGGTTGGTCTGCCGGGGTCAGCCGGACCGGGGCCGGTGGACCGTATGAGGGGGCCTGCGTAGGCACTTCGACATGCGCGTGCCGGGGGATGTTCCGGTCCATCTTGGGTTGGCCTTGGGACCGCCGTTTGAGCAGTACCGCAATGATCACGATGACCACGACAGCCACTACAAGGAGGACCATGGCGATCACGAGCTCATTCCCTGCTGAGCCGCCACCTTGGGAGGGACTGGAGGGGGAGGTGGGGGCTGCCGCCGGGGTAAGCGAGAACGTCGTGCTCGTGTCCGTAAGATCGTCGGTGTAGGTGAAGCCGTTACCCCCGGCATCCCTGTCCGTTTCTGTGTACCGATAGCCTACGATGAATCCCGTGCCGGGATCGTAGTACTCCTTCCAGTTGTAGCTGGCATCGAATACCCCATAGGAGTCGTTCCGTTGGTAGGAGCCGTTCCCTTCCGCGAAGATCGTCTTGACGTACCCTGTGGAGCTGGACGCCATCGGGAACGAATAGTTCGTTGAGACCACGTCCATGTGGGTGTTGAGCGAGTAAAAGCTCTGGCCGCTGACAAGGGTGTTGTCCATGAAGAACCAGGTGTATGGGTCCACGTACCCCGTCTGGTTGTCCGAGCCTTGGACATAATGGTACGTCGACGCCGAGAACGAGAAGGTGCCTTTCTCGGCCCACGGTCCGGATTGCCCTTGATTGTTGCTCCAATTCCCCGAGGCTGCGTAACTTGCGGAGACCGTCAGGTTGGCGGCGACGGCCGTTACGGCGATGTTCCCCGTGTAATGATCGACCTCCGTGTATCCGGTGTAATTGCCCGTGCCGTTGGAGACCTGGATGGTCTCGGTATAAACGAACTTATCTCCGGGATGGGGCACGTAGCTTAGGGGCACCGCGGCGCCACTGCTGAGCACCAACAACACGACGGGCAAGAACGCGAACGGTGGTGGGCTCATCCACCGAAGCCCCCGCCGAACCCACCACCACCCCAGGAGTGGATATGGGCCGGGTGAGGTCCCCCCATGCTACTGAACGTGGAGTAGTACCCGGAATGCACGATCAGGACCGGCAGGAACATCCTTGGTTGGGCCCCCGCGTAGGAGAATGCGGGCATCTTCACCGCGGTGGGGTCAAGGTCATTGAGGGAGCGTACGTCGATGCCGTGGATGAGCCGCACCGCAAGGCACAGCCCTTCGGCCTGGGATATGGGTCCCGTTCGCTGGCCCAGGATCTCGTAGGCCTTCTCGAGCAGGTTCAACGTCTCATTGGCCTCGAGGATCGGGATGGAGGCCAGGATCGAGGAGGCGACGAGGGGGTATTGCAGGTAGCTGGAGATCCCCTTGGAGATGATCGCGATCTTCGGAGCGGCGGAATCCATAGGCAGATCTGTCAGGGTGAGGTACGCCGCCGAAAGTTCCGTGTCATCGGATCTCCCGTACCCCCACGATGTGAAGATTGCTTTGGCCGAGTTGAACCGGCCGAGCACCTCGTCAGGGCTCCGGCTGACCAACGCCAAGAGGGCCGCCGCCTCATACGAAGGAGTGTTCCGGGCGTAGTTTCGGAACTCTTCCACGGGTACGCGACCGTCGGCGCGTTGCCCGGAGAGAAGGATGGACGCCACCCCAAGGGAAGTCTCGCGCGGTACCCAGAGGCCCCTCACGGTACCGTTGAGCTCGTTTGCCTGGCGCAGGGCGTCGGCCGGGGTGCGGTTGAGCGACGACAATATCTCGGCCGACATCAACCGGTTTTCCACATTGTTCGAAAGGGAAGCAGTCCCTTGGTAAAGGCTGAGGAAGTTGTCTAGGTGGACTTGGAGGTCCCCGCCCGCCTTCGCAATGCCGATGGAGATCGCCCAGAGGTTCGTGGGTTCCACGTCACGAAGCACTTGGGAGAGGGCCGCCGTGCCACGGGCGCTTTGGTCCGCCAGCGTGGTCAGTTCCCCGTCGATCTTCTTCGACTCGCTCCAGTACGTGGAGAACTCTTCATCCGCGACCCGATAGAGCCGGACGGTCAGGTCCCGGAGTGCGATCCTTCCCGCTGTGGTCAAGGAGACGTAACGGCCATTGTATGGGCAGGAGGAATCCACCAGGGCCTTCTTCACGAGGAGCTGGGAGAGCGCTTGCTGGCGCTTGGCGATGTCTTCGGTGACGTTCTTGTAGGCCTGCTGTTCCTGCTGGAGCCGCTCGAGCGTCGAGTGCTGGCGATCGACCCCTTCCAAATGGAACAGGATGGAATGGGTCTTCCGTGTGTCGACCTGGACCGCCGTGCTCAGTGAATTTCGTTGGGTCGCTTCCTGAGTGAGTTCCGCTTGGGCCTGTTGGAACGTTTCCACCTGCTGGGTAAGGGTTTGGAGTTCTTCGCGAGTGAGGACCTGCACGAGTCCGATCTGTTGAAGGGCCTGGACATCGTTTTCCGAGAGCGTTCCGGGAACGGATCGCCTGCTCACGCCATCCAAGAACGCCGAGATGTCTTTGCAGGTCGCCATCAGAGGTCCACGAACGGAAAGGTGGTAAAAAAGCCTTCGTGCCCGAGCGCGTTCCGGATCTCGAGCTCAAGTCCGTACGGCCCGTTCCTTGGGTGTAGGTAGGGATCATCCTTGAGGGCTTCGCGCAGCAAGGTCTCGAAATGCGCCTTCCTCGCGCGGACCCGACCGAACCGCCGGCATCGTTCCTGCTCCATCTGCTCATAGGCGAACGTGAATTCATAGAGGGACCGGAAGACCTGGTCTTCCAGTTTCTCGGCCACCCCCCCGCCGTCCACGGCCTCTTCCTCGATCCCCTCGAGGTCCACGAAATAGACGGAACCGGTGGGTGCCAGCACCGCATCCTTGTCCAGCCAGACATCATGGAAGTCGAGCCCGTGGTACCGCGAGGTCTCCGGGTCCTGTCGAAGGGTCCGGGCGAAAAGGGTCAACATGGCCATGGTGCTCCGGAGGAAATTGACTTCGAACCCGATCGCCTTCTCCTCCGTATCGATGCCGAACGTGTCGAAGACGTTCGCCACATCGTGGCCGACCGTGTTCTTTGCATGGAAGTAGATCCGGACATTCGAGGGGACAAGCCGGAGCTCCTGCACGATCGGCCCGCGGAACTTCCGATACCAATGCAGCGTCCGTATCCGCTCCTGCAGCGGCTCGGGCAAGAGGGCGATCTTGACCACGGGAGCGATCAGGAAACCTTCGATCGAGGTAAGATGCGCCCGCTCGGACACCCCGAGGGCGATCTGCGCGTGCTCCATGCCTTGTCCCCCGTAGGGCGATCCCCGCAGCCATACCTCCCCCGTGATCAACCGATCCGACTCTTCGGGAGGGAGGTCCACCATGGGGGTCGAAAAGCGCCTCCGTACCTCCGGGTCATTGGTAAGCTCCGCCGCGTAGTGCCGGTCCAACGGTCGGCTGGAGAACGGGTCGATGGCCGATCCGACACCCTTCACCGAAAGATGGAATCCCACCCCGTCCAGGGTCGCCACCGGTTCCGGAGAGACCGCTCCGCGGTTGTCGTCCTCGACAAAGGTCCTTTGACCTGCGGGCCGTTCCCCGAGAAGGTCCACCATGCTCCGGGGAAGGAGCACTTGGTCCAGGGACCGGAGATCATGGTCCTTGAATTGGACGTTCGTGATGGTACGGGCAGGATAAGCGAAGAGTGTCAGTGGCATCCCCTGAAGCCGCATCTTATGTCGGATGATGAACGGGACCTCATAGCCTGGGCGGTCTATTAGCCTGCCCTGTTTCCGAAGGGCGCGGTCCGAGGGCGCGGGCGCCGGGCGGCATCAATACAGGAGAACTTCGTGGCCTTAAGTTCCGGCGGACGCACCTCCTCCCGTTCGTTAGGGACCCATGGCGTGCCCGCACTGTCTGTCACAAACTTTGCACCCGGGACCGGCCATCATGGGTCTCACTGGCGATTGACTTGACCGGTCTTGCGGGGGGGGGCGCGGGCGTTCGGTGCGGACCTTGGGAACCCGACGTGCGTACCGTTCGGACATGTCCTTATAAAGGTCTTCGAGCAGGCATCCTCCCAAGAGGCACGCATGTCGGGGCTCCATCGGTCGGGCACAGCCCGAAGGGATCGGAAGAGGGTCACCGCTTCACTGCACATTCGGCTCCCCCGAAATCACAGTCCCATGGAGGGGCTTTCCCGTGCCTATCCCCACCTCCGGTTCGCGGTGCTCGGGCTCCAGGTCGACCGGAACCAGCTCTTCTTGGACCTCCGGGTCCCGTTCGAGGCGTCCACCCCGGAGATCGAAGGCTATTTGCGCCGGCACCCCATGTCCGTGAAAGTGCGTCCGCTCCTGAGTCCCCCTTACGGCGGCGTTCTCCGATTGATCACGAAACGGCCCGATCCGAGCCTGTACGGGGCGCTCTTCGAGAGCCGGTTCATCCCGGAGATCCCCTTCCATTTCGCCGACGGGGTCGTGTCGATCACCAGCATAACCTCTCCGGCCACCGCCACCCACACGCTCGAGGTCTTCAAGGAGAACTTCCCCGGAACGACGCTCGGACCGGTGCGGCCCGGGATCGTCCTCGGTCCGGAGCAATTGCTCACGCGTCGTCAATCTGAGGTGTTCCATGTGGCCCTCACCGAAGGGTATTGGGATGTACCGCGGCGGACCACCCTTACCCGGCTCGCCTTGCAGTTGAACATGTCCAAGTCCTCCTTGTCGGAGACCCTTTCGGGCGTGGAGCGAAAGGTCCTCCACGAAATGGCGGACCGGGTGCTGGCCGAAGATACGGAGCCGAAGGTCGGGCCAAAATCCCCGGAGACGGAGGTCCCTTGCCCCGAATGACCCCGGCGGCCAAGGGCGTACGCGAAGGCCCGCCCCTCACGGCGGAGTGCACGATCCAGCTGCCCATTTCGCCGGCGACGGGGTGCATCTATGGGGTATCAATGAACTTTCCTCGCGCGCTCTTCGAGGTCCAACGGTACTTTCACTGGAATCGCCAGTTGCTCTCTGTAGTGCACGTCACGGGGGGTGCGCGCGCCGAGGAGGTGCTTTCGTTCCTGCGCCAGGCCCCTGAGGTGCACGAGGCGGAGCTGCTCTACGTCCGCGCAGGGGGCTTCGTCCTTTGGATGCGCTGCGATACCACCGAACGCTCAGTGGCACAAGTCGCCAACAGCCTGGGCCTTCTACCCCACTTCCCGATCCGCGTGCAAAACGGGGTGCTCCGCATGTCGATCATCGCCCCCCCGGTGCAGCTTCGGCGATTCTACCTCGCCGTCCGGCGCCGAAGTGGCGGAGGAGCGCGGATCGTCTCGATGCGGCCCATCGCATCGAACGGTGGGACGGGATTGCTGACCCGTCGTCAGCAAGAGGTCTTCCGGACCGCCCTGGGCGAGGGGTACTGGGACCACCCGCGCCGTGTCACGATGGCCGGTCTGGCTTCCCATCTCGACATCTCGAAGTCCGCCGTGGCGGAGACACTGGCCCAGATCGAGATGAAATTGATGCGCTTCGCAAGCCGAGGGACCCCCCTGACGGCGGAAAGTGGGGCGGACCGGCGTCAGTATCTCACCCCCTTGCCGGGGGGAAGACCAAAGAGTGCCGTCTCTCGGCGCGGCAGCGGTAGTTAGCGGAACCCACTCCTGCGCGGATCCGCTAAAACCCACCCCTGGGAAGGTCTGCGATCAATACGGGCCGGTATCCCGTCCGCAGGACGCGTTGTCGGGAGCGCATTCGCTCAACGTGCGTATGGGCTTACGGTAGGGCGGCGGTCCGTCCGGTCCGCCGGAACGCGGATAAGAACCGGGGGACCCCAGCCACCAGGCCGGCACCGATGCCACAGACCAGAGCGAAGAGGATCGGTCCGATGGCGTAGAGCACGATGGGGCTGAGCCCCTCGACCCCGGCGACCGCAGAGGCGATGCGGCCCAGCGGTGCCGATGGCAATAGGAGCAGTTGCCCGGTCCATAGCAAGCCCCCATAGATGGCCCCCACGGCCACTCCTAGAAAGTAGGGCCGTTTCCATGAAATGAGTCCGGCCAGGGAGATGAAGGGAACTTGCATCCACCAATAGGGAAGGATGAAAGCGATCACTCCAGTGCCCACGACCCAGATCAACAGGAGGGTGAAGGAAGGGTACCGAACCCGAAAGGCTCGGGCGGGCTTGTCGAGTTTGGGTTTCGTCGGTTCCTTCGGCGTCACGGGTTCAGATGCCATGTGGACACCACCCCCAGGGGGAACGGTCCCCCTGCGCTCGGGACCACCGTAAGATCGAGGTATTGGTGGGCGAACCACAACGGGAGTTGGTTCGCGTAGTATGGTGACCCGATGTTCCCGCTCGTTCCTCCGGGGATGATGCCCCAGGAAGGACCCTCGGTCGGGGGGGTGACCATCCGCAGGGAAGAACCGATCGCACTCTGCTCGAGCGGGAAGGTGAGGGCCGGGGAGAAACCCGCCACGCTCGGGGTGTACCCGTCTCCCCATTGCGGGGTGGGTCCCTTGGCGAACGAGGAATAGCCTAGGATGGAGGGGACCGTCAACGTATGCACCTTCCCCCAGGTCCAGCCGGAGAGGTCAGGAGCGGCGCCGTTGCCGGTGCCGAAGTGCCCGGCGAGCAGCTTTAGCGCCGCCGAGGCGGCAGCCGTGTTGACCGATTCCCAACCGGCCGGGAAGAGGGGATTGGACGGGTCCGAGAGCGCCACGGCGAAGAGCTCGTTGGGGTCGGGCGGGACCGCGCTGGTGAGCCCCAGCTGCTGTAGGAAGGGGGTGTAGACTGCGGCCAAGATCTCGTTCCACCAGTAGGTGTAGATCGTGGGGGCGACCTCGTAGGTCTCGAAGCTCCCGTTCCAGCCCCCGAGTTCGGAAAGGGCGGCATGGGCCAGGCCCTGCACCGCCGCCGGACCGGTCGCGGAAAGGTTCGTGAGCGCCTGTTCCAGCAAGGGGGAATACATCACGGCCCAGGAGTCGGTCACGTTCGCTTGGAGCGCCTCCATGTTGGCGACCGGCATGTTCGGGTGGGAGTTGAGGAAATTCCCGATGGTGTGGGCACGCCCGCCGGCGTCCCACCAACCCCCGATCATCGGATAGGGGTAGTCCTGACCCACGGAAGGTTGGTTCGGTGCGTAGAGGTATCCTCGAGCGGGGTCGATCACCTGAGGGGAAAGCTGGGGGGGAACGGTACCGACGGGCTCGAACGCACCGGACCCATTGAGAGCGGCCCGGGCCCCGATCACATGGACGGACTGGCCATTCGGCAGCACCTCGGAGATCAGATGGTAGTGGGCCGGGATGATCCAGCCAATGTGGTTTTCCCCGGTGGTCGAGTTGTGCTCGGCCATCATGAAGTTGAGCGTGGGGATGTCCCAGTACTGCTCGACCCAGCTTTCCAGCTGATGGATGGAGACCGCGTGGTCGAAGAGGAATTCTGCCACGATCTCCCATGTGGGCCCGGTACCGTCCCACCGGACGCTTATTCCCAAGTTACCGATGCGGGCCACCAGCGGGCCATTGTTGGTCCACGGGACGCTCAACGATACCGGGGATCCCCCTGCCACATCGATCGTCTGGTTCTGGTACGAGAGCGGATGCCAAGTACCGTTCAGCCAGTAGGTATCTCCCTGGAGCGTCTCGATGTAATCGTAGGCCGTGGCCCCACCGGAGTAGGTGAGACCCCAGGCCACATTCGCATCGTGTCCGATGAGGATCCCGGGAAGGCCCGCGAGCGCCCACCCGGCCACGTCGTAGTTCGGGTCGATGAGCTCGGTCGGGACCCATAGGGAAGGGAGCTGTAAAGGCAAGTGCGGGTCATTGGCAAGCAATGGGAGGTTAAGGCCCGTCTTGTTGGCGGCAACGACCCAGGAGTTGCTCCCCACGCCCTCCATCGTCGCATCGACCCCGAGGCCGGGAAGATACGGGTCCGACAGGTTCGAGATCGCCGCGCGATACAGGGGGGCGAGTTGGGGCACTTCCGAAGAGGGGATCCCCGTGGCCCAAGGAGCCGACCAGTCCTGCGAGAACACGTAGGAGGCGTTCACGTGCTGCAGGCTCTCAAGGGTCGTGTTGTCGACACTACCGTTCCCCGGGAGGACAGTGTAGTTCTGGTAATCCGGTGGGTAGATGGGATAAAGGTCATTGACCACGGCATCGCCCACGGTGGCCGATGCGAGGCCGGCCAGGAGCGGTTCCGATACGCCGGCGGTCTGGGAGAGGACCATCAACCGCTCGAAGCAGACGGAATCGTAGGGGGTCCAGGTATAGGGGAGGACTCCGAGGGCCTTGAACGGGAGAGGAACGGCGTAGGTCGCCTCGGCGTGGGCGATGTAGGCATTGACGCCGTCACTGAACGATTCAAGCTCATCGTACGCCTGCGGGGATACGGTCGGCAGCCCGGCCACGATCTCCGCCGCGGCATGGGGCATCCCAAGGTACCGGAAGGCCTCATCGGAGGCGAGCCCACTCGTCCCCTCCCATCGCGAGATGTTGCCTTGGGCGACAAGGCTCTGGGCCTCCATTTGGAAGAGCCGGTCGGAGGCTTGGGTGTATCCCTGTGCAAAGGCGAGGTCCGCGTCATCCTCGGCGTAGATGTAGACCGTGCCGGCCCCGTTCCGGACCACCGTCACCGGGTGTTCCAATCCGGGAAGCTGGAAGGTCTGGTTCCCCCAGGCCGAGGTCGTGGCATCGACCCAGATGCCGGAGCCTGGGTCGAGCAACGATAAGGTGCCGTTCAACACGAGCACGCTAACGAGGATGAGGACAAGTGGGACGACAAAGGAGGCGATGCCGAGGGCCCTTTTCCGGCGGAGGCTCTTCTTCCGTTGGGGAGGGGGGGATGGGGAAGGGTCCGACCCGTCGGCGGGAGGTCCGGTCTCCTTCAGCGCATCGTTCATGACGGCGTTGCCGGAAGGGAACCGATGGGATGAACCTTTCTCCCGGTCGGGACCGGACGCCCTTTCCAGGGGAAAGCGGCGTCGGAAGGGGGAGATCGCCCCCGACGTTTCCGGAACTTACCCGCCCTTGGGCGGAGCACCGGCCGCGGGTTCGGCGGCGATCGCGTTCTTGAGGGTGCCGATCCCGTCGATCGTGCCTTCGATGACGTCCCCAGGCTTCACCGCGCGTTCGGGCTTGCCGAATTCGAAACCCGGCGTGGAACCGATAGTTCCGAGGGTGATGAAATCCCCCGCCTCCAGGGTGATGCCCTGCGAAAGGTGATGGACGGCATCGGCGACGGAGAAGAGATAGTCGTCGGTGGAGCCCGATTGGCGGACCACGCCATTTATCTTGAGTTCCATCTTGCGCCCCTTGGGGTCGGGGATCTCGTCCCGAGCCACGATCCCGGGACCGACCGAGAGGCTGTAGTCGAGGCCCCGGCCCATCACCCAGTCCGAAGGTCCTCCGGGCTCGGGGAACTCGAGACCCCGGTAGCTCACCGTGTGAGCGACCGTGAATCCGGCGATGTGGTCGAGGGCGGCTTCCTTGGGGATCTTCCGGCCGCCCTTCATGAGGACCACGCCGAGCTCGAGGTCGACCTCGGGCCGTTCGTTCGGGGCCATGAGGAAGATCGGCTGCTCGTGGCCGGAAAGCGTATTAGTGAACCGGGCGAAGACCTGGGGGCGTTTCGGGGGGTCCCGGCCCATCTCCCGGGCCTGGGCCACCGAGTTCGCCGACAGGCAGAACAGCTTCGCCCCCGGAAGGATAGGCGGCAGGTAGGCGATCTTCTCCCCGGTCTTGAAGAAGAAGCGGGCGCCGGTCGCCGCCCGGGGGGTCCAACCGCTCTTCCGGCGCGTTTCAATGTACTCTTGGATGGTGTTGGCCAGGGCGACGGACTCGGCGCCCCCCAAGAGGAAGGTCTTCATGTCCCGGAATCGGCTGGGGTCCGCCCCCTTCACGGGCTTCGTTGCGTAGAAGTCCCGGCAGGCGATGTCGAGGTCCAGGAACCCCTCGTTCGTGCGCATCCCAAAGTGCCGGTCGCCATCCAGGATAAAGTAGCACAGCCTCATGCAATCTCGAGATACTGCAAGGGGAGGAGGAGATAGCCTTTCGGGGAGGGAACGAGCGACATCCGGGTCACTCCCGGGTGGGAGCATCGGGCTGGCCCTCGCCCATGATGTAGTCCCGGAACCGGTGGAGGGTCCGGTCCCAGTAATGAAAGTGCCAGGAGCGGGCCTCCTCCCACGAGTCCCCCGCCTTCCACCCCCGATGTTCCAGGGTCACGTCGATGCCCTCAGGACACGGGTCGACCCGAAGATTAACGGTGGTGAGCGGTTGGATGGTGTTCATGAGCTCCGCATAGAGCGGGGGAGCCTTCCAGGTGAATGTCATCTCGGCTTGGTCCTTGTAGCTGAGGAAACGGCACCCGGAAGTGGAGTTCCGGGGTGGGTCCTCATCGTCCCAGAAGAGTTCGAAGGCTCCTCCCTCGTACGGTTCGATGTGGACCCGGGGGGCGAACCACTTTTCGAGGTGCTCGGGACGGGTCAGGCCATCCCAGATATCGCTGATGGGAAGCCGCGGGGTGACTTGGATGAGGATGTCGTCCGGTGGGAAACTGGTCGCCATGATCGTTCCGGGGCTACGCAGCCGGGAACTTAGCCTTTCTCGGGTACCCTTGACCCGCCTCCCGCCGGCTCCTCGATGGAGCGGCGACCAATGCCCCCCCCGGAGCGGGGCGGTTGTCCATGTCCCACGCAGGAAAATGAGGTCGCAGACACCGAGGGCCACGAAGGCGGTTCACATTCCGTGCTCGCTCGGAAGTGCGGGATGAGGTGAGCTAGCGAGCGTTCAGGAGGACCCGGAGAGAGTAAGAAACCACCCACCGAAGTCCTTGCGGTTCGAGATCGCTCTTCGTGCGGGGGGTACCCGCGAGCGGAGGCGTACCCCCTGGTACGGCTCGGTCCCCCAACGGCCAGACCCATGTCGTCCCCCTCACTGGTGGCGGGGGCTTCGGACCACTCCGGGATTCCCGGTTTCCTTCGTCTTCGCCTAGCTTTTATGTCTAAACTTCTGCTAGGGGTATGGCTACGGCAGGGTGGGGCGCCCATGGGAAGGAAACACGTCAACGGAACATCGGAGACCGCACGGCGGCAAGGTCGGGTGGCCACCTTTCTGTCCCCCGATTGCTGCTGACTTTCCTGCTCGCCTTCGTCTCAACCTTCTCCTATGGGGCGATGGCCCTGACGGGAGGAGCCTATGCCCCCGTGAACACCGCGGCGCCGGGCCATGCGCCCGTGACCTCTGGGTCCCCAGGGGTGACCTCGTCGGAGGTCCCGTTGCTGAATGCGCCTGAAAGGGTCTCTCATATACCCACGCCCGTTGCTCCCGGTGTCCCAGTTCCCGCCCCGACAGTCTTGACGCCTCCGGCCCGTTCTTCCGTTTTAGGTCCTTCGATGCCCTCGATCGTCCCGCCCGCGCATCCCGGGGTCAGTCCTGTGACGACTCCCGTCTCCTCTCCCACAGCAACTCATGGAGCTCCGGTGGTACCATCCCCTGCTCCCAAAGAATCCACCGGTGCTTCGGTCACACCCGCGACCGATCCGACGCCCTCGCCATCCTTTAAGGTGGACGGGGTCGTCGGCGGGGACGCTGCCATAGCGGGGAGCACATTCACGCTCCCTGGACTCACCACGTCCCAAGCGAACGACCTCATCGTGGTGGTCGCAGATTCCGACGATGCCACTGCGGGGAGCCCCTGTCCGGCCAGTGGCGTCACAAGCGCATCCCCCAGTCTGAGTTTCACCGAGAGGATCTCGGCCACGGACCCTGCCAACCACCAACTCAGCGTCACCGAGTGGTACTCCGTAGCCTCAACTTCCGTGAGCGGAATGGCCATTACCATCACTTACCCGACGACGAGCCCGGCATGCCAAACCGTTCCTACCATCGTGATGGGGCTGGCCTTCGGTGTGGCTGATGTCGACCTTGCCCACCCGTTCGACAGTGCCCCGAACACCGGAGGAGGAGAGCAGCAGCTTCCGGGGACCCCTAGTGCCGGAGCGGTGGCCACCACGTACGCGAACGACATGATGCTGGGACTACTCTCCATCGATCTGCTTTCCTCCCCCTGCTGCTATACTCCTCCGGGGCCTGGACCCAGCTACTCGATCATCGGGACGGCGGAGTTCACCGGGTCCGCGGGTCAGACCGCCGAGGCCGAGGGGAACGTCACGCATTCCCCCGGGACCTATTCGGTCAACTACGGTAGCACAGACTTCAACAGTTACGCCATGATCGACGATGCCGTGGTGGAGGCACTCACCGCCGATGCGGTGACCCCGAACGTCATCACTTACGACCAGGGGCAGAGCGCCACCCTCACTTCGCGCGCATCAGGGGGCAAGGCACCGTATTCCATCACTTGGTACTATGCACCCTCCGGTTCGGGAACATGCAATCCTGTGTTCGCTAACATTGGATCTGGACCGACATACAGCCTACCTGTCTACTTGACCGCTGGCACCTACTATTTCTGTTATATCGTGACCGACTCCGAGTCGCCCGCGGTGTCGGCGGACTCCGCCATCTCCCAGGTGAATATCAACCCGGTATTGGGGACCCCGACCCGGCCCACGGTGACCGCCACCCACCTCGACCGGAACCAGGTGCTCACCGTGAGGGGAGTCATCCCATCAGGAGGAACCCCCTCCTACAGTTGGCAGTGGCAGGTGTCCATCAACGGGAGCAGTTATTCCAACACCACATTTTGCATCAACAACGGGGGCTCCGGGGCCACCAGTGGCATGTCGGTGACCTGCGATGTCTTTCCCAATACCTTCTCCCCGAACACCACCTACAGTTTCCAACTTGTGGTGACGGACAGTTCCAGCTCCCCATCTACCACGACCTCTCCCCCATCGGCGATGGTCACGGTCCGCTCGGCCCTGGTCTCTTTCCGACCAGTGATTTCGGCGACCCGGATAGACCAGGACCAGTTGTCCGGGGTAGGAGATGAGGTGACCACCGGGACATCCCCCTACGCCTTCCAGTGGTTGGTCTCGGTCAATAGCGGTGCTTTCACCGCGGTCCCCTCCTGCAGCCCGAACGCAACGAGCGGGACGGTGAACGCCTATGTTGTACTCCTGTGCATGTTCCAGAAGGGAACGCTCACGGTCGGGAAAACGTATGCCTTCGAGTTCCACATTTCGGATAGCGCGAACGTCTCGGAAACGCTCACCTCCCCGCCTACCCCCACCATGACCGTCCACGCACCCCTTTCACCCGGTGCGATCTCCCCGATAGACCCGGCGATCGACAACGGGATGAGCGTGCACCTGGTCTCGAACGTATCCGGCGGTTTCGTCCCCTACGCGTACCAATGGTTAGGGGGCCCATCGGCCAACTGCGCTGCGGACTCCGTCATCACTGGGGCGACCTCGGCCATATTCTCTCCCTCGCCCACCACCAGCACCTACTACTGTTACGTCGCGAGCGATAGCGCCAACACGTCGGAAATCGTGGTGTCCGCGACCGACCTTGTGACCGTGTACCCGGCCCTCACCACACCGACCATCCTCGCTTCCCGGACCCTCCTTGACATCGGGCAGACCGTGATCTTGACGGCAGGGGTCAGTGGTGGGAGCGGCGTGTACCACTACACCTGGTCGGGCCTTCCGACCGGTTGCTCCACAGCGGACACAGACCAACTGGTCTGCACCCCGGGCGGGTCGGGGAGCTCGAACATCGTCGTCACCGTTTCGGATGGAGAGATGAGCCTGTCCTCCACTCCGCTGAGCGTCACGGTCTTCATTGATCCGACCATAAGCCAGCCCGTCGCCTCCCGAGCCACTCTAGATGTGGGCCAGTTGACGTCGCTCTTGGTCTCGAGCACCGTGGGACTCGGACTGACGGCCACGTACACCTGGAACGGGATGCCGAGTGGGACCGGGTGTGCGAGCGTGAATGCAAACTCTTTGTCATGCTATCCCAGTGCTGCGGGGACCTACACGATCTCCGTCACCTATGAAGACCAGAACGGGTACTCTGTGACATCCGTTCCGACGACGATCATCGTCTCTCCCGCCCTCGGACCCCTGGCGCTGACCAGTTCGCTCCCCGTGGCGAGGCCCTATCTGGACGTCGGGCAATCCGTGACCCTCACGGCCTCCCTGAGTGGTGGAACCGGTGTCTACTCGTACGTCTGGACGAACCTTCCCACCGGGTGTGCCACGGGGGACACGGCCCAACTGACCTGCATCCCCCTGGGCTCCGGTACCTTCCCCGTGAAGGTATACGCCAACGACACGAACGGGGAGAGCTCGAGCAACATCTACAGTATGGTGGTATCGAGGGATCCCACGGTTTCCACACCTTTGCTCTCGAGGCCGGTGCTCGACGCGGGCCAGACCGTGACCATCTCCACGACCTTCAGTTCGGGGAGCGGTGGGGGGCCCGGGTTCGTTTGGATCGGGCTTCCGAACGGGTGCTACACGACCAATGCCGCGAGCCTCCTCTGCTCGCCCTCGGTCGCCGGCACATTCGCGGTCTCCGTCTCGCTCACGGATTCTAACGGCTTCACAGCCGTCTCCGGTCCCATCTCGATCGTTGTGGACCCCGCCCTGAAGAGCCCCGTCGTGTCCTCGGACCGGTACGGGGTCGATGTCGGGCAATCGTTCACACTGACCGCAACGGCATCGGGAGGAAGCGGGTCCTACACCTACTACTGGGGGACCCTGCCGGTCGGTTGCGCCTCGTTGAGCGTGTCCACCCTTTCCTGTACCCCGCTCAGCGTGGGCGCCGGGAGCTATATCGTCACGGTCACCGTCAACGACACGAACGGCGCGTCGGTCTCCAACGTTCTCCCCTCGACCCTTCAGGTCTCCCCCGCCTTGTTCGTCTCTGCCCTTTCGGGTTCGCGCTCCAGTATGGATGTGGGTCAGACCACGGTCCTCTCAGCCTCCGTCTCTGGAGGTGTCGCTCCGTACACTTTCCTGTGGACCGGCCTTCCCCTCGGCTGCACGAGCCTGAACACCCCCACCCTCTCCTGTACCCCCACCACCCCCGGCTCCTACAGCCCCTCGGTCTCCGTGACCGATGCGAACGGCTTCACAACCTCCTCCCAAAGCCAGGGGGTCGTCAATGCGATTCCGACGGGGGCGGAACCCCAGTTCCTATCCTACGATCCAGTGAACGGGTTCCTCTATGTGCCCGATACGGGCTCGGGCCAGGTCTCCGTGATCAACACCACCGCGTGGACCACGGTCGCCACGATCGCCGTGGGGAATGGACCGACGAACGCGTTCTATGATCCCCTGAACCACCTCGTCTACGTTACGAACGTTTACTCGAACAACGTGAGCATCATCAATGTCACAACCGAGACCGTGGTGTCCACGCTGAACGTTAGTGCCGGCCCCAACGACGTGGCCTTGGACCCGACGACCGGACGGCTCTTCATCGTGGACTGGTACAGCTCGAACTTCACGGTGATCGACGGTGGCAACAACGCCATCGTAGGCAATTTCTCGTTGGGAGCGAACGTGGAGCCCGGCACCATCACGTTCGACAGCGCCAATGGTGAGTTCTACGTCACCGACTACCTGACCAACAACGTGACCGTGATCGACGCGAGCACCCTCGCCCTGGTGAAGAACGTGACCGTGGGTTCGGGACCGTACGGCATCGAGTATGACCCGGGCAATGGGATGATCTACGTTTCCAACGATGCTACATCCTTCGTCAGTGTCATCGACGGCGCGAACAACACCGTGATCAGTACGCTTTCCGTGGGCCCGACCCCGAGCGGCATCGCCTACGATGCCCAGAACGGCCAGCTCTATGTGGCGGCCTGCCCCGGCTTGAGCTTGGTCGATGGGAGCACGAACACCGTCACAAGCACGCTCGCCGTAGGGATCTGCTTGACCGGGGCCATCAGCGTGGCAGCGACCGGGCTCACGTACGTCACCGATTTCAACGGGAGTGACCTCTTGGCCATTCAGGGCCCCTTGCCATCCCTGACGCTCACCGTCTCGGCAACTCCGTCCGTGGGAACCCCCGTGGCCAGCCGTCTCGCTGGGGACGTGGGGCAGGGGGTCGTATTCCAGACAACAGCCTCGTCCGGGTCGGGTGGCTATGCGTTTGCCTGGACCCTACCGGCCGGACTGGGTTGCGGAGCCCCCGCGACCACCGGCGCGACAAGCTCGGTCTCGTGCACCCTCGCTACAGCCGGGACCTATACCCTCAGCGCCACAGTGACGGATTCGAACGGGGACTCAGTGACCAGCGCCGCTCTCGGTTTCACGGTCTCCTCTCGGCCCACGGTGAGCCCGCCCGGCGCCTCTGTCCAAGCGGCGGATGTGGGCGAGACCGTGACCTTCTCCACCACGGGGACCCTGGGGGCAAGCCCGCTCGTCTTTGCCTGGTCGGGTCTCCCTTCGGGTTGTAGCGGGCTTTCGAGCGCCGTAGTCGTCTGCACATTCATCACCCCGGGCTCTTTCACTCCAACCGTGACCTTGACCGATGCCAATGGCGTCGTGGTCTCGGCGGGGATGGCGACCGCTTTCACGGTCTCTGCAGACCCGACCATCGGAACCCCCATGGCTACTCCCCCCACCTTGGACGTGGGGCAAAGCACGACCCTCGTCACCTCGGCCACGAACGGCACCGGCCTTGCCTCTAGCTACGTCTGGTACGGTCTCCCGACGGGCTGCAGCTCCACAAACAACCTCACCCTGTCGTGTGCCCCGGCCCGGGCCGGTACCTATAGCGTTTCGGTCTCCATCACAGACTCGAACGGGATGACGAGGTACTCGCCCACGTTCAGTCTCGTGGTCTCCCCGGTCCTGGGGGCGGTGCTCGTCTTCGTGTCCCGCACCACTCTCGATGTCGGCCAGTCGCTGACGATCGCCGCCAACGCGGCGGGTGGCACGGGAGTCTACACGCTCAGTTGGACCGGTCTCCCCGCAGGTTGCTTCAACGGTGGGTCGGTGACCATCCAATGCTGGCCCACGACGGCCGCCACCGCCTCCATCTCGGTGATCGTGACGGACTCTAACGGGGCCAGTGTTACCTTGGCGACCCCGATCTCCGTGACGGTCTCTGCGGACCCGACGGTCGGGATCCCTGGGGCCGCTCCGTCGACCTTGGACCTGGGCCAGACGACGACCCTTTCGGTCGCTGCGACCAACGGAACGGGAGCTGCCACCATTACTTGGTGGGGCCTCCCCGCGGGTTGCTCCAGCATGGACGCCCTGAGCGTGACCTGCGCTCCGTCGACCTCGGGCTCCTTCGAGGTCACGGTGTCCGAATCAGATTCGAACGGGGTGACCGTGGTCTCCGGACCGATGACCCTCGTTGTTTCCCCGTCCCTAGGGCTTCCCACCCTCTCGTGGTCGACATCAAGCCTGGACGTTGGCCAGGCGTTGACGTTGACGGTCAATGAGAGCGGTGGTAGTTCCCCCTGGGCGTACGCCTGGTCGGGCCTCCCCACGGGCTGTGTTGGCAATGCTGCCACCCTCACATGTATCCCCATGAGCGCGGGTTCTTGGACCGCCAAGGTGACGGTCACGGACGGAAATGGGATCTCCCAGACGAGTACTGGAGTCACCCTCACGGTCGCCCCACGCCTCACCCCTGGGAGCATCGAGGTCGCCCCGGCGATCCTTGATGTTGGCCAGTCGACGAACCTCACGGCAGGCGTGGCGGGAGGTTCGGGTGGTCTGTCCTTCGTCTGGTTCGGGCTCCCCGCGGGCTGTTCCAGCGCGGACCTTGCGACGATCGCATGCCGACCCTCGCTGCCCGGTACCTCGTGGGTCACCGCGTGGGTGACGGACCGTAATGGCGAGAGCGTCTCTGTGGGACCCTTGGCCCTCGTCGTCAGTCCGGGGCTCGGGACCCCCTTGGTCTCGGTGAGCGCGACAAGCTTCGAACTGGGGGGGAGCGTCACGTTCACCGCTAGCGTAAGCGGTGGTACGGCTCCCCTCACCTACATTTGGACCGGGCTCCCTCAGGGGTGCGCCCCGATCGACGCCCCCACCATGACCTGCACGCCGACGACGACCGGGACCTTCTCGGTCTCTTTGGATGTGAGGGATGCGACCGGAACCGCGGCCTCCTCGACCCCCGTTTCGGTGACGGTCAAAGCGGTCCCGCCACAGAGCTTTGCGAGCGGGGCGAACGGACTCGAGTGGGCATTGCTCGCCCTGGTCGTCGTGCTGCTCGCCCTTGCCATCCTCGGCATCGCCTACGTCCTATTGCGGAGGAACCGCGGTGGAGCAGGCACGGTTCGCAGTTCCAATGGGGGGTCGACCCCGTCACCCCCTACACCGGAGGCGAACCCGGCCGCGCCTTCCGCACCGATGGAACCCACACCGGCCCCTTCCACTGCCCCGGACTGGAAAGAGGACGATCCCACGGACGAGGAACCTGGGAACCCCTGAAGAGAACCGGAACTTGGCACACCCGCTTTCCGAGGCCGCTGGTAGCAAGGTCCCAGTGATTTCGAATCGCAACCGTCTCGCCCGGGGACCCTTCGCAGGGCCCGGGAGGCGTGGAACGATCGTTCTTTCCCCCCAAAGGACACTTGCCAGAACGGGAATGGGTGAGAGGTCGAACGGACGAGTCTTGTGTACGACCGCTCAACCGTCCTTTGCCCCGATACACCCGGTGCCCTGCTCCAACGTATCCTTCCTGGCCCTAGCTCCCTAGGCGCGTAGTTGCCCGGGAAAGATTGCGCTTCGAGACTCCACTGGAGTCTTGCGTCTCTTCAGAGAAGACGACGCCCTCCGTTTGCTTATTATGGCGATTGTCTTGGGTCCTCTGAGCAATTATGACCGATGTGATCGAGGGAATGGAAGCAGTGACGGTCCACATCCGGGACATCGTTCGCGCTCGGAAATTCTACTCGGAAGTCTTGGGCCTGACGGAGGTTTCCTACATCCCCTCCGTGTCTCGGGCCGCCTATTCTATTCCCGGAACCACGACATTGCTCACCATGCATGTTCTCGGCGCCGATGAAGGAGGTCGCCAACCCGGAACGGTCTCGGGGATCGTCTTCTCGCATCATGACCCAATGGCCGCCTGCGAGGAGATCCGGAAGCGAGGGGGCACGATCGTCGATGAGCCGGAGACCTTCCCAACGGCGTTAGGAACCGTCACCTTAGGCGTATTCGCTGATCCGGATGGGAACCAGTTCGTGCTCCGTCACATCGGGAAGAGTCCAGCGTCCGCCTCTACGTAGTCCACGGGCTGGATGGGGAGATTCCCCCTGCGTCACGCCTTCGCAAGTGCGGGAGGCCTACCTCGTTTCGGTGTGCCTGACGTCCTCGTGACGTTTCCTGACGACCACTCTAGACGGTAGTTAGCCTTTGTTTGGAGGGGCGGAGACCGCACCATGGGGTGGGCCAAAACTCTGGTGACCCCATGGCAAGAGGGTTCAGCGCCTATGCAACCTCAAGAGTATCGACGCGGGCGGTCCCCCTCTCGAGGCCCTCAAGCGGCAAAGGACACAATCGGCCCTTCTCGCACCAGGGTCAAGGAGGCGGGTTCTCTTGATAATTCGCCGCCCACGCGAGCAGGGGAATGAGGGACTTGCGCAACGATCGGCCCTGCTCGGTGAGACGATACTCGATGCGGACGGGAGTGTCGGGAATGACCTGCCTCGAGACCATTCCGAGCTTCTGGAGGTTCCGGAGCCTCTCCGCCAGTGTCTTGCTGCCCACCCCGTTCAGAGCCGCAACCAGATCATTGAACCGCAAAACAGGTCGGTTCCCCAGCACACCGATGATGGCCAGGGTCCATTTGCTCCCCAGGATGCCCAAGAGGTCCTCGGCCGGGTCGATACAGTACTCCGTGTCCCCATCGAGGATCATGCAGGCGACCGGGCGCGAATAGGAGCGCCTTGAGCTTCTCTCGGGCATGGCTACTTCGAGAAACTCGGTCCGGGTAATAACCTCGCGCGCGATAGTCGGGTAGCGTACCTTGGGTACCCCGGGCCGTACCCGCCGGTGTCGTCCCACAAGGACCCTTTTCCTCCTTCCCTCGCTCCTCGAACACCGCCGTCGGTGAAAGAAAGGGTCCTTTCCTTGCGCATCCTCACTCCACGCAGCAGGACATCTTGGAGACGTCCCGGATGAAAGACTGGGCAGCGAGTTTGACCCCCTCGGATAGGGATGGGAAGACGTGGCTCGTGGCGATGATGTCCTCGACGGTGTACCCGTGCCGGACCGCGTACGCCCCCTCGATGATGATGTCGGTGGCGCTCGGTGAGAAGATGTGCATCCCTACGATCTTGTTGTCCTTCGGATCGACTGTGATCTTGACCAGTCCATCCGTCTCACCCATGAGGGAGGCTTTCGTCAGGTTCGCGAGGCTGAGCGTCCGGAAGCTGCAGGAGCCGTTCTTCCGGGAGAACTCCTTCTCGGTCAGGCCCACCCCCGCCACTTGTGGGTAGGTGAAGACCGCCCACGTGGCGGATCCATGATCGATCTCGGCCTCTTGTCCGAACATGTTGCTCACGGCCACAACACCCTCCCTCGCGGCGAGGGTCTCCAGGAAGAGGGTTTTGGAAACACAGTCCCCCGCCGCATAGATGCCGGGGGACGACGTCCGCATGGCCCGGTCGGTGATGATGAGCCCCCTCTCGTCGGTCTTCACATGGGCCACCTCGAGGTTGAGGGTGCCCGTGTTGGGCCTCCGGCCCGTAGAAACAATGATCTCGTCCACGGTGAACCGGTGCCGGCCGGCGTGCGTGATGACCTCCACGTACTTCCCGTCCCGGGACTTCCCGGCGGAACTCACCCGGGCCCGCAGGTGGATCCGCATCCCCTCCCCTTCCAGCCGCTTCTTCAACGCCTCCCCGATCTCCGGCTCTCCTTGGGGAAGCAGGGAGTCCAAAGCCTCCACCACGGTGACCTCCGCACCGAAGTGGAGCAAGGCCTGTCCCATCTCGAGCCCGATGGCCCCACCCCCGATGATGGCCACTCTGTGTGGGAGTTCGTTGAGGTTCCAAAGGGTGTCGCTGGTGAGGTATCCTGCCTCCTTCAGTCCGTCGATCTTCGGGACGGTCGGAGCGGATCCGGTCGCGATGATCACTTGGCTACCGGACACCTCACCACCGGAAGGCCCCTCTACCTTCACGGTCCTCTCGTCGAGGAACGATCCCAACCCTTCGATGAGGGTGACGTTCGGGTAGTTCCGGATGACCTCCTCGTACTTCGCGGACCGAGCGTGGTCCACATAGGCCCGAAGCCCATCCATCACCTTCCCGAAGTCCACCTTGGGTCCGACCGCCCCTACCCCAGGCATCCTGGGGTGCCGGGGGTTGAAAGCCAGGTGGGAGGCCTCCAAGAGGTATTTGGACGGAACGCATCCCACATTCACACAGGTGCCCCCGATGGGTCCTTTCCCGATCATGGCGATGGTCGCTCCCCCCGAAGTGAGTTCGGAGGCCTTGATGGCGGCTGAAAATGCCGCAGCCCCCCAACCAAGGATCACGAGGTCGAACTGACGAGAAACCATATGGGAATTCACCCCGCACGCTTGACGAGCGCCTTATAATGCGACCGCTCCCCGAAGATTGGAACCCTCAGGAGATCCTCTGGGGTGACGGCCGAATCCTCTATGGTGACCTCAGCGGTTCCTGTCCGGACGTCCACGACCGCCTCCTCCACGCCCTTTCGGGAACGGAGTCCCTGGGCCACGGTCCTCGCACAATCGTCGCAGGTCATCCCGAAAACTCTTAATTCTACGTTCTTGGTCGTCATAGCGTCTTCATTAATGGCAATGTACTATCTAAATAGTAGCGATATTTATGGGAACTGTGTATATGTTATGAATCTTAGTGTGCTTGTAGGAATATGATATCTGATTTGAAAGTCGCTTTCCATTCAGACACTGCCTCTTTATTAGCCACGCAGAAGTGTCACTATTCGCGCAAGGTCAGCCGAGGTGAGATATGCCCGGGAGTGAGGTGACAAAGCAGAAGCTACGGTGCCCTGAGTGCGAGGCGAACGTCCGATCCGACCGTTTGGAGGCCCACCTTTCCTCTGTCCACCCCGGGGTGCCAATGCCAAAGGAGCTCAAGTCCCGACTCAACGGGGTCGCCCGCAAAGCGAAGGCCGGCAAGAAAAGCCGAGCCGGCGGGTTTTGGACGCGGGGACGCATCGTCGGGGTCACGGTCGGCGTTGTCGTCCTGGTCATCGTGGTCTACGCGTTCTTACGCTCGCCGGGCTCCCCCCATGCCCAGAACGGAAGCCCCGCTCCCGATTTCACCTTCACCGACTTGAGTGGAACGTCCCATAGCCTCAGTTCCTACCAGGGCCATCCCGTCGTCCTCTGGTGGGTCGCCACCTTCTGCAGCGGCTGCAGCCAGGGAACTGTCGTGTTCGCCCAGTCCTACTACTCCCAGTACCGATCCGCCGGTGTCACCCTGATCGAGGTCGAATCCTACAACAACCTAGGACAGTCGGGGCCCAGTCTCAGTTCGTTCGCCAGTCAGAACGGCTATTCGAACCAGGCGGGCTGGGTCATGGGTTACGGATCTTCGGCGGGAATGAACGCGTACAACCCCAACGGGTATCTCGACGTGTATTATGTGATCAGCCCCCAGGGGTCTATCGTTAGTTCGGGGCAGGGGCTCGGCGGTTCGTTCGGGATTGCCCTTTCCCAGGCCGAATCGTCGTGAAATGTCCCTGACCTCCCCTATCCCGGTCTCGAAGTGGTTCCCCGAGGCGCGAGCGATCCGGGAAGTCCTCTCCCACCGACCTTACTTGACCATCTATGTGATCAGTGCACCCTTGGTGGCCTTCACCTACGCACTGTTGTTGCCTGGCCTCTTGTTTGAGACCTTCGCCTTTTGGGTACTGAGATACCTGACACCGACCGAAGCCCTTTTTGCCCTGGCCATGGGCGTTCTGCTTCCGCTCGCTCTGGTGATGAGCGCGTATCTCTGGCGACACCCGCGTTGCGAGGTCGAAGGTCAGTCCCCCAACCATGGGCCCTTTATGGCCCTCCTATTGAGCATTGTACCCAACGCCCTATGTTGCACCCCGATCATCCCTGTGGTACTAGCCCTGTTCGTCTCGGGGTCCACGTTGATCTCGATATCGGCCCCGGTGCAATACTATTTGGGTACCTATGCGGCCATCCTCTACACGCTTTCCGCCTTGGCTCTCTGGTGGTCCATCCGCAGAGTCTCCGTCGGGCTCACCCTGCCTGAGTTGGGAGACTAACCCCGGTTGACGTCAAGGGCCCATGGGTCGACCTCCAAACATTGAACCCGAACTATGCGCTTCCCGTTGACCAAAAGTGGGGCGAGCGCATGCCCCGCCCTTTTGGGGCTGGGGTAAGCGAGCCGGGAACCATCATATGTCGTTGGTGTGCATATGGGTGGTAATGGAGTATCAGTCGAACCGGAACATCTACTTCAGGTGCACCTACCATGTGGTGTGGTGCCCCAAGTACCGGCGTGGAGTTCTCACTGGTCCTGTCGAGACACGCCTGAAGGAAATAATCCGTGCAGTTGCCGCGGAACTAAGAGTGGCCATAGTGGAGAT
>JAJYXQ010000052.1 GCA_021796385.1 Thermoplasmata archaeon | reverse complement strand
TCACCACATAGGCACTTCCCGGGGATAGGGTAACCGTGCTGTGGTAGAATCCCATCGACCATGCTGTGGCAATGTCGATCCCGGGCTCATTCCCCGTGGTCGACACCGATAGCGAAGGAGCCGAGACCGGCAAGGCTCCCGGTACAAACGCGGCAGCGGATAGCGAACCGGCCGTGGTGTCCGTGCCGGTCGCTGAACCGTTCCGGATGAGGTTCCCGTTGGCGGTGAAGTTCCACCAACCATGCGCAGAACCCCCGGATGCTTGCAGCAAAACGACGGAACCGGCCGCCAGGGGTCCGGAGGAGTTCGTAACGTTGTCGACGAGAGTGCCCGACTGCCACACTCTCCAGGTCGTGTAAGCGATCGGTGCGGACCCCGAACTGATGATCACGACCCCGATACCGATCACCGTGGTCCCACTGAGGGGCTCTTCGGCAAGGAGGGTTGTGCTCCCGGGGGGAAAGGGACCATTGGGGACGATGACGGTGGTGGCGAAGGCGGTGTTGCCTGCAGCGCGGATGTCTTTGGTCGCAATGAGCAAGGATCCAACCGATCGCCCCGATACCGGGAAACTGGCATGGCCAAGGGTCGGAGTGGGACTTCCCCACGCCATCCCCGAAACGAGTAGGACCACGCCCAATGCGAAAGGGGTGAACCGCGCCATCCCGTGGGAGGGTGTGGGATTCAGCGCCCTCCCCTCCTACCTCAGCACTGCGGGGGAATGACGTTGATGGTCAACTGGGTCGATTGTGTGGTGCTCGTTCCCGAACTATCGGTCGCGGTGATCGTGAGGGTGCCCGAGTCCGTGTTGGCAGAAATGTGACCCGCCAGGGCCGAGAAGACCACATTCCCATTCGATGCTGTGGTACCCGAAGTGGGCACACTGCCCCAGTCGAACCCGGCGCTAAGGGATAGCTGTACGGTCACCCCGCTGAGGGCGTTTCCTTTCGTGTCATAGACCGTGACCACAAGGGGCGGCCCATTCGCAGTGGCCTTGGTGTTGTTGGAAAAGTCGCACGTTCCGCTCGTGCCGGGGTTGTAGCAGAGGTTCCCTGCGGAAGCCCCCGAGGTTGTGCAACCGTAGATGTTGACGGCGATATTGCCCTTGCCGTAGAAGTTCGCGGAGATCGAGCCGATCCCCGCATGGTTCACGGAAGAAAGCCACGACAGGAGGATCACAATGACGACACCCGCGACCACCACCATGATGATCAGATAGAGTGGGAGACCCTCCAGTGCGGCTCGCTTGTTCAGATTGAACCTTCGGTGCATGTTTGCCATCGACCTCACCAAGATATGCCCGGGACGCTATAAAATGGTTGCGACTTCGCCGAGGAGATCCAAGTACAGAAGTTCTCTTTCGGGGGAAGTCGAGGGAAGCTTCACCGTGGTCGCAGTGGGGTGCTTGCCCTCGGGCGACCTCAGTCATCCCATTTTTCATCTTTGCGAAGGTCTTTTGTACGCCGGACAGCATGTACAACCCTAGGGTAGGAGTTTGAGGCTTAGCCGTCGCTTTTCCCGGTCCCGCTCGGGTCGCATCCCGTACTCCTTTGTAGCCATTGTCCTGCTCTCCGCGGTCCTGATCATCGGGAGTTCTCTTCTGGTGAGTGAGCAGAGCCTCCTTTTGAACGGTGGCAGCACGGTCTCGCAATCCGCCGCAGCGATCTTGGGAACTGCCGCTACGGAAATCGAGAAGAACGCCACTCTTGCACTCCTCGGCTCGATCGCCCAAGGATTGAAGAACGGAGGTGCGGTGAACCCGAACCTTACCGGGATCGACCAACAGGTCGACCAGCAGGTGGCGAACTATGTCAGCACCTACTACCCAATGAGCTTGCCCGCCTCGGGCGCCATGCCCTCCTGCCGAAATGGGATGATGGACGATCCCTATGTGATTTGTGTCACCTCTTGGTGGGTACACGTCACCTTCCCCTCCGTACACGGCGAGGACCTCTATCCGACCGTAGCCGAGGCGAATCCATCGGCCGTCGCGGGCCCCTCGGCACAGGACATGTACCTCGCCACTCCTTCCGCCTCGGTTACTCCGTACCCGGCCGTCGTCGGCGCGATCGATCTGTACGCGTACCAGAACACGTCAGGTGCGCTATCCCAGGCGAGCTACCCCTTCGTCAACAGCCCACAGAGCGCCCTCGGTCTCCTCGAGTCCTCTGGAGAGACGTTTTCTTCATCGCTGGATGGCCCCGAGGCGGAATTCACACGGGTCGCACAATACATCCTCACCACCGTCGCCGAACTCCACGCTCTGGAGGGGGTGGGGGGTGGGCCTTACGGGCCCGGGACATCGGTCAGCAGTATCCTGCCCCCCTCGGACGTGGCCCTCGCCGGGAATCTTGCCCTTCTTTTGACCACGCTGCAATCGTTCCGCACATACGACCCTGCGGCCGTGGATGCATTCCACGCGGGGAGTTCCAGCTTGGATACGCTCGTGAACAAGTACGTCACGAACGGGACCATCGATCCCGCCGCGCTCTTCCTCTACCTCTTGCAATCGATGGGGGGGAGTCCTATCAACTCCCAAGCCCAGATCGGAGCCACCCTCGCCCAGTCAGTCTATGGTTTTGTCGACCGTTTCACCTATGACATCCTCGCCACTTTCTTCGGGAAGTACGTGGTGGACCCCACCCTCCTCGAACCGGTGGCCACATGGCAGGACATCTGGAACCAAGGGGCGGCCGCCGTCGATCAATGGGCCTACGCCCGGGTGACCGAGTACGCGAACGACTACGCGGACTGGTTCAAGGTGGCGATATGCAATCCCCCCATCGCCGGTTCGGGCATCGGTTCGAACCCGCCCGATGAGAACCCCAGCGCGTGTACGACCTCCTCCATCAATGGCCAGTCGGCGACCGGCACCATCGGGCCGCTCCAGTCCACGGACATGGTCGGCTGCGAGGTGGACAATGGCTATGGCATCGTCTACGTCCAGGTTCCCGCGACCTATACAATGCTGCCTCCGACCACGCTCTCGGTCGACCTCCAGACCGTTCCGAGCATGGACAATCTCCTCGTGGGCAACGAGGCGAACGGGGGATACGCCCCGGACCCCTTCGTTTTCAACACGCAGCTGGCCATCTCGTCGTGGTATGGTTCGCCGCCGTACTCTACCTCCCATACCTTCAGTTACCAACTCGTTGACAAGTCTCTCCTAGGGGAATACACGGGCAGGGGATATTCCGGGTACTATCCCGCAAACTACACTCTGACGGCGATCATCAAAGACCTGTCGAGTTCGATCGCAGATCAATCTGCCAGCATTGGCATATCGGGCTACGTGGATACGATCGCCCTTGACATGGCCAAGATGGGTGCCGTGGGGAGCGGGCTCCCTACCCTCACCCCGTCCGATGTGCTCAATTCGACGTATTCCTACCTGACCCAGGGTTCCGCGAACCTTTACACAACCCTCAACGCCGCACCCGCCCATCTTGCGGCCTCCGCTTCCCAGACGAACACCTGGTGGATCAACGGGGCCGAGCACACCTCCGGGCTTCATCAGAACCAAGGCCCGTCCGTTGCGACAAGTTACTCGCTGGCTGACATCGCTCGGCTCGGGGCGCGGCTTTGGTACATGACCTACTACAACCTCTACTACGGTATGGACGGCAGTATCCCCGGTACCATCCCCGGGGGTTACCCCATCCAGACATCGAACGCCGAAGACGGACTCTGGGTCAGCCCTCCCGCCCACAGGATGACCGTCCCCCCCACCTCGAGCTCCTCGAGCATACCCGGGCTCTATGAACCGAACTTCCGGGAAGACATCCAATCGGCCACCTACGACGATATCTATGCATGGATGAGCAGTGGCAGCGGTAGTTACAACGGTGGCCTGGGGAACTTCCAGTGGTTCCTCACGACGACCTTCGGGGCCGGGGTTGGTGCGGTGGACGCGGAGTGCTCTCTGGCGGGCGGTGGCGCGGTCATCTCCGATGACTGCGATCAGCCCTCCACCTGTGAGCCCTTCATCGACGCTTCGGCCAAGTACTACCTTGATCAGCAAAACCTTTGGAAGCACGTGAAGTCCCTTTCGGATCAAGCGGGAACCCCGACCGTCGGGTCTGGGAACCCCCAGTTCTCCCTCATCACGACCTCGTGGAACAACATCCATGGTACCACCGGGACTGTGGATAGTTCGACCTACTGGAACGACCCGAAGTTCACCGGGGCGGGGGGATACATCGAACACTACATGGCCGGTCCGGAGATCCTTCCGGACACGGGGAACCTGGTCAACCAATGGGTCTACGGTATCTACGAATCGTCTCAGCAATGGACGGCGGACATGGCGGGGGAGCAGTCCCTCCCCTTCACACCCTATCTTCAGCGGGACATGCCATATCAATATTGGCAAGGCCCACGTTCCACCGCCCTGATCGACGGCAGTGTGCAGTCCCTCCCCAACATCCAGATCACGTCCATGAGCTATTACGATGCGAACGGCAAGCCTGGGGGTCTCTCCTATTCGGTCTCCCACCCCCAGGTTAGCGTCCACCTCGTAGACCCTCAGGACGCATACCCGGCCCCCCTCCCTAGCAACATGGCCATCACTCCATTTGAGACCACCTGGAATGTGGTGATGGCCGGCACGGTGAAGATCACCCTTGAGGACCCGAACCTTGAGCTCTTGGAGGGTGGGACCTTGCATCCGACCATCCTCACTCTCGAGATGCCGGTGCGATCCAATTTCCCGGTGACAGTAATGACGCCCTGGCCCCTCCAGAGCGGTCCGCTTCAGAAGTCCGGACCCAACCGCGATCCGATCCCGCTCGAGACGCGCGGGCTCCTCGGCCTTGTGGTCGGATATCCGGCCACCGTAAGCGTCGATTACCAGCCGCTCGGTGCCAATCCCGCCGATTGGGTCTGGCTTCCCGGGGATTACGTGGCACCCTACCTTGAGAAGCTCCTCCGTACGCTCCATTCGGCCTCGATCATCGCCAAGAACGAGACTGCGGTGGAAGCCGCAGTGCTGGCTAACTTGCCCAACCAAGCATCCGATGGCGGGCCCGCACTATCCCTAGCGCTCTCCCAAGAGGTCCAGTACGATGGTGCCGCCTATCAATCGGCCTCCTCCCAGGTGGGCACCATCTCCGCCCTCATGTCCATCATCCAGGGCGACCTCAACCTTGCCGCCGGAGGAAAGCTGACCCCTGTCCTTGCCATCGATTACAATACATTCTTCGGGGACAACATGACCAGCTTGAACCTGGGTTCACAGTATGCGAACTTCCAGGAAGGTGAAGGGGGGACCTCGCTTACGGCCCGTGCCGACGTCTTGGAAGCCACGGACTCCGTCACGGGAACCACGCTTTCGGGAACGGTGGTATACGACCCCGGCAATGCCAACATGAGCCTCCAGTCCCTCTGGAAGATGCCTGGGGCTACCTGGTCCCTTTCGGGAACTTGGAACGACAGTGGGGTGATCTCCCACCTCGCTCTCACGGGTCCGGGCCGGGCCATATCCGAAACCCTTACCGCGAATTCCCCCTACCTCACTTCCCTCCTGGTCCCCGACCAAGGATACCAGGCGGGGACCTCTACGCTCTTCATTGGCAGCGTCCCGAGCGGGGGATTGGGCGCGGGACAGGGCGCTCTCACGAAGGCCTATCAGGACTGGATGAAGAACACCGCCCCTCCCTTTGATTCCTATGTGGCCACGGAGCAGTACCTTTCTGGCTACCTCTTCGACTGTGCGGAGGGCGCGCTCCAAAGCAAACTTCCGTGTGCCCTTCCCGGGAAGCAGTGGATCAGCGGGACGGCCCTCACGATGCCTGGGGGAAAACAGTGGACATCGACCGCCCTGTCCTTCGCTCCATCGACGGCCATCACCCCGGCGTCCTTGGGATCGTATCTCCTTTGGGAGGGTTCCGCCAACCGGGTGCTCTCCTATTCCCTCAACGAGTCCGCCCCCGACTACATGGCTCTCGCCATGATGGCTCAGCCTCAGGTCGGGGCGACCCAGGCCGATTGGATGTCGAACACGATGCTTCCGGAAGTGTTCTGGAACATCACCTACGGGATCGGGGTGTTCCACCCCACGCCCTCGGAACTTGCGAACCCGCCTGCCGCCTATTCAAGCCCCGACCTTGCGGCCGTGGAGGCAGACATGGGGGGGATCCTTGACGGAGGAAGTGCCTCCGCGGTGGTCGACCTTGGGGGCGCCCAAGGCACCACCTACACCTTCGAGGGAAGCTTCAGCGAATGGTGAGGTTCGCGCTCTGAGGGCCTCACTCCAGATCCGAAAGGGCTTGTCTCCTCAGACCAGGGACATAAGGCGCCGACCGAAACCCATCCCTCCAAGTTCCCGGGGGTGGGATGGGTGGCTTAATATCCCCGTGCGACAATATAACATGTGGACGGGGGTTGGGGTGGACCTTCATGGATTCTGAACCGGGCAAAGTCCGTCACGCCGTATCGAACGTTGGCCGGCACTGGAAGGAAGCGCTTCCGGTAGTCGTGATCCTCGTACTTTTGCTCAGTTCTCTTCCTGCGGGGCAAACTTCGCTCGTGTCATCCGTGCCGTCGTCGTCACCGAACGCGAAGACCGCTACGTTGCCCAACCACTTGACGACGGCCAACGAAACGGCCCTCACATCGTTCCAGTCCATCGCACCCAGCTATTACGCTTACATCCCGAACGGGGCCTACTATTTCCAAGGCCTTGCCTTCAAGACACAGAACGTCGTAATCAACGACGCGAGCTACATCGTGAACGGCTCACTTGCCCAGAACCTCCTCGGTGCATCCGGCCCCTACTACTTCTTCAATGCCACTCCAACCGTGGCCGCGGAGGTGCATGCCGGCACGGTCTTTGTCAGCGAGCAACCCGTAGGCGCCGTTCCGGGCCCCTTCTCCCGCCTTGTCCTCTCGACCTCGCAGGAGGACGGTCTGCTCGTCGCCTACACTACGACCGCCACCGTTACCGATATCATCCTCAACGGGGAGATTTGGGAGGAAGGCCCGGTTTCCCTTGCCCAGGCCGAGCAGGACTACGGGCCCATTTCGCCCGCACCGGCGGGCATGTTCGGCCCCCACTTCTCCATCTCCATCTTCAGCTACACTCTTGGAGGGACCTACTCGTACAGCCCGATCAGCGGGGTCACCATCAAGATCGAGGCCCAGGACAACATCGCGCTCGTGTTCCACTTCGACATCAGCATCGGCTGGTCGTGGGGAATGCCCACGATCAACAGCATCAAAGCCTACTTCACCCTCACGAACACCCTGACGCTCGGTGCCTCGATTTCCGCCGAGTACAAATGGTCTCACGAGTGGAAGTTCCAACTCGCGGATCTGAGCTATTATATTCCCATCGGCGGATGGCCGGTCGAGATCGGGTTTGACATTCCCATCCAGATTGTCTTCGGCATAGACTTCGATGTCAGCGCATCCGTGAGTTCCTCGCTCGTCTATACTACCTCGGCGAGTCTCGGAGCGCAATACGCGAATGGAGGGTTCTCCGCCATTCACTCGTTCTCCGAATCCCACACCTACAGCCCGCCCACGCTGAAGGGGGCCTTCGATGTGAAGCTCTACGTTCAAGTTCCGAACATCGAGTTCAACCTGAACATCGCTGTGGGGTACTGTCCCCTTTGCCTTACGTACACCTTGGTCCAAGCGTACTTCTACATCGAGCCCTATGTGGAGTTCGCGGGGACCCTCGAATATGTGATCGGTAGCGGTCCGCCAAAATATTGTCTGACGCTTAGCGCCGGCATCCAGGTACAGGCCGGCATCGACAAGGTCCTCTGGTTCAATCCGAGTTGGGACTGGACCCTCTATAGCCATGAGTGGGTCTTGTGGCAATGGCCCACGGGTTGCGGCAGCAGCGGCACGACCGGCCCGCTTGAGATCACGAGCTTCACCGCGAACCCTTCGACCATCACCCTCGGGAGCAGTACCACCTTGAGCGTCTCGGCGTCCGGTGGAACGCAACCCTATTCCTACGCATACACGGGTCTTCCCCCGGGTTGTTCCTCGTCCTCGGTGAGCACGCTCGCCTGCACCCCGACCTCCGGTGGTAGCTACCTTATCACCGTTACCGTCAAGGATGCGAAGGGGGTCACGGCCCGGAAGACCCTGACCTTGGTCGTCCAACGCTCCTCCGGTGGCAGTGGTGGAGGAGGACCCGGTGGAGGTGGTGGCGGATTGCCCCCTCCGCCCCCGATATCGTTCATGCCCGTGGTTTGCCAAGCTTGTGCTTGGATAGGCAACACGACGGCCTTCTCCCAAACCTACACGAGCCTCGCTCCCGACATGAAGTCCCTCACGGAGTACGGCTATGTCGTCAACCCGGCGGCGAAGGATTGGTTCGGACCGGCCCCGTGGTTCGCCAATTCCCAAGATGACATCGGTGCCTGGGCCCATAGCCACAGCATCCCCCTTTTCATGGCGATCACCGCAGGGGGCAATTGCGCCCAATTCTCTCTCGTCAACTTCTTGGGAGACCAGGCGCTGTGGAGTGCTTTCATCTCGCAGGCAGTCAGCACCGCGACGGCGAAGGGCTACAACGGTTACGTCCTCGACTTTACACCCAGCGCATGCTTCGGGGGATCCGCCCCGAACCTCGGCCCTAGCTATGCCGCCTTCCTTCAGCAGTTCGCCTCTGCGCTCGCCCACGCCGGGCTCTCCCTCTTGGTCTTCCTGCCTCCTCCCGGCACGTCTTCGAGTGGCACCGTGGCATCGGACCTCTGGGACTATTCCGCCTTGAGCAGCGTGACGTCTGTCACATGGTACCTCGAGGACTTCACTTGCTCGCTTTCCAGCTATGAGAGTGCCCTCGCACAGGCGACGCACTGGCTGGGAACGGCTGACATGGGGGTCCTTCAGAGTTCCCTCAGTTGCGCCGGCAGCCCTAACGCGCTCCTCGACATGGAGGCGGAGGCCAACTGGTCGGCCTACAACAACTACCTCAACCTAGGGTGGTTCGCCCTGGATGACGGGAACGCGTCCATCCCGGCAACCACCTATTGGAATTACATCAACGACCTTGAGAATGGGGTCTGTGCCTCCAACACCGGATGCGGCTCCGGGGGAGGCTCGGGTGGTGGGTCCGGTGGGGGTTCTGGCGGAGGCTACGCAGCCGGGTGCCCTAACTCGAACTTCTATGGGAGTTCGACCGCGTTGAACCTCCAGCAAACGGTGGACTGCGCCGCTGCCGCCGGGTTCTCCAACACGCTTGTGATCACCTTCGTCTCGATGGCCTATCAGGAGAGCGGCTTCTGTGGAGGCGCCATCGAGAGCGGTGGCGGGACATGCTCGCACATCAACCCGGGCTCCGGGCCTCGAGCCGAAGGGATACTTCAAGAGGGCACTGGTGGGCAGAACCCACCCTCCGGAGGAGCCTTCCCGCTAGCGAACTACAATCCCTCGGGCTGCTCCACGTTCAGCGGCGATTGGGGAGGTATCTACTTTAACCCGACCTGCGCATTCCAATGGGCGTATGCTTACTACAACGTCAACGGGTTCAATTTCTGGGGCAGTTACCTTTCCGGGGCATATTGCCAATGGGCTCCCTCGGGTTTCCCCGGAACCGGCCCCGTCACTTGCCCCGGCGGCGGCAAGAACGCTGCCAACCTTCCTTGGAGCACGGTGTGCCCCAACGGGAACTGCCTAACCGCGTCTTCTGGCGGGGGTGGCGGAGGCAGCGGTGGTTACAGTACCGCGGCTGCCGTCAACTACGCGAACACCTACTACGACAAGGTGCTCTCGGATGGGCTCTTCTTCGCTGACTCCGTGTGCGGCTATGGCGATGGCCAGTTGCTTTCCTTCACTCCAGGCACCCCTCTCCTCTCCATCAACACCCCGGGAGGAATGGGGTGCCTCTATTATCACGGCCTCGAGTGTGCCCACTTTGTGAGCAATGCGCTCGATGCCGGGGGCCTCTCCGTGCCCAACACGTACGGGGGGGGCGTCAAGGGGGACCCCTCGGCCCCCGATCTTGTCAACTGGCTCTTGGGTCAAGGAAGCTACTCTGGCCAAGCCCATGACGGTGTCCAGGTGTCGAGCGCCTCGCAGCTTGTCCCAGGCGATGTGGTCGGTTACTTTGAGGGCTCCAACGTCATCGGCCATGTGGCGATCGTCGTTTCCAATTCAGGAGGAAATGTCCTGGTCGATGCCCACACCGGCTCCCAGCAGGGAGCTCCCTGGTCCATGGGCTCAGGCATGGGGCCTTACGTGCTGATCCACATCACCGGGAACGTTGCAAAATCCGTGCCCTCTCCGAACGCCCCGACCAGTACGGCCCCCACCGTCGGGCTCGTGCTCCCGCACTCTTCCGCACCGCAACCCATTGCCCCCACGGTTGACCGGGAACTCTCCTTGGGTCGGGATGCTTGAATCGTTCCCTTGGCGCTCCGGACCCTACCCTTCATAGTGGCGCTGGGTATCCCCTAGTGTAAAGGTTGATGGAACCCATGGGTCGCACAAAGGCACCTCTCCGTATCGCTCTGTTCTGCTTGACCGTTGCCCTCCTGCTCTCGACCCCGACTTGGGTGACGGCGGCACCCATGACCTCGTTGAAGCCCTACAATCCTTCGAAGGTTCCCTACGGGCCCGTGTCCCCGCACAGCGCCAACTGGACCTCCATAGCGAGCAATGCGACCGCGGATCCCGTGGTGAACCTCTCCCATTCGATCCCCTCCCTACCGGGCGGTTCTTGGTCGACTGTTTCCAGCCTGTTGTCGACCGGAGGGGGAGGGACCTTCGTCCTCGGTGCGGACAACCAGAGCGGGTTGCCTAAGGTCGGTACATTCGCCGCTTCCACCTTCTCCGATGTCACGGGGAACTTGCTTTCCGCCGTTCCGAAGAGCGTCTCTGCGGCCCACATCTCGTTCCAGAGCTTCTCGGGGGGCATGGTCCCCGGGAACACTAAAGCGGTCATGGTATGGAATGGAGGTTTCTCAGGACTCACCTCCTCCCCCCTCGTGCTCGAGATGAACCTGTCGACCGGGGCGACGCAACGGCTCAGCGCCCCCGCCGCCCTGACAAATTTCCGCGGGGCCTCGGCCTCGGCGAACTTCACTCTCTTCGTGGGTTCGGACGCCGCGCTCTTCCCGGAGCTCTGGGCCTATCTCCCTACTATCGGCTTCGTCAATGCCACCCGATACATCCCCGCTGCGTTCAGTAACCCTGCAAACCTCCTCGCCACGCCCGGTGGCGTTCTCCTCTCCACGAATTCTTCCGGTAAGACGTTGGGTCTGCTGGCGCTGGTGGGAGGTGTATGGAATTTCACCGACCTCTCTTCTTACCTTCCGGCCAGCTCGCCATTCACTTCCCCCGTTACGCTCCTATCGTCTCAAGGGAACTGGGTATTGTTCTCGGCCAGTCTCAATCTCACGGGAGCCATTGTCTACGGCCTCCTCAATGTCCGGACCGGAGTGCTCCTGAACGTCACCTCCGCGAGCACGCCTCTCGGCGAACCCACAGCGGTGGCCCCTGACTCCCGGACGACGACGAACTTCACCCTCGCCTCCCCTGATGGCATCGTCGAGCTCGACGCAGCGACCGGGCTCTCATCCATCGCCACGCGCACGGCGTGGACCAATTTGACCGTCCCGGAGTCCTTGCTCTGGGCATCGGGAGTGCTCGAGGTGGGAGGGTACCGTGTTCAGACCGGGGGATTCCTCGGAACTTGGACGGGGATCGGACCCCTCACCTACCATGCCCTCCCTTCCGGGTTCGTAGACGGGTCCAGCACGGCCGTCGGCTCAGGGGACGCATGGTTCGGGGGAACCAACGGGACCGGAGTCGAGGGGATCCTCTACAATCTGACCACCCATTCCGTCTCGCCGTTCCTACCGTCCCTTCCGCCGGGCTTTGACACCCTCATCTCATCGGTCATCAATGGTGGGAGCCTTTACCTGGCGAACCTCACCACCATCGTCAAGATCCCGCTCAGCGGAGGATCCTCCCTGTCGTTGACCCCCATCCCGAATGGCTCGCTGAGCGTCGTCGCTTGGGTCAATGGTACGCTCTGGGCGGGTGGGACCGATGCGACGGGCCAAGGGTTCCTTGACAGTTATGATTTTGGGACCGCCTCATGGAACGTTCTTACGGGTCGGCTGCAGAGTCCCCTCACGAAACTGACGGACATCATCCCGAACTCCGCCGATTCCGCCCTCATCTGGGGAGAGGCCACCCCGGGTTCGGGAATGGCGTGGTACTTCAACGCTTCCTCCCCGGCTCTGTTCCTCAACCTCTCAGTGAGCCTGGGCCCCAACATCCCGGTCGTTGAAGTCGGGCAGGCGGTATGGAACGGTACCGCGTTCTGGATATACGACGGAAAGGGGGTCGAGGACTACGATCCGTTCACGGGCGTCGTCAACACCCCGATCCTGATCCCTCCCTCGCCCATATACGTCACAAGCCTTGCGGTCCAAGGCGCCGGGCTCCTCCTCGGAGGTTTCCCCGGGAACAGCGCGATCAATGACACGACCCCGATGGTATTCGTCGGGGACACGGGCTCATTGTTGACGAACCTGACGCCCCCCCTGGGGAGTCCTTGGCTCGGCAGCCCCGTGACACTGGCGGCGGGTTCGGGATTTCTGTTCGCCTGCCCGAACGTGAACGGAACGTTCTCTATGTTCTCGACAGCCCCACCGGTGGCCGCCACTCTCTATGCCAATGCGTCCGAAGCCGAGATCCCGTTCACCTTCCACTTTTCGCTCGCCCGCACGGGCGGTGAGGCACCCTATGGTATTCCCCACTGGAGCTCTCCCGGAGAAACCCCGATCAATGGCACCGAGGCGAACTACACTTTCACGACCACCGGATATCAGGGCGTGCACAATATCACGGCGACGTTCCAAGATGCGGGCGGGGCCACGCTCACGGTTGAAGGAGGTGTCTTCACATACTCCCACGTGAACATCTCCCTGTCCACCTCCAGTGTGAACGGGTACGCCCCCCTCAATGTCACCTTCACTTGGGGTACTTCTGGTGGAGCCGGGACCTACGGGCCCGTCTCGGTGAGCTACGGAGACGGCCAGAGCGGCTCGAACCTGGCCGCGAACGGAACCCTCCAGCACGAGTACCTGAACCCAGGCAACTTCACAGCGATCTTCTCGGTGAACGATTCGTTCGGCTACACAGCCCGTGCGAGTGTTCTCATCTCGGTGGTCAAGCATTCCACCCCTCCTCCCCCTCCCCCCAAGAA
>JAJYXQ010000056.1 GCA_021796385.1 Thermoplasmata archaeon | reverse complement strand
GAACCCGGCGAACTACATCTTGCCAACACCGACAACGATCAGCGAGGATGCGAACTTGGGGCTGGAGAACCTGCAGCCCTCGAGCGTTGCGGTGAGCCTGATCCTGGGAGGTGTGCCCGGGGCGACGGACCTGCAACTCGGGAAGGGTGGGACGATGCCGACGACGACGTACCCGAGCCCGTACCCGGACGTGAACCTCGAGTACACCTTGATCAAGACGAGCCCCAGTAACCCGGCCAAACAGTTCTACGTCGTACAGTTTCTGGAGTGGTCGCTGCAGGCGGGTGGGAGTTACGCGGCGCAAGTGAACTTCCTACCGTTGACGGCGGCGGTGATCGGGTATGACCTGCAGGCGCTCAACTCGGTCTCGGTGAACCCTCAATCCTAGAGGGGAGGAAAGTAGGACTTGTTTTCTAGGAGACATAACACCGAGCCGGTCCCCGTGGACGAACCGGGTCCCCCAGCCGGGGGTTTCATCGGGCCGGCCCAAACCCTTTCTCCGCCGGAGAAGGTGAAAGAGCGCCTCTCCTGGCGGATGCTCTTGGGCAGTCCGGTCGCGCTGCTGCCAATGATCCTCTTGGCCGGGGTCGTGGGCGTGCTGCTCTATGCATCGTCGCTCCACAATTTCGGGTGGTCGCTCTGGAGTACTGATTGGAACTGGATCCCGCCGGGTCCCGGGTCGAGCTATGGCATCGGCTACTTTGCCATTGGATCTCTGATCACGGCCGTCCTTGCCATGCTACTCGCCACGGTACTCAGCTTGGCCATGGCCATCTCCATCGTGGTCTACCTTCCCACGGCTCCGAGCCGGATCTTGACCGTGTTTACCGATCTCCTTGCCGGGATCCCGAGCGTGGTCTTTGGGATATGGGGTTTCGTCGTTTTGGCACCGTACTTTGGTGAACATCTCGAGCCTTCGCTACGGGACGCATTGTACTGGCTCCCAGGATTCGACGGCCCAGCCTACGCCATCGGTGGCGGTACCGGTATCCTGCTGGCGGTCTTCGTCCTCACGATCATGATCATCCCGATCACCACGGCTATCATGCGCGAGTCCCTCCGAGCCGTCCCCCACAGCGCGGTGGAGGCGGGACTAGCGCTCGGGGCCACCCGATGGGAGGTCGTCCGCCGTGTGCGCTTGCCCATGGCCCGGGCGGGCATCTTCGGAGCGCTGTTTCTGGGTTTCGGAAGGGCGATAGGCGAGAGTGTGGCCGTCTCGATGCTCATTGGGGCGACGCCCCAGATCCCCCCCAGTATCTACGGGGGTAGCTACACGATCGCCGCCTATATACTGGACCAGCAGGACAGTGCGTTCGCCTATCCGCTCCTCCTCCAGGTGCTCGTGGAGTTCGCGTTGATCCTCCTGCTCATCAGCATCGCCGTGAATGTCGTTGGAAACAGGCTCACCGGGGGTTCCCGGGAACGGAGCCCACGCGAATAAGGGGGAAAATGGCAGTATCGGAATCCAAGGCAGCAACCCCGGCCGACCTCGTCACCTACGCTCGGGGGCGCCTCCTTTTCCGGGTCATAGTGGACAAGGCCATGGGGTGGGTGCTTCTCCTTGCGTTCGTTGCCGTTCTGTTCCCGCTGGCCGACATGATATATTGGATCAGTGCCAAAGCGCTCCCCACGTTCTCCGTAGGGACGCTCACGCTAGACCAGGTAGGGACCGGGGGCGGGCTCCACTCGATGATCATCGGCACTTTCATCATTCTCGCCTTGTCAACGACGATCGCCGTGGGGATCGGCGTGCTCTCGGGGATATACACGGCCGAGTTCGCTCCCCGTCGGGTGGCGGCCGCCGCTCGGGTCGCCGGATATCTTTTGGCGGG
Organism: Thermoplasmata archaeon; assembly: GCA_021796385.1. Taxonomy (GTDB): domain Archaea; phylum Thermoplasmatota; class Thermoplasmata; order Lutacidiplasmatales; family UBA184; genus JAJYEA01. The sequence continues at coordinate 11,497 of JAJYXQ010000056.1, read as the reverse complement.
AGTGCCGGCCATCGTGCTCGGCTACTTCGGGTTCTACCTGCTCGTGATCTACACGGGATGGGATTACAACACGCTCGCCGGAGGGATCACGTTGGGCATATTCATGGTCCCTTTCATCTATCGCGCCACTGACCTTGCGTTCACCAACGTGCCGCGGGACCAGCGGGAGGGGGCGTTGGCCATGGGTGCGTCCCGATTCCAGTACTTGCGACGGGTGGCTCTTCCCATCGCCATGCCCACGATGCTCTCGGGGATATTCCTTGCGATGGCGCTCGGGCTCGGAGAGACCGCACCGCTCGTCCTCACCGTAGGGTGGAGCAACACGATTCCCCAGACCCTACTGCAGCCAACCGGTTACCTCACGGGAGCCATCTGGAACTTCTATGACTTTCCCTCAACCTACGGTCACTTCCAGACGCTAGCATTCCAGGCCGCCTTCCTGCTGATCGTCATCGTGATCGTCCTCAACGTGTTGATCCAGTTCATCGCAGAGCGGTACCGCCGAAAGCTCCGGGGGCTCCTCGGATGAACTCCCAGGTAAGGAAGATGGTTCGTTTCCGGACGCCGCCAGCCTCAGGGACAAGACCCATGGGCGTTGAAGCCGTCTTGCCTTCCCCCGAGAGATCCGCAGAAGATATCCCAAGTACCGTTATCGTGAGCGCGCCGTCGTCAATGCGTTTCTCTTCATCCATGAAAACCTCGGAAACAGTTCAAAGCGCGCCGATGGAAACAACCACAAACCCAACCGCCTCCGAAGGAGACCCGGCCACACCGGTCCTCTCGGTCAAGGGACTCTCGGTCTGGGCGGGCAAGAAGGCGATCCTCTCCAACATATCGCTCGAGTTCTGGGACCGGGAGGTGACGGCCCTTATCGGGCCGTCCGGGTGCGGAAAGACCACGTTCATACGGACCCTAAACCGGATGACCGAGGTCTCCCCGGGCCTTCGCGTACAGGGTACGATCCACTACCGCGGGCAAGACATCTATGACCGAGCGGTGAACCCAGTCCTCCTTCGGCAGAGGGTCGGGATGGTATTCCAGCGACCCACCGTCTTCCCGATGTCCATCTTTGACAATGTTGCCTTCGGACTTCGTCTTGTTCGGGAGAGCCGGAGCGTGATTGAGGAGCGGGTCGTAGAGTCGTTGCGCCGGGCCGGGCTCTACGAGGAACTCAAGGATAATCTCCATCGAAGTGCGCTCACCCTCTCGGGAGGACAGCAGCAGCGGCTCTGCATCGCCCGCGCTTTGGCGGTCAATCCTCGGGTGCTGCTCCTCGACGAGCCGACCTCGAGTCTGGACCCTTCCGCCACCCAGAAGGTCGAGGACCTGCTCTTCGAACTCAAGCAGGAGTACGCCGTGATAATCGTCACCCACAACATGCAGCAGGCGGCGCGCGTCTCCGACCGGACGGCCTTCCTTTACCAGGGAAAGCTCATCGAGTTCGACGAGACCAAACGGCTCTTCGAGAGCCCCCGCGAGAAGCTGACCGAGAGCTACGTCACGGGGCGGTTCGGATGAGAGCCGAAAAACCCCGCCGGGTCGCTCTGGGGGAGGGTCTCGCCAAGCTCAACGAGAACATGATCACCCTCGCCGAGATCAGTGAGATGGCGATCCGGAAGGCCATGGGTGGGCTCCTAGAGTCCGACCTCTCCCAGGCCGAGGAGGTCTCCACCCTGGACCGGGAGATCTACGCCCTCCAGAACGTGATCGAAAAGAACTGCATCGACCTGATCGCGCTCCATGCTCCGGTCGCGAAGGACCTCCGGACGATCACCACCTCCCTGAAGATCGTGACTGACCTCGACCGGATCGGCCGCTATGCCCGAGACATTGCCGAGGTGGTGCCCGAACTGTCCCGGGCCGGGGAGAACGTGCCCCGGGACGAGGCGAAGCTCAAGCGCATGGCCGACCTCACGATCCACATGGTGGATACGGCCATCCGGGCCTTCACGAACCACGATGCCGCCTCCGTTCGTGACATTGCCGAGTTCGACAATGCCGTCGACGACCTGTACGAAGCGCTGTACGAGGGATATGTGCACGGTATCACTGAGGGCACGCTCCGTCCCCAGGTCGGGGTGCAGCTCATCCTTGTTTCACGCTATCTGGAACGCATCGCCGATCATGCCGTCAATGTCGGGCGACGGGTTGTCTACATGGAGACCGGAGAAGGACCTGCGGGAACTCCTCGCAGCTCTCGGCCGGGCCCGGAGCTTCCGACAGGGGTTGGCTAGAGGACCGACCCGAGGGAACCCGAATCTTCACATTGGCCATTACGTTGGGAGAATCCGTGGTCAAGATGGCATCTGAGGGTCAGAAGAGTGACATCTCTCTCGCTATTCCAAGCATACGAAGGAAAAGTGAAATCGTGGACAGGACGCCTGAGATTGCTGTTTCGGCTGGCACCTGCACCAGACCTTGCGAAAGGCTGATTCGCAGACACCCCTTTTGTCGGGCGCCTTCCGCTCGCTCGGCTGCGCAGCCTGGTCCGAAGGGAAGATAGAGGGGTTCTCGGCCCGGTTCCCCCACCGGGCAAGCCAGCGTGGGGCCCACTTGCCCGCGATATATTGACTTCGGCCCCGGCGGCGAAGTTTCCGGGTAGGATAGAGGCGCGGATGTGAGACAGAATAGTGTCCTCAGGAGGGGGGCTATTCGTGCTGGAAACCATCCATGGCTTTCGACATGATGAAAACCATACGGTTTCCGCTGACTAGACAACGAAAGTAAAGTGAGCTTCTCTCCAAGTCCTCTGGCCACAAGTGGTACCACAAGAAAGATGAACAGTGTCCACATTGTACAAACACCGGCTATGCCTCCTGAAAATCGTGACAAGCCGAAATTGTCGATGGCCCTGTTGGTGCTTGGCATCGTGCTGGTTCTCACCGTGCCGGCTGGGCCCACACTCGGGGCTCACCCGGCCCTTCTCCCCGCCTCTCGTGGAGTCACTACAGACAAGCGGGCCATCTCCTCTCCGGGGGCACCATCACGAATCCCATCCACAGCCCCTTCCGTGGCCTACACCCTCGACCTTTGCACCAACCACCTCTATTCTGGAAATGCCCTCCCTACAAATTGTAGCGAGGCCGGCCCCCAAGGTGTAGCATATGACGGCGGGGCCGGGGAGGTGTTCGTGGCCAACGGGGGCTCGAACAACGTGAGCGTGATCTCGGATGCGACGAACAAGGTGGTCGCCACCATCCCGCTCGGGTCGACCACGAACCCAGGGGGCGTGGCGTATGACAGCGTGAAGGGGGAGGTGTTCGTCGCCAATTTTAACTCATTCAATGTGAGCGTGATCTCGGATGCGACGAACAGGGTGGTCGCCACCATCCCGTTCCCGGTCGGGTTGAGCCCTTCTAGCGTGGCGTATGACAGCGTGAAGGGGGAGGTGTTTGTGGCCAATCAGGGCTCGGACAATGTGAGCGTGATCTCGGATGTTACGAACAAAGTGGTCGCCACCATCCCGGTCGGGGACTTCCCCGCGAATGTGGCGTATGACAGCGGGAAGGGGGAGGTGTTCGTCACCAACTATCTCTCGGCCACTGTGAGCGTGATCTCGGACGCGAACAACAAAGTGGTTGCTACAATCCCGGTCGAGCCGGGCCCCTGGGGCGTGGGGTATGACAGCGGGAAGGCGGAGGTGTTCGTCACCAATGGGAACGGTGTGAGCGTGATCTCGGATGAGACGAACAAAGTGGTCGCCACCATCCCGGTCGAGTCGACCACGAACCCAGGGGGCATGGCGTATGACAGCGGGAAGGGGGAGATGTTCGTCGCCAACGGATACAGTCTGATTGTGATCTCCGATACGACTGACGCCGTAACCTCAACGATAATGTTTGGGGGAGGGGGCGGGCCGGTCTCTATGGCCTACGACTTGGCGAATGGGTATGTCTACGTCAGCAATTTTGATCAGGGGACGATTTCCATCATCACCACCGCCTCACCGGACAATGGTAACCAAACCACCGGGTTCCTCGGGTTGCCCGGGTATGACGGGTACATCCTTCTGGTCGTGACTGCCACAATTCTGCTGGCGTTAGCAATCACCGTGCATGAGCGTAGGAAGAAGGCCCCGCCCGTATCCATATCGAGCCCTCAAACCAACCTCCCGGAGAAACTTCCGCAACCCCCACCGGGAAATACTTGGTTGCTTACCCAGGTCCGTAACAAACCAAAGCAATAGCGTGGCTATAGTGTGGTGCCCCGCTAACAGATAGGGTTGTAACTAGCCAAGCCTTCAGCTACCCCACGACCTACGGGCGACCCGACGGCCCTCCCGCAGACTTCAACACAAGAGAGGAGACACGGGCATAGAGAACCGGCAATCGCTAAGTGCTTTGCAAGGTCCTTGCGCGTCGTGCCGGCCTGCATCCACTGCGGCGCCCCCATTGACGATAGGGCCATTTTCTGTCCGAAGTGCCTTCGGGTACAAATGCCTGAGACCGCAGCGCAAGGGTCCATCATCGCGGAGACTTCGCCCCCACCGCCCCCACCTCCGTTCACCCCGAGTCCACCTGCCAATTCCGTGGCGCAACTTCCCCCCCCTCCCCCTCCCGCAGGCCTCGAACGCCTTCCTCCGGGAGCGAAGCGGTGTGTCCACTGCAACAATATTATCTCCTCGGACGCGGTGGCGTGCCCGATATGCGCAGGACGGCAGTGAAGGGGGGCCGACGCGGGATCCGGACCGCGCGTATGGTATCAATCGCCCGGGAGCGGATGGAGGGCCTCCTGAAGCTGGCCGAGGAAACGAGCGAACGAGGGCGGCTCGACATGTCGCGACGGTACGTGGACCTCGCCCGCCGGATCGGCATGCGCTATAACGTTCGTCTCCCCGCCAGTTCCCGGTACCGGTTTTGCCCGGGGTGCAACACTTGGTACCGGTTCGGCACGACGGCCTCCCGGCGCCTCCGTACCTCCCGCGTCGTCATCCGGTGCGGTATCTGCCAGTTGGTGACCCGCCTGCCCTATGACCATCGAACCCAGCTCGAAGCAGGCACGACAACGTCAGCTCGATCTTCCGAACCGACCTTGGTCGAGGGCCTCGAGGACGACGGAGAGCTCGCAGACGAGGAGGCAGAGTAGATGCCGCGAGCGGCCGATCACCCGTCCGGGGGGACCGGCCGCGAGTTCGTCTCCCGCACCGTCACCCTGGCCCTCGGTGTAGAGGAGGGCACCCTCATCGACTTCGAGACCACGGGGATACCGGGGAAGACGCCCGAGCACGAGGTGGTCACGTTGGGATACCTATATGCCAACAAGCTGGTCGTCATGCAGCGCCGGACCCCGGAGAAGGATCCCTTCTACGGAGAGCTGCGCAAGGTCATTGCCCATCTGCCCCGACCCCTTTTCTCCTACAATGCCAAGTTCGAGCGCGAGATCATCGAGGTCGAGCTCGGTCTACGCATCCGGGAAGAGGACATCGTGGACATCATGGAACCCTGGCGGAAGAAGGCCGAGGCGGCGGGTCTGAAGTGGCCCAAGCTTGATGAGCTCATCAGCGAGCCGGAGGACTATTTCGGCACGGACAAGATCACCGGTCGTGACGTTCCCCGCCTCTGGCGCGAATACTTGGCGACCGGGGCAAGCCCGGTCCTGACCAAGATCATGGAGCACAGCCTGAGCGACATCCTTCGGGAAGCGATCCTGCTGCTCCGGATGACGGACCGCCCTTCGGGGTAATCGGAGGCCGTCGGCCCCCTGTCGGGATGGGCTCAGGGCCGGATCCGTTGCAGGCTCACGTAGTGCTGGGTCTCCGTTCCATCCGACCAGGAAAAAAGGAAGGACTTCTTCACGCCGTGCGCCAACCGGATCGCCCGCGAGACCTCGGGCCAGGAGCTCCGGTACTCGACCGGTACCGTGTGCACGAGATAGCGCGCGTGGGTCTGTTGCGGGTCTCCCTCGTATGCGCGGAAATGCGTCCCGTACTTGAACCCGGTCTTCGGAACTAGTCCGGCCCGTCGGAGGTCACCGTACGACTGCAGCAATAGGTCAAGCTCGCGCTCGATCGTTCGGGCATGCTCGAGGAACGCCTTGCGCGAGATCCGGCGCAGGGTGCGCCCATCCGCCACGGTGAGCTGACCCGAGCCGACCAAGTGGGTCGCCTCGACCAACGACAGGTCCAGCCGTCCCCCGACCAGGCTTCCATAGAGCTCCCGCTTTCCCAGCCATTCGACAGCCGCGGGATCAAAGATGGCGACCCGGTCATCGAGAAGGACACCCTCCACCGGAGGGGGGTTCGACGGGGCAGGATGTCGCCCCCGGGGGGTCACCCCACGGAGAAGGTAGTAGGTGAGGTCGCTCTCCTCATCGACCACCCCGAGAAGCACTTTCTTGCGCGCCCCTTGTGCCCGGTCGAGAAACGCGGTGAGCCTGCCCAGGGAGAACTCCTGTCTCTCCGAGATCGCCCAGACCCAGTACTGTGCCGGAGTGGTCGGGAAGGTCCCCCCGCGTGGCAACACGGCAAACTCGTGGTCCCCGGTCCCAGCCCGTACCACGTACCCTCGTTGTCGCAGGTCCCGGTACACGAGGTACGGGACCTCGAATCCCGGTTCGACACAATGGATGCGGTGCACGAGGTCCGGCAGAGCTAGGGGGGGGCCATCCTCGGATTCCCGTATTTCCAGCCGTCCCACCTCGACGAGGTACAGGGTCTCCCGCCGGTCAAGGTGGAGGGTACCGTGATCCTCGAACGAACCGTAATAGCCCTTGGAGTGCAGCTGGGATGCCTCTGCGGCGCTCCGCACGAGCGAGCCCCCGTCCTTGCGAAAGATCGCAAAGGCGGCGGGCGGACCCCGCTCCGTCGAGGAGCGAGTCCCGGGGGGCGCCGCCGCACCCTCCGCGGGTGTTGGCTCATCCGTAGGAAGGGGAAAGTTCATCGACGGGCAGCCAGCTCGGCGGCGATGGACCGCATTCCCTCTTCGAGCACTCCCACGTCCGCCGAAGAGAGGATCCCCATCTGGACCGCCTGGTCCCGTACCTCGGAATACGTCGTGAGCGTACGCAACGGTACGTTTGCTTGGCCAAAAGCCTCCTTCGCGACGTCGAACTCGTAGGTGAAGATCGCACTCGCACCGAGGACCTGGGCTCCCTCGGACTTGAGAGCGGCGACCGCATCGAGCAGCGAACCTCCGGAGGATACGAGGTCCTCGATGACGACCACCCGAGCTTGGGGTGGAAGGACTCCTTCGACCCGTTTGCCGAGCCCATGGTCCTTCGGTTTTCCGCGGATGTAGGCCATGGGGAGTCCGAGACGCTCGGCAACGAGCGCAGCATGGGGGACCCCTCCCGTGGCGACCCCGACGATCTCTTGGGCACCGGGCCAGTTCTCCCGGACGAGCCGGGCCCACGCATCCTCCACTGGGGTCCGGACGTCCGGGAAGCTCACGATCCGCCGGCAATCGCAGTAGATGGGGGATCGAACACCCGAGGCCCAAGTGTAGGGTTCCTTGGGAGACAGGGTGACCGCTTGGATCTCGAGGAGGAGCCGGGCGATATCGCTCCCGACATGGGCGGTCGTCCGCATGCCCTTTCGCAAGGGGGACCTCCTCATCAAGCTTTGGAGAACCGTGGACTGGCCGCACGCGCGGTCTGATCGTGGGCGATTATCCGCTCGCAGGCCTCCGGGAAGGTTCGGGCGACGATGGTCGCACCGAACCCCCCTCCGGGATCTGGGTCAAGGTGGAAGCCGGGGGTCCGTACGTAGGCCGTGAGCAGACCCAATCGTTGGCCCGCTTCCACATCCTGGCGCATGTTGCCGATGACCGCGGAAGCCCCGAGGTCGATGCCATGTTCTGTGGCCGCCCGGAGGAAGAGCTCGGTCCCCGGTTTCCTGCAAGCGCACTTGTCCTCGGGCATATGAGGACAGTAGTAGAAATCGTCGATGGTCCCGCCGCCCTGGCCGACCTTGTCTCGGATCCGCTGGTGAAGGGCCGCCACGATCTCATGGGTGTAGAATCCCCGCGCAATGCCCGACTGGTTGGTCACGACGATGAGGAGATATCCGGCGTCCGAGAGCATCTTGAGCCCGGGAATCACCCCAAGGTAGACCTCGACCTCGTCCGGGTTCGAAAGATATCCCGGATCGACGATGAGGGTCCCATCCCGGTCGAGGAAGACCGCCTGACGCCCGAGGCTCGGGGTGGAGGACACGGTGCCCTAGTGGGTCATGGGCGGGGGAGCTTTCCGCCGTTGCGCTCTAGGTTCATCCGCCACCGGGCGTCATGGAATATCGTGATGGCGATCAAGAGGAAGAAGAGCCCCATGAGCAGCACCGCATCGCCGCCTCCGCCCAATCCAAGCACTCGGAGCGCAAGGAACGCGATGGCTGCGGCGAAAGCCAGGAAGACGACACCCGCCACCACATTCAGGTGGGAGCGCATTCGGAACGCCGATGGGTCCTTCGCGTACCGCTCGGCGAGCTCTTCGTCGAGCTTGGGCGTCCTGCTGGGTCGCGCCTTCTTTTCGGCCACGGGCATGCCACATCGGCACGGATAATGAACGTTTCTCCCCAGGCTTCAGATCCCCCCGGTCAAGGAGAGAGCGCCTTCGCCATCCGAAGGTTGGTGGGCACGTAACCCAAGGATTGGTAGAGGGCTATGGCTGCCTGATTGTGCCCGAAGACGTGGAGCCCAACCGAGGAAAGTCCCTCCTTCCGTGCAAAGCGCTCGATCTCGATCATCGCACCCCGGGCGATCCCCCGCCGGCGGAACCGCTCATCGACGTACAGGTCGAAGATGAATCCCCGACCGGGCTCGTCCGGCATCAAGGAGCAGAACCAAAGATCACCGGCCGGGACCCCCTCCGGCTCGGCCACGATCGTGAATAGGTGCTGATGCGGGGTGGAAAGCCCTTCGGGAAGGAGCTTGTCGACCTCCTTTTGCGCCGCGCTCAGACCCGTGGACGGTGTCCATTGACCGCTCTGGATGTGGTCTTCCGCATACTCCCGTACTAGGCGCTGCATCACGTGGGAGTACTCCTCCGGGCTCATGGGCCGAAGATAGGTCATGGCAGCGGGAGAGACGCCCCGGGGGATAAGTCGCTCGGTGGGGGTTTCGGTGGACAAGAAATCGCGGGGGAGCGGGCAGGAAAGGATATAGCGGAAGGGTTGGTCGGACCAACATCAAGAAGATCGTAGTCACAGCCCGAGTGCTGAGGAACATCATCTCGATCGAGATCGGCGACGTGACGTGGACCGCGGTCCCGAACCCGTCCCGGAAGGGTGGGATCTCGGGCGCGATATCGGCCCTCTTCACCACCCACTACACCATCCATCCGGAGGGCAAGGAGTCGGACGAACCCCTGGCCAGCGTCTCGTACTACCCCGTGAAGGACGAGATCCTTATCCAGATCGGGGAACGCCACTACCGCACCGTGTCCAATCTGTTCGGCCCCACCCGGATCGCCTTTGAGAATGAGGAGTACATGATCCATGAGAAGATCACGGGCCGGTTCTCCGTGCTCAAGGGGAACGAGTTGATCGTGGAGGGCCGGGCCCGCTTCCGGTCCATCCAAGTGGACCGATATCCTGAGAAGTTGGAACCGTTCGTGGCGTACCTCTCGGTCGGGCTCCTCATCCGCATCCTCTTCGGAGAACTGGGCGTGTAAGGATCCGGCTGTCCACGCCGTCCCCTTCAGACAGCGATGGCAGCATTGTAGGCCACAGCAAGGTTCCAGCTGTAGCTGTAGGTGAGCCCGCCCATCGACGTCTCGTAGAGGTGCCAGGCGTCGTATTGCCCGCCCCCGTAGTAGGACGTGCTGTAGGTCAGGCTCCCGTGGTTGTACGCCGGTCCCAGGGCCAGCGGGTCCCAACGGGCATGGTATCGATTGTCCTGCGATCCGAGGTACGCCGTCCCGGCGGCGAACGACACGAACCTGATCCACGACCCCGAGCATGCACTCCAGTGGGCATTGGCGTAATGGATCGCCCAGCTATCGGGCACCTGGGCTCCGGCCGAATCCCCGCATGAGTACCCGTCGAAGTACCCGGGCAGCGCTTGCATGATGTCTGCCACCCCGTCCGAGCCGAAAGAAGTTTCCGGTCCCGACTCCACCACGATGTTGATCTCGGGTACTCCGTAGTGTTGGGACACTGTCCGGATCATCCCCCCCCAGTTCGAGAGTTCTGAGCGGATCTTCCCCTCTGCCTGGGCAAGAGAATAGTCTGAACCCCCCGCGGGGTAGCCGTAGCCCGAGTTCACCTCAAGACCTTTCGTCGTCACTTTCCAGCCCAAGTGTCCCGTTCCACAGCTCACGAAGTTTGCACAGCTCACCCAGCCCGAAGAGAGAGGGTCCGGGGAAAGGAGCCCGTGATGTCCTCCGGTCGCGGAAGGGCACGCCGGGGTGTTCCCTGGCTGAGCATTCGATAGGTGGACCACCAGGCAGAATCCCCCTGAGGACCCGGCGGCAGCCATTACCAGGACCTCGTAGGTCCCCCACCCACCCCACTTCCCCGCGCTCGGCTGGTCGAGCAGGACCCCTAGCTTGGCATCGGGTCCCGCCTTAGTGGCGTGCGCACCCGATACCGTGAGGGTGGGCGGTGCCATCCCGGCATAGACCGTGAAGGCTGGATGGGGTCCCTTCACCGCCGCATCGGTCTCGTAGACGTCAAGGTAGTTGTAGCTCGCCCAATCGGATTCGGAGACCTTCACGGAGAAGAGAGCACAACCTCCCGCTTTCACCGAGGCGGGAACGGGCTTGCCGATCGTGAGCGTCGTGGGCGAGGGACACCCGCTCCCGCTCGGACCCGCGAGGATGGCGGTGATGTGCTCCCCGGAGGGGGGGTTCTTGTGGCAGGCGGTGGACCAATGGGTACCGGTAAAGAGGGTCACCGTGGCTGCGGTCGTGGTGGGAGAGTATCCCCGAGCACCACAACCCGACGAGGTGGAGTGGGCCGCACTTCCGGAACCGGTAATGACAGTGGCGTAGTTCATCGCCCACCACTGGGTGACCTGGAAGTTCCCATTGCCGATGCTGAGCCGGACCTGATAGTCGACACCGGGCGCGAGGGGGAGCATGGGAGACGAGTCGTGAAAGGGGCCGAAGCGGGTCCCATCCCCGGAAACGAACGCGCTGACCTTTCCCGAGGACCAGACATTGCAGCCTCCGCAGCGTCCGTTGACGAAGAGGTAGGTGGGGACGGTGGCATAGTAGTTGGAACCGATGGTGACGCTCACGTGCTCTCCCGACGGGGTGCGGCGACAAGCGGAGGACCAATGGGTGCCGACCGCGAAGGTGGCATGGTTATCCGTGGTCGAAGGAGTGTCTGTTCGTGAACAGGTTGCGGTGTAGGTGCGCTGGTGACCGCCAAGGTCAAGAGTGACCGAAGCGTAGCTACCGACGGACCAACCGGCGATCTGGTAGTGGGCATTCTTGACGTGGACGGTGATGGCATAGTGCTGGCCGGCCTCAAGCTGGAGAGCATGGTCCGAAGTGACCGTGTAGGAACCACCGGGGCCGGACACGGTGAAGGACACCTGAGCAGCCTTCCAGATGTTGC
>JAJYXQ010000053.1 GCA_021796385.1 Thermoplasmata archaeon | reverse complement strand
ACCCACGCTATGCCGGCCTGGGCCGATCGCTGTCCGGATTCGGACACCGTGGCCCCCGTGCCCTCACCCGGGCATTCTATCTATGGAGACCCCCGGTAGGCCATCCCCTGTGGGTCACCACCGAAAGTGGTACGGTCGCGGTTGTCTCGCCGTAGCCTTGGCTGCGGTCATGCTCCTTTCCTTACCGAGTTCAGTCTCGGCACATGCGACTTCCCCCGTGACATTGACTTTCCCGACACACTCGCTCCCCGCGCGAACTTCCGGAACCGGGTCCCAATGCAACTCACTCCGCGCAACAAGCCCTCAGCCGGTCCTCATGCCGGCGATCTGCGTGAGCCCTGCGACCCTCTGCCAACCGGGTACGCTCCCGTGTAACTCCCTCCCCGCTCAGGCGCATGTCCAACTCTGGGTCAATGCCAGCACCAATTCGAGTGTGCTCCCGTGGGTGCAAGTGGTCTTCGTGACCGAGACAACGCTCTACGATGGGGTCTATGATCCGTCCGCTGGGGATTACGGGTCCGGACAGAACGGGGCGGACCCATGTGGCGGACCCTGTGAGGAGTCCGATGGCGTTCCCTTCCTCATCAACAACATCGCGAACATAGCGCAGGGCATTTCCCAGAAGAACACCGGATCAAGTTCCTCGAGCCATGTGACCTTCTCCATGGTCGACTACTTCTCGAATTACGATCCGAGCTCCCCAGGAGCGGATGACCACGACGACGGCGACGGCTCGGAGTACAATGTGGATGTCTCGACGTTCGAACCCGCCACCCAGTTTGCCTCCACTGTGACCGGCATGGCGCAATCGAACCCTTCGACCCTTTTCGGTGGTGGTTGTCCGGCCCAAGGGTGGAATTACAAGACCAAGGTGTATTGCGATTCGGACTTCTCGGACAACTTCCTCAGCTCGTCCATGATCACGGCGCTCTATGGTGCGCTACACGGCTCGGGCCTCGGTTGGATCAACAACGCAAGCACCTACCACGTCATCGTTTGGATGGGCTCGACCCTGCCCATGGACCCCAGCTACAAGGGTTACTGGTGCACCACCTACAACGATGCCGCGACCTCCTGCCCTGACGCCACCCGCACTTCCGAACCCGCCTACACGTTCGGAAGCGGGCTTACTTCCCCGGCCGGCCTGACTCTGGCGAACATCACGTCCCTCGCTCAACAAGAGCACGTCATCATCGATGCCATCGACCTTCCGGACGGAATGGACGAGCTCGCATCCCGGGACCTCGTCAACACGAGCGCCGACACGACGTACTCCCAAGCCGATGTGAAGGATGTGCTGTCGGCGGGATGCTATCTCGCCCAGCAAACCGGCGGGAGCTGGGAGGGGCCGACCCCGGGTCACTCCGGGATCGGTTTCACCTGTGCAGCTGCGCCACCCGGGAGCAATGGGGCTGGGAACCTGACGAACACGTTCCGCACGAGCACCAACATCAACGACGGGTGGACCAACAATCCCTCCCTCGCTTGGGCCCTCACCAACATCAACTTTCCCCCCTTCAAATTCTCTTACAACGTGAGCGGCCAGATGAGGGAAGGGTCTTTCCTGTTCATGCCTTCAGAGAACTTCTCCATGGGACCGGGGGGCTTCACCTACGCGTGCTGGCACAACGGGCTCAACATTGCCGCCGCTTGCCAGGGGGCATGGAGTCACAGCATTGGTCGGGGCCATGGATGGTCCTGGCCCTTGGCGGACATGTACCCGGGCGACGTCTGGAGCGTGGGCTTCAACGTTTCCGTCGACCCGGAGTTCCCCTCCTCCGAGGTCAACACATCCATTCCCATCGACCTCTGCCTTAATGCCACCCAATGGAGCGGCTGCGCCGGAACGGGGGGACCCCCCTATACCACGGTGACGTACACGAACTACTCCGGTAGCCTCGTCCAGCAATCGTTCCCTCCCGCCTTCGTCAAGATCGCTCCCTACGCACCAGGTCCCCGCTTGGCGACTGTCCTCGTAACCCCCGGGAACGACTCGCTCAACATCAGTGCCTCCCAGACCTTCTCGGCGACCCCTTCCTGTGCCGGGGGACCGTGCCCGGCCGGCACCACCTTTTCTTGGTCCCTGAACAATTCGGCCCTCGGTACCTTGAGTGCAACGACCGGATCCACGGTGACGTTCACCGCGGGGCCGACGGCCGGGAACGTCACCCTCTTCGCCAACGGGACCCTGTACTCTCTGACCATCCAGAGCGCCCCCGTACACATTGTCATCCAACCCCAACTCCTCGCGGTCGCGATCGCGCCCACGGCGGCCACGATCCTTAACAACACAAGCATAAACTTCACAGGGAACCCTACGTGCAAGGGGGGTGGGTGCCCTGCCAGTGTGACTTATGGCTGGTCGCTGAACAATAGTCTTGGGACCCTCTCGTCAGGCTCCGGGGGCACGACGATCTTCACCGCAGGTTCGGCTCCGGGGAACGTTTCCCTCTACCTGACCGCCTCTTGGAATGGAGCCACCGTCACGAGCGCTCCTTCCCACATCACGATCTCCGCTGTTCCTCCCCCACCCCTCACAGGTGTCCTGGTGAACCCGGTGTCTGCCACGGTGGCCGCCGGCCATCAGGTGAGCTTTACCGCCGCCCCCGTCTGCACGGGCACATGCACGCTTGGCGCAGTCTACCATTGGTCCCTTGCGAACCATACCCTGGGAAGTCTGAACTCGTCCATAGGCTCGTCCGTCACCTTCACGGCCGGGAACTTGGGAGGGAACACAAGCCTGCAGGTCAATGTGACCCTCAATGGCCAAACCAAATCGAGTGCGCTCGTCCCACTCACGATCACCGCCCCGCCCCCCAACCTATTGACCGCGGTGTCCGTAAGCCCCCCCTCGGCTAGTGTCCCTGTCGGCACCTCGTTCAATTTCACCGCGGTCCCTTCATGCTCCGGGACATGCCCGACCAACATCACCTATCTCTGGGTACTCGGGTCCTATGGGGCCGGCACGATCGGCGTAGCGACGGGGCCGCGTGTCATGTTCACCGCGGGCGCCGTGGCCGGAATGGACACGATATATGTGAATGCCTCCATGAATGGGCTGACGCGAACGAGCTCGGTGGTCCCGATCACCGTCACCTCGATCCCGCCGCCTATGCTCGAGGAAGTTTCCATCGCCCCGGGCAATGCAACCCTGCCGGCCGGGTCCACCCAGGCCTTCACCGCGCAGATCACTTGCGGTGTGAAATGCCCTTCGGGTGCCATCTACTCCTGGAGCCTGAGCAATTGGCTCGGGGTGCTCGACACGTACTCAGGACCCTCGGTAAACTTCACGGCCGGTAGCCTCTCCGGCAACATCAGCCTGTTCGTCAATGTGTCCCTAAATGGTGTGGTGAAGGGGGCTTCCGTACCTATCCAGGTCCATGCGCCGCCCCCGCCACCACAGCCCATCTTGGTGTCCCTCACCTTGAACCCCACTAATGCCACCATGCATTCAGGACAGAGCCAGACCTTCTCCGCCATGGCCACCTGTTCGGGAGCTCCCTGCCCAGCAAACCTGACGTACCTTTGGCGACTGAGCGCGAACGCCGGGACGATTACCTCCGGAACCTCGAACCAGACCACATTCACCGCGGGAAGCCAAAGCACCACGGTGCTCCTCACCGTTACCGTCGTCCTGGGGACGAAGGTGCTCAACGCCTCCGCGGGCATCACGATTCTTCCCTCGCAAAAGCCCGTCAATTCCGGCTCGGGCGATCTCACTCTCTACATCCTTCTCGGGATCGGAGCCGCAGGGGCGGCGGTACTTGCCCTCGCGGCCATCTCCTTGAGGAGACGGCGGCGGGCGGCGGAGACGGCTGGCCTATCCGCAACGCCGGAGCAGGATGTCTGGGAAAGGCACTTCGAATATCAACCCCCCATGCCGCCACCGCGCTGACCGTTGTCGGACCGGAAACGTAGCGCCCTTGCTTGTTATATGCGCCATTCGCTAAACGACCTCCGGGTCCTCTGAACCGTGTCCGGGGTCTGTGCGCTGTGCAATTCGGGGGACATCTCCTGGGTGATCACGGCGACCGCTCTGGTGATGATCATGACGCCGGGCCTCGGTTTTTTCTATGGCGGGCTCGTACGGCGGAAGAACCTCATCTCCACCATCGCCCAGTGCATGGTGGTGTTCTCGATCGTGAGCCTAGTGTGGGCGATCTGGGGCTATACCATGGCCTTCGGCCCCTCGGTGGGGGACGGCTTCATCGGGAACCTGCAGTACTTCGCCCTGAACAATGTGGGGGCCGGGGCTGACACCGCCTACTCCGCCACGATTCCGGCCCTGCTCTTCTTCGCCTTCCAGCTCAAGTTCGCCGCCATCACCCCCGCCCTTGTGATCGGCGCCTTTGCCGGTCGCATTCGACTCAAGCCCTTCCTCATCTTCATCGTGGCTTGGGTCACGTTCATCTACCTCCCGATCGCCCACTGGGTGTGGGGCCAGGGGGGATGGATGCGCAACATGGGGGTGGAAGACTTCGCTGGAGGCTTGGTGGTGCACACCTCGGCGGGCGTCACCGCGCTCGCCGCGGCCCTCGTGATCGGGCGCGGAGAGGACTTTGGCAAGGAGGCCCGGCCCAACAACGTACCGTATGTCATCTTGGGCACTGCCATCCTTTGGTTCGGATGGTTCGGATTCAACGCCGGCAGTGCGCTTGCCGCCAATGCCATTGCAGTGAATGCCCTCGTCGTGACGAACCTCGCCGCCGCCGCTGCGGGAGTGACGTGGATGTTGATCGATTGGATCTGGAAGGGCCGCCCCTCGGTCGTCGGCTTCTGCGTCGGTGCCGTCTGTGGCCTAGCGGCGGTGACCCCCGCCTCCGGCTACGTAGGCCCGATGTGGTCGCTTGTCATCGGCATCGGCGCCGGAGCCGGATGCAATCTCGTGGCCAGTTGGCGCGCTCGGAGCCGTCTCGATGACTCATTGGACGTGTTCGCCGCTCACGGTGTGGGCGGCATGTGGGGCACGGTCGCAACGGGGCTCTTCGCCTCGACCGTGATCAACGCCGCAGGGCAAAACGGTCTCGTCTACGGTGGTGCACATTTTGCCTTGGTACAACTCTTCGCCGTGGGGGTCGTGGCGGCCTTCGCTTTCGTGGGGTCCTACGTGATCCTCTGGGTCATCAACTTCTTCTCCCCCCTCCGTGCCTCCCCCACAGATCAAGAGAAGGGGATGGACGAGGTCTACTTCGGGGAGGAGGCCTACGCCCCAGCAGCCCCCAATGCGAGCTGAACCTCGTTCGGATGAAAGTTGGCGGAGTTATCTGACCACTGCCGTGGCCGAGGTGATTCCCTTCTATCCCGAGACCCGAGAACTTCCCGTGGAGGTGCGTGTTTCGGGCTCCCGTCGGGTGGCGGGTTATTTCCGCGAACCCACTCGCCCGGGTAGGCCGGCGTTCATTTACATTGCCAAAAGCATCGTGCGTGGGGACCCGATAGCGCTGCGAGGGGTCCTCGCACACGAGTTCGGGCACTTGCTCCAATACGGAGAGGCTGACTGGCCATCCGGGGAGAAGGCATGCGACCTGATCTGGCTTTCTCGTTGCGGGGCGGCGTTCCCTCGACCGCCCTCCTACCTCAAGATAGGGCGGTGGCGCCAGAATTGGGTCGGGCTCGCCGCTCTGGCACAAGAACTCGCCCAACAAGCCTGGCGGAAGCGCCGGGAGGGGGTGCGTACCTACATCAAGTGGTGGGAACAGAACTTGCAAGCTCAGGCACCCTCGCGCCATTCGGGGACGCGAATAGACCCTGTCCATTCACAGCCTTCTGGTTCATGGAGACCGGTCGAATCCGAGCCGAGACCTGATCCCTCGAGCCAATCTCCGACCCCCTTCGGGATAGTTTTGAAGCCATAGGGCGGGCTCAATCATCTCTAACTCCATGACACGTGGGACGGCTGATTGGTCCGGCACCAGATCTACCCGGCAGTAGAGCGTCGGGCCGGGGGCCGCCTCGATAGCACGTCGGGCAACCTCGAGCTCCCGGACATTTGGTGTGTACGGAGACCCCTCAATTAGCTCAGGGTTCGACTCCAACTTCGGAGAACGGAGGAACGCGTGCGAGAATTCCCCGTCGAAGAATACCAGCGAACGCTCCCCCTCCGATGCCACGGAAGGACAGTACGGCTGGAGAAGGAGTTCTCCCACCCCTTCCAGCTCCCTCGGTATCGGTTTCTCTCCGGGGATTCCGCTCTGCGTAAGGCGGTAGGTGCGGTACGCGCCTGCCGAGACGGCGGGCTTTACGACCACTTCGTTCCAGCGCTTGTCGGCCAACACACGTTCGATCTGCCTCGGACTTTCGAGACGAACGGTGGGGATGATGGGCACCCCCTTGGCTTCAAGGTCGGCGAGATAAGACTTGTGACAGTTCCAGCGAACGATCGTGGCCGCGTTCCACAGCATAGTCTGCGCATCCACCGCGTCGATCCAGGCTAGGAATCGGGACAAGGTGAGATAGTAGGACCAAGTAGATCGGATCAACACTGCATCGAAACTCCCCCAGTCCACCCCGGGATCGTCCCAGACCGCGGGCTGGCCCGATATCCCCAGGGCGGCAAGTTCCGGGAGGAGCAGCTGATCATCTCGCGTGAGTTGCGGGAAATCGGTACAGGTGGCGATGGCAATGACCTTTCGCGCACGCATCGGGACTCGCTCGGTGACGAACAATGGGAAGGAATTGAAGCTTCTGTTGAGGTGAACTGCCATCACATCGGACGGTGTCCCTCTCAACGCGCTCGGCGGCCCCGTAAAGCCAGTTTTCACCCAATGTGGTCGAGGGATCCTCGACCCTCTCTTTGCCTCGGAGGGGTTGCTCGAAGCAGACCTGCCTTTCTCTGAACTCTAGGTCCAGACCCTTTCAATGGCCGCCGAAAGCGGGCTTCCCACCCCCGGTGCACGCCGCTCTCAGGGCATGGC
Organism: Thermoplasmata archaeon; assembly: GCA_021796385.1. Taxonomy (GTDB): domain Archaea; phylum Thermoplasmatota; class Thermoplasmata; order Lutacidiplasmatales; family UBA184; genus JAJYEA01. The sequence goes on along the minus strand of JAJYXQ010000053.1, from coordinate 6,428 downwards.
GCTCACGCGCCTGCTCTCCAACAGCATGAAGGTCCGGTCGTTGCAAGGGGTGTTCAAGAGAGTGGACCAACAGGTCTACGACAAGAGCGCCACCAAGGTCACAACGGTCGAGGCACACCTCAAGATGTTGCTTCACGCCGATCTCAGGGATGCCCACATCGTGTGGCAGGATAGAGTGTCCCGCATGATCATGGCTCGGAAGTGAGTCTCGGGTACCAAAAGGTCCGAGCGGCCGCCCCCGCTTTCCCTGCGGCGTTGGGGTAGATGTTCTCATCGGGTCACCTCGCCGAGGACGGGTGACCCGGGGGGAGGAACTTTACGCTCCGGTTCCTACCCGTACTCGGTCTCTTTCAGGATCCCCGCCACCGACCAGCCCATGCGGGCGACGTACTTCCACAACTGGACCACCTGGTTCTCCGCCTCCTGCCTCGTGGTGGACACACGGGTGTAGATCGCCACGTGGGGCAGGCCTTTCGGGAGAGCTTGTCGCCGGTCATGCTGCGAGGTAGGGTTCGGCCCCTGCTTTGAACTTTAAGAGAACCCTTGTCCCTACCTACCCTGCCAACTCAACCAGTTTATCCACGATCCACACCATCGCTTCGGTGTCCCGGCCGCAGTAGGCCTCGAGGTTGTGTTTCGTGGCCACGAACTGCTCTTTGGACACTTCCATGCCATAGATGTGGCCCCAGACCGTTTCGAGATAGGCGAGGGAGGCACTTCCCCCATCGGAGATCGCGAGGTCCGCGTATCCCTTCCCCATCATGGCGGGAAGGACTGCCTTGATCGAGGCGCTCCCCTTCTGCGCCGGATGGTAGTATTCGAAGTTCCGGAACGGAACCAGTAGATCCACAAACCGGGCGTCCACTTCGCTGAGCCATCCGGCGTGCTCGGGTAGGTAGGCCGCGAGTTCCTTGAGCCGTCCCCTTTCGAACGAGACGTTCCACGCGACGACATGCCCGCTGGAACCCAAGACGGACCGCAAAGCTTCTGCGAACCCCTGCCGAGGATCCTTCGCCTCCATGGAGAGATACCCGTAGTGCCGGGCCTTCGCCCCGGGCTTCTCGACTACATGAAGCGAGAACTGGAAGGGGACCTGCTGGTAGGGCCAAGAGTCATCAAAGAGGGGAATCGCTGGTTGGAACGTCTCAAAATCGAGGAACTGGAGAGGGTACTGCAGACTCTTTAGGAAGGACGAGAGCTTGGCCTGATCGATATGGGGCTGGCCACTGATGTACGCTTCCTGTTGAATGACTTGCTGGCGGGCCCCGTTACCCTTGAACTGGTCCCTAGGAACATCGCGAATGCGCCAATACGTTCCGGTCTCCAGCCAGTCAAGCACCTTCTTGCCTCCGTAGTAGAGTTCCATGAGGTCGGAGGCAGGGTGCTCCTTCCACACGGCATCGTCGACATGGACTCCATCCACATCCTTGTGGAAGGATTCCCCTCGACCGAACTCGGGCGCTGAGCTTGACCGGGTGACCTTGAGAAGATCCTCGATAAGAGGTGGAATGTCTGGGGCAAGCGTTGCCACCTCCCGAGTTACATCTACCTCCTGGAACAAAGCCGAGAGGTCGACCTCACCCGATCGCACGTACGTCTTGTTGAGGTGGAGGACAAGGCACCGCCGAATCTTCAGCCCGGCGTCGGAGTAGACCCTGTGCTGAAAGGCTACGTCAGGGATGTGCTCCTCCTTGACTTCCGTGGTACCCTTTACCTCGACAAGATCCCACTGATCCTTGCCCACAGGGACTAGGACATCGGCCCGGGCGTAGGAGACCTTGTCGGAGTGGATGAAACCGGCCTCGAAGAGAGGAACCCTCTTCTTGACCAGCTCAGTCGAGCGGCCGACGTTCTCTTCAATGGTCTCCGCTTCGATCAGGATGCCCTTGGGGAAGCGCTGGCGCGCGAGTTCCCCAATCCGGCGACCCTCATCGAGGCGGTGCTGACCGGACCGGTCTGCCTCGGGTAGACGGTCGGGTGCGTTGAAAGCGAGCCAGAGCCACTTGGGGCAGGCGAGTCCGTTGACGAAGCGCGTCTTAGTCAGGTACCCGTGCTTGTGAATAGTCGTCACTGAGGGGTAACCTGCGCTCATGGGTTGCTGGGTCCGAGGGGGCTATGGCATGATCCTTCTTCAAGACCAGTAGTCAATCGCCCGGGAACCGCCCGGCGCTTGGCTCAAGGCATGGCACTCAGACCCTATTCCTTCGACAACAAAGGCCGCGGGCTACTCTGTCAGGTCCCGTCCATCGGACGATCCCAGTAGAGAGCAACCGCGAGCGCTACCACAAGAGGGATGATGGGATCGATTGTCCCGGTCATTAACACGCCCAAAGTATCGGCTGCTCGGCTTCCAGCCTGCTTCAGAATCCGAGCGACTTCCTTACCATCTTGGCCTGATATAACGAAGCCTTGATCTAGTAGCTTGCCGGAGCAGGCCACGATGGGAATCCCACCACTCCCCCAACCCCTGATCTCGAAGGCGCTCGCCATGCGGGTTCTGCGGACATCTCCGGCAGCGTGCACTCTGCCCCAATTGTCGAGGAGTTCGTGTCCCGTATGGAAATCGTGCTCCAGAATTGAGCGGAAAAAGCCGAGACGCTGTCCCATAGGGTCGATAAGATAACGGGTGTGGATAGACCGGTGATCCACCACCTGATAAGAAGTGGGGTCCATCTGTACGAGGAAAAGCACGCTCCCGACCTCATCCCGCACCCTGAACGAGTGCCCCTGATGGAGGTAGTGCTCTATCGTGAATCGGGTCCTGTTCGCGAGCCCGACGGTCTGAGAAAGGGAAGGCATTGGGGGAGGGGGTATCGGGACGACGCTCGATGGAGGGAGTGGAGCACCCCCAACGGTTCCGGGCGGTCCAAACATGGTCGGAAGTGGAAAGGCGAACTTTCGGATAACCTTGCCTTGAAGAGCCCCCCCCGCCAAATTCACACGCATATGGCTCATCACCTCAAAGAGAAAGTACCGTGAATCCGTCTGAATGGGTATGTCCTAAGAACACGCACATCCGGATATGGTGCCTGCGAGCTCTTCGCGACTCGCTTGGGCACCTTCGTAAAGTCGTATCTTTTCTCAAGGGGACCTTGCCCCGGCAACGGGTGCGAAAAGAACACATTAACACTTTCGGCACATTGACTGTCGGTACGCTCCCCTACAAATTAGGAGGGTGAACTTTCCCAGGGAGTTCGGGAGAGAGCGCGGTAGGGTGTCTGACTCCAGCGGGGCACGGACGGCTCAGGAGATGGCCCCCGGCAAAAGGCGTACCCACTGGAGCCTCTCAGGGATACTCCATCCACCAGCAATCTTGGGAAATTCCCTCAAACACCTCATGGGCGTCAAGTCGTGTGACCTTTCGGAACCCGGCCCTCTCGAAAGCCTTCACGGAGCGATGGTTGTCCACACGAGGGTCGGCAATCACCCTTCTTGCGCTTTTCTTCTCACGAAGGTAGTCGCGGGTCATCTCGATGATGCGGCTGCCCAGTCCCTTTCCCCAAAGCCCGGGATCACCGATCAGAAGGTCGATCCCGAAGATGACCTCCTCCGGAGGATAATGGAAGGGCGATAATTCGTCGGGGCGAGGACGATAGAACTGGACGAACGCCACCGGGCGACCGTCTTTCTCAACGAGGCAAGCCTGGTACTCCCGAACCTCTTCGGGAGCATCATTACCTGACCGGGCCAAGTACTGTCGTCGCACACCCGCCTCATCCAAGGGGTGGTCTCTGCCAGAGTAGAACATGATGACCGCCGGATCCGAGCGCCAGCGGGTAAGGAGCGGGACATCCTTCTCCTCAACCGTTCGGAGGGAGAGCCCTGATCGGATAGCGAGGTTTGGCATCACTTGAGCCAAGCGACAGGGAGATATCAGCCGATCTTGGTCACTGCGAGTCATTCTCGCCGAAAAATCGACTCCGCTGACCAAGTCCAGGTGAGGAAGGATGAATCGATCCTGGCTCACGCGTTCATGGTGGCGATGGGGATGATGCTCTGGCGGCTGACGTGGAAGTGGATTGGGAGAAAAGGGGTAATGGAGGAGGAACGGGACGTCTTGGAAGCGTTGGACGAACTGGACCCGGTGATGATGAGTCACGCTCAACGAGGGGAGCACTGGGGAGGGGAATGGAAATTGGCAGAGGATGTGGCTCTGGCAGAAGATCTCCTTAAGAAACTCGGGTTGGATACAGAGATCCCGACGTAGAGAAAGCCGTGCTACGCGTACGTGGGACACCCTTTTGAATGGCCCCTACTATCGAGAAAAGGGGAGTCACGACATCCCAATTCCAAAACTCAGGATAGACTCCCCGCCGTAGGAGCTTTCATGACCTCCCGAGGAAGATTCTCGCGCCCTCGCCGATTTCGGTGAAGGGTGGGTCGTGGCCCGAAATTTCCAAATTAAGAGCCCGATTCCCAGGGCTGTTGCAACCAGGAGTACAACGATAAGTGGCTCCCAAAAGGTTGCCGGGTTTTGGTCATTAGGGGATACCATGGGTGAGACAATGGTGACGGCGTCATCTCCAGCATCAGCAACGTAAATGTATCCGCTAGCATTGTCGAAGGTTGCAGCCACGGGCCCTACGGGCCCAAGAATAAGGGTCCCTACATACCCGTTGGTATCCGCATTGATGACCGCGATCCTGTTGTGGTCGATCGAGACGAAAACGTGTCCGACTGAAGGATCGTAGGTGAAGGTCCCACTAGGAGATGATCCGACCGTGAGATTTCCGACTAGGGTGTTTGTCTTGGTAGAGATTAACGTCACGTCGGGTGCATTACTACCAACATAAAGGAACCCGCTTTGGGGATTAAAGAAGGCATCGCCACCGGCTTCCGGGTCCGAAATAAATCCTGTGACGCGCTCTGTGGAGATGTTTACGACTTCGATGCCGCGCTCATACATCACAAGATAGAGGAGTTGGTTCTGGGAATCAAAAGCGCCAGAGAGTGGGCCCTCATCCAACGAGATGTTGGCCAAAACGGTAGAGGAGGCTTCGCTCACAACGCTGAGATAACCCGAGGTCTGGCTTCCACCACCCACATATAGAATCCCTTGTTGCGGTTCAGACACCAGAATGCCAGGCCCAGTGGGGACTGCAATACTCCGGACTACTTGGTTCGTCGTGTCCGCAATAACACTTATGTTCTCTGAGCCCCAGTTTGCCACGTAGAGATACCTGCCTTGGGCGTTGTAGGCCTCAGAGGTGGGAACATTACCCACCGGAATCGTGGCGACAATATGGTTGGACGATCCGCTGATCACACTGATGTTATCTGCATCTTGATCAGCCACATAGACGTTTCCATTCGATGGATCACTCAGGATGTCCACGGGGACAAGCGCCTTCTGAAAGTTAGGGTTTGAAGGGCAGGTTGCCACTCCCGGAAGGAGCTGGTTGTTAAACAGGCAGAGAGTCCATTTGACGTAGCCTGTTGTAGTGGAAACAGAGTTCCCACCAATCGGCATCAAGTCTGAATGAATCAAAGAGACTCTGGATCCTGCCAACTGTAGTGTGTTAGGCCTTCCACTGTCGAAGGGTGTCGTGACGAAAAGCAGACTAGCTGACAGAATCAGCACCACCAGAACCAAGCCTCTTCCCAAGGGTCTAGCAAGGGAATGAGGCAAGACCATGTCACGCCTCATTGGGTGGTCAAACAGAAGGCGCGCTCATAAACTTCTCCTACGGTCGCCGGGGTAATATGCGATAAACTGAGGCGTCATTGTTGCGGAGACTGGGTAATCTCCAAGAACGGCATAACAGGAACCATCGAAGGTAAAGGATGGGTTCTACTTGTCATAAGAAGCTGCAGGAGCGACATTGGTTGGAATATACGATCCGGAGTAACTCGTGGGGTTGTAGCCGGATATGCTGGCGGTTATCGAATACTGAATTTTCTCACCAGCGTCTATACCGTAAATACTCTCACTGTAAAACCCAAGTTGTGGAAGTGTAAATTACTGAACTTGTGTATGCACCTGAGGTACTCGTGCTTAGTTGCGCTTCAGTTCCGTACGGTCCCCCCACCTGCCAAGACGCCGTCGCCTCATTCCCGTTTAACGTGTAATCTCTAACTAAAACTGAGTCCACACTCAAAGAGGGCGCACCCCCCCCCCTGCCACCGCCACAGCAAGCATATTGTGCACTTGCGTTAACGGCAAGTATGGGCGAATTGTCACGGAAACTAAGGCGTCCATACAAAGTTTTGCAAGTTCCTTCATAGGTTACGACTATTTGGCACTTAGGGCGCGAAGTGCCTAAACGCTTCGGCAACTCAATAAGTACTGGGTTTCGCGCCCCACGCGACGGCCCATTTCTCGTCGGTTCAACTCAGCAAGGGTGATATTGAAAGGCAAGCGCGCCAAGGGTGTTTGCACCGGCGGGAGAGTATATCTGCCAAACACCAAAGTTCGCTGGAAATACATA
>JAJYXQ010000033.1 GCA_021796385.1 Thermoplasmata archaeon | reverse complement strand
CGTGGGGCTGGACCTTCGAACCCAGGAACGGGGGAAGCGCCGTTGGGGACGGGTATTGTAAGGGCGGGTCGCTCGCAGGGTACCTCCACGTTCGCATGGACGACAATCCTCAACTCCTTCAGGGCCTGCTCGAGATCGGGCAACGTCCGAACGGCGCAGTGAGGGAACGATGAAACCAGGTCGACATTCGAAGCCGGCCCGCGCACGGGGAGACCCGGCCGCCACACCGGGGTTATTGGTGTTGCGGAAGGCGGGGAGACTTACCGAGATATTGTTCCTGCACGAAGTGGCCACCCGGACCTACGGACGCCTCCAGCCCATTGCCGAGCGGCTGGGGGTGTCGGTACAGGCCGCCTCCTTCCTCTACCGGCGCCTGAAACGCGAGGGCAAGGTCGACCTTGTTGCCGGGCGGTACCGGGCGACGATGGCCGGCATCGACGACCTGCATCATGCGCTCTCCACCCTCCGCTCTGATGTGGAGGACCGCATGGCGCAGCTCCAGGTGGTCCAGAAGTGCCGGGCCATCGCCCGCGGCCCGATTGCGAAGGGCGACCCGGTCGTCCTCTTCATGGAGGGCGGGTTGCTGCATGCCCGCGCCGGTCTGACGGGGCCTTCGCGGGGATTGGCCACCCGCACAGCCCAGGATGGAGACCTCCTTGAGGTGGACCGGCTCTCGGGGATCCTGTCGTTAACACCGGCGTCCGTCCGTTGCCTTGTCGTCCAGACCACATCCGGCCCCCGGGCCGATGACGCCGCCGACCGGCGGAAGCTTTCGCAGCTCCTTTCCGAAAAGCCCCACGGGCTTCTCGCCGCCGAAGGGCTCGAGGCCGTCCATCTCCTTCGAAAGGTCGTCCATGAGAACTTCGTCCGGTTCGGTGTGGCAGCGGCCGTCCGGGACGCCGCCCTGCTCGGCGTCCCCGTCCAAGTGGTTGTGACCGATGAACGTCTTCCCCCGTTGCTGCACCGGCTCTCCGAGCCTTGGCCCCCGCTATCGGTCGAGATCCAGATGGTCTCTAGCAGCTGAGCCGGACCTCGGTCGAGTTCCCCGCGTGGGAACCCTAGTGGGTGCGGGGGATCGCCACCACGTGGGGATTCCTTGGTGAGTACTTCCCGAAGTAGCGCGTGAGGAGGATCGGTATCACGATCGCAAGAGCTGACGATAGCGCGAACTCCCAGAGCGGGATGCTGATGACCCCGACGAAATTGTAGTCCGCAAGCGCCACGTTGGGGGGGAGGGTATGGACCCTCCACAGGATCATCCCCGACCAGAAGACGTTCCACCACCCGTACGCCTCTAGGAGGATCGAGACCATGAAGAGCGCCGCCGGCCGGAGCACGGCCCCGACACTGATGAGGAAGGCGGCGGCGAACCCGCTAAAGAGCAAGGCGAACCCGGTGTAGTATTGGGTCGAGCCCCCATTGGTCGTGTCGACGAAGGCCGCCCCGAGCCCCACGAAGACGAGCGAGACGTGGAACGCTCGCAAGGGGGCTGGCCGACGCTCGAGCGATCCGTTGCCCGCCCTCATCTTCCCGTCACCCTCCTTCGTTGCCGGGAGGCCCGCGACCAGAACCCCATTCCCTGAACCGTACCGACGCCCGGACTAGTACCATTCCCGCTCGTGTCGATAAGGTTGATGCCATCGCGTTCGCTTCCGGGGTCCCCGGTCGGCCGGGGCTCCGATCCCGGGGACCCGGGGCCCCGAGTGGGACCCTACCCTCCTTCTGGCATGCTTCCGGCGGGCCCTTCCCGCAGAACCCACACCGTGGCATCCATGGGACCCACTGAATGGTCCCTGAGGAAGCTCCTCAGCCGCCGTCCGCCGGAAGACGTCCCGGTCAGGAAGAGGAGGTGCGCTCCGGCTTTGGTGGCCTTCCGGAGCGATCGCTCAAGACGGTGCTTGTCGCGGAGGCTGGAGACCTCGGCCTCCACATGGATATTCCTCCCGTGTCCGAGCCGCCAGAGCCACCTTCCCTCGTGCCCTCGCAGTAGCGCCGCGAGCTCTGCCGGGGATGCCCGCGCCCTCTCTTCCGGAGACACGACGTACGCCAGTGCATCCGGAACCTGCCGATCGAACCGTCCCTGTTCCGGTACCTCGAGGCGGATCCCCCTGCGGGCGAAGAGGCGGAAGGCGGTCAACACCAGTCGGGTGTGCTCCCGCGATTCCTTGGGCGCCTGGGAATGGGCCCGGGCACCTAGCCGTACCCATCCGCTTGGGGAGAGGTCCAACTTCCCTTCAGGTCCGGGGACGACCCACCCCCGGCGCAGGGCGAACGAAAGGCCTGCATCGGGTTCCGGTACGGCAGAACGCACCCCGGCCGGTACGGAGCCCGATGCGATCTCAAGGAGGGTCTGGTCGACCCGTCGGTCCACAGACACCTCTCCCTCCTCCTCGTCACCAAACTCGTGGACCGAGCCCTCTTGCCGCAACTGCCAATCCCGGAGCGAGACCGGCACGGGCGGCGGAAGGTTCCAACCCTCGATCGTTCCCGTGCCATGGGCCCGGACGAGCGCCGTGTGGTCGGCGAGCGTGGCGAGGGTCCCTTCGAGCAGGTCCCGCTCCCCGTTCCGTATCCCTGCCGGGGCGAGCAGCGCCGCGGCCTTCGCGGACGAGGGCGGTGGGGTGCGCAGGAGGACCACGGTGCCGAGCGTGGCGATCGTGCTCGCTCCCACCATGCCCTCGAGCCGCTCGACCGATTGCGTGGCGAGGGCGGTGGCCAGGCCAAACTTCCGGCCGTTCTCTAGGAGGGTGCGAAGCAGCACCGGGGAGAAGTTCTGCGCCTCGTCCACGATGGCGACCAGCCGGACCTCCTCCCGCCCAAGGTCGAGGGACCGTCCGAGCGTAAGGTAGAGGTTGGCGAGGAGGAGGTTCGCCACGAAGAGCGCCGGTCCCTCCCCCATCACGCCCTTCGGCAGGTAGAAGGCGATGCTCCTACCTTGGGCGATCACCCCGGCCATGTCGAGGGATCGCCCGGTGGGAGAGACGAGAGCGGCCACGACCCGGGAGAGCGCCAGGTGGCTCAGCCGGTTCTGGCTCGAGGCGAGGTAATCAGGCTGCCGTCGCTGGAGCGCCGGCAGGGCTCCGAGGAACTCCCCGAGCCGCTCGTTCTGCACCGCCGGGGCGAACACTTCCGCCTGGTGCACCGGGTCGAAGAGGATCGAGGCGACATCGCCGAGGTTCCCCCCGGCCTGCCACACACTCCGGACGCAGCTATCGAGGACCCGTTCCATCCGGGGGCCCCAGTACTCCTCCCCCGTGCTACCCACCGGACGCAACGCCGCCAGGAGTTCGGCGGACACGAGGTCCTCCGACCGGTCGGACCGGTCGGCGTCGAGCACGTCCACACCGACCCGGCCGGCGCCCCAGGGACGAGACCCATCGACCACCACGAGCGCTTCCCGGCGCTCGGGAGGCATCCGGGCGAGGGCTGCCGGCGCCAGGTCCCCTTGCAGGTCGAAGAGGGCGAACGGTGTGCCGAGCCGGGCCGCTTCCCCCGCGATCGCCGCAAGGTACTGGGTCTTCCCGCTCCCCGTCATCCCGAGGATCCCTATGTGACGGAGGACCTCCCGGCTCGAGGCCGATCCTCCCGTGCCCCGGTTCCAGGGCCAGCCCAACCGCCAGCACCGGCCCGGGTCCGTCTCCCTTCTCCGCGGGAGCGGGGGCGCCACCCAACCCCGCGCGAGCGCCGGGATGGAGGGCGCAGGGAAGGGACCGCTATGGAAGCGGCCGAGCGTCCGGGTCCGCCACTCCTCCCAGGCGTCCTCAGCGGCCGGGGAACCGGGGACCCAGGGTTCGAACACGGCCCCCATCCCGACGGCCAGCCGGACACCGATGCGATCGCGGGCCTCCTCAGCCATCCCCGCGGGGCCGGCGCATGCCAAACGGATGTGCGCGGCGAACCCTTCCTCGCCATTATTCCGGAAGAGCGCCTGCACACCCCAACGGCAACCCGCTGCCGGAAAGCCCACGGGCACTTCCCCGGGGACGCCCTCTTCTGCCCGCCACACGAGGCGTCCAGGGGCGAAGCATTCCCCCGGGAAGGGGGAAAGCGGGGCGGGCGGCGCTATCGGGAAGGTCTGGATGGGGAAGAAGGTCCCTTCCCGCGAGATGGGGCCGACCTCGCCCGGCCCGTAGGTGCGGAGATACGCTCCGGTGAGGTCCTCCCCCATCTCGATGAGGAGGTCCCGGCCGGGCAGGGTGCGGAGGGCGTGAAGCCACCCCTCGACCAGCCCGGGCACGGGTAGGACCGAGGCGAGGCTCCGGTACTCCGTCCAGAGGCCGTCGCTCATGGTCGGTCCTCCCGGGACAACGGGTATCGGAGCACGAAGTAGCTCCCGACCCGCGCCACGAGGGATAGTCTCCCGCGGTCTTCGCGCATGACGAGGAGGCCGGTCCCTTCCAACCGGACGAAGGTCCTCCCCTCGATCACGCGGACGGCTGCTTTCGCTTGGGTTCGTTCAGACGGTCGCTGGCTCCATTTCTTTTTGTGAGCGCTTCCGCTCACGATCCGTACACCGGACATTTCTTTCTTCCGGGGCGGCGGCGGTGTGGGGGATCGCCGGGGCCCCTGGGGTTCCGTGTCCTCGGGACGGAGCGGCGGCGGGCCTCCCGGCTCATCCCCGGTCGGGAAGAGCCTGAGGGCCGGAGCCGCACGTCGGGCTCCGCATCAGCGATGTCCGGCCTGCACGGCAGGTGGCCGTGTGATCCGGACGGGGTGGGCGGCCCACTTCGGGGGGATGCTGCTCCCGCCTCACCTAGCTCTCCCCTGACTTTCCCGGGGAACGAATTCTTGGAAAGGGTTCGACCCGAACCGGGCCGGAAGAGGCTCCGCTACGACCGTAAGGCGGGCTCCGGGGCAATCCCATTTTCCCGAGAGCGTTCGCTATAGCGGCCGGGGGCACGGCTTTCCGGTGTCGTTCCGGAAGGTGCGCTGCGCGGAGGCGTTGGGATGGGGTACGTCTCGGTGAGCGGACGAGGGACGCGGGGTGCGTCGGGGTCCGGGCCGGGGCAACTCATCCAGGTCGTCGATGGACCGGGGTTCCGTTCCGGGCCGTCCGAGGACGCCGTCCAGGCTCTCCAGGGGAGAGGGGGAGGGCGGACTCAACGCCGGGTTTCGGTACGAGGTCCGAAGTGCTGGGTTTGGGCCGACGACCCCGGGGGGTTACTTGGCCGCGGCGGGGCTAGAGGAATTGGTGGGCGATGGTCGTTCCGGGTCCCCCTCGTCCGAGAGGCGACGCAGACGGAGCCACGTGAACACCACAAGCATCGCGGCGACCAGGGCGAAGAAGGCGACCACGCCCCAATTGCTCCACTTCGTGTAGAACTCGCTCGACGCCACGAGCCCGAGGGCCATCCCTGCGGCCAGGGCGAAGGCGTAGAACGACATGGTGGTGCCCCGGCGGCTCCGGTGGGAAGCGTCGGTGAGTGCGGCTAGCGAGGACGGTCCGAAGGCAAGGGCCGGGATGGCACTAATGCCGATCCCGGCGAGGAAGGCCACGTGCCATCCTGCGATGCCGAGGACGGCGATCAAGGAACCGAAGAGGAGGACCCCGAGGAAGCCCGCGACCCCGACCAGCATGACCCTTGTCCGCCCCCTCCGGTCGGAGAGGCGACCGTAGAAGGGTTGCGTGAAGAGGAGCAGGGTGCCGGCGGCCGCGATGCCGGCCCCCAGCTTCCACGGGGCGATGCTCAGCGTGTTGCCCGCCACGCCCAGGAACGCGAACAGCGTCCCGATGAGCATGTAGATGGCGAGCCAGGGGAGCACGATGAGGAGGATGTCCGAGCCGAGGAGGGCCGCCTTCAGCTCGGCCCCGTCGAAGGCGTTCACGACGTGCGTCTCTTGTTGGCCCCGCGACAGGACGATCAAGGTGGCTAGGGCCGCAAAGACCGCGGCGGCGCCGACGTCGAAGCCGATGGCGAGGGCCTCCGGATGCTTCGTCCCGTTGAGCACGCTCACGAGGATGAGCCCGAGGGCGTACCCATAGATCCACCCGGCAAGGTTGAAGGAGTCGAAGCGTCCCATCTCGAGCCCGCGCTCCGAGCGCGCACTGACATCGCCCGTGACGGCGAGCGATGCCGCCAGGATCGAGGCGCTCGTGAGACCGAAGGCGCCCGAGAGCAGGGTGAGGAAGAGGACGTCCCGCGTGAGGGACATCACGAGCAAGAGGGCTCCCCCGAGGAGGAGCGCAAGCCGGAGCACGGGCAGCCGGCCGAAGCGGTCGGCGGCGATCCCGGCGAAGAGCACGGTCGCGGCCTCGATCGTGGGGGAAGCGGCGGCCGTGAGCCCTGCGGTCTCGACCGTGCTGCCAAGGTAGAAGGTGTAGATCCCAAGGGTAAGGCCGAACCCCAGGCGGATGAAGAAGGTGGACAGGAAGACGGCCGGTAGGAGCGTCCGCTCCGCGGGGGCGTTCACGCCTTACGGCACCGGGGCCGCCCCTTAACTCTGTTCCACAAGCTCGATCCAAACCCCGTTCGGGTCCGAAACGAAGGCGATCGGGTGTTGGCCACCCTTCAGCGTGTAGGGCTCCTTCAGGATCTTGACACCGGCCTTGCGCATGGCGGCGATCGTGGCCTGAAGGTCCGGCACCTCGAAGCCGATGTGGTCGAGGAGGTCCCCTTCGACCAGGCCCTTCTTGTCCTGCCAATGGGTCAGTTCGATCCGCATGCCGCTCTCCGGGTCCGAGACGAAGGCGATCTCGGCCCGGTTCTCTGGGATCTGCCGCCGGGCGCCCGGGCTCAGACCCATTACCTGCGTATAGAACCGGAGGCTTTCGTCCATGTCCCGTACCGTGATCGACGTGTGGGAGATGCGCATGGGATTAGACCATCAAGCGAAGGTTTTATCCGTTCCTATCCGTATGCTCTCTTGAGGCGCGGAGGAGCCCAACCCCATGTGTAACACGTGCGGATGCAAGAACAAGAAGAAGTAGACGGCTTGGTGCTTCGACTGCAGGAAGCATCCTGACCAACTCTTTTAAAACTGGGCGGGGAAATCTCCCCGCCCCGGCGCCAGTCCTTTCCGATTTGCATTTCCCCGCGCGGCTAATAGCCCAGAGGGGCCTCTGTCGGGACCATGCCGACCCGGAAAGAGGCGTTGGAAGCCCGACGGAAACGGGCGACCAGCACGCATTTCCATATCGAGCCGGCTCCGGGCGATGTCCCCGCCTACACGGTCGATAGTGCGAGCGGCGGGTCGTACCGGGTGCTCCTTCCGGCCTTTCCCTCTCGGGACGGAGCACAGTGCAGCTGCCCCGACTTCCTCTCCCGGGGTCTCGGCACATGTAAGCACCTCGAGGCGGCGCTCGCGTACGCCGCATTGAACCCACCGCCCCCGCGGCCGGCGGACCCCGTGGCCCCCTTTCCCTGGATGGAGCTCGAACGGGCCACCGGTGCGCTTCTCCAGGAGGCGGATGCAAAAGGGTGGAGTGCCACCGAGACGGTGCGGCAAATGCGTCGATTGGGGGCCGGCTTCCTCGAGACCCCCGCATCGGCAACGGCCAGAGAGGAAAAATAGGCCCGAGGTTCTCCGGGCCCCGGGAGAAGCATGAGCCGCATCTACACGCGGGGTGGGGATCGTGGGGAAACTGGCCTCCGTGGCGAACTGCGCGTGGCGAAGAGCGATCCCCGCATCGAGGCGACCGGGGAGATCGACGAGCTCAATGCCACCCTTGGCGTCGCCCGCGCCGAGATGGGGGAACCCATGAAGGAGCTCCGCGAGATCGTGGAGCGGATGCAGCATGAGCTCTTCATCCTGGGTGCCGAGCTCGCCAGTGCCCCACCTCCCGAAGGGACCGCTACCACCGCTCCCCAGATCGCCAAGCGCCACACGGCCCGGTTGGAGGCGGACATCGACCGGTTCTACGCACCCTTCGTGGGCCTCAACACGTTCGTGCTTCCGGGCGGCGGGCGGGTCGGAAGCCGTCTCCACCTTGCCCGGACGGTCGCCCGCCGGGCCGAGCGCTCGCTCGTCCGCCTCTCCAAGGAGCACCCCGTCCGGCCCGAGGTGCTCGTCTACTTGAACCGCCTTTCCGACACCTTGTTCTCCCTGGCCCTCGCCGCCAACCTCATTGAGAAATACCGCGAGATCCACCCTGATTACACCCGGTGAACGTTCGATGGAGGTCGGGCTAGTCGGAAAGCCGAACGTGGGAAAGTCCACGCTGTTCAACGCCCTCACCCTTCTCGAAGCTCCCGTCGCCCCGTACCCGTTCACCACCATCGACCCCAACCGGGGCCAGTCCTACGTCCGGCGCCCCTGCCCGCACCGCGAGAAGAACATCCCCTGCAACCCGGGGAATGCTTCGTGCGTGAACGGCGTGCGCCACATCCCGGTGACGCTTGTGGACGTGGCGGGGCTCGTTCCCGGGGCCCACGAGGGAAAGGGGCTCGGGAACAAGTTCCTCGACGACCTTCGGGCGGTCCACGGTTTCCTCAACGTCGTGGACCTCTCCGGTGCCACCACCCCCGAAGGCCAGTTGGCTGCCCCCCGTTCGAACGATCCCAAGGTCGAGGTGGCGTTCCTCGAGGAGGAAATGTCGCTATGGGTCGCGGACATCTTGGGCCGGCAGTGGGACCGCGCCATGCGCGGGGTGGAGCTTCAGGGAGAGAAGGTCGAGGAGGTGCTGGCCGAACGGCTCACGGGCCTCGGGATCACTTCTCGTGAAGTGCTCGCCGCCCTGCGCACGACCGGCCTCGATCCGGTGCGGCCTTCAGTATGGACCGGGTCGCAGAAGGTGGCCCTGTCGGTGAACCTGCTGCGCGGGGCAAAACCGAGACTCATCGTGGCGAACAAGGCGGACCACTCCACTCTAGAGGATCTTACGCACCTTGAGTCGGCGGTAGCACCCCTCGCCGTCCAAGCGACCAGCGCCGACATCGAACTTACCCTCCGCAAGGCTGCCAAGGCGGGGGTCATCGCCTACGAGCCCGGTTCCGGCCGGTTCGAGGCGACGCAAGAAGGCACCCTGTCGGCCCGCCAGCGCGAAGCGCTTGCGACCATCCGGCGCTTCCTCGAGACGTGGAAGACGACGGGCGTGATCGAGTCGCTCGAGCGGCTCGTCTTCGAGGGGCTCCACCGGATCGCCGTCTTCCCCGTCGAGGACGAGTCCCGGTGGACCGACGGGAAGGGACGGGTGCTGCCCGATGCCCACCTCGTACCGGCCGGAACGACGGCCCGGCAGCTAGCGTACCTCGTCCACACCGACCTCGGGGAGGGTTTCATCCGGGCGATCGACGGGCGCACCCACCGGGCCCTGAGCGCGGAGCACGAGCTCCACGACGGCGATGTGGTCCGGATCGTCTCACGGAAGTGAGCCCCAGAGAGCACCGCCCTACTGTGTCAACCGTTCGTTCCGCGGAGATTCCTTGTCGTCAGACGCTTTGAAGTGTAAGAAGATCCGACAGGTGTAAAAGGCGCTTTCTTTTGCGACCTTCCCTGCTAACGGGAGGGTTCATCGCACACGGACTCCCCCGCCGAACGCAATCCTCACTTCCGCTTTGTGCGAAGGCTCTTCTCACGACGAATGATCTCTTCCAAACCCTTCACATTCGTCCTCAGATAGACAAGGTCCGAGTGTAGGAAGACGACCCCGCGGGTCAACCGATGGGACCCCTGGGAGAGTTCGGTCGACTGCAGAACGGTCTCGAGAGACCTTGCGTGCCGGAGCAGGTGATCTACCCGTAGCCGGAGCCAGTCGGACTTGGGTCGAAGTAGAGCTATATCTGCGCGCTGTTTCTCCAAAGCCTTTCGTAGGGCGGGAAGGTTGCTCTTGTACACTCGATCTACCATAGTTTTCCTTATGACACACTTTGCGGCACTTAAGAGGTAGTGTTGCTCGACGACCAAAATGTATGGCTACCGCGAGGTCACGGTATCTGAAGGGTCGAGGAGAGGTTAAAACCCGCGCAACGTCCTCGTGTTTTGGTCTCCCACCTCCCGGGCCCAGCGCTCGGAGTGAGCGGCTCAAGGACCCCCCCCACCACTGGCGGAAATGTTGAACCTTAGGACCGGCCACATCGGGTGCTTTGTGGCTTGGAGGGGCGGCCGTGGGTTGGAGGCGTCTTCCTGCAAGCAGGGTCCCGCTCGAGGATAGGTTTATCTCCATAGCCGCCATATCGGCTATAGGTACTACAGACGCATGGCAACCACGATCCAAGTTCACGAATCCACGAAGGAGGCCTTGGAGCGCCTTAAGGCGGGCAGGCAGAGCTATGATGATGTGATTCAAGCCTTGCTCCAAGAGAGGTCTGAGCACGACCCTTGGCTCGAGGAGATGGCTCGGAGGATGGGAGACGTCAAGTCCGGGAAGGAGAAGCTGCTCCCTCAAAGTGTCCTTGAGGAGTACCACAAGAAGAGGATGGCAAGGATGCATTGATGCTCGAAACCCGAGAGCATCGGCTTCTCTTCGATGAACTTGACGAGCTCTCCGACCCAGTCTATGAGGAGACTATGAGGGTGATCGCTGGACTCAAGAAGGCACCCTTCCGTCCCGGGCTTGGCTACCAGGTTTTCAGGGCAGAGGAGCCCCTTCCTCTCGAAGCGTGGGTTGCCCACTTCCTGAGGGACTCCTATCGCATCCTCTATGTAGTTCACGGGAACCACCTCGATCTCTACGGGGTCGGCAAGAGACCGGGATCCTACAGGAAGCTGGATAGATTGAAGAAACCCATCCCCGGAAAGAGCGACTCGGCCCGCGTGGGCAGACCTACGCTCCCCGCATGACGGGTATCTACCGGTGCGTTAGGAAGGGTAGGGTCGGGTGGACAAAACTAGGACCGGTGGGCAAGTATCAAACCGACAGGAGGATGGTCTTCTCCAAATCGCTCAAGCAAGGATTTGGCCTCATCCCCCCTCTTTAGCAAGGCATTGCGTTCACACTCACCGGGAACGGACTCTACAAGCGCTAGCGGAAAGTAAGCCAGCGCGGGAAGCAAATCAACATCCATGGTTACCAATCTCTCCACTCTGCCCCCAGCTCGATCCACCTGACCACTCAACGAGCGGAGGGACAGGTATCAGCGATCGTCTTTGCGTCCTGTCGTTGTCTCGAAGACTTGTTCACTCAAGTCGTACATCGCCAAGTGAGCGGATTGCGCTTCGTTACTTGCCATGGGAAGGGACTCTGCGAGGAATCCTCGAGGTGATGCTCGGAACATTTCAGGGAACACCTTCCCTATCCCTTTGTCACACCCCAATGATCGAACTCCGTGAACACAGACGGCAACGACGGACGAATCCGGGTGAAAGGGTAGACTTCACCGTAAGGATAGGCATTTGGTAGTATCATCCCCGAAAGTCCGGTCTGACCGGCACGGTGCTTTGATCGCACAGGGGTGGGCTTTGTCCCCTGTCTGTTTGACAAGAGTTCGTACTGTGAGTCCAGCCGGTATTCACCTCAGGCTCCTTGTGATCAATTTGACTCTTCATGTCAAGGCTCTAACCAACCCGCCCCTCTCCCGACCTTTTATCCCATCCCAGGCTACCGCCTCGCATGGACGCGGACGATCCGATCATCGTATTCCGGGCGGACCCGCAGTGGACGGAGGAGTTCCGGGCCATCGGCACCACCCTGCGTCGGGCCTTGGGCCCTCTCGCCGCACGGATCGACCACGTCGGCTCGACCTCGGTCCCCGGTCTCGATGCGAAACCCATCATCGACATCCAGATCTCGGTCGCACAGCTCGAGCCCGTCTTGCGCTACGCGCCGGCCTTGGAGGCTCTCGGATACTCGTTCCGGCCGGAGAACCCCGACCGGTCGAAGCGGTTCTTCCGTCGGCACGAGGGACCCCGGGGGGTCCACATCCATGTCCGTCGTTCCGGCAGCGTTGACGAGCAGCTCACGCTCCTCCTGCGCGATTATCTCCGTACCCATCCCGCCAATGCGGACGGCTACGCCCGCGTGAAGTGGAAACTGGCGGAAGTACATCGGAACGACCGCGAGAGGTACGTCGATGCCAAGTCGCCCACGGTGTGGGCTCTGCTCCGGAAGGCGGATGAGTGGTCCCAGGCGACCGGTTGGGAACCCGGTCCGAGCGACGCCTAAACGGACCGCCCCCGCGCGGGCCCCTCTTTTCCTCCCGATGCAGCAGGGACGCCCGCCCCCTTCCGCACGGAGGTCCACCGCCTCCAAAGCGGTATTAACCCATCGACCCTCAGCCTTTCCGAAAGCTCCCGCGTCGGTTCAGGATCCCCGGGGGCCTTTTCCGATCATGGACCCTCCTTCATCTCCCGAGCCATCCGCCCCGGCACCCGGTCCGTCGGAGGACCTCATCGCCGAAGAGCTGGGCTCCGTGGGGGCGCCCCCTCCGACGGCGGGGAGCCAGGTGTCGGGCACGACGGCGGGTTCCGTCCTCGTCCTGCTCCTCGTCGGCCTCATCATCGTCGGCGTTCTCGGGTACGGTTACCTCCTCCGGTCGCACGTGATCCCCGCAGCATGGCAGGAGTGGGTGCTCATCGGGGTCATCTTCGGCCTCGGCGCCGTGGCCATCCATGCCTTCGGGGTGCTCGTCCGGGCGGTGGCACGACGGTGGAGCGACCCCCGCCGCAGTTCGCTCGTCTATTCCTTCTACCGGGTGATCGCCTACGTTCTCCTCGCCGTGATCGTGCTTTCCTATCTGGGGGCTAATACGGTCGCCCTGCTGGCCGGTGGGACCTTTGCCGGGCTCGTCGTCGGTCTCGCCGGCCAGACGGTCCTTTCCAACGTGATCGCCGGGGTCTTCCTCCTCTTCGTCGCCCCCTTTTCCCCCGGGGATCGCATCACCTTCGTCTCCTGGCAATACGGGCTGATCGCACCCGCCTATCCCCCGAAGTTCTACTCGCAGGACACCCTCGTCCCGGGGTACACCGGTGTCGTGAGCGAGATCGGGATCACCTATTCCACGATCCAACTCGACGATGGCACCCATTTCAAGGTGCCCAACAACGTCGTGGTGCAGGCGGCCGTCATCTCGCACGAGACCCGGGAGCGTTGGGTCCGGCTGAAGTACGAGGTCCCCCACACGGTCCCGCCCGAGGTCCTCTTGCCCAAGCTCTCGCAGGCGATCCGCAAGAGTCGGTGGATTGCCTCTCCGGACAGCGTCAAGGTCCTCGTGAACCAGGCCACGATGACATCCTACGTCATCTCGGTCGATGCGATCTGCCGGGGCAACACCGAGGAGCCACCCCGCAGTGCGCTCCTCCAGGTCACGATGCGGATCGTCCGGGAGATGCTGCCCCCGCCGAAGTAACGGACGGGGGCGCCACCCGCACGCCGACCGGTGAGATCGAAACGACGAACGGTACCGTGCCCGCCTTGGCAAAGGCCCGGGCCACGGCGGCCTCTTCCCCGGAGCGGGGAAGGGCGAGGAGCGAACCCCCCCGCCCGGCACCGGTGATCTTGACACCGAGCGTTTGAGGTCGGAGGGCCTCCACGATCTCCTCGATCCGCGGGTTCGATACGCCCAGTTCGACCAGGAGACCGTGGTTCTCGTTCATGAGCTTCCCCACCTCGGCCCGGTCCCCTTTGAAGAGCGCTGCGATCCCCCGCTCGGCGAGCGCACCGATCTGCTCGACGGTGGAAGAAGCGCCGGCCCCGACCTTCCGGCCCACCGCGCTCACGACATCCCCGGTCTGCTTCGGGAGACCTGTGTACGCGACGACCCACTTCCAGCCGGGGTCGGGCAATCGGTCCACCTTCCAGGGACCCCGGTTCTCCCGGGGAGCGATCTCCCAAAGGCTCTTCCCGTATCCACCGCCCCCGATGCTCACGATCCCCCCGGCGCAGAGCGTGCTGGTGTCCGCCGGGCTCCCGACCCCCTGCGCCGCGAACTCCGCGCTGTAGGCGAGCTTAGCCAGGGTTCCCAGGTCTCCGGGACCGGTCTTGGAAAGGAGGGCAAGGAGCCCGCAGGTGACCGCGGCCGAAGAACCGAGGCCGGAAGCACGGGGAAGCGACGAACGGATCGAGACGTCGATCCCCTCGGCCCCGACCGACCGGGCCGCTTCCACGAGGTAGGGGATACGTTGGAACCCTTCCGGGGAGCCGTCAAGGGTCCAATCCGTCCCCGGGCGCCGCCGCACGGAGACCATCGTGGGCAGGTCGACGGCAAGGGAGACGGCCGGGAACCCGTAGACCACGGCGTGCTCCCCGAAGAGGATGGCCTTCCCCGGGCTCGTCGCGGTCTGGGTTCCTGGTTCTCGCATTGAAGCGTTCCATCGCTCCCGTCGCGGACCGCACCGGGTCGCGCCGGGGACGTGGGCCATCACCTGGGGGCGCCATAACTAGTTTTCGGTGGCGGTCCCGGCCGTCCGGCCCCGCCCCTTTCGCCTCCCGGCGGCGGCGAATCTTTTACCCCTCCCGGTCTTCGGTCGTCCGGGTATCTGCCCCTCATGGCCGTCACCGATTCCGTCCCATTCGTCGGCCGGGAGCGCGAAAGCTCCCAGCTCGAGGCCGCGCTCCAGCAGGCGAAGGAATCCCGGGGTGGCACTTGGGTGGTCACGGGACCCGCCGGTATTGGGAAGACCCGGCTGCTTCAATGGATGGACGAACAAGCCCGCACCCGCGGCTTCGAGACCCGATGGGCCTACTGCCTCAAGGAGGCCAACGATCCGTTCTTCCCGTTCGCCCAGATCTTTCGAACGGAAGTGAGGGCCCCCCTCTCGAGCCGTCCCGACTGGAGGGAGCCGGCCGACCTACCGACCGTGCTCTTCTATGAGGAGGAAAAGCCCGCGCAGATGCTGGAGCGCACCGTGGCCATGTCGACCCAGGCCCCCACGCTGCTCATCACGCGCGAGCGGGAGGCCACAATGCGTCAACGCCAACCCGGCCTTTCCCCGAAGGCCC
This sequence comes from Thermoplasmata archaeon, assembly GCA_021796385.1. Taxonomy (GTDB): domain Archaea; phylum Thermoplasmatota; class Thermoplasmata; order Lutacidiplasmatales; family UBA184; genus JAJYEA01. Next base: position 159,587 of record JAJYXQ010000033.1, on the reverse strand, counting down.
GCATCGTCTGGCTCGCCCGCGTCGAGGCCCACGGTGCGCTCAATCCCTCCTCGCTCGACATGATCGGCCAGGTGGTCGCCCTCCACTTCGAGGAGGTCCCTGGCTCCATCGTCGCGATCGGCAGCCTCGAGTATCTGATCAGCCAGAACAGCTTCCTCCCCGTCCTCAAGCTCGTCCAGTTCCTGCGGGACTCGGCGGAGGCGACCGGGGGGCACCTCCTCACCTCCGTCAACCCGCTCGCCTTGGACCGACGGGAACTGGCGCTCCTAGAGGGGGAGGGCGAGATTGCCACTGCGGGGAAGGCGGGGGACCGGCGGGACCCCCAAGAGCCCGAGGCCCCCGCCCTAACGATGCTCCGCTACCTCCATACCCTCGAAGGCTGGTGCCGGAGGGCTCCGCAGCTCATCTTCGTGGATGACCTGCAGTGGGCGGACCCCCAATCGCTCCAAGCGGTACAGTTCCTTGCCCGGAACATCCGATCTCTTCCGCTGCTCATCGTGGGATCGGTGCGGGAGGGGGAGACCGTCTCCGCATCCGAGGCCCGGGAGTCCAGCCTGGTGGATACTCTGGACGCCATGCAGCGGGAGGGCACCCTCACCCTGCTCCCGGTCCGGCCGCTCGAAGGCTCCGCTCCCGCCCGGCTCTGCGCCGAGGTCCTGGGAGCCCCACCGCTGGTGGGAAGGGACCCGGACAGCCTTCAGTCGGTCCTGGACAAGGCGGCGGGGAATCCCTACTACCTGTTGGAGATGCTTCGCCAGTTGCGGGCGGACGGCGCGCTGGCCGAGACACCGGAAGGGGTCCGCCTTACCGGCCCCGGGGGACGCGCACCGGGAGCCGAGCGGTTGCCCGACACCTTGCAACGGCTCGTCGCCCGCCGGCTCAAGGGGCTGACCGGGGCCGAACGCAACCTCCTCGAGCTCGCGGCCATCGCCGGTCGGGAGTTCGAACCCGACGTTCTGGCCGCGGTCCAAGGCCATCCGGCCGAAGCGCTTTCCGGTGCGATCGAAGGTCTCTTGGCGCAGCACCTGGTGGTGCCGGGGCGAGAGGGTACCCGGCACCAGCTCAGCTTCGCCCACCCCATCCTGTGGGAAGGTACCTTTGCCGAGGTCCCGGAGAACCGCCTGCGACCCCAGGCGCTCCTCCTCGCCGGATGGTACGCCGCGCATCGGGCCGATGACGTCGAGCGGATCGCCCGTCTGTACTACCTCGCCAAGGAACCCAAGGAAGGGGTCCGGTGGGTCCGCAAGGCCATCGAGCACGCCACCCTCGAACGCGCTGACCGGCAGGTGGAGCGCTATCACCGCTGGCTCCAGGAGCTCTTCGACCAGGCCGACACATCGCCCGAAGAGCGGGTCCGGGTCGGCCTCGAGACGGCGCTCGGTCTCTACGTCCGGGAGGGGCGTAACGATGTCGTGGACCAGATCATCGCATCGCTTGCCGTGTTGCACGCACCGCCGCACCGGCTCGACACGGTGCGGGCCTTTCAGGCGTTCATGACCTCGCACGAGAGCCCGGAGCTCGGGCTCGAGCAGGCCGCGGCCCTCGAGACCGAGATGGCCGAGCGTGGTGGGACGGTACCCCCGCTCGTGAACGCCCTCGTGAACGCCGTGGAGGGGAACGCCCGCTTTGCCCGGGGAGACTTCCATGGGTCGCTCCAGGCCTATCAGCGGGCCTTTTCGATCCGGGACCCCGAGGTCCCCAAGTGGTTCCAGACCCGGCTCTGCTACGACATCGGCTGGGTGGCCCGGGAGATCGAGGACGAGCCGACCTACAAGGAAGCGATGACCCTCGGCCAGACCCTCGCAGAAGAGCTCGGGGCCGATCGGTTCCGGGCCTTCTTCCTCAATCTGGAAGCGCTCACATGCACCTATCGTGGGGAGCTCCAACGGGCCGAAGAGGTGATGCGCCGGTACATCGGGATGCTGCGGAGCGTGGGGAACGTCTCCGCCACCGCCATCACGCTCTGGGACCTCGCCAACCTCTACCTGATCTTGGGTTCGCCGGAAAAGGCGCGCTCGAGCATCGAGGAGGGCCGTACCCTTGCTGCCGCCTTTGGGTTCACGATGATCAAGGACCTCTTCCTCGTCCCGGCCGGTCGGGTCGATCTCCTTGAGGGTCGCCTCGCAGAGGCCGAGGAGAAGCTCTCGACCGCCGTACAGCGCATCCGGGCGACCAATGCCACCGGTCCCATCGGTTTCGTCCAGCTCCATCTCGCCGCCGTGCGCCTTGCCCGTGGGGATCTCCCGGGGGCCGACAAGCTCCTTGCCGTGCTGACCCCGGAGAACCGGGAGCTCCATCCGCACGACCGTCCGCTCCGGTTGCGGCTTCTCGCCGCCCTGGCCCGGGCCCAGCACTCGGGGGAGGTGGCCGTGGGCCAGGCCCGGGCCGCCGTGGGAGCGGCCCGGGAACTGCACGACGTGGTCGAAGAGGCGCACGCACTCGCGGAGCTCGCCCGGTGCGAGACCGCCATCGGGGAGGCCGAACACGGGACGGAGCACGCCCGGCAGGCCGCCGAGATGTATGCCAGGACGGGGGCCGCTCCCCTGCGCGCCCTACCCTACGAGACCTCCCCGCCCGCCTGATAGGGCTTCGCACATCGTACAGGCCACAAGCACCTTTCGTGTACCATCGCTTAAGCCCGGAGGGGCGATGTTCACGGCATGACGAAAGCGGGACGGCTACACAGATGGCGAGAGATGATCTTGGGAGCGATCGTGATCCTGATGATGGGGGCGTTGCTGACCTCTTCGGCGGCAGCGACGGCCGTTTCACCGGGGCTCGGTTCCGGAGGTCCCTCTTGGGCCTACGGAGGGTCCCGGACCGTCACCTTCAACGGGACGATCGTCACGATGATGGGAACGGATGCCCAGTACTCGGGCCAGGCCCACGCCGCTCTTTCCGTCATCTTCAACCAGACGAACACCACCAACACCACCTTCATGATCGAAGGCCAGCGGACCGTCGGGTTCACGTATTCCGCCCAGTTCTGCCGCCCCTCATGCGGCAGCGGGTCGGAGATCATGAACGTCAACGCTTCGGCCTGGGACCATGAGGTGGCCTTCGCCAACTTCACACGGGTCGGCACGGTCTACTCGAACGGTCAGGCCCTATCGGCCATCGCCTTGGAGAACCTCTCAAGCTTTACGCACGCAAACCTCACGGTCGTGGGTGATTGGAGCGGCAAGTACACGGGGACGATGTACGCCTCCGCTGCCGACTCTTCCCACGCTGCGGTAAGCCTTATCCCGGCGTTGGGGATCGTCCCCAATGCGCCCTACTCGGGGGAGACGTGGAACTCGACCGCGACATTCCTCGGGAGTGGCGGGTGGACCATCCAGTACTACTATGAATCGTCGGCCCGGGGTGCGCAGCACGGGACGTCCTCCGGCTCCCTCGCCCGGAACGGCACGGTCTACCTCTTCGGGTCCGACCTGGGGAACACGACCCTCCCCGACGGGTCCGAGGCGAACGGGATGCAGTACCGCGTCGTGGCGCCCTTCCGCCTCTCGGACGGCATCTTCATGGCCCCGCTCAACGGGGACCTCTTCGCCGATCACATGGCGATGCCCTGGGCCCTCGGCCTCGGACCGATCGGCGCCTCCTTCGGGGATGACTCTCTCTACTTCGGACACGGGATGGACCACTTCGGCCTCATCGGGGACCGCCTCAACTACCAGCCCAGCGCCAATATGATGAACGACACCATGATGGGCGGCGGGTCCGGCGGTATGCCTGGTCCGATGCCCGGCCCCATGCCGGGACCCATGAACGATGGTGCGCTGGTCCTCCAGCCGGCGACCTCCGGCCCGCTCGCCTCCACGGATGTCCCGGGCAACCCGTTGAGCGTCAGCGCCGCGGAATCGTTGGGCTCGTCGATCCTGGCCTACAGCGCCTCGCTACCGACGACCGGCGCCCACGCACCGCTCGTGCGCGGGCTCTTCCTCGGCCTGGTCATCGCGGCCGTGGCCGCGGTGGTCGCCATCGTCTATCTCGTCGGGCGCCGCCGGTCCATCAAGGCCCGCCCATCCGAGAACAGCCCGTACCGCCAGGCCGTTGCCCGTCCGAAGGGCTCTGACGCCAAGCCCGGGGAAACACCCCAGGAGGACCCTCTCTCACACTTGATGTGAGGGTCCCTCACGAACGCATCCCCGGGGATGGCGCCGTACACTTCGTATTGCGGCCGTCTTCCCGGCCTCAACCGGGCGGAGGGAAGAGCCGGTCGTACCGGTGCTCCAGGAGCGTTCGGGCCGCCCCCATCTCGATATGGACGACCCCGACGTTCGCAAGGTGCCGTTGGATCGTCGGGAGGACCGGGCTTCGCTCCTCGACCTCGGCCCCCTCCGGAGGCGATCCCCGGCCCATCGCCCCGAGGAACACCCGGTCCCCTTCCACGACGTAAAGGAAGGGAAAGACGCGGCACGATCCCACTAGCTCTTCGAAGAGGACGGGAGCGCCTTCCCGCTCCTTCAGGTCCCCATGGAGCAGCGCCATGCGGGAGAGCCGGATCCCCTTGTACGAAGGCAGTCGCGCAAAGTCCGGGAACATCCTCCAGTCGAGGTACCCCTTCTGGAGCAACCGTTTCCCGGAGCGGGGAAGTGCACCCGGACCGAACTTCTGGCCGTCGGTCCCGGTTTCGGGTTCCCGGAGCGGCCTTCGTGCGATCTCCCCGGCCAACTCTAGCAGCCCCGGCGATGGCGGGTCCGACCCGCCCGTCCGGGGACCGGGAGGAAACCCCCTCGGGTAACGGAGCGGGGCCCGTCCGCTCACATGGCCCCACACCCCTTCGAAGTCGAAGTAGACCGGGACCGATGTGGGAGTGGGCTCGACGGACCACGTCGAGATCCCCTGCAGTCCCGCGGTCTCCTTGAGATAGTCCACGAGCTTCCCCGCCGACACCGCGTCCTCCGTAAGGTACACCCCGAACAGGGTGTCGACTCCGCTTGCGAGGTATACGGCCGATGGTAGCTCGGCCCAGGCCGCCGCGACCCCGGGCGCGGAGTCGGCGAAGGGGCGGGCGAGGGCAAGGACCATCCGGTGGACCCCCAGCGCGGCGGACGGGACCACCCGCTCCCAAATCCAACCCTCCTCCCATGCCCGGCGGCGGGCGACGGAAAATGTGGAGCGGGAAAGGGCCGCCCGGCGCAGGGCGAAGGCCTGTGACTCCAGCCCCGAACCGAGCAGGAGGGAGACCGTGGCCGCCTCCCCGTCGGAGAGCTCCCTCATCGGTGCTCGACCACCCTTTTGCCCCGGGGGGACGGGAGGATCTCGATCTGCGCCCCTTCGGGTGCCGGTCCGCGGGGGACCCCTATCAGGCGATCGAGCGTGAGGGCGAGCGCCGCCACCTCGCTGTGGGGCTGGTGCGTGACGGCCACGTTGTACCCCGCCAACTGATAGAGCTCCGAAGGTACCTTCGCACCGCCCGTAACGAGGAGGACCGGAGGGGTAAGCTTCGCCCGGGGCAGGATGTCATCGAGGTCCTCCCCATACATCGTGAGATGCACGCTGGTGCCGGGCCAGCTTTTCATGAAGGACCTCCACTCCCGGACCCCCTCGATGCGGAAGGCGCCCCCGAACCGGCGGTTCACATCTTCGATCTGGCGGGCCACATCCGGATCGGGTGGGTGCAGATGGAAGGCCGAGGCCCCCAAGGCGCGGGCCGTCAACGCGAGATGGGTGGTGAGACGCGGGTCCCGACCGGGCCGGTGCCCGATGCGGAGAACCTCCACCCGCCCACGGTAGCCGGCCACTACCGGGTCGAGGTCGGACCCTTCTTGAAGACTTCTACCCGGTGCCCGCGATAGTCGAGCTTCTCGGAGCGCTTGACAAGCCCCTTGAGGCGCGTGGAGGACATGCCGAGGTCCTCTGCCACGTCGGAGATGAAACGGCTTCCCTCTTCCCCGACGGCGTCCATGATGCGCCGTTCCTCCTGGGCGTAGTCCTTGTCCTCCATCGCCGCGATCGAGAGTATCTCGGAGAACTCCGCGAGCGATGCGGTCGTATTGATGGAGACCGTGGAATAGTAGGTGTGGTAGCTCTTCACCGGTTCCTTGCCCGAGGCCGGAGAGGCCCACCGGCTCTCCACGAGCTTCATGCGATCGAAGAAACCGAGGACGGCCAGTCCCTCCTCCCCGTAATCCTTCTTGACCTCGGCCTCCGTGATCCAATCCTTGGAAAGCCGGTCGAAAAGCGCCATCTTGACCTCCGTGTCGACGGCCCGGAGCACGGGAACAAGGTCCGTGATGTCGTTGACGACCTTGATCCGGTTCATGGGAGGTAACAGGCCAGCCTCCCTCTTAACCATTCATCCGGAAATGTTCGGGTCCGCCTTGCGGTGCGCGGCAGCAAGGACCCGGCCCGAAGTCTGGTGATATCGGGGGGCGGGGTCCTCGGGCGACGCGGAGCGGATGTGACCCGCAAGTCCGCGGGCCGGAAGGGCTCTTGTCAGGCGCGCGGCGGGGCGTCCACGGTATTCTTGCGCCGGTCGTCCGCAAGGAGGGCCCGGCGATACTTCGCATAGCGGTCCTCGGGAGAGTACTTCGCGGGGTGGGGCGTGCCCGCCGGGCCCCCGCAGCGCGGACACGTCCCGGAGAGCGTGTACGTGCGGCAGCTCCGGCACCGGTGGAGCGTCGGCTGACCCTCGGTCGTGTGGGCGCTCATCCGTGGGTGAAGTTCCCCTTCCCTCCCTCCTTACGGATGGAGGCCAGGGCCGCATCGCTCGCCTTCTTCAGCAGCAGCTCCGCGTTCTTGTACTGGCGTCCCGAGACGATCACACGGTACTTCGGGGCGCCGACATACTGCACGGTCACGGATTCGGGGGCTGCCTTCTCCGCCTCGAGCAATGCCTTGCGCACGTGGGCGAGTCCGTTGGGCGCGCCGTGCGCGACCTCGAGGATGCCGGACACCGAGACCTGGCGGGGGGCGATGTTCTCCTTGGCGATCTTCGCCACCTGGGCGACCCAGCCCTCCTTCCCATTCTCCTTCAAGAACAGCTTGGGGTCCGAGGAGGCGGCCTCGAAGGCCTTGTAGAGGCTCTCATATTTTTCCTCGAGCGTGGTGCCGAAGGACTGCATCGCCTGCTCGGGGGTGAGGTTCATGCTCTGCGCGAGCTGGCCGAAGAGCTTGCGCGCCTTGATCTCGTTCTTCCAAAGGAGCAGCTTCTCCCGCCGCTGGTGCTCGTTGATCCGTTTGAGGGAGAGGTCGATCTGCCCCTTCTCCTGGTTGACGTGGATGACGCGGGCCACGATCTTCTGGCCCTCGTGCACGTAGTCCCGGATGTACTTGACCCAGCCCGTGGCCACTTCGGACAGGTGGATGAACGCCTCCTTCCCGCCGTACTCGTCCAGCGTGACGAAGGCGCCAAAGTTCCGGAGGCTCTGGACCGTGGCCACGACATGTTCCCCTTCCTCGGGCAGGTCGGTCGGGGCCATGTTCGGGGCCGCCTCAGGCCGGGTTCCGGAGGATCTCGGCACGGAACTTCCCGAGGCCCCCCGTGGGGGTCGCGAGCTCCGAGCCGCAGATGACACAGGTGATGCGCGTCGACGGACGGCTGAAGACCTTCTGTTCGCGCGAGCAGTCGGGGCACTTCACGAGGTAGAACGGGGCCTGCTGCTTTCCTTTCTTCTGTTCCTGGGTCCCGGATGATGCGGCTCCTGCCATGTTTTCCCTCCTACTTCACATCCACGAGCTCGAGCTGCGCCGCCCGGAACGAGGCGGGTTGCACGACGTACTTGCACTTCTGGCAACGGTACTTGAGATAGACCCGCCGCACGGCCTTGGCCCGCCCCTCGGGCTTCGGCCGGGGAAATCCTCCGTAGCCCCGCTGGGCCCGGCGGAACCGCCGCTGCCCCCACTTGAGCTCGCTTGCCGCCCGCTTCTTGCCCTTCTCCACGTCGTGGGCGGTGTGCGTCTTGCACCGGGGGCAATAGGCGGAGACCTCCTTCGGATAGTGCATGGGAAAACCCCCACGGGGCAAACCCTATTTAGCGGTTGCTGTCGTCGGGTCGGCAACTCCGATGGTACCCGCACTCCTGCGCGCCAAGGCTCCCCTCCGGATCAGCTTCGCCGGAGGGGGGACCGATGTCTCTCCCTACCCCGAAGAGCGCGGCGGGGCCGTCCTCAATTGCACGGTGAACAAGTACGCCTACGCCACCCTCGTGCCTAAGGGGAACGGGGCCGACACCACCACCGTGCACTCGCTCGACTACAATCTCTCGGTGGACTACGGAAAGTCCTCGGACCTCATCTACACCGGGGAGCTCGATCTCGTGAAGGCGGCCCTGCGCTCGCTCGAGAAGGACCCCAACGCCTCGGGACGCCTCCGGGGGCTCGAGATCTTCCTCCACTCCGATGCCCCGGTCGGTTCCGGGCTGGGGGGCTCGTCCACGCTCGCCGTCGCCCTCGTTTCGGTCCTGCAGCGGTACCTCGGCCTTCCCTGGACCACCTACGAAGTCGCGGAGTTCGCCTACCGCATCGAGCGGGAAGAGCTGGGCAAGATGGGGGGACGCCAGGACCAGTACGCCGCCGCCTTCGGTGGCTTCAACTTCATGGAGTTCGGCCGGAACGGGACGATCGTCAACCCGCTCAAGATCCCTTCCGAGACCCTGAACGAGCTTCAGTACCGACTGCTGCTCTGCTACACGGGTACCGGACACTACTCGGATGACCTCCTGAAGAACCAGCAGGAGAACTACCGCGGGAAGCGCAAGGACACGGTCGAGGCCCTCGATGCGACGAAGCAGCTCGCCATCGACATGAAGAACTGCCTCCTCCGGGGCAAGGTCGACGAGATGGGTCACCTCCTCCACGAAGGTTGGGAGCTCAAGAAGCGGTTCACCGAAGGGATATCCAACCCCGTGATCGACCGGCTCTACGAACGTGCGCGCGCCGAGGGTGCGCTCGGTGGCAAGCTGACTGGCGCGGGGGGCGGGGGATACCTGCTCCTCTTCGCCGACTTCGCCCGCCGCCGCCAGATCGCCGAGGTGGTCGAGAAGGCCGGAGGCCACGTGGTCGACTTCAGTTTCGAGATGAACGGAGCCCAATCTTGGCAGGTCCGGAGCTGAACGGGCCGGACCCGGCCGCCGCACCGCCCGCCCCATCCGGAAGGGGGCGCCGGCGCTCGGGATCTACCCCCCGAACGTTCGAGGCCCTGGTACAGGAGGCCGTGGCCCATCCCTTCCGGGGTTGGGACTTCGGTTGGATCCTGAAGGGGGAACGGTGGATCGAGCAACCCCCTCCGTGGGACTTCCCGGCTCGGGCCATGCGCCTTGCGCGCGCATCGCCCGATCTCCTCGACATCGGGACCGGGGGTGGGGAACGCCTGCTGACCATGGCTCCCTTCCCCCCGCTCACCGTGGCGACCGAGTCGTACCCTCCCAACCTCCGCTTGGCTCGCCGTCGGCTCGCCCCCCACGGGGTCCACGTGGTGGCGACCTGGGGTGCCCCGGACAATGTACTTCAGGAGGAATCCGGTCCGATCGGGCGTCTCCCGTTCCGGAACGGGTCCTTCCATCTCATCCTCGACCGGAACGAGGCATACGTGCCGTCCGAGGTGGCCCGGGTCCTCGACCATGGCGGGCGCTTCCTCACGGAACAGACGGGAACGACGGAGGTCAAGGAGCTCTGCCGGCTCCTCGACATTGCCCCCCGGCGCGTCCGGGCTCCCGCCTGGACGCTCGGTTTCGCCACCCAGCAGATCGTCCGCGCCGGGCTCCGCATCGTCGGCTCCGGGGAGTCGCACTTCGGCATGCGGTTCCGCGACATAGGTGCGCTCGTGTGGTACCTCCGGGCCGTGCCGTGGGCGGCCCCTGGGTTCTCCGTGGACCGGCACCAGGACGCGCTGCGGCGGATCCACGAGGCCATCCTACGCGACGGCCCGCTCCTCATCCCCCGCTACGGGTTCTGGATCGAAGCGACCAAACACTAGGGGTCGTCCGTCGCCCGGCAGAGCTCAAGAGCGCGGAAAGCTTGCGAAGGTAGAGCGATGGGAGACCACAGTTCCAAACCGGGGTCCCGGCCGATGATGCGATTGAAGGCACGCCCGAAGGGCGGGGCGAAGCTTCCCCGGATCATCGTCCGGGCCGGTCCCGGACCACGGAGCCCGCCCCCCTCCGTCCCCACCTCGACCCGGAACCGGGCCCGCAGGAACGCCCTCGTCCTCACCGACACCGCCGGGAAGGAGATATCGATCGAGATCCGACCCGATGGCTCCGCCGCGGTCTCCCGTGCCGGTGCCCCACCCTCTGGGCCCGCACCAAAGACGCCGAACCTGATGGTCTTCCAGGGAAGGTTCGGCCAGATCGCGATCGGCGTCGACAAGAAGGGCCGGTTCCTGATCGGACGAGAGGTCCGCCCGCTGGCGGGGCGCAAGCGGCGTCCCACACCCGCCGTGGGGGAAAAGCCCCTCGGCACGACCTCCGCGGCGGAACCGGCACCCTGGGACGAGTCGGAGCCGTGGGACGAATCGGTCTGAAACGACCGGACCCCGTAAACTCTTGTCTCGGCCTGTATCCTTGACGACGAGGGACGATGCTCCTCCCATCCCGGCGTCCATCCCGGGAACTCACTGCCGGGAAGGGTCCCGGGTCCTGAGCCCACCCTATGCCGGGGGATTTCCGGTCGGGTCTTGGACCGGTGCGTCTTCGGGAGCCTTCGCATCGCTCGTCGACTCCTTCCAAGCCGCGTCCCCGTTCGTAGAGTCGGCCTCCCACCGGACCCCGCATCGGGGACAGTACATGTCCGGGCCGATCGGGTCCAGACACCGGGGGCACGTCGCATAGAGGTCGGGTCCCACGTGCTCGGCGGGCATCGGCTCGACAACCGGGGCGCTGGAAGCGGGAGTGGGAGCTACCTCGGGACTTGGTGGGGGCGAAGCGACCGGAGCCTCCGGTTCTGTGGGAACCGGGTTGAAGAACCCCTCCGGGACCGTCGGCGCGGCCTCCGTCGCCGGCTCGCTGGTTGCCCGGCGCCCCCGCACACCCTTCATGAAGAAGACGAAGAGAAGGACCACGACGGCGAGGACCGCGGCGAGGACGAGCCAGTCGTAGGCCACCCCGGATCCCGAGCCCGTGTTGGCGGAAACGGCGCCGACATCGATCGTGAGGGGGGAGCTGCCCGCGACCACCCGTCGGGCATCGGTCACCCAGACGCGGACCGAATAGGTGCCCTTCTGAGCGGGGGTCCAGTTCCAAGCGGTCGCGTCCGGGGCGGAGGAATCGTTCACCCCGTTGACGGACCAGGCGTACGAGAAGGGCCCTTCCCCCCCCGTGACCGTGGCCCGGAGGATCAACGGGGTCGAAGGCGGCAGCGAGGTGCGGTTCGCGGAGAGCGTGACGATGAGCGGTTGCACGGTGCCCGTCACCTGGAGGTCCGTCGTTGCGGTCGTCGATGCGCCCGCGCTATCGGTCACGGTGACCGTCACGGAGTAGTTCCCCGGCGCGCCGGGTGTGCAGGCCAAGGTGGCGGTATTCGCGGTGGCGCAGCTCGGGGGGAGCCCCGCATAGGTGTACGAGTAGGGAGGCTTTCCTCCGGAGGCTGTCACGGAGAACGTGGCCGAAGAACCGGTGGGGACCGTGGCCGGGGAGACCGTGAAGGACGGGATCGAAAGCGCGGTCCCGGCCGCCGTCACCGAGACCGTGGTCACACTGGTGTTCGAGTTCCCCCGGGCGTCACTGACACGCACCGTGACGTTGAAGCGCCCCGTGCTGACCGGGCTGCAGGAAAGGCTCGAGGTGTTGGACGTGACGCATCCCGTGGGAAGCCCCGTGTAGGAATACCCATAGGGAGAAACGCCGCCGCTCGCCTGCACCGAGAAGATGACGGTGCTGTGGGTGGCGACCGTCGCGGGGGTGGCAGTGAAGGAGAGGACCTCCGGGACCGCATAGACTGTGACCTGAGTGGCGCCCGAGGCCGCCCGCCCGCTCCGATCGTAGATCGCGACCGAGATGTTGAACACGCCCGACCGGGTGGGGGTGCACGCCAGCGTCGCGGTGTTGGCGGTGATGCACCCGGGCGGGAGACTCACATAGGTGTACGAGTACGGCGGGGTCCCTCCCACCGCGGTCACACTGATCTGGGTGCTCGCCTCGAGCGGGAAATGGGAGGGGGAGGCCGTGACCCGGGAGACCGAGGGTGGGCCGTTCACGGTGAGCGGGGTGGTGGCGGCCGGGGTGGCGAAGCCATCCGCATCCACCGCGGTCACGCTGGGAGTATAGTTCCCGACCGTCGTGGGGGTGCAGACGAGCGAAGCCGTGTTCGCGGTCGCGCATCCCGGCGGAAGGGCGGAGTAGGAGTAGGTGAAGGGTGACGTTCCGCCGGACACGGCGACCGAGAGCGTCGTCGTACCTCCCGCCGACACGGCGGCGGGGGAGGCGGTGAAGGAGCTCACCGTGGGTAACGCATTGACCGTGACGAGAGTCGTGCCGGAACTCTTCAACGTCTTCGTATCGGTGACGGTCACGTTCACATGGGCCGTGCCCGCCGCGGTCGGGGTGCACGAGATCGAGGCTGCGCTCGAGCTGGTGCAGCCCGCGGGAAGCCCTGTGTAGGCATAGGTGTACGGGGGAGACCCTCCCGTGGCGGTCACCGCGATCATGGTGCTCTTTCCCAAGGTGAAGGACGAGGGGGTGGCCGTGAACGCGGTGATGAGGGGCCCGGCGGGGTTCCCTACGGTGAGCGTCGTGGAGCCGGTCGTGTACAGCCCCGCGCTGTCCGTCACGGTGAGGCCGACGGAGTAGTTCCCGACCTTAGACGGGGTGCAAAAGAGGGAGGATGTGTTCGAGCTCGAGCATCCTGGCGGAAGGCTGCCGTAGGCGTACGTGTACGGCGGCGTCCCGCCGCTGACAGAGGAGTTGAAGTAGGTGGAGCCACCGAGGGCGATCTGGGGCGGGGAGGCCAGGAACGAATTGATGGTCGGGCCGACGGGGGTGGCCGTCACGTTCAGCGTGGCGGTCGAAACGGCGGAATTGAAGTTGTTCCCGAGGTCGATGACCGCCGCCGTGATGGTGTAGGTCCCCGAGATCGTGGGCGTGCACGAGACCGAGTAGCTCGTGCTGGAGGAAATGCTCGCCGTTTGCGGGCACGAAGAGGGCATCCCGCTGCTGTAATTGTAAAGGTACGGTCCGGTGCCCGAGACGGTCATGTTGAGGTCCGTCGTCGCACCCACCATCACCGTGGAGGGAGAGATGGTGAACGAGGTGATGGTCACCTGGGGATGGACCACGGCGCCAGCCGACACGGAGGCGGACGGGAGATGGGTCGAAACAGACGGGCCAGTCGAGGGCGCAGCCGATGCTGAACTGGGGACGCCGGGGATCAGAAAGAAACCCGAAAGGAGGAACAGTCCGAGCAGGAAGAGCGTGAGGGGCCATCCTCGCCGCACGGAACCGGTGACTAACGCTGGGCCATCGTGCACTTCGGTTCGCTAATGCGAGAGCCCCCTTAGCAAATGAAACTTTCCCCGCCGAGCGACCTGCCAACAGGACGCGGTGCCCCCCGTTTACGATGGCCTTAACCAAAGGGGCGCCTCTACCCTACGGAGACATCATCATGGGGAAAGTGGAAACCATCCGGCGTTTGTGGGCGTTCGAACAGAAGACCTTCGATGCGTTCGAGCGCTCGGTCGAGCGGTGGGGATGGAGTTCCGCTACCGAGAACCACGAGATCGCCCACCTTACCCTCAAGGACACGCTCGTGCACATCCTGAATGCCACCGAAGCATGGCTCGTGGCCGCCGCGCAGGACCGCTGGGAGGTGTTCGACGCACCGAAGCGCCGGCCGCAGGACATCCGGTCGTTCCGGGACCTGAGGGCGTACCGGGGCCGCGTCTTCACACCCATCACGGAACTGACGCGGGGCCTTACCGACCGGGCCCTTGAGCGCCGGGTGAAAGTCCCCTGGATGCCCGGCCGTTATACCCTCGAGGACGGCTATTTCCAGGCCGCCTTCGAACAGGCCCACCACCTCGGCGAGATCATCGCTGTCTACTGGCAGCACGACCGGACACCACCGCAAATGATGTGGGTGCCCACGCTGACCGGATCGAAGGTCAGCGTCCGCTGACGATTGGGTCGAACCCCAACTCAGGGATCCGGGACATCCGACTCCTCCCCGGGGTCACCCTTCGGGGGGGAAGAGGGAGTGTCCCGGGGAGCGGGACCGTGCCGGGATCGGAAGTAGACCACGGCCGCCACCATGGCCACAACGGCGACGAGCGCCAGGATCACAAGGTATCCATCGTACCCCGGGAGACCGAGGAAGCCCGGGGTCGCGCTCGCCGGGCCCTTGGATGAGGTGTTCGTGAATGCGATCGATTGGTGGATGGCGACCCCCTTCACCGTCACGATCCCAGACGAAGGGCGCACAGTGTAACCGTTCACGAGCTCGATGGTGAAACCGTAGCTTCCGTTCGCCTTCTGGAAGGTGACGGATGCCGTCGTGGAGTTCAAGGAGGTCCCGTTCATGACTACCGTCCAGGCGGTCCCAGCCCGGAGCCCGGTCTCGATGAAGGTCACGGCATACAGCGAAAGGACCGGTGGTGGGGGCGACATGGCGAAGACGATCGTCACGTTCACCGCGGCACCGTTCACGGTCACGTTCCCCGATGACGGTGCCGCCGTGTACCCCGGCACGGTACCGATCGAGTAGCGGTAGGTGCCGTTGGTCTCGCTGAAGGCGATAGTGGTCCGGGAGGCGGCGATCGTCGTGGTCCCCACCGTCGCCGACCAGTTCGTGCCCGCGGTGAGACCGGACTCTGAAAAGACGACAGAGTACCGGGCCGGGGGCGGCGGGAGCACCGTGAGAGCGATGACGACCCGGACGGTGCTCCCCGCCACCACCAGGGCGTTCTGCGTCTGCGATACGTAACCCGGCGCTGTCGCCATCAGGCTCACATTCCCGGGCGGGAGGGCAAGGGTGAAGCTCCCGTTGTGGAGGGGCACGGCCCTATCGGAAACGGTGAGGTTGGCGGTAGCCGGGACCACGCTTCCGGTGAGCCAACCTTCAGCCCGCAACGGTCGGGTCACATGCACCGTGTAGTTCCCGGTGCAGGAACAGGTGACGTTGAGGAGGCTGACCTCCAAATCCGTCCCACCGGGCAGTACGTAGCTATAGTTCTGGTACGAGTGCCCGGTGTATGTTCCGTTGACCCCGAAACCGGAAGGGTACCAAAATGAAGGAAGGTAGACCGTCACCCATCCGCCGGGAGCGGTGTTCGATATGGTCAGGCTATAGGTGGCGTTGGTGAAGTTGAAGTCCGCGGTCCCGACCTGGGCGCCGGCACCAGCGCCGACGGGGTGGGGAGAAGCGAGGATCTGGGCCCGATCGGTCGTATTCCGCAGGGTTCCATTCACGTTCACGACCCCCCAAGAGCCCCCCGGTTCCGTTATCGTGGGAACACTGATCCCGTCCTTCCACTCCCAGAAGCTCGAGCCGACATCGTACTGGTTGGCGAGGTTCACGTTCGCCTCCACCCAACCGTCGTGCCAGCGGTCCGGGTTCGTGCCATATTCTCCGACGAACCACGCCGTCCCGCCAAATTGCTGGGCATTGGACTGGGCGTTCTGGTACGCGGCGATGAGCGCGCTATCGTTCCCCGACCAGTTGGCCGTCGGGCCGAAGACATTGGTGTAGACGTGAGGCTCGTAGACAATGTTGGTGTCACCCAGGGAGACCGGGTTCCACGGGGCCCAGTTGAGCGCATCGGTGTAGACGGATGGCTCGAAGAAGATGGCGTGCCGATCGTCCACGTGGCGGATCGCGTGGATGAGCATCTGATAAAAGGGGAGGAGAAAGCAGTCTTCCCATTGGTATTCCCACTCCCAAGTGCCGTTCGGGCAGAACCCGGAGCCTAGAGAGCTCGTGACGGTCCCCGTCGCCGGTTCGTTCATGAGGTCGTACCCAGCCACAGTGGAAGAGTTCGCAAAGGTGCTCGCGAGCGTTTGCCAAGCCTGCGCGTACGCCTCTTGGAGACCGATGAAACCGGGCACCGTCGTGTTGTTCCAGAAGGCGTTCCAGGCATTGTCGACCGCCGGATCCTCAAGGCAGGTGGTCACGTTGAGGTAGACCGGGCAGGTCCGGGAGGCGTTCCCGGCGAGCGCCGCCCAAGTAGGAAAGCCGTCTTGCTCCGTCCCGTTCGGGGCGAGGTACGGGTTGTACAGGTCCTGATGCATGTCCACGAGCACGTAGATGCCTTCCGTCCCCGCCCAGTCCACCACCTGCGAGAGGTCCGAAAGATAGCTCTGGTTGAACGTCCCGGGGGCCGGCTCGAGCAGGCTCCAGGATAGAGAGAGCCGGATGAAAGTGATCCCGAGCGCGTGCATCTCGGCGAGGTCGCCCCGGGTGATCGGGATGGATTCGTTCCAGTCCGGCCCGTACTGGATGAGCCCATTCACGTCGACACCCCGGAGGGGAAAGTACGCCCCGTCGAGGCTCCGCAGTTGGCCGACGGGGTTCCCCGGCACAGCGTGGAGCCACGGCAAGCCGTTCATCCCCCCGGAGGGAGCGGACGGAGGCGTCCCACGCAGGAAGGGATGCCCCACCGTTTCCGCCCCCCGTAGAGGATGGGCACCGGAGGGTCCCCCCGATGAAAAGTGCGGCGGGTACAAGATCACGAACAGGAACGCCATCCCGAGGACCACCCACCGGCGGTCGACCACACTTCCCCGAGCTCTCGGCATCCTGATCCCCCCTCCAAGGAAAGGGACTATGGAACCTTAACGATTGTCCGGTCAGTCCGACCGGCGCGTCACACGCTGCTTCCGGTAGATGCCCCAGGCGAAGCCGGTGTGAAGGCACTCGGTGGAGTGGCAGTAGTTGCAGAACATCTCGTTGTTCCGGTAGTCCACATCCACAAGCCGCTTGATCTTCGCATCCTGGATGCGGATGACGTTCTCGTAGATGTTGAAGTGCCGGAGGCGGGCCTTCTCCCGCTCCCGCAGGTGGTTCGCCACGATACGGGTGACGAAGGCCGTGAGGCTTCCCACCCCTTCCTGGGCCAGCATCTCCTTCTCCCGCCGGTAGGTCTCCTCGAGCTCCCGGTAGGTGGATTCCTTGATGGTCACCGACTTGAATCCCGCCCTCGGCATCGCTTGTTCCGTACAGGTACGGAGCGCTATTATACCTTCCCTCCCCTTCTTTGCCACAGGTGGAACGCGGATGACCGAGATCGTGCCCTCCACGGGGGTGCGGGCCCTCGACGAGATGGTCGGGGCCCTTCCCTTCGTCGAGTTCTTCGGGGATTGGGAGGCGGTCAAGCTCCTCCTGCACCGGTTCATCGTGGAACATTCCGGGGCCCTCGAGATCCTCATCACCCAGGAATTCGGCGCGCTGGACACCACGACGCTGCGCCGACTCGGCCGGAACCTCGGGGTGCGGCCCGAGGCCACGCTCTCCCGCTCCTTCAGCCTCCAATCCACGGTGGAGCTGCTCCGGGGGGCCCTCGCCACCGAGGCCTCCGTGGCGGCGGTGGTGGACCCCTACCTCTACGCGCCTTCGGACCCCTCAGGCTATGGCGAGCTCACGCCCATCACCGCCGCGCTGCGGGCGCTCGGCGGGCGGAAGGCCGTGGCCGTCTTCAACCGGATCTCCCGCTTCGGCCGCCGGGCCCCGGAGGGGGGGACCTACCACCACCACAGCATCCCGGTGATCGTGGAGCTCTCGGCCAACGCCGCGGCCGTGAGCGCCCGGATCGTGAAGCATCCTTCGCTCCCACCGCGCCAGGTCCTCTTTTCCTACGCCGAGATCTACGGGGAGCGGGTGCGGGGGCCAGGGCAGCAGACTCGCCTCACGGCATGGACCGGGCTCGGAGGATAGGCCATGCCGTGGCGCATCGGTTGCGGGGGATGGTGGGGGTTCGACGGGGGGCTCCCGAGATACGCCCACCGCTTCGACTTCGTGGAGGTCAACACGAGCTACTATCGTCTTCCCTCGCTCTCCGTGGCCTGCGGCTGGCGGCGCTCCGTCCCGGAGGATTTCGAGTTCTCCGTCGTCCTGCCCTGGGAGCGGCCCATCGAGGTGGGGCCCCTCCTTTCCCTCCTCGAATCGCTCCGGGCCCGGTACGGGGTGGTCCACGCCACGCTACCCTGGCGGGAGGAAGCGTTGACCCTGCTTCACGACCACGGCTACGTCCCGGTACTTTCGGTCCGCGGGGCCGGGGGCCCCCTCCCATCCCTCCCTCCTTGGGTGGTGGTATCGTCCGGGGACCAAGAGGTCTTTTCCCCCGGTGGGGACGCCTACCTCCGGGTCTTCGGCGTCCCGCAGGGGATCCCCGACCATCTGAGCGCAGGGATGGTCCGGCGGGCCGTACGGCGGGCCCGGGATGCCACGGTCTCCGGGAAGGAACGCATCCGGGTGGTGACGCACAGCGTGCAGATGTACGAGGACGCCGAGCGGATCCGGCGTCTCTTGGGGGACGGGAACGATGGGTAGGACCATCCCTTCTTTCCGGCAAGGGCTGGACCGGGAGATCGAGCGCCTGGAGCGCCTGGCCGAGGGCTCCGCGGACCCGGTGCGACGGAGATCGCTCAAGGCGCTCCTCGCCCATGCACGCGACCTTGAGAACGAGTATGCGATGGAGACGGGGGACCCCGGGGAGGAGATCCTCCTATCGCTCCTCCTCTACCTCTTCCTCCGGAGCGGTGGGGACGTCCCCGCGGAGATGCCCGATGGACTTCGAAGGGTGGATCCTGGACGCACGGCCTGAGGTGGGGGGGCTCTCCCTCCTTCTCACCGACGGGCACCGGCGGGCGAGGGCCTGGGTCCGGGCCGCCCACGACCTGTATCTCCGGCTGCCGGACCCGGGGACCCTGGACCGTTTGCTCGAACATCCCGAGGCCGTGCGGGCTCAGGAGGAATCTTGGTACGCTCCCCCCTGGTACCGGACCCTCGTCCCCATTCACCGCCTCTCCTTCCGTTCGGTCGAGGGGGCGCGCGCGGTGGAGGCCACCGTGCGGGTTCGGGGGCTCGGCGAGGTCTACAACACCTTCCCGGGCCCGGTGACCCGGGCGCTCTACGCCCTCGGGTGTCCGGCCACGAGCCGGGTCCGGGCCGAGGGGAGCGGAGTGTTCCCCGAAGGGGAGACCCCCGGGGAGTCCGCCTATCTGGGACGGAGCGGGCTCACCCTCCTCGAGGACCCGCTCGCCCTCGGGTATGCTCCACCGGGGTTCCGCCTGGCCGAGGTCCGCTTCTTCGACTGGTACGGGGAGACCACGGCCGCTCCCTCCCACCACCCACCGGAAAGGTTCCGTCTCTCCTTTTGGGACGGGGCGACGGTCACCACGGAGGAAGGCCCCCTCCCGTCCCTGGGTTCGCACGCGGCCGCGTTGTCCGCGGCGGACGTCCTCATGTATCCCCGGGCGTTCCGCTGGCTCCTCGGCCGGGCGGGGGTCGACATCACGCGGGTGCCGATCACGCTCCATCGGCACTCCCCGGGCTCCGCACCGCTACCGGAGGAGATCGTGAAGCTCGTGGAGTGGAGCCGGATATCCTTCCTCCCGATGGGGGAGCTAGCGGGGGCATCGATCGGGAAAGCCCTGACGGCGAACGAGGTGCGCCGGGCGTTCGAGCGGCGCTATCTGGTCCCCGACCGGCCCGTGCACGTGGAACGCCGGAAGTCGCTCCAGGACCTGGTGACCCACGACCGGGGCGGGGTCCTCTTCCGCCCCGTCCCGGGGATCTATGGGAACGTGGCGCAGCTCGATTTCTCTTCCATGTACCCGGCCCTCATCGCCCGCTGGAACATCTCCCCGGAGACGGTGAACGCTCCCGGGGCCGTTCCCGTCCTGGTCCCCGGGGTACGGCACACAGTGGAACCGGCCGCGGTACGGCGGGGGATCGTGCCCGAGGCGCTCGAGTGGCTCATAGCCCGCCGCGAAGCGACCCGGGCCCGGGGGGCTGCAGACCCCACCGCGGACCTCCGGCAGGGGGCGATCAAGTGGTTGCTCGTGGCGAGCTTCGGTTATCTCGGGTTCCGGAACGCCCGCTTCGGCAAGATCGAGGCGCACGAGTGCGTGACGGCCCTCTCCCGCCACTACATGCGCCAAGCGATCCGCGTGGCGACGGACCGGGGGTTCCGGGTGCTCCACGTGATGGTCGACAGCCTCTTTGCGCAGAAGGAGGGGGCCACAGGGGAGGAGTTCCAGGCACTCCTCGAGGCCATCCGGACCGAGACGGGCCTCGGGATCAAGGTCGATGCGCACTACGACTGGGTCGTCCTGTGCAACAACCGGGGCACCGAGATCGGGTCCCCGGCCCGCTACTTCGGGCGCCTCTTGGATGGATCGCTCAAGGTGAAGGGGCTCGACGTGGTCCGGCGGGATACCCCCGGCGTCGTGCGCAAGGTGCAGGCCGCCGCCCTGCAGGAGCTCGGGGCGGCCCGGACCCCGCACGAGTTCGGCGAACGGCTCCCTCAAGTGGCGACGCTCTTTGAGGAGGCCGCGGCGAATGTGCGCCGGAACGCGGTTGACCCCGCGGACTGGGTTCTCACGGTCGCGCGCGGGAAACGCGCGGGCGGCTCCGACGGGGGCAGCGGACCTGGAGGGTACGGGGATGTGCCGTTCGTGCAGATCATCGAGGGAAGACGGCCCTACATGGCCGACCTCGGCTTCTCCGGCGTGGCCCGGGAGCACTATGTGCGCCGCCTGGAGAAGGCGAAGGAACAGCTCACGCCCACCAACCTCGCCCGCCCGGGATCGGCAGGGGAGGTGGTCGGATGGTAGGCCCGGTCCGCGTGGGGTGCTGCGGGTGGTCGTACAAGGAGTGGGTCGGGCCGTTCTACCGGACGGCCGACCGGATGCTGACACAGTACATACGCGTCTTCGACACCGTCGAGATGGACAGCACCTTCTACCGGGTCCCCGACGAACGGACGATGCGGGGGATCGCCCGGGTGCTTCCCAAGGGGTTCTGCTTCACGGCCAAGCTCCCGGGGGCCATCACGCACGAGGCGGCCTGCCGGAAGACCGAGCGCTCGGACACGGCCCTCGCGCAGTTCGTCCGGGCGCTTGAGCCCCTCCAGGTCCAGGGCTCGCTATCGCTCGTTCTCGTGCAGCTCGCTCCGTCCTTCACGTCCGAGCAGGCGGGGGACCTTGAACAGTTGCTCGGGACCTTGCGGGACTTGGGGCTCCGGACGGCGACCGAGTTCCGTCACCCGAGTTGGCTCGAGCCGGACCAGGTCGGGGAGTCGCTGCGCCTCCTGCGACGCACCGCCTCATCGTACACCGTGGTCGACGAGCCCCTGCTCCCGAGCGTGGTCCATCGCACCGCCCCACCGGTCTACGTGCGGATGCACGGCCGGAACCCGGCGCACTGGTACGATTACGCCTACTCCGAGGAGGAGCTCGCCGCGTGGGCGGACAAGGTGCAGGGGATCCTTGAGGAAGGGGAGGAGGTCATCGTCGTGTTCAACAATCACCCCCACGGCAACGCCCCGCGGAACGCCCGGCGCTTCCGGGAGCTCCTGGGGTTGGCGCCTGCACCGGGTGGGCTCGACCTGGGCGCTACTGGACCGGTTTCCCGCACGTCGGACAGAAGCTGACCGGCGGGTTCAGCTTGGTCCCGCAGTGCGGGCAGAACTTCGGCGGGGGTGGAACGGGAGCGGTCTGGGGTGACGGCGGCGGGGGAGGCGCTGTCACCGGGGTCGATGGCGTAGGTGAGGGTGGGGGGCTCTGCACCGGAGCCGGGCTCGGCGCGGGAGGAGGGGGCGGGGAGCTCACCGCCGGGGCCGGCGGCGGGGGCGTGTAGGCCACCGGGGCGGCAGCCGGGGCGCCCGCGCTCGAGCCCCGCTGGCCATTCCCCTTGCGCATCACGAGGACCAAGACGAGAACAGCCAGGATCACGACAAGGGCGAGCAGCCCATACAGGAGAAGCGGATTGGATGCGGGGCCGCTGTTCTGCGTGTTGTTGGTCGGGGTTCCCGTCGAGGCAAAGGTGGCCGTGAGGGTCCCGCTTCCCGACACCGTGAGGGTGGAAGTGGGGGCCGAGGAGGAGGCCACGCTCAATCCCCCACTCGCCGACCACGCCGAGAACTTGTAGTTCGGGCAGGCCACCGCGGTGATCGAGTAGCTGCCGGCCGGGACCGAATGGTTGGTCCCGCCCGAGCCGTAGCTCTCCCCGCTCAGCTCGATGCTGCCACAGCCGACCGGTCCGGTGAGGAAGGTCAAGGTGTACCCTCCCTTCGGGGGAGGGTTCGCCTGGAAGTTCGCGGTCAGGGTACCGTTGCCCGCAACCTGGAGCGAGGTGGCGGCGCTCCCCGACGCCCCCAGGGTGAGGGCGCCGGTGACGCTCCACGACAAGAAGCCATACCCCGAGCACGGGACCGCCGCGATGGCGTAGACGGAGGGAGGGACCGAGGTGTTCTGCAGGCCGTTGCCGTAGGACTGGCCGGCGAAAGTGATGCTCCCGCAGGTGGCCGGTGAGGTCACGAAGGCCAGCGTGTAATGGCTGGACGGCAGGATCGTCTGGCTGAAGACCGCCGTCTCGTTGATGGGGGCGTTGACCGTTACCGAAGTAGGATTGGCCGTGCCTGAGAAGCTTCCGCTGCCTTGTCCAGACCACACTTGGAAGTAGGCGCCCGCCACTGCGGTCGCCGTGAGCGGCACGGTGGACCCCGGAGAATACCACCCGCCACCCGTGCTCACGGAACCGAGGCTCGCTGGGGCCGCGGCCACCGAGAGGTAGTACTCCGGTGCGTAGCTTACGGCCTGCGAGGTCGGCAGGCCGTTCACATTGATGGTCCCGCTCGACACCGCCGCTACGTACTCGGTGCCCTGACCGGTCACGATCGGGGTCTGGATGGACCAGGGAAGTCCCGTCCCGTTCGGCTCAAGGAAGATGATGCTCGACCCGGTGGAGGCTATGGACTGGCCGTTGAGCGTGGCGGCCCAGGTCGTGCCCGTGGGCAGTCCCGACTCCGTGAAGGTGACCTGGTAGGCGCTCACCACCGTCGGCGAAAAGACGGCGAACTCGGTCTCGGGATAGTAGAGCGTGAGCGTTTGGGTGGGGGAGGAGCCGGTGTAGTTGCCCGTCCCGTTCCCGTACCATCCCGCGAAGATGTACCCGAGGGCGGGAACGGCATCGAGAGTGACGGAAGTGCTCGTGTTGTACCAGCCGGTGGCGGGGGAGACGGTCCCACCCGTGGCCGGGCTCGACTGGGTCACGAGGTACACCTGCGAGGTATAGCTGACCCCTCGCGAGTAGCCTGCACCATTGAGGGTGAAGGTTCCAACCGACGGTGTGGCCCCGTATCGGATTCCGCTCCCTTGAGAGATCCCGTTCACGGTGTACGAGTACGTCCCATTGGGCAGGCTTACGGAGTTGGTCGAGCCGGAAGACCAGACCGTGGTGCCACCCATGGTGACGGACCACTCCATTCCGGAGGGGAGACCCGATTCGGTGAAGGTGACGGGGTACGTCCCGATGGCACTGAAGTTCGCCGTCAGGGTCCCTCCGGTGGTCACGGTGACGGTAGTGTTCTGGGCCAGAGCATTGGCGAGGGTGTTGCCTCCCGTGACCCCCCAGAAGGCGAAGGTGTATCCCGCACAGGGCGTGGCCTGGATGGCATACGTCCCTGGCGATATCACGCCACTGGAGAAGGCCCCGTTCGAGTACGTTGTCCCAGCAAAGGTGAGCGAGCCGCAGGTGCTCGGACCGGTGTAGAACTGTTCGTTCGCGATGGTGTAGCTGCTGAACACCGCCGTCAGCGTCCCGTTACCGGCCACGGTCACGGTGTCCGGATTCCCCAGGGTCACGGATAGGGTTCCACTGTTTCCGGTACCCCACGATGAGAAGGTGGCGTTTGTGCAACCTTCCGTTCCGATAGTGTAGGTGCCCCCGAGGGCAACGGTGACCCTGCTCCCCCCGGGATACGGAGCCCCATTGAACAGGACCTGCCCGCAAGCAACGGGTGCCGTCTCTAAGGTCACCACGGCGGTGCCCGAACTGAGGAAATCGGCATAGACCGCCCCCGGGCCTGAGACATTCAGCTCGGTGAAAGCCGCCGAACCGTTCGCGACCGCCACGCTCCCGGTCGCCCTCCATCCAGTGAAGTTGAATCCGGCGCAAGCGCTCTCGGATATGGGTATGAGCCCCAGGTCCTCACTGACCGAGCCACCGTTCGCGTACGTCGTTCCGGCGAGGATGATCGAACCACAGGTCGTGGGGGCAGTGTACAAATTCACGCTCGCCGTACTCTTGGAAGTGAATTGTGCAGTTAAGGTTCCGGAGCCACTCACCGTCAGGAGGGACCCAAGGAGACCCCCACTACCGGTAGACAATTGGCCCTGTACTCCCCAACCCACGGCATTGAACGAGAAGTTTTGGCACGGAGCAAAACCAATGTCGTAGGTTCCCGCGGCCAAGGCCAAGGACTGGCCGTTCTTATAGTCTTGCATGCCGAAGTTCACTGCACCACACGTGGTGGGTGCCGTGGCGAACTCGACGGGATACGTGGTGAGCCCGATATCCATCGCCGACAGGGCGCCCTGTCCCGTGACCGTGATGTTGGTAGGATTGGCTGACGGGTTCTGCACGCGCACTCCCCCCGTCGCATTCCATCCTTCGAACCTGAAGTTCGAACAGAGCAGGTCGGCAACGTGGTACGTCCCGGGAGATAGGGTGATCGAGCTTCCATCCCCCAAGGACTCATTTGCCACGGAGAGTTGTCCACAGGTGGTCGGCTCGATCACCGCACCCACTGTGTACTGCGTTTCCGAGTAGTACAGGGCCGTGAGATTGGAGAAGGAGCTCAAGGTAGCGGTGTTCCCGCTCACGGAGATACCGGCGCCCGGCAGGTACTCCCACTTAAGAAGGACAAAGTTGGAACAGGGATCCGCACCGATGGTGTATGTTCCTGGCGACAGACGGACCGACTGCCCATCCGTGTAGACCGCACCGTTGAAAACTATGGACCCGCATCCCACGGGCCCGGTGTGGAAGATGAGGGTGTAGAGGGTGGTGGAGGCGAAGGTGGCCACGAGGTAACCCGGGGCGGAGACCGTGATGTTGTTGGGGTTCGTCCCGGGGCTCGAGACCAGCGATACCCCTCCACCCACGTTCCAATAGCTGAAGGAGTTCCCACACGGGTTCGCGGATACCTTGTAGTTCACCCCGGGAACGAACGTCGCGCTCTGGCCGTTTGTGAACGTGGACGTCCCATTGATCACGATGGAACCGCAGGTGGTCGGTCCGGTATAGAAGGTCACGGTGTAGTGCGGAGTGACGTACGCATACGTCACGTTAAGCTGCCCATTCGCGTTGACCGTCACAGTCGTTGACGCGCTCGTAGTGCTGGATATTGCGATCCCGGTGGTGGAACTCCAGGAGACGAAGTTGTACCGGTTGCACGGGTTCGCGTTGATCGGATAGGTGCCCCCCGTGGCCACGTTGACCGTCTGACCGTTCGTGTAGCTTCCCCCATCGAAGATGATGGACCCACAGGCCGAGGGGGTGACGCTGAAGGTCACCGTGGAGGGCGTCCCCGCAATGAAGATCGCTCCCAGGGTGGCCGGACCGGACACGTTCATTGTGGTCGATGCGGACGAGGATGTGGCGACGGAGATCGGGCCGCTGTAGCTCCACTGGGAGAAGGTGTACCCGCCGCAGGGAACTGCGGTGATGTTGTACGCGCCTGAAGATATGTAAAACGTCCCCCCGTTGCTGAACCCGTATCCGGCCACGAAGATGGTCCCGCAGGTGGTCGGCCCGGTGGCAATATCCAAGCCGTAGTAGTCGAACGAGGTGAACAGGATCTGAAGGGTCCCGTTGCCGCTGACCGTGGCCGTCGTGCTCGCGTAATTAGGGTTGGCAACACTGATGCCGTTTCCCGTGCCCCCGGTTCCCCAAGCCTGTCCAAAGCCGTTCCCGGGGAGGAAATTGTCGCAGGGAAGGGCAGTGATGCTGTACGTCCCGGCGGGGACCACGGTGGATGCCCCCGAGGTGTAGACGGCCCCATTGAACTCGATGCTGCCACAGCCTTCCGGGTCGGTGATGAGGTGGATGGTGTACTTCGTAGATGAGGTGAAGTTGGCGGTGATCGTCCCTCCTGTGGTCACGGTAAGCAGGGTCTGCGCGGCGCGTGGATTCTTGACGGAGATCCCAGGGGATGCCCCGAAGTTCCAGCTTGAAAAGCTGAAGCCGCCGCACGGGACCGCGGTCAGATTGTAGACGCCCGGGGTAGGGCCGCCCGGGAAGCCGTTGCTGTTCACAAACCCGGCTCCGTCCACGTAGATTGTGCCGCAGGCCGTGGGCCCGGTGGCGAAGCTCAAGGGGACCAACTCGTTCGAATAGAATGTCGCAAAGAGTGTGCCGTTCCCGGTCTCGGTCACCGTGGCAGATTGCCCCCCAGCCACAGAGAGCGACGACGAGCCTCCGACACCCCAGAGAGGACCCCCCCACCCGTTCGCGGTCCCGAAGTTCACGCATGGGTCGGCAAAGATGTGGTACTGATAGGAACCTCCGGAAGCGACGGAAGCCGTCGACCCAGTGACTTCCTGCATTCCGCTGAAGACATCGGACCCGCAGCCATAGGGCCCGTTCACAAACGTGATCACGTGCGGGTTGGCGTTGATGAAGTTCGCGGTGATCGTCGGTGTGGTCGCGGTCGAGTTGAACGTGACGGTCGTGCTGGCGGCGGCTACCGACCCGAACGTGACGCCTCCCAGTGGGCCGTCCGCCCAACCGGCAAAGGTCCAGCCGGTGCCCGTACACGGAACAGCCGACAGGTTGTAGGTGCCCGGGGAAACGGAATGGAAAGTGGTCGAATCAGTCATTACAGATCCAGCGAAGAGGATCGACGCCCCGCAGTTCATGGGGCCAGTCTGGAAAGAAAGGGAGGTCTGTGGGGGAGCTTGGAACTGCGAAAAGAGAGTTCCCGAGGCACTGATGGTGACGGACACCGACGAGCCACTCCCGGAAATGGAGATTCCGCTCGATCCACCGTTTGCCCACCCCATCAACCGGTATCCTATGCATGGGTTCGCGGTGGCCGTATACGTCCCTGCCGGGAGGGTCACCTTCTGACCCGTCGTGTAATTGACGGTGTTGAACGTGATCGATCCGCAGGTGACGGGCTCGGTGTCGAAGGTGACCGTGACACCGGCACCCGGAACCGAAGCGACCGCGGTGCCTATCGGCCGGGCGAGCGATCCCTGTCCTGCCGCTGGAGATTGCGCCGCCGCCGAGACCGCACTGAGGGGAAGGGTGAGCCCGAGGAGCGCGATGACCGCGACAAGGAAGATGTACCCGGAACGGAACGAGGCTGTTCCCGTACCGTCCACCTTTCGTCCAATAAACGTCGTCACACCCGGGCTCCCTCCATTCGGCTGCATGCGTTGGACCCCCCCAAGGGGGTGGTCGATGAAGATTCTCCCTCTATAAGAACCATTGGGTCCGGTGGCCCGGTGGGGTCCTGCGAGGCATGACCCTCCTCTCGCTCTAATCGCGCCAGTCTACTCCTATGGTCCGGTTCCCCACCTTTGCAATGGGAGGCGGTCGACGCTTATGCCGGAAGGTCTCGACCCGTCGAGTCACCGCCTCGACCTCGGGCACGGAGACGTTCAACCGCTCCGCGATCTCGTCGGCCCGGAGTAGCCGTTCCAATCCTACGAGGACGCGGTCAGCGAACTCATAGGTGAACCCCAGTTCCTTCTCATCGGTCTGTCCTTCCCAGAGGCCGGCCGTGGGAGCCCTCTTCCGGATCTCTTCCGGAAGGTCAAGCTCCTTCGCTAGTTCGAAGACCGACGTCTTGTATAGGTCCCCGATGGGCAGAAGGTCGACCCCACCATCCCCGTACTTGGTGAAGTATCCTAGCAGGAGTTCGGATTTGTTCCCCGTCCCCACCACCAGATGATTGGCGCCGTGCGCCGCCTCGTAGAGGAGGGTCATGCGGATGCGGGCCTTGGTGTTACCTCGGGAGACCATGTCCCGTGCGCCGTCGCCCATGGCCGCCGTGAACGCTTCTTCGATCGGGGCGATATTGATCTCGCGGAAGGCGATCCCCAGATTGGACGCGTAACCTGAGATCTCCTCGCGCAACGCGCGAGGGACTTGGGCGTCGGGGAGGGAGAATCCCATGACGTGCCCCGGCCCGAGGGCCTCCACGGCCAGCCGGGCCACGAGGGCACTGTCGATCCCTCCGCTCAATCCCAGGACCACGCCCTTGGCCCCGGCCATCGCTACCGTCTCGCGAATGAACACGGAGATGACCGCACGGGCATGGGGAGGGAGCCGGGGGATCAGGGCGGAGGTCATGGCGCGAGGGCTTCGAGGGAGTTCTCCCACTCCCACTGTTCCTGACAAGTACAGGAAAGCACGTTCTGCAGGGCCTCGTAATCCTGCGTGATAGCCCCTTTTTCAATCGCACGCAGTACGCGGCCGTCACAGGAGAGGCAGTTGTGCACGCCCCGGGTGTTCCCCCCTGACGTGGGGAAGCTGACGAGGCGGACCCCGGTTCCCACGTCCTCCTTTCCCCGGAGGAGCACCTCCCGCAGGCTCCAGAGCCATGGGGGACGGTAGAGCCCTCTCCGCCAGAGGCGCTCCACCAGGGTGCCTCCTTGGATGTGGACGGGATTGACGGAGATAGTGGA
Source organism: Thermoplasmata archaeon (assembly GCA_021796385.1). Taxonomy (GTDB): domain Archaea; phylum Thermoplasmatota; class Thermoplasmata; order Lutacidiplasmatales; family UBA184; genus JAJYEA01. Next base: position 131,016 of record JAJYXQ010000033.1, on the reverse strand, counting down.
AAAAAGGTCCTTCGACCTTCGGATAGAGAGGAGCGTGTCCTCGATGGCGTGTCGTTCCGTCAGGAACGGGGGCTTGAGGAGAAGGTAGGCCTTGGGTAGGACCCCGAGGTCCCGGAGCCGGCGCGCCGCGTCGAGGTATTCCTGTACGGTCGAGACCTTCGTGACCGCCTTCTGCAGGACGTCCTCCTGCGTCGTCTCCAATCCGAGGGCGACCTCGACCTCCCCCGAGAACCGGCTCTTCAGCGCCGCGATCGAATCTGCGGTGACGAACTCCGGGAGCGACTCCACCAAGAGCCGTCGTGCCTTTCCCTCGAAGGCGTGGGCCACCTCGCCCCACATCGAAGGCGGCACCTCGTGCGGGTCCAGGAAGCTTCCCGAGGTGTAGAACTTGACATAAGGTTCGCCCCGGTACTCGCGCAGCGCCTGTCCGACCTGATCGGATATCTCCGCGGCGGTCGCCTCCCGGCCGAGGGTCTCCCGCGCGTACCCGCACATCGTGCATCCTCGGGTGTGGGCCCAGTAGCAACCCGAGGTCCGCAGAATCACCACGAACGCATCGCAGGGCTCCCCGCCCAACGCCTCTTTCTCGTGCCAGACCTTGAGTGGTGTGGCCCCGTCCCGGGCCGGGGCGGGCTTGCGTTCCAGCGCCACGGTGAGTGCTTCCGGGCGTCCCGCCATCTTCACGCCAGCACCTCGATCGGGACCTCGGTGCCGTCCTTCAGGCGCAGGGACTTCCGGAGGCTCTTCGGAGCAATGAACTCGAAGACGTTCTGGTAATGGGTCCGGTCCGGCAAGATCAGGTGGCAGTCCGCCCCGGCAAGCCGGGCGGGGTAGCAGGTGGCCCCTCCAAAGGTGCGCCCCTCCGCCTCGAACCCTTCGATCCGGATCCCATGCAGGCGCCGGACCTCCTCCAAGGGGCTTGAAGACTTGCCGTCCAAGCGAACATTGAGCGTCCCGGGGAAGGGAAGGTATCCCAGATGCGCGACGAACTGGTCCGTGTACCCCTTCTTGGAGAGGTAGTAACGCCCCTCTCCGACGCCCGAGACCACTGTTCCCGAGAAGGTGCGGTTCTGGGCCTTTTCGAAGATCGCCTTCAGGTCGAGGAAGTTCGACCGGAGGGCTTTCACACCCTCGGCCGTGACCGTAAGCTGCTGCTTTCGCGCGATGAGGGTGCGGGAGAGGTACCCCTGTACCTCGAGGGCGACGAGGTAGTTGTCCGCGGTCTGCTGGCTCACGGAGAGAAGCTCGCCAATCTCCCGCGAGGACATACGGACGGGCTCGGTGATCGCTCCTTTGCTCGCCAGGAGCTTGAGGAGTTCCCACGCCCCCTGGGTCAACCGGACCTTATCGGGCACGGGGTATCGAGAAGGGCCCCCCCCATTAAGTCTTACTCTCAAAGGGGCGCGCGCAGGGTTTTAAGGCCCGGCGGCGTATAACCTGGCATCATGGTCGAGGACGCCGGACAACCGGTGGACATCAAACGGCGGCTCGGGACGCTCCGATACAATACGGACAGCGCCGAGCACGCCCACATCACCATCAAACCGGAGATCTGCGCCCGATGCCCCCACTCGTTCTGCACTATCGCCTGCCCGGCGGCGTGCTACCAACGGATCGAAGGCAAGCTGGTGTTCAAGTACGAGGATTGCGTCGAATGCGGCACCTGTGACATCGCCTGCGACCAAGGGTCCGTGACGTGGAACCTCCCCCGGGGACCTTACGGAGTTCGCTACGCTTACGGGTGATTCGGGTTGGAGCCCTCCGGCCCCGGATCAATCCTCGACTTCGGTGGGGGGGTCGGGCGTGGCCACGTGTTCTTTCAAGCCCTTCATTCCCTCCTCGACGCGGGCCTCGTAGCGGGCCATGCTCCGGAAGAGGTCGCGGATCCACCGCTGGGATAGGAACCAAAGGAGCGGCACCAGGGCGGTGACCACTAGCACGAACACCACGAGGAGCCCCGGCACGTCGGTCGCCGACGGCATCCCGAGGATCGTCGCCGCCGTGTTGGGAAACAGGATGATCGTGGACACCACGGCAAGGATGAGCATCACGTAGGAGAGCCCCAACATCCGGATGTTGGAAACGTTCGCGAGCTCCGCGATCCGGTTGCTCACTTGGCCGAGCTGGTTCGCCATCTGGGCGAGCTTGTTCGACTGGTCGGCCTGCTTCATGAGCAAAAGGTCGGTGAGCGAGGTCTGGGTCGACGAGGACAGTTCGCGCAACCGGAGGAGCTCCTCCTTGGTGGCCGGGAGGCTTTTGGCCAGTCCCGGAAGGGACTCGGCGAGCTGGGCTCCTTCGACCTCCGCAACAGCGGCGAGGGCCCGGCCCACCTCGGCCCGGATCATCGCCACCCGGCGCTTGAGCCGCAGCACGTCAGTGAGGGGCACCTCGAGCGGCTTCTGCTCGAGGCCGGCAAGCTCCGTGTCCACCTCCTCAAGACGCGCGAGGTAGTTGCGCCCGAGCTCGGCGAGGAGATCGAGAACCCGCGCGGCAGACCCCGTGAGCCCGTAGGCCTCGGCGGGGCCCCGTTCGGGTTCGTACTTTCCCTTCGCATCGAGCAATGTCACCCCGGTGGCATTGACCCACACGGCAATGCCGTGCAGCTGGAAATCCTTCTCGAGCTTCCCCACCGAGATGAGGGTCCCGCTCTTCCGGCGCAGGACCACGACATGGGGTCGAGTGTCGGCGGTCAGGTTCAGCGTCTTCAGCGCCTCCACGATGTCCGAAGGGGAGAGGGCCGACGGCGCTCCTTCCGCTTCGGCAGGGTCCGGCACGTCCCCGAGGGACAGCCCCGGCTCTAAAAAGGGTGACCGCCAGGCTTTTGCGGCTCAAACCGGGTCCGGTGTGGCCGGCGCGGGGGCCGTTTCATCGGGCTTGCATCGGTCGAAGAAGCTGCACCCCTTGCACATCCAGCGGGGGCAGAGGGGCAGGGCGCGGTGGTCCCCGGTAGCGAGCGCCTGGTCCAGGGCCGGGGGAAGCTCGTGGACGTACCGGGCGAGCCCCTCCAGGACATCGCGCCGGAACCGCACATCGAAGACCTGCAGCTTCATGCCCGGGTCCGTCAGCTTCCAGTTCCACACGTAGAGCCGGGCCTGGCCCGCACCCACGATCGCACTCTCCATCGCGACGCGCACGATGTCGTCGGGCACACCCCACTGTCCCGTCACGTCATTAAGCGAGGCCCGGACCGGGGCGTTCACCTTGCGGACCTTCACGTGGATCGGGTGACCATCGACCATGGCGACGCGCAGGCCGCGGAGGGCCGGGTCGGCCGCGCACGCCTCCGCATACCGTTTCGCATTCGCACTGCGGATCGCCGAGTAGATCTGCATCTCGAGCCCCCGGGTGTTCGCCGATCCGACCGCTTGGGCCATCGGCTCTTCGGGAAGGCTCGGGGGAGCTTCCGGCACGGCGGTCCCGTCCTCATCCTCCGGGGGAGGGCTCTTCACCTGTTCGAAGAAGGTCTTGCGGGGGGTGAGAAGACGGTACGAGGAGAACCGGGGTTGCCGGGACTCGGCCTTGACGCGAGCCATCCGCTCCTCGAACTGCCGTTCGACCACCTCGAGGAATTCCGGGGCCTCCGACCAGCTCGCCTTTTGCTCTATGGTCGGTACGAAGTCTACCCGCTCCTTGCAGTTGCATACCCCGGCCTCCCGGTACTTGCACTTGTACCCGACGTACGCGCACGCCGGCAGCTTCGAGGGATCCCGCGAGGCCACGGCCTCGGTCAAGAGGTCTCTCCGCCGGACCATCTCCTGCCGGATCGCGGGAAGGTCCGAGAATCGTACTTCGAGCGGTGCGAGGACCGATGAGCCTCCCGTTCGATCGTCCCGCAGGACCCGGAAGAGCAGCCCCCGGTCCGTCGAGAGAAGGGTACAGTACATTCCCAACTGTTCGATGTAGGAACTGTTGGGCTTTGCGCGGGCATAGGGTACGTTCTTGATCTCGACCGGGAGGATCGCACCGTCGGCTAGGCTTACTCGGGCGTCGAGCTTCCCCGTGATCCGCTCGAGCGAGGGCTCGCCCGGTGTGTCCCTTCCATCCAGGAACTCTTCCGAGGGCAAATGCAAGATCCGTTCGATGATATCGTGGGCGCCCGTGCCCGCCATCCGCTTCTGGAATTCGGGCAGCTCTTCTCGGAGGGGGCTCACCACATCGTAATAGGCCTGCCCCGGATTGAGGAGTTTCGTGACCGTGACATGTTCGAGCTGTTCCGGGGGGGGACGGACCCGGTTCAGGTGGTCCTTGATGGCCACCGCGGCCGAGATCGTGCTCTCCACGCTGTAGACGATCTCCGCCGCCGTTGGGAGGCTCCCGGTGAGCGCCATGCCTCGTCCCCCTAGCCGGTAAAAGCGTCGGGCTTCCCTGGCCTCTTTTCCACCGGGAAGAACGCTTCCAGACCCCGCATGACGTTGGGAGGGAGAATGCATATATTACTTGGACATTGTATTCGTCCAAAGTACCGTGACGACCGGCAGTGCCCGTTGGCCGGGTGGAGGTGAGTGAGGTGCCGTACCCCCCCACCACCGCCGCTCCGGGGAGCTCTTATCAGATCGTGCTCTGGCCGAACACCGCGTTCCTCGTCCTGCTTGCCGTCCTCGCCCTCTTCCTCGGCATGTTCTTCTACCTGCGCATGCAGACGGCCAGCAAGCGCGCACTGCAGGGTTTCATCGAGGCTACGAGCGTCGATATCGTCTTCATCCTAGGTTCGATCCTCCTTATCCTATACCTCTACGCGCGCTATCCCTCGGGGAACTTCTATGCCTACTGGATCACGCAGGTGATCCTGAACGGGGTCTGGCTCACGTTCGCCATCCCGATCGTCACCGTGGGGAACAGCGTCCATCACACGACCCGGGGGGCGCTCGAGTGGCGGGGCTCCTCGATCGCCCTTGCGCTCGTGCTCTTTCCCGTCATCCTCTACATCCTGATCCACTATCCGAGCGTCCTGTGAGCGCGCTCCTTTAATCGCCGGACCGCTCCCAGCCAGTGTGCAGATCCGCTTTCTGGGGGGTGCGAGCAAGATCGGTTCCCTTGGGATGGTCCTGACCGACGGGGACCACAAGACGCTCTTCGACTACGGGCTCACCCCCTCGGATCCGCCCGAGTACCCGTTACCCATCCCGTCCAACGTCCGAGCGGCCTTCCTCACGCACGCCCACCTCGATCACCTCGGGATGGCGCCGGTGATCCCGCGCGGGGGGACCGAGGTCTACGCCACCGAGACCACGAAACGCGTCTCCGAGATCATGCTCGAGGATGCGCTCAAGGTGGCCCGCTTGGAAGGCTACCCGTCGCAGTACTCGCCCAAGGACCTTCGTCGCCTGCTCACGCACATGCACGGGGAGGGAGCGCACAGCACCTTCAAGGTCGACGGGATCGAGGTGGAGCTTACCCCCGCCGGCCACATCCCGGGGGCGACCATGTACCTCTATCGAGGATCGAAGGATGTCCTTTTCACGGGCGACGTCCAGCGGATCGCGTCCCATCTCGTGGGTCCCTCGAAGGTGTTGCCTTGCGACGTGCTCGTCCTAGAAAGCACGTATGCCGGCCGGGAGCACCCGGACCGGTCAGAGACCGAGAGGGAGCTCGTCCGCGCCGTCGAAGAGGTGCTGGACAACGGAGGACGGGTCGTCATCCCGGCCTTTGCCATGGGCCGATCCCAGGAGATCCTCATGATCCTCGCCGGGCACGGTTTCGACATCTGGGTGGATGGCATGGCGCGGAAGGTGAACGACGCCTATCTCAAGTTCCTTCAGGGGCTGCGAGACCCGCATGCCTTCCGGGCGGCTCTGGATGAGGTGAACATCGTGGAAAGCATGCGGGACCGGTACCACGCCGCGCACGAGTCCGACGTGGTGGTGACGCCCAGCGGGATGCTGGACGGTGGCCCCGCTCTCTACTATCTCGGGTCCGTGGCCCGGGACCCGAAGTCTGCCGTCTTCCTCACCGGATATCAGGTCGAAGGATCGAACGGCCGGTCCCTGGTGGAGACGGGCACGCTCACGGTGGGCGGAGTGAAGCTGCGCCCCTCCTGTCAGGTGCGCAAGTTCGACTTCTCCTCCCACGCCGGGCACAAGGAGCTCGTCGAGATAGCCCGCGAGGCCCGCCCCCGCAAGATCGTGCTCATGCACGGGGACAACCGGGGGACGCTCAAAGAGGCCCTGGAAGGGGAGTTCGAGGTCTTCACCCCCGAGACCTCGGAAACCCTCGAGGTGTAGGGAGCGTGAGCCCGGATCCGCACGCTCAAGAACGGACTTCCGACGCCGCCTCCATCATGGACGTTCCCGATATCGGCATCGAGTGGGCCCGATGGAAAGGACCCGGGCCCTTGGATGTTCCCGGCATACTCTCCTTCCTCCGCACGATGAATTCCAAGGGACGGTTGGTCCAGGCCTTCGATGCGCGCGGGGCAGCCAGCCCTCGGCACATCGAGAGCGCGTACCTTCACATGCGACGGGCGATGAACGGGCGCCGGATTCGCCTCCGGGACCCGGGGGCGGTCCTTGCGATCTACCTCTCGGGGGCCGACCAGCTCGAGCGGGCCCTCGCCCGGGTCGGGCTCCAGGCCGATACCGAGGTCGCCGTCTTCGTGAGCGCCCCGGCGATGGACCTGAGCGCCGACTTGGAACGGATCGGCTTTGTTGAAGTGACCCCCCCCATGCCGAAAGTACTCTCCCCGGACCTTCTCCAGCGGTTGGGTATCGAAGCCTCGCTCATCGCGGGTACACCACCGTCCCTTCGGGAGCACCTTGTCCTAGAGCATGTGGCCATGGTCGACCTTCCCAGGTAGCCCGTCCGGGCCCCGTCGGGCGCCTTTAAGACCCTCCGCGCAGTGGGCGGGGAAGCATGTCGAGCTTGGATGACGTGACGGCGTCCTTGGGCGGGGAGGTCGGACAGGATTACCGGGTCGCTCTCGATTTGCTCGAGAAGCTCGGGCTCACCCAGTACGAGTCCCGCCTCTACGTGGCGCTCATCGTCAAGGGGTACGGGGACTCTGCCGTGCTGGCGGAAGCGGCGGGCATCCCGCGGACCAGCGCCTACAAGGTACTGGAAGGGCTGTGCCAGAAGGGCTACGCATTCTCGACAGGGGGGAAGCCCTCGATCTTCAAGCCCCAGCCCGTCCAGGAGATGACGAACAAGCTCAAGTCGACGATCGATGAGGTCTTCGACCGGCTCGGCCGTCTTCATGAGGCCTTCTCCAAACAAGGGGAACCGGAACTGGTCTACCTTCTCTACGGCCGCGACCGGGTCCTTGAGAAGATCTCCGAGATGCTGGACCAGTCCACGGAGAGCTTCATTCTCACGACCCCTCAGGTCTCCGCCATCCGGGAGGAGCTTTCCAAGAAGATCGGGAACGCGGTCAAACGCGGGGTGAACGTCACCTTCATCACCGCCCCCGCCCAGAAGATCCCCGAGGGCGTGCACCACATCGCCCACCGGAACATCCTGGCGACCGATGTGCTGGCCGATGGTTCCGTGGCGCTCCTCGCCACGCCCGGCCTCGAAGCCTGCGGGTTCACGGGCAATCCGATCCTCGCCCAGCACCTCATGCAGTTCCTCAACATCGTGATGGAGCAGGGCGTCAAGAAGTAACGCAGCCCGAGCCCCGCTCACATCCGGTCGAGAGGCTCGACCCCGATCAGGGTGAGCACGTTCTTTAGCACCTGGCGGGCCGCCGCCACGAGCGCCAGGCGGAAGGCGAGCGAGCCCGTCTCTCCTCCGAGAATGCGAACGGACTGGTAGAAGGTGTTGAGCCGCTCCGAGACCTCGTGCGCATAGAGCGCAAGGAGGTGCACGGACCCGGACTCGGCGACCGCCGTCACGAGCGCGGGAAGATGGCTGAGCGACTTCAGGAGCTCGACCTCGCGTGGATCGGGTGGGTCGGGGATGGGAAGGTACCGGGTTTCCCCCCGGAGGATCCCCGCCAAGAGGTCCCCCTGTCCTGACTCCGCGGCCTTGCGCAAAAGACTGGCGGCACGGGCGAAGGAGTACTGGACGAACGGACCGCTCTTCCCGGTGAAGGAGAGGGCCTCTTCCCATCGGAAGACGATGGGCTTGTCGGGCTGGATGGCAAGGATATGGAAACGGACGGCCCCCGCGCCGACGCTCTCGGCCACCCGTTCGACCTCCTCCGGGGCGAAATCCTCCCGGCGGAGCGAAACCTCCTTCCGGGCCCGCTCCCGCGCTTCGTCCAGGATGTCGTCGAGGAGGACCGCCCGGCCCGCCCGGGTCGACATCTTCCCCTCGGGCAGGTTCACGAAGGCGTAGTGCATCACCTCGGGCCGGTGTTCGAACCCCATCTCCGAAAGGAGCGCCACAAGCGAACGGAAGTGCATCTTGTGATCCTCCCCGATCACGTCGATCACCCGGTCGAACCCCGCCAGCTTGCGTGCATGGTAGGCCACATCCCGCGCGATGTAGAGATCGCTGCCATCGCTCCGCGTGATCATGACGCGGGCGAGGTCCTTCGGCAGACCGTAGGAACTCGCGTCAAAGGCGAGGGCCCCACCTTCTTCCCGCACGGCGTGGGGAGTCCGCGAGAGGCGGTCCACCGCCGCCCGTACGGACCCATCGAGGATGAGATCGGACTCCCACACGAACTCATCGAAGTGAACCCCCACCCGGGCGAGGGATGCGAGGACACCATCCAAGATCTCCTTCGGCACCTTCCGGTATTCGGCTGGAGGGATCTCCCCCCGCTCGAACCGGGCGGTCAGCTCGCTGACCTCCCGCGCGGCCTCGGGGTCCTGCTTGACGACCTCGGACGCCGAAGGGTACGGCTTGCCGCGCCACTCGTCCGGTTTCATCCCTTCCGGCCGGGGCCGATCCGGGTCGACCCCGCTCTTTTCCCGCACGCTCGCCGGCCACTGCGCTCCCGGTTTGGACCAGATCCACACCAAGGTCGCCGCTTGGCGCCCGATGTCGTCCACATAGAACTGTACCTCCACCGAGTATCCGGCGGCGGACAGGACCCGTGCATAGGTGTCGCCGATCAGACTGTTGCGGGACCTTCCCACATGCAGTTGCCCGGTCGGGTTGGCACTCGTATGTTCCACGCAGACCTTGCCCCGGGCCGCGGTCCCGTGGCCGTACTTGTCACCCGCGGAAAACACGCGGGCGAAGGTCGCTTCGGCGAGCCAGGGGACCGAGGCGGTGAGATTGAGGAAGCCCCCGGCCGACGCGGCACTTGTGAGTTCCCGCCCGAGCGGGAATCCATCGGCGAGAAGCGAGGCGAGGTCTTGGGGGGATCGCCTCAGGGGTTTCGCATAACGGAACAGAGGAACGGCCAGGTCTCCCATCCCTTCCGGAGGTGCAGCGATCTCGCGCTCGAGGTCCGCGGGACGCACCGTCGCCCCCAAGGCGCCGAGGCGGGACGCAACCTCGGAGGCAACCCGGGTCCTAAGCTCCGCCCAGGGGTCTCCTGTGGGTGCCCGATCTTGACGTGGGTCCATCGGAAATGGGGGAGAACGGAGAGGTTGATAGCCGTACTCCTCACATCGGCGGGTACCGGTCGATGGGGATGTCTACAAGCGCAGGGTGTCAAGTGACGGCAGATCGCACCCCTTTCCATCGCGTTCCCACACACCCGAGCGCGCCGTCACTCGAGGGATAGACGTGGCTTGCAACATTACCCAGCAGCGGTTTGGAAGGAATGATCCGTTCCAGATCCCACGCCACCGGGGGGGAGCGCTCAGTCCCCTTCCATCAGGAGGAGCTCGTTCCCATCGGGGTCGCGGACCATCGCATCCCACAAGCCCCATGGCTGCTTCTTCGGTTCGTGGACGAAATCGACCCCGCGCTTCTTGAGCGCCGCACACTCCTTCTTGAGGTCCCCGTCGACGAGCACCAAGATCCCCGTGTTGCCCGGCTCGAGCGGCAAACCTCCGACGTCGGACGCAAGGCACAGATGGATCGCCCCGCCCTTCCCTTTCCTTCCGACAGTGACCCAGTGGTCTCCGTCCATCAGGACCGACATGCCGAGCATCTCGGTGTACCAGCGTTTGGACCTTTCTCGGTCCGAAACCATCACGGCGACGCTCCCCACCCACGGTCCACCATTGTTCTTCTTCGCCGGCACTGAGACCACCCATCATCGCCAACCCCTGGGATTATTTCATGACTCTCGCTCCCTCGGGACTAATGCCGTGAAGGTTCCAAACCGTTGTGGGAACTTTTACGGTCGGGCGGCTTCTATGGTCGAAAGAAGCTAAAGCCACCGCGCCCTCCTCCCTGGCCATGCCCCGGACGCTGCTCGTTCGTTACGGAGAGCTGGCGCTCAAGTCGCCCGCCGTCCGTCGGGAGTTCGAGCACCGTCTCAAGGGACACATCCTGAGCGCACTCTACCACGCGGGCCAGGAAGGGACCGTGACGGACGACCACGGTCATCTCTATGTGAATTCCGAGGTCCCGGAACAGCTCGTCCCGCTCGTCTGCCGCATCTTTGGGGTGGTCTCGGTCAGCGTGGCCACGGTCCTCCCGACCGACCTTTCCGAGCTGTCCCGGTTCGTGGTCGACCTGGCCGGCGCGATCCCGGACGGCTCCCGGTTCGCCATCCGGGCGCGGCGGACCGGGACCCACCCCTTCACCAGCCATGACGTGGATGTCCGTCTCGGAGCCGATGTGATCGCAGCCCACGGGAGCCGAGGGCTCAAGGTCGACCTCACCCACCCGGACCGTGAGATCGCCGTGGAGATCCGCGGCCCGAGGACGTACGTGTACATGGACCGTCATCCGGGCCCGGGAGGGTTCCCTCTCGGCGTGGCCGGTCGGGTGGGCGCACTGGTGGAGGGCCGGCGGGGAGCCCTCGGGGCGTGGCTCCTCATGAAGCGCGGGTGCCAGACCTACACGGTTTCTTCCCCGGCCGGGCTCCCCTTCACGGAAATCCTGAAGAAGTTCGACGGGGAGATCGACATGACCCGGGTCGCCGAGGGACGCACCGCTTGGGAGATCCTCCGTACCCTCACGGAGGACCGACGTCTTTCGGGGGTGGTCCTCTCCCTTACGGTCGACGATTTTGACGTCGCACGGGAGTTCTGGGGCGATACCGTGCTCTTTTCTCCCACAGTGGGTATGCCCGAAGAGGAGGTGGAACGTCGGTGGCTCGAAATCGAAAAGCTCGCCCGGTAGCGGAGGGCAACGCCCGCCAGCTCAGCCTTGACGGGGAGTTGGCGCCCGGAGAAGTCCCCGTCTGGATGCACCGCAAGGACGTATCGCAGCTTCCCTACGAGGATCGCCTCCTGAAGTGGTTCATGTCCCGGGAGGAGTGGAACCGCAAGCGAAAGTGATCGCTTACGAGGGATACTCGAAGGCGTACGGCCGCAAGGAGCGGCCTGCGGTCCAAGACCTCTCTCTTTCGGTGAACAACGGCGAGATCCTAGGCCTGGTGGGGCTCAACGGTGCCGGGAAGACCACGATGCTGCGGGCAGCGGCCGGCCTTCTCCTTCCCACCTCGGGGACGGTACGGATGGACGGCCACGATATCGTCCGGGACAAGGTCGCCGCGTCCCGGACCCTCGGCATCGTCCCGGAGTTCCCGAACTTCGAACCTTCCGCATCCGCCCTCGACCTCCTCGAATATCTGGGAGGGTACCACGGTCTCGCGGGAGATGCGTTCCGGGCCCACGCCCTCGCGCTCCTCACCAAGGTCGGTCTCACGGGGAATGAAGGGCGCAAGGTCGGGACTTTCTCCCAGGGCATGAAGAAGCGCTTCGCCCTGGCCGCAGCCCTGCTCGCCCATCCCCGCAACCTGCTTCTCGACGAGATCCTCAACGGCCTCGACCCCGAAGGCATCCGGTTCGTACGCCGGTTGCTCCTCGAGTTGCGGACCGAAGGCTCTGCCATCCTCCTCTCTTCCCATATCCTGAGCGAGGTGGAGAGCGTCGCCGACCGGATCGCCGTCCTGCACAAGGGGCGCCTTCTCGAGTGCGTCCCGCTCAAGGACATCTACGCATCGCGCGCGATCCGCCTGCGTGTGCGGATCCGCAACCCTTCCCCCGAGGTCGCCGCATACCTCTCGAGCGTGGGTCCGGTCGAGCGGGAGGGTGAATCCTTCAGCATCGCCCAGCCCCACGGCGAGGTCTGGGAAGTGAACACCGAGCTCGTGCGCCGGGGCGCCCAGGTCGCCGAGATCCGGATGGACCGCGAGGACCTTGAGAGCTACTTCTTCCGGACGATAGGAGAGGAGCCTTGAACGTCCTCCTATACGATGTGAAACGGGCGCTCCGTAACCCGAGCGTCCTTGCCCTCGCCATCCTGACCACGCTCCTGGCGGTGGCCCTCCTCGGTCTCATCCTTTCCCACGCCCGGTCGGCCTACACGAACCCTCCCCCGACCCCGGCCCAGCTGCAGGAGGAAGCCTCCCTCCTCGGGATCGACATCATCGGGGGCATTTTCGGCTTCTTCGTACCCGTCCTGGGGCTCGTCCTGGGCAACTCCCTCTACGCCCGGGAGCGTTCGACGGGGATCCTCGATTCCGTGCTGTGCCGCCCGGTCACGCGCGGCGAACTCGTCGTCTCCCGATTCGCGGCCCTTGCCATCGCGGCGGCCGCGATCCTCGCCTTGTCCCTCGGGCTCACGGACCTCGTGGCACTCGTCGTGACAGGATTCCCCATCGCCGCCGTTCCCCTGCTTGCGGTCTACCTCGCCCTGCTCGTCGAGGTCCTGAGCTTCGGGGGGCTCGTCATGCTCATCTCGCACCTGTTCCGGTCCACGAGCGCGATCCAGGGCATATCCACCACCTTCTTCGTGCTCTTCTCGATCGTGTGGTACTTCGCCCTCATCCTCATCGCGGTGGTCCAGGGGCAGGCGAACGCCCTTCAGACCATCTTCGTGGCCGATTACTTCAGTCCGGCCCAGTACGGGATCCTCGCGACCGCCCTCGTGCAGAACACCTTCCTTTTTGGTCTCCTTCCCCTCAACTCGGGATCGATCGGGATCGGGGTGGGCGCGATCGTGGCGGGGGGGTGCCTTTGGTCGCTCGGCCCCGTCGGAGCCACGTACTACCTGGCGACCCGGCGGGACTAGCGCGGGAATTCAGGCCACCGGACGGAGGCCTGTGAGGATCTCCCCGACGTTCCAGACCTTCTCCGCGACCGCAGGATCGCGGGAGACCGGCGAGCTCTCCTTCGGGACGCACTTCACGAAGTACTTCCCATTCACCGTGGCTACTGATGGGTCGGTGCAGAGGTATAGTGCCGTGGTGGCGCCCTTCTCCGGCGAGATCATGAAGGGCTTTCCCAGTACAAAGAAGAGGTTCGTCAAGTGCCCCTCACGGTAGAGCCCCGTGCGCACGACACCCGGGTGGAAGCAGTTGGCTGTCACCCCGGATCCCGCAAGCCGGCGGGCAAGAGCATAGGTAAAGAGCACGTCCATGAGCTTCGTCCGGGAGTACATCGCGAAACCGCGGTAGTGACGCTCCATCGAAAGGTCATCGAAGTCGAGCCGGCCCATCCGGTGCGCCGCCGACGCCGTGACGACCACGCGTGCGGGAGCCGAGGCCCGCAGGCGGTCCTCGAGGAGATGTGTGAGCAGAAAGGGGGCAAGGAAATTGACGGCCAGGGTGGTCTCTATCCCCTCGGATGTCAAGACCCGTCGGGGCATCAGGACCCCCGCGTTGTGGACCAGGATGTCCAGGCGCGTGTGCCGTTCCCGGAACTCGCGGCCCACCCGCTCCACCTCCCGGAGGAGCGAAAGGTCCGCCGGGAAGAACTCGAGCTTTGCGTTCGGGTAACCCCGGGCCAGCGCTTCGCGCGCCTGCTCCCCGTGGGGCCCCGGGCGGCCCACGATCGTGACCTCGTAGCCCTGTTGGAGGAGTGGTCCTGCCAGGGCCCGCCCCACGCCCGATGTGCCCCCGGTGAGGAGGACGGTCTTTCCGGTCACGGAGCGCGCTACGGGAGGTCGCTCAGGAACGACGTGATGCCCCGGCCCAGCGATGGGATCTTTCCCAGCCGGAACATCTCCTTCTCGACCGCGGCGATTCCCGCGAGCACATCCGAGGAGGTCGCCACGCCCATGTGGCCGATGCGGAAGATGCTGCCCTTGGCCTCTCCCTGCCCTCCGGAGACGATCACATTGTGGCGGTCGCGCAGGGCGGCCCGGAAGGGACTGTCCTCGACCCCGAAGGGGTACCGGATGGCCGTGACCGTGTCGGAGGCGTACTTCTCCTCGGGGAAGAGCGAAAGGCCCATGGCCTTCACCGCCGAGCGGGTGGCGGCCGCCAGCCGGTGGGTCCGCGCCTGACGACGGGAGACTCCCTCTTCTTCAAGGAACTTCAGGGCCTCGTGGAGAGCAAGGAAGAGCGGGACGGCGGGCGTCCACGGGGTATCGTCCTTTTCGATGCTCTTGAAGTGGGCGGCCAGGTCGTTCGCATACGTCTGGGGGCGCAGGGCCGAAGTTGCGCGGTCGGAGAGATGGACGAGGGAAAGCCCGGGGGGGGCGCCGAGCCCCTTCTGGCTCCCCACCACCATCCCATCCACGTGCCAGGACGGGGGCGGCGTGGGGAGCCCCGGGAGCGCACTGATCGCATCGACGAGGAAGAGCGCACCCTTGTCATGTGCAAGCCCACCGAACCGCTCGATGTCGTTCGTGAAGCCGACCGAGGTCTCGTTGTAGACGCAGAGCAAAGCCTTGGTCTCCCCGCCTTCGAGCGCCGCCTTGACCTCCTCGGTCGAAAAGGGGGTCCCCCATTTCGCCTTCACCACGACCGGGTTCCCGAAGACGCGGCTCAACTGCTCGAGCCGGTTCCCGAAATGGCCGTTCGTCAACACCACGACCCGGTCCTGCTTGCTGATGAGCCCGGAGATCATCCCCTCCAGACCCGCGGTTCCGCTACCCGTGATGACGGCTTGGTGACCCGGTGTGCCGAAGACGAGCGGGAGGAGCGTCTTGATGGATTTCGTGACCTCGTGGAAATATTCTCCCCGATGGTTGAGCGATGGCACCGCCATGGCCCGCTCGATCCGGGGATGGAGCTTCACGGGACCGGCCAGAAGGAACGTGGAGGTCCAGGGGTCGAATTCGCTCTCCGTCATGGCGCTACCCGCCCCGGGGTCACCCTCGGGCCCGCTCGTTGATCACACATGGACTGGGAATTCGGGCGATTCGCCCCGGAGCACACGCACCACATCTTCGACCACGGTCCGGCCGGCCCGTTCCTGCGCCTCGCGGGTCGACGCCCCGATGTGAGGGACGGCTACGACATGGGGGTGCTGGAGGAGCTTCTGGTTCTTGGGGGGTTCGTCCTCGAACACGTCGAGGCCCGCCCCGTAAAGCTGACCCGAGTCGATGGCCGCCAACAGGTCACCCTCATTGACGAACTTCCCCCGGGCCACGTTGAGCAGCACCGCACCTTTGCGCATCTTGCCAAAGGTCTCGGCAGCGAAGAGATGCTCCCCCGACCCGGCCAAGGCTGCGTGGACGCTCACGACATCGCTGGAGGCGAGGAGCTGGTCGAAGGAGACGAGGGCCGTGCCGTCGTCCGTCCGTTGCACGTAGGGGTCGTACGCCTGGACCCCCATGCCGAGAGCCCGGAAACGCTTCCCGACCTCCCGGCCGATCCGGCCATAGCCCACGATCCCGGCCATCCGCCCTTGGAGCTCGAACCCATTGGTCCCCTTCGTCCACCGCCCCTGTTTCAGCGAGGGGATGTGTTGGTCGAAGTCGCGGGCAACGGCGATAAGGAGTCCCACAGTCAGTTCCGCAACGCTCGCCGCCGCGGCACCCGGCGCGTTCACGACGATCACCCCTTTTCGGTGGGCCGCAAGCACATCAATGTTGTCGACCCCCACACCGGCCCGCCCCACAACCTCGAGCCGCGGGGCCTTCTCGAACAGTGCATTGTCCACTTGGGTCCGGCTTCGAACGATGAGTCCGCGCGCCGTCCCGATCGCATCTCCTAGCTTCGCTGGCTCCTTGGAGACGTCCACGACTTCGAACGACTGGCGGAGGAGCGCCACCGCACTAGGGTCGAGGGCATCCGCCACCACCACACGTCCTGCTCCGTTCTCGACTTTGCCCGCCATCGCAGGCTTGGGGAGCGTGAGCGGTGCTTTAGCCTTTCGGAATCTGACCACCGGTCGCGGCGGGTGGAGCGAAACGCCAGAGCGTCCCCTTCTTCCCCTCGCGCAAGGGACTGGAACTTTCGGTGCACCCTGCGGTGGCCATACGTCGGCGCGCCTCGTCGAAAGCTTCGGCGCTGAGCGTCAACTGCTGGGGGCGGAACGCTTCGACTTGGGGGTCGACGCCGACGATCGGGACCCAGGCGATCACCTCGAGGCCCCGGGGGGGTTTCCGGCGTGAGGTCGCCTTCCGGAGATCGTGCGCCGTGTCGATCGGAGCCCGGTTCCACGGGCGTTCGTCCTTGCGCCCCCCCGAATAGACCATACGGAAGACCTCCGGGGTCATCTCGATACGGACCGGATGCTCCCGGCGTCCGATCCCTATCGAGAGCGGAAAGATACTCAGGGCAAAGGCCAGGAACGCGAAGGCGAGGGGAAGGGACCCGGCATAGCCATAGGCAAGACTACCCTCATGGATGTAGACCACGATAAAATAGACCCCGAGTGCGAGCAACACCACGGTGGCACTCAATCCGAGTACCCGACGGCTCCGCTGTGCTTCGTACTGTGCCCTAGTCTCGTAGACGGCCATGGAGCCAAAGGGGACGACGCACTATCAATGGGATGGGGCTGTCCGAATTTGAATCGGAGTCTCTAGCACCCCAAGCTAGAAGGATGGACCAAGCTACCCCACAGCCCCTTTCCATCGGGCGGGATAATTCCACTCCCGGATAAGCCTTTGGTGGGTGAAGCTTGGAGGCATTCTCGGGCTCGCAAAGTACAAAATTATATACTCGGTAGGTGTCAGTGCTGTGCTACAACGGGGCAAGCGCCCACACGTCGAGGAGCATGGAGATTCGAACAGAGATGCGTGGCAAGTTCGGCTCCCCCGAACCCCGCGGTCGTTCCCTAGTTCCTTTTCCCCCCCGCTCGTTTGCCATCTGGGCCCTCGCCTCCGTAGTGGTGTTCTCCGGGTACGGCTCGTTCGCCCCGGCGGAGCTCCGCTGCGCCCTCCCGGGAGCCGTGGGGTGCCCGGGCGGATGGCTCGGCCCCCCCGCGACCCCCGCCGCCACGGGTACCCAATGGTTCAACATCACGGCCAGCGATTATGCGTTCTACATCACCGACACCGTGACCGGGGCGAACGAATCGAACGCATGGAACCTCTTTGAGGGATACACCGTCAATGTGAATGCAACGAGCCTTCCACCCGACGCGAGCGTCGGGGGCACGAACCAGCATGGCGTGGGGGTGTACATCGGTTCGAGTGGGCTCCTGTACTTGGCGGCCCCGGTAGGTTCTTGGGCGAGTGGGTCCTTCGTGGCCCCCAGTTCCCCATCGAGCGGGAATGAGATCTACTGCACGATCTATTGCGGACCGGGCCACTCCAGCCAGAGATTCAACATCGTGAACGTGGTGGCTCCGCCTCCCCAGGCCGTGGCTTCCGGCTCACCCACTTCGGGTTCGGTCCCGCTCACCGTCTCCTTCACCGGGTCTGCGAGCGGCGGAAGTTCTCCCTACACCTATTCGTGGAACTTCGGAGATGGGAGCCCCGCATCCACGACCCAGAACCCGAGCCACACCTACACGGTCGCCGGCTCCTACACGGCGGTCCTGACCGTCACCGATTCGACCGGAGCGAGTTCGACCGCTCGGGTCCAGATAACGGCTAGCGCCCCGGCCTCCCTGAGCGCCTCCGTGACGGCGCAACCCACTTCCGGCACGGCACCCCTCAAAGTGTCCTTTACCGGTAGCGCCTCCGGTGGTGTCGCTCCCTACAACTACAGCTGGAGCTTCGGCGACGGGTCGACGGGTAGCGGGACATCGGTAACGCACACATATGCTTCGGTAGGGAATTACTCTGCCACGCTCACGGTCACGGATTCTTCCGGAACGAAGGCCACCAAGTCGACCCCCATCTCTGTGGTCGCCTCTTTGCCACCCCTACCTGTGACGGCTTCGGCCCAACCTAGCTCGGGTTCCGCTCCTCTCGCCGTCACCCTTACGGCGACACCCAGCGGTGGAACTTCTCCCTACACGGCGACCTGGCAGTTCGGGGATGGCTCAAGCGGGAGCGGGCTCACGGCCACGCACACCTATTCCGTCGCCGGAAGCTACCGGGCATCTGTCACCGTGACCGATGCGACAGGGCGTATCGGGACGACCACCGCTTATGTGAATGTGACCGGGGGAGCGTCTGCCCCCTTGTCCGTGGTCGCCACGACCAACGCCTCGGGCGGTTCCGCGCCCCTTCCGATCACCGCGTACGCATCCATCCAGGGAGGCTCGGGGATTTACTCGACCGTGTCCTGGACCTTCGGGGACGGTTCCACCGGCACGGGCTCCACCGTCACACACACCTTTACCACGCCCGGAACGTTCACGCTCAACGTCACCGTGACCGATTCGGCGGGCCACACGGCCAAGAACTCGACGACCGTCACGGTCGCAGGGGCCGCCCCGTTGACGCTGCTCGTGTCCCTGAACGCAACGTCCGGAGATGCTCCCTTCATGGTCAATGCCTCCGCATCCGTCTTTGGAGGTAATTCGCACTTCTCCCAGGTCCATTGGTCGTGGGGAGACGGTACCACGAGCACGGGGACCGCAGTGAACCACACCTATCCCGTCTCCAGCGTGGGAACCTTCACCGTGACCGCCACGGTCAGTGATACTGCAGGAGCTTCCGCCTCGAACTCCACGCAGGTCCAGGTCCAGCCCGAAGACACCGCGACCATCATGATCAACACGACCTCCAGCTACGCACCGACCAATGCCACCTTCGTCCTCGTCCCAGGGTCGGGTTCCGACATCAACGGCTCGAAGGCCCAATGGAGCTTCGGCAATGGGGTGAACACCACCGCTCCCTTCACGACCAGCACCACGTATCTCCACCCGGGATCCTACCTCGTCACCGCCCGAACAACCGACCTCCGGGGGCTGTGGGTTTCCGCCACCATCCGGGTGAACGTTTCCGCTCCCCCGGGATCGGGGGGTCCGAGCGCCAGCACGGTCGCGCAAACGCCCTCTGTGCTTGGTAACGGCGTAGGTGACCCCGTGACCGATGCCCTGGCCCTCATCTTCTTCCTCTCGCTCGGTTTGCTCTACCTCCTCGTCACCGGCCCGCATGTGAAAAGCCCACCCAAAGGAAAGGTCCCTCCCGGGAAGGCGACACCCAAGGGAGGGCGGTCCACAGCTCCTTCCAATACTCCCGAGCCTCCTCAGAACTGAGGTGTCCGGATTGCTAACCCGAACCTTTGGTAGATCGGTCCTCTACGTCTCAAGCGACCCTGTGTTAGCATGAGCGCCCAAGAGGAACTCCAGTACTGCCCCCAGTGTGGCGGCGCCCTGACGTCCACCCTCATCTGCTTCACTTGCCAAGTGGTCTGGGAGCGTACCACCGCCGCGGCGATCGAGGCGCTGCCTCCCCCCCCGACCCATCCCGGGGTCCATACGCCTCGGTGCCCGTGGTGCCTTTCTCCCTTGGATCCCCAGGGACACTGCTGGAACTGCCTTGTCGTCTGGGCCCAGGGGATGATGCAAGGTGGCCCGATCATCTCAGGAGGGGCACCGAAAGCGTCCCGACCATCCCTGGCGAAGCCGACGGCCCCGCGCAAGCCACCGGGCAAGCTCCAAAAGGCGTACCGGCGGTTCCTCTCGTACGTCCCGCCCGTGCGGCTCGTATGGATCTTCCTTGGCATCCTCATCTACGTCCTCGGGGGATTCGGATCGGCGTCGAGCACGGGGGCCATCCTCGGCATCGCAGCCCTGGCGGTCGTTTCCGACCTGGTCGCCCAGGCGACCCGGTTCAAGCGGTTGCGCATCCCCGATGCATCGCTCGCCATGGCCATGTTCCTTGGTGTCCTGCTCGAACCTCCTGCCTTCACCATCGAGCTTGCCGCCGTCACGTTGGCCACCGTGCTGATCCGGCACATCTTCCGCCAGAACGGCCGACCGTGGCTCAACCCCACCGCGGTGGGGCTCACGATCGCATACCTCCTCTGGGGCAATGCGATGACGGTCCCGTGGAACGTCGGCATCCCGCTCACATGGCCAGAGTACCTCATGGTCGCCTTCGGCCTCCTCCTCATCCTTCGCCAGCGCGGCGCTTGGAGGATCCCGTTCTACTTCTTCTTGATCGAGATCCCGCTGTCCCTGATCGCTCCTCTGGCATTCGGGCGGGTTCCGCTGCTCACCGAGTACGCATTCGTGAATGTCATCCTCTCTCCTTACATCCTCTTCTACGGTCTCTTCATGGTCCCTGAGCCGAGGACATCGCCCGGGGGCCACCGGCAGATCATCATCTTCTCGATCCTCGTCGCCGTGTCGGCGGTCTTCCTCCCGCTCATCATCAACGAACTGCCCGGGTGGCAGCCCTTGAGTGCGGTCGCCCCTTTCCTGGCCCTCTTCGTCGGCAACCTCTATGCGGTCTTCCTGCGGCGTTCCCCACGCGGACCGGTGGCGAGGAAGAAGGCCGCCGAAGAGCCGCGGTACGTCGGAGCGGTGCTCTCGTACTACCAGCAAGGCCGACCCGACCCCCGTTATTCCCTGCACCCCGCGTCCCCTGCGGGATGAGCGGGGAGCTACGCGCCTAACGCCCGGCCACGTCGTCGCGTCCCCCCAGAAGCACAAGTACGACCCTCAACCTATGACTGGGCACCCCTCCAACCCCGGAGTCATGAGACCACGGATCGGAGCATTCCGGGCAGCAGCCCGTCGCGTTGGGGTTTACACCCAAGTGAGACCGTGGAACGAGACCACCAGCCAGTTGACCACCATCGCCCCGGAGATTGCCATGAGGTAGATCCCGGAGGCGATGAAGGCACGCATGGCGACGGGCCGTGAGGTGTCCGCCATGGTCCGGGCCGTTGCGAGGAAGAATCCCACTCCCGCCACCGTTCCGATAAGGAGGAACGGAAAGTACGTTGCTCCTAGGAGCGCAAAGGCCACGGTCGGGGGGAGCAAGAGAGCGGCCGAAACCGCCACCGTCCGGGCAGAGTCCTTCAACCCCCGGCGGTCTGGTAAAGCGGGGAGGTCCGCTCTCCCGAAGTCGGAAGAGAGCGCGATCGCCAAGGACCAGAAGTGCGGCGGGGTCCAGAGAAAGACGATCACGGCCAGCAAGATCACGGGGAGAGGAAGGGTTCCGGCGACCGCCGCTCCCCCTCCAAGCACCGCCGCGCTTCCAGCATAGCCACCGAGGACCGTGCCCCAAGGCGTCTTTCGTTTGAGCCATAGCGTGTAGAGGCCAACATAGACGGCCACGCCCGATGCGATGGCGAGCATGACCACCGTGTTCAGGAGAAAGAACGCCCCGATCAGGGAGAGCGCAATGAGCCCGACCCCGAAGAGAAGCGCTTGCGCGGGCATGAGATTGTCCATGGGGATGGGGCGGTCGCTCGTCCGGTGCATCTTCCGGTCGATGTCCCGGTCGAAGAAATGGTTGAGTGCCGCCGATCCGGCCGAGCCGAGCGCTCCGACCACGGCCAGGATGGCCAGCGACCGCAGGTTCGGCGGATAGGGGCTCACGGTGAAGAAGCCGGCCACCGCCACCATCACGATGAAAAGCGTGATGCCGGGTTTGGTGAGGGTGAGGAAGTCTCCGATCCTGGCCATGGTCCACCGGTGAGGACCCGGGGAGCCTATATTGCATTGTCGCCCGACCGTTCGTTCTCCGCACCCGGATGCCACCCGCGGTGAAGCGCGGAGGGAGTCGGGCTCCCCCTTCGTTCGCTAGAGCAAGGGGCCTGAGGTCGAGAACGTGATGCTGACCGTCGTCGAGACGGTGGTATCGGCCACGCACGCGGCCACGAAGTTGTTCCCCGGGCTCGAGAAGGTCCCGGATCCCGAAGTCGTCCAGCCCGAAGGATTGGACGCGCTCGCACTTTGGTAGACCACCACCGCTGAAGATCCGTAGCCTTCCCCGATCACGACCACGGCCTTGGCACCGCTCGAGGTCCAGCTCACGGTGACAGTACCCGATGAGAGGGTCTGATTGTAATACAAGGGGCTCCCGGAGGAACCCGCGGTATAGCAGGAGATGTTCTGGGTGGCCGAGCCCTTCGAAAAGGGGACCGCCAAGAGCACGACCATGAGGACGACCACGACCACCACGGCAAGCACCACCCCGACGACCCATCGGCTCTTCTTCTTGGCAGGAGGGGAGGGGCCCGGAGAACCGTACCCTGGTGGAGCACCTCCTTGGGCCGGGGGATAGCCGGCGTACGGACCGGGTCCGGGGGCGTAACCGTACTGGGGGGGATATCCCGCCCCGGGGCTTGGGTATCCTTGGGAGGGTCCTTCGAACTGGGGGCCCAAGAACTGACCACAGTAACCACACTGGGAGGACCCGGGCCGGATGAATTGGCCACAGTACGGGCATTGGGTCGGACTGGCCATCATCCCCACCCCACTTTGCACAGGACGACCGGAGATTGGATCGTTGGCCGAGAGGTTCGACCCCGCTCGGCCTCCTGTCCTCCCTCGCCCTCTTCGTGCATGGTCTCCCCTAGGCTATGGACCACAAAAAGGCAATGGACCCTCGGTCGGTGCGACGGTCCTTCGCTATGCGACCACAATCTGCTTATGTCACCCGAAGAGGATATCGACTCCACCGAAGATGGCCACCCCTCGCACGACATTGTGCGCGGGATCGGGCGGTAAGCTTTTCCCCACAGCCCGCTCTCTCGTGTGCATGGATAGGGCAGGGAGCCCGTTCCGCCACATCGGCAGCGCTCCGAAGCTTGTGCTCCTGTCCTTGGTCCTCCTCGCTCTATCGGCTCCGCTGAATGTCGGAGCAGGCGTGAGCAGCGGTCTTGCCTCCCACGCTACCGCACCCTTGGTGATCCCTTCGACCACGGTGTCCTCCCATGGCCCGCTCAGGCACCCGAAGTCGAATGGACGTGCCGTCACCGCGTCCGTGAACGGCACCCTGCGTCTCCAAAGCGGAAGCTTCGTCCCGGGCAACCTCAACAACACCTACAACTGTATGGAACCGACCGCCGTCGCTTTTGCCAATTCGAGCGATGATGTCTATGTGCCCTGCACCACGATCTCTCCCTTTCCGCCAGAAGACTCGGTCTTGGTGATTTCCGCTGTGACGAACTCCGTCGTCACCAACCTCGATGTCGGGGTCACCCCGAACGAGGCGGGGTACGACCCGGTCGATCAGGAGCTCTTCGTGACCAACGGTGCCTCGAACAACGTCTCCATCGTCTCCACCTTCACGAACCGGGTCGTCGCAAGCGTGGGAGCCGGGGGCGATCCGTACGACCCCATCATCGATCCCGTCTCGGGAAACGTGTACGTGACGAACGACGTCTCCGGAAACATCTCCGTCATCTCCGGAAGCACTCACCAGATCATCGCCTCGATCGCAACGGGGTCGCGACCGGAGGGAGGGATATTCGATCCCTCGGACCGGGACATCTACGTGGCGAACTTCGTCTCCAATAACCTCTCCATCATCAACACGACCACCAACACTGTCACGGGCTCGATCCCCGTCCCCGGAGGGCCGACCGCCGTCAGCTACGACCCGATCCTGAACGAGCTCTTCGTCACTGATTCGTCATCGAACAATGTCACGGTCATCGCTCCCGCCTCGGCAAGTATCATCGGGACGATCCCCGTGGGACGAACTCCCTGGGACGTGGCGTTCAACCCGCTCTCGGGGGACCTCTACGTCAGCGACCATGCCGCCAACAACGTCACCGTGATCAACGGTACCACCCGAACGGTCCTTGCGAACATCTCGGTGGGCCTTGGCCCTGAGGGGCTCGGGGTCAACAACAACGACGGGGCGGTCTATGTCGCGGACTATTCCGCCAATGTCATCTCCATCCTAACGAGCAATAGCACCCTCCCCCGAACTTTACCGAACACGGTTCTCGCCCGGGTCCCGGGCTTCCAAGCCCCCTCAGAATCGGTTGCCGACCCCCTGACCGGGGAGGTCCTGGTCGTCGACCCGACCTCGGATGCCCTCGACGTTCTGTCCGGACCGGCGAACATCGTGCGGTACTCCATCACCTTTCCCTATTCCCCTACCGCCGTCACCCTTGATCCCGTCACCGGTCACGTTTACGTCACCGGACGGGGAACGGGAACCGTGACCGTACTCGCCGGAACACCGCTCCGGGCCGTGGCGAACGTGTCCGTGGGCTCCGAACCGGATGCCCTGGCCTTCGATCCCGCGAGCGGGGACATCGTGGTCGCAAACTACGGATCGGCGAACCTGAGCCTGATCTCCGGAGCAACCGACAAGATTCTGGGGAGCATCCCGGTGGGGTCCGGCCCGGACGCCCTCGCGGTGGATGCCCCGCTCCGGGAGATATTCGTGGCAAACTACCTCTCCGACAACCTCACCGAGGTCTCTTCCGCATCGGTCCGTCCCTTCCGGAGCATCCCGGTTGGGTCGGGGCCCGTGAGCCTCGCCTATGACGGCGAAGACGGCGACCTCTATGCGGCGAACGCCCGGTCCTCGAACCTCTCGATCGTCTCCCCGACGACCGGGCAAGTGACCCTGGACCTCCCCGTCGGTTCGGACCCGGTTTCCCTGGCCGTCGACACG
This sequence comes from Thermoplasmata archaeon, assembly GCA_021796385.1. Lineage (GTDB taxonomy): Archaea > Thermoplasmatota > Thermoplasmata > Lutacidiplasmatales > UBA184 > JAJYEA01. Next base: position 106,395 of record JAJYXQ010000033.1, on the reverse strand, counting down.
AGCGATGGCGCCGTGTTCGTCAGCTGCGCGCTCGCAAGGGCCATCTACGTGCTGTCCGGTGTGACGGGGACCACGGTCGGCACCATCACCATCGGAGGAACTCCCGGGAACATCAGCTTTGATCCGGAGAACGCCGAAGTCTACGTGGGAAACGTCTCGGGGACCTCGCTCACCGTGCTGTCGGGATCGGCCGGCGACGCGCTCGAAACCTTGCCCGTCAATTCGCTCCCCACCGGGGCCACCTTCGACCCGAACACGGGAAACCTCTACGTGGCGGATACCGCCGCCAATGTGGTGTGGGTCGTCTCGGCCCAGAACGCCTCGGTGATCGGAAGGGTCCCGGTGGGAAGCAGCCCCCAGTCCATCGCCGTGGCCGGGGCTTCAGGGGATATCTACGTCAGCGATAGCGGGTCCAATGCGGTCTCCCAGATCGACCCCCGAACCAATTTTGTGACGGCGACGATCCCGGTGAGCGGTTCGCCCGGAGCGATGGCCTACGACCCGCAGGACCAGCGCCTCTTCATCGCCGATGTCAACTCGGACAATGTGACCGCCCTTAACACGACCACGGACCTCCTGAACGGCTCTGGGCGCGTTCCCGGCGGCCCCATGGGGATATGCTACGATCCCGGGGATGGGCTCCTCTTCGTCGCCGTCAGTTCGACCAACAACGTGACCGTGCTCGACCCCCGGGGCACCACGATCTATCGGGAAATCCCGGTGGGCGCATCGCCGACGGGCGTCGCTTGCGACAGCACCTTGGGCCGCATCTTCGTGACCAACGCCGGCGCGGGCAACGTCACAGTGCTCTCCGATAGCGCGTTCCGACCCGTCGGGTCGATCCCCGTGGGAGGGTTCCCCGGTGCCATTGCCCTCGACCGGGCCACGCAGGACCTCTACATCGCCGGGGGCGCATCCAACTCGGTTTCGGTCCTGTCCGCGCCGAACCAGACCCTCCTAGGGAACCTTTCGGTCGGAGACCAGCCCGATGGGGTGGCAACCGATGGGAACGCCAGCTTGAGCTTCGTCAGCGACCAGGTCTCGGGGACGCTTACCTATCTCGACACCCCTCTCCCTCCCCTCCGCGTCAACGTGTCCGCAAACCGCACCGGCGGGGTGGCACCCCTTTCGGCCTCCTTCTCCTCCCAGGTCTCGGGAGGCTCGGGAGTCTATCCTGGCTACCTCTGGTCCCTGGGAAATGGCACGTTCATTCCCGGCCCCTCGACCCCGTTCACCTTCACCACGCCGGGAACGTATCCCGTCAACCTCACGGTCACCGACAGCGACGGGCTCCGAACGACATCCCGTGTCCTCGTTATCTCGGCGACCCCGCCCCTTTCGGTAACGGCCACGGCCAACGTGACCTCGGGCCGGACCCCCTTGGTCGTTGGGTTCGTCGCCCATCCCATTGGGGGATCGGGGAACTACTCCCAGTTCCATTGGAGCTTCGGGGATGGAGGGACCAGCACGCTCGAGGACCCTACGCACACCTATGCTACGCCCGGGGTGTTCCATGCGTTCGTCGAGGTCAACGACAGTTTCGGCACGCAGGCCCGCTCCACGAACATCACGCTCGACGTCATCCCAGGGAACGGTCCGATCCTGACCACGGTGACCGCGGTACCGTTCGCCGTGTACGTCGCAGTGGGGTCGACGCAGTGGTTCAACACCACGCTCGGATGCACTCCCGGTCCATGCCCGGGGGGCGCCACGTACAATTGGACGCTCAGCAACACCCTCGGACGGATCCAACCCGTTGGCAACGGCTCGGCGCTATTCACCGCCGGTCTGACTCCGGGTACGGTGAGCATCTACCTCAACGTGACCCTCGACGGGGTGACCGTGGCGGCCCAGCCACCACCCATGATCTTCGTGACCGTTCCGCAGCTCTCTTCCGTCCAGATCTCCCCGATACGATTTGCGCTCGTGCCGGGTCAGTGGGTCGACCTTCGTTCCACGGTCGCCTGCGGGAACGTCCCCTGCGGAACGTCCCTGCGGTACTCTTGGTCGGTCCGGGGGAACGAAGGATACCTCAACAACACTACTTCTCCCGAAGTGACGTTCTCCGCCGGTATCGACGTAGGGACAGCGCTCGTGTACCTCAACGCCACCTTGAACGGGCAGACCATGGCGGCGGCCCCGGCCACGATCACGGTCGCGCCCTCATCGATCTCCTATGCTCCCCCGGTCTATGAGACGCCGCTCTTCTGGGGTATCGTGGCTGCCGGCATTCTGGTGCTCGTCGCCGCGGTGTTCCTGTTCCGGAGCCTGCGTCGGCGTCGGAACAAGGTCCCTCCCCAGCCCCCCATCGAAGCCGGCCCGCCTCCGTACTTCCCACCTCCTTCCCCGTGAACCGGCGGGGATCGGCACCACTGGAATCCGGGCCGCCAAGGACTGATCCGCCCGGTGAGTAGATCCTTCCCGGCCTTCAACGCGCCGGACGGCCACCCCTGGGAGGGTGCACGGATGCTCACTCGAAGAGCTTGCGACGGATCTCGAGGGACTCGTCGCGATAGGCCACGTCCAATATGTGGAAGATAAGACCGAGATCGATCATGCCCGCCGCTAGTGCGAGGCCGAAGGCGCTCTCCGTCCCCCAAGAGTTCAATGGGCCGAGGGTGAACATGTACCCTGCGACCATGCCGAGGATGATGAGGAGCACCGTCATCGCGGCGAGGTAGGCGTCCTGCCGACGCGAGGCGGGCCTTGGAGCCCGGCGGCCTCCGGGGTACGTCATCCACCCGTAGGCGATGAGGCCGATCCCGATCACGAAGGGAGGCAACCCGAGGAGCCCATAGCTGCCGGCGAACATGATGACGACCGTCACGTTGACCTCGGCCGTCGAGTTCAGGAGAAGATAATGCCCCGGGGCGATACCGACGGTATAGGCCCCCGCGATACCGCTCTCGGCCGCCACAAGCGTGAGGTTGCCCGTACAATGGGCATTCGTCCCGCAGTCGTAGGCGAGGATCGAGGTTGAGTTCGAACCCCCCGTCCAGCTCACGTTGTACAGGATCGTATCCCCGATGGCGAACGGATAGCTCTGCCCGATCGGGGGGGCCGGGTTCTGCGGACCGTGGATGTCATAGCTCTTCGTCTCGTTGATGGGCGAGAGCACGAGTGCACCGCCCACGACCGCCAGCACCAGCCCCAAGACAAGGATCCCTGCCCGCATGTTACTCGAACAACCTCACGCGCCGTGTGACATCGCCCCGGAGCCGGTCGACCCGGTACACGATCCCCATGGCGAGGAGCGCCAGGAAGAGGAAGACCACGAAGGCGATTCCCGCAAGGGGAAGGTAGAGCCATAGCGCCCCCCCGCTCAGGGCCGCCCCCAGGGCCCAAACCACCACGGCGAGGCACGCCATACCGGAGACCAGCATCGCGGTCAGGACCGTCCAGAGACGGCCCGACCTACTTGGGCGCGACATTTCCCTCCGCCCCCCGCTTCAACAAGCGGCGGCTGTATTGGGCCCGGTACCGGGCGTAGAAGGCGAACACGAGAACGATGTTCACAAGGAGGATAGACCCCAGGTAGGTGGCATACATGCTGGTGGGGATAACGACCCCGGGCATGACCCCGCCCCACACGGTAAGGACGAGGAACAATCCGGCGAGGAAGTTCCCGACGATCACGAGGACCGGCCGGTCCCTCGGATGGGTCTTCGTGCTCGTGAGCGGTCGGCGGTCGATCCAAGGCAGGAAAAGCACGAAGAGGATGAGGAGCGTCACCGCCCCCACGGCGATGATGGGAGTGACCCCCTGGAAGTCCATCACCTTGTACAACCAAAGGAAGTACCAGTCCGGTTCCGGGGACGAACCGCCCGCCGAACTCGACCCATAGAAGACCGGGAGCTGCCAGGGCCAGATCGCCACGATGAGGAAGAGCCCTCCGGCATAGAAAAGGGCCCATTTCGTCATGTACAGGAAGACCTTGGGGAAGAACTTGCCCATCTTCCGATCGTCCTCCTCCGTGATCACCCGTTTCGCCTGGGGGTCGCTCGAGGCTCGGGGTGCGACACCATGCGTCTCGAACAGGAGGATGTGGGCCCCGAGAAGCCCGGCGAGGGCGAGGGGGATCCCTACCACGTGGAGCGCGAACATCCGGGAAAGGAGCGCCTGGTCAGTGGCGTTGCCGAGGATGAGCGGGGCCAGGGTCGTGCCGCCCGGCACGGCGAGCGTGAGCACGATCCCCACATCCGTGGCTCCCACCGAGAGCGCAGTGTACGGGAGGAGGTAACCGGTGAAACCCATCCCCAGCATCGAGACGAGGAGCAGGGTCCCGATCATCCAGGTGAATTCCCGGGGCTTCTTGTAGACGCCCGTGTAGAACCCCCGGAAGAAGTGGATGAAGGCGAGGAAGATCGTGGCGTAGGCCCCGTAGAGGTGGGTCGACAAAAGGAACCAGCCGAGCGGCACCGTGTGGATGATGTAGTACGTCGAGCCCCAGGCGAGCGGAGCCCCCGCAGGATAGATCCCCCCTGCCGTGGCGAGCTGGGTCGAGGGAACGTAGTAGAAGAGCAGCAGGATCCCCGAGACCACTTGGAAGATGAAGGCGGTGGCCACAAAGGCCCCCGTCCAGTACCCCGGTTGGAAGGAGAAATCCGGTTGGGGGCGCAGGGGCCACTTCTGGGTGCCCAGGCGTTCATCGATCGCCCCCCAGACCCGGTCGAGCGTACGGTTGAAGAAGGGCTTGTAGGGCACCTCCGGCTTGGCCGAAGTCCCTCCTGAAATGCCTTCTCCCATCCTCGTCTACCTCAGTTCACGTAGGACAGCTCTGGGTGGGGGTCGAGGGGGCGGAGGCGATGGCCTTGGGAGACACCCCGGTCCCGCCGACCAGGGTCGAAAGATGCCCCTTGACCGCCGGACCGATCATGCTCGTCGCGTACAGGTACCCGCTCGCATCCGTCTCCAGGATGACCTGGGGGATGGGGGAGACCGTGGGTCCGGTGAGGACCTGGGCCCCGCCTCCCGTGGACGTCTCCTTGACCGCGGGGTCATATGTGGACCCGTGACAAACACAGTGGATGATGGCCTTCCCGCCATTGAAGCCGCCGCACATGCCGGGCGGGTAGTAGGAGATGTATGGCGGGATGCATCCGAGGTGCTGGCAGATGGCCGAGTAGGCGACGATCACCGAACCGTTCGGGCCCGGGATCGGGTTGTCGGGCGCCGGGGAACCGAGCGAGTTCGGGGCGAGGTTGAGCAGCATGTTGGGCTCGTTCGTCAGGGGATAATCGAAAATGACCTGGCCGTTGTCCTGGTAGGAGTACTTGTACTGGCTCGCGACGACCGGCGAACCGTCGTCGTAGAAGAGCTGGACCTTGGGGAAGGCCGAGAGACCTTGCATGGGAGGTTCGAGCAATTGCAGCCCACCGGCGATACCCGCTCCCGCGCCCACGGCCGCGATCCCTCCGATGGCGAGGAGCTTGAGGGCGTTGCGCTTCGACTCGTCCACGGCTTCCTGGGCTCTGTCATCGGCGGGCTGATCCGCCGCCCGCACCGTGGTCACCTTCCGAACGACGCCGGGGCGCGAGTTCGTCAGCATCGCGTGCAGGAACTCGAGCCGCTGGTTGAGCAGGGCGGCCGGGGCGAGTGCGTCCAGATCGATCGTCATTTGAGCTTCCTCCGTTTCTCCATGAGTTCGACTTCCTCCGCTGATGTGACGGGCACCTCGCTCGAATCCCCTGGGAGCTCGGCCCGGTCGGAGTCCCAGTAGATGTAGACCGTGATCGCCACACCGATGAGGATCGCCCCCACTTCGGCGAGGTCTAGTGATTGGAAGCAGTTGAGCGTCACGGAACCGAGGGTGATGTTCGTGTCCACGGGGCAGGTGATGGAAGAAGAGGACGGGTCCGAAGAGGCGGAGGAGTTCGCGGCCGTGAGGGCGTTGGTGGACCCGCCGGCAACGAGGTCCGGGGTTCCGGCGAGGTGGGTCGGTACCAAGGCGGCGAACAGGAGCAATCCCAGGGGGAGGGCGAGCCAGAGCCTCCGGGTCATGCGCCCTTCACCTCGGGGGTGCTCGCGGTCAAGGCTTCCGGTCGCTCTCCTCCCAACCGGGCCAGAGAGGCGGCGGCCTCCTCCCGGGAGAGGGGTGGAATGCTGCGGGCCGTGCCGACCGCCCATACCCCGGGAGTCGGTGCAGGGGTACTGACCGGGGGGGCCGGCTCGTTCACCGAGTCCCGAAGGTCCTTCAGGAACTCGTCGCGCATGCGGGTGACGCGGGCGTACATGCGTCCCGCCGTGCGCAGGAGTTCCTTGTTGTTCCCGCCCAAGAGGAGGAGCCCTCCCACGAGAAGGAGGATCATCCAGTCCACGTCGGAGAATAGACTCACCCTTTCCCTCCTTGGAAAATTTGGGAAAAGCCGACGGCTATAAGGTTAGCGCTTTCGAGGGGGTTCTTCGGTCCCACACCCGGGGCTCACGCAGGTTCCGCAAGGAGCGCGCGGTGCTCGCGCTGCCGCTCCATCCGACGGGCGAAATAAGCGCCGCTGAAGTAGAGTGCGATCATCGGGAGGGCGATGAGCACCATCGTGATCCCCGAGTTGTCCGGGGTGATGACCATGCCGAAGACGAAACATCCCATGACGGCCCCCCGCCAGTGCTTCCACCAGAACGCGGACTTCACGAGACCCACACGGGTGAGCGCATAGACAAAGACCGGGAGTTCGAAGACGATCCCAAAGGCCACGGTGTAGAGCAGGGCGAACGTGAGGAAGCTGTCCGTGGACAGGTACGGTACAAGCCCCATCGCCGCCACGTACCGGAAGAGCAGGAAGAAGGTGAAGGGGGTGAGCCAGAGCAAGGCCACGAGGAACCCGACGGCAAACAGTACCGTCGCGGGGATCGCGAGGGTCTTCAGGAGTTCCTTTTCGTTACGGCGCAGCGCCGGAGATAGGAACGCCCCGAGCTCGTGGACGATCCAGGGCATCGAGAAGACGAACGTCAGAAGCAGGGCGATCTCCATCTGGGCGATCACCGAGTCCCCGATGCCGATGTTGACGAGGATCACCCCGGCGGGTAGCATGTCGCTGCGCAACCAGGCGAACACTTGGGCCGTCACGTTGTCGAAGAGGTTGGGGTAGGGATAGGGGATCGCAAAGGGCACGCCGCCGAGCCGGAAGAACTGGATCCGAAACGCCAGGAAGAATGCGAAGAGCGGCAGGACCACGTAGAGTATGCGGATCAGCCGGTGGCGGGCCTCATCGAGTATCGTGAGGAGCTTTTGGAGCTCGCTCATCTCGGCGGGCGGGCATTCGGCGGAACGAGCGCCACCCGTTTACCGCCTTCCAGTTCGAGCAGCGAGAAGGTGACGAGAGGTTTCGAGGCCGGTGCCGCTAGGACCCGGCCGTCCCGGCCCGCATAGGCGCTCCCGCAACGTTCGCACACCCACCGGTCCAGGTCCGGTTGGAATCGCAAGGGAAAGCCATCGGCGACACACTCTTGGCTGGCCGCCCGGAGGTCACCGGCGGGGGACTCCGCCACGAGTCCGTGCGTGAGCCCGATCCCGGGCTGGAAGAGGCCGGGTCCCACTTGAGTGCCCATCCAGGCGAAGTTGAGCGGACCCTCCCGCAACTGGTTGCGGAACTCCGTCATGCTGAGGTACTTTCCGTGACCTACGAGGCACCATTCGGAATCCAAAAGGAGCGCCGGCATCGGTCCCTTCGATGGAATGCGACTGAGGCCCGGGGTAGGTCGTGCGGTTGGGGTCCGGGGAAGGTCCGGTCCGACCACGGCGATCCCGCCTCCAATGGCCGCCGACACGAGACGCTTCAGCTCGTTGCGTCGGATCTCGTCCGGTCCCTCGGTCATGTGCAATATGGAGCTCGCCCGAAGCGTTCAGCTCTGGGTCTTGGTCGCCGCGTCGCGGGCCTTGGAATCCGCGATCTCCTTGTCGACTTCCATCCGGCCCTTTTTGAACTCACCCGTGGCGCGTCCCAGGCTGTGGGCTAGTTGCGGGATCTTGCTGGAACCCCAGAAGAGGACCCCGGCCACCAAGAGGATGATCAACCAATCATCGATGCTGTCGAACATGGTTCGCCTCCTAGCCGGGATGCACGAACCCCCTTATGAACTTTGGGGGCGTCGGGATCCCTTCCCCCCCTCTCCGAGCGGCACCCGTGCCGTCCCTCGAGGTGCTCCCGGGTCCCGGGTCGATGCCCTTACCGCACGCTTAACATCCGGGTCCCCTTCGCCCACGCATGTCCGCCTCCCCGGAGGGACGGTCGATCCTCCCCGCGTTGTACCTTTCCACGATGGGTATGTGGGGGGCCTATGCCCTTATCGTGGTCGTCCTTCCGTTCCGCTTCGCGGCGCTCGGGCTCTCCGTGTTCGAATATGGGGTGGCGCTCGCCATCTATGCACTGGGCACCCTGGTCACCGAGGGGGTCTGGGGATATCTTGCGTTCCGGGTCGGCTCGCGGCGGGTCATCGTGGCGCTTGCGGTGATTACGGCCGCATCGATGCTTTTCCTTGGTCTTCCGCAGTCCTTCCTCGGACTGGCGCTCGCCTTGGGGGTCTACGGGATGCTCGTCGTCTACTCGACACCCCTCATCCGATGGGTTGGCATGACGGCCTCGGGTCCCGGTACGGCCAGCCGAAGTCTCGGGCGGCTCGGACTCTTCTTTGGTGTGGGGTTGACCCTCGGGACAGCGTTCGGACCCGTGCTCTACTCCCTGGGCGGATTCTGGTGGAACGTGCTGATAGGGACCGCCGTCTTCATCGTCTCGACGGTCCCCCTGGCCCGGATTCCCTGGGACCAGATCGCGCTTCCCCGGGAAAGGGACAGTTCGGGAACATCCCTCCGGAGGATATTGGACCGTAAGTTTTCCCTGACGGTCCTCCTTGTCGTGCTTTACTTCGTGATCTATTCCCTGGTCACCAGCTTTCTCCAGTACTACTCGGTCAATCTCTTCCACGGTTCGATCGATGCGGCGGGGGTGGTCATCGGGATGGCCCGGGCGGTCGCACTGGTGTCCGGTGTACTGCTAGGGTCGATGATCGATCGGTGGGGTGCCGCCCGTTCTGCCCCCGTCGGCTTCCTTCTCCTATCGGCCGGGGCGTTCGGAACGTTGGTCTCGGTGACCTACGGAGAAATGATCCTCGCCACCGTCATACTCGCTACCGGCGCGGGATGGCTCTCGGTCAACCTGCTCCCGCTCGCGCTCTCCCGCATCCCTCGGGGCGACCAAGGCACCGCCGTCGGGGTCTTCGGTTCTTTCGAGGATCTCGGGCTCATCCTTGGCCCTCTGCTGCTCGGAGGATTGTATGCCGGGTTCGGGCCCCGGGACACCTTCCTCGTCACCGCCCTCGTGGCCGTTGGCGCTACCGTCATCTCCCTCGCCGCCCGGTGGAAGGACTCTTCGCCCGAGCCCGCCCTCACGCCGAGCCCCCCGGCCATCGGCCATCACCCGTAGTCCCTCGTCGTGGTTGGTGGCCGGGAAGCGACAACTATTTGCCCCTCCGTCCTCTGGTCGGGACGTGACAACCGACCGGAAGTTCTGCCGATTTTCCCCGCAAGCATCGACCGCGACCTTTGGCATGCCCCAAGTCCCTCCCGACGGGCTCTGCCTGAGCGCCTTCGTGGTCCTCTCCTCGACCGAGCGGCCCTCCTTCGTCCTTCTCGGGAAGATCGATCCTGCGGCACCATGGGACCATCTGGGCTCCCTGGACCCGACACGGGTCGAGGCCTGGAAGGACCGGTGGATGCTCCCGGCATCCCACCTTCTCCTGCTCGAGTCGCCCCAGGACGCGGCCGGAAGGATCCTGCGAGAGCTAGTCGGCCTCTCGTCCGTTCCCCTCGAGGGCCCGAAGGTGATCTCTGAAGTGTACACTCCCGAGCGGCATCCAACCGCGCGCCAGCATTGGGACCTTGAGTTCATCTTCCAAGGGAAGGTCCCGGAGCGCTCGGTGCGACGGAACCAAGCTTGGCAGGAGTTGGAGTTCGTCGACACCCGGTCTCTGGAAAACGAGGACCTCGCCCGGGCCCATGGAGATATCTTGGGTCACGCGGGTTTCTAAGGCGTCCGAGACAGGAGTTCCCCACCGGGGAGGGTTTTAGGGATTCTCGGCCCAGTCGCTCCGGCCCTCGAAACGACGGATGAGCTGCTGGGTGACCTCGAGGAGCGGGTGGTGGCTCGAATGGTCCACCTCGATGTCTGCCAAGCTCTCCAAATGGTGCTCCTTGGCCACCCGCTCGAGTCCTATCTCGACCTTCTCGAAATCCCCGGGATTGTCGCAGGTGAGCACAAAGGCCGAGAGCCGTCGGAGCCCCATTTCCCTCGCAGCCAAGGCCCGGTGATGGCCATCGACGAGGATGGCGTCCTGCCCCTTGCGGAGGATCAGGATCGGCTCGGCGAAGCCCCGCTCGAGCTCATAGCGGCGTCCCTCCAGCTCGTCCTCGAACACCTTCCATTGCGTAGGCTTGAGGCCCTCGATTGGGACAGTTTCCCGGCGCAGCGTGAACGTCACCCCGTAGCGCTGGGAAAGTAGCGCCTTCAGGGTCTCGGCCTTCATCGGGGTCGCCCGTTCGAAGTGGCTGCGCACGATGTCGAGGTTCGAAAGGATCCCGACGAGCTTCCCGTTGTCGTCCACGATGGGGAGGTCGCGGAGCCCGTAACGGAACATGATGCGCGCCACATCGTCCAGATCCATGTCGGGCAGGCCCACGTAGGTGCCGTGCTTGATGATCTGACCCAACTGTCGCTCTCGGAAGTTGGAGTTCTTGAGGAGCTCCTTGGCGCTGACGAAACCGATGAGGCGCATGCCGTCTGCCACGACGGGCATCCCGGCCCTCCGGCTGCGGATGAGCCGTTCGATCGCTTCCCCGACCGTGGCCTCCTCCGAGAGGAATTCTACATCGAGGATCATGTATTGGCTGACCTTCTCTCCCATGGCTTCTCCCTTTCGCCCGGCGTTGCAATCCGGAACACTACTTAGGGACTTCGACCTTGCGGCATCCGTTCCGGCTCAGTCTGCATGTAGCAGCCTTGAGCACTCCTCAGGAATCCACCGAAGGGGAAGTTTGGGTAAAGAGTTCCCATCCCCGGACCTATGAGCTAGGGGGACCGCGGCCTTCAGAAGGAGGAACCTCGCGCGCAGTTCGTCTCTTGGCAAACTAAGTGAACGCCAGGGCATTGAGAGCCGCAGGGTCTCCCACGTTGCGAGGGCTCAGAGACCCGAGACCGGGCACGGCCGGGGCACCGGGTGTGCCCGGGACCGAAGGGATGTAGACGATATCCACGACGCGCGGGAGGCTGAGGCGGAGCTTCTGGTCGATCTCCGTGTCCCTCCGTCGGGACCACTCGAGGTAGCTCTGAACGAGTTGACCCGCTTCTTCTTGGGTCGACAGGGGGGGGACGGCAGGGATGCCCGGCAGCGGAAGGGGGACCGAACCCGCTACGACCTGCTGGACGATGCCGCCTCCGCTGATCGCGGTCTCACGCCCGGCGACACGGGCGCGCCAGGTCGTCTGCTCCCGAGCGGCGAACACATCGGTCACCACGGTCGAGGGATCTGCCCCTCCCGGGGCGTTCATCGCGAGCGGGAAAGTCGCCGCGACTAGGATCATGTCCGTCACCTCGACCCCCCGGGCCTTCCAGAGCGCCCCGGTCTGGAAGGAGTATGGGACCTCGACAATCCAGTACGGCAACGAGATACGGCCCGGTGCTCGGACAACCCGCACATTGCCCTGGCCGACCTGCGCCCGCCGCATCGCGGCCGTTTGGGCCAGGATGTTCTCGGTCCGGCCCATGTTGGTGCTCCCGGGGGTGAGCGCCCCACCCGGGGCGGGGCTCGTGACCGTGCGGAGCAGGACCTCCAGCGTCCGTAGCCCACCGGTGGGGTTGCCAGTCGGGCTCGCCGAAAGGATGTCCACGATGGAAAGGGCCGCCCGGGCCATCGACAGATCCTCATCGATCCCCCCGATGAGCACTGACTGGTCGAAGTTCTGGAGGGCGATCTCCCGTGCTTTGAGGAGGTGAGGTGTGGCCTCCCGCAGGGAGTCCCGACCCTTCCGTACGTCCCCCTGGATGACCCCGTCGATGGCTTGCGCGATCAGCGCAAGCCCGGTGAGCCGTTCGTAGAGGGCCCGAAGGCGGCTCCGGCCCTTCAGCGTGTCAGCGGCTTCGCCGCAGTTCCGCGCGAGGAAAGGGTATCGCTCCGGACCGGACTTGGAAAGCAGGCCCGCGTTCGTCAGCAAGTGGCCGTACGTGGTCGCGATCGCATCGATGTCGCTCAGGTACTCCTGGCTTTCGGTGTCCACCGCGAGGGTGGACACAGAGCGGACCTTGGCTTGGAAGACGAAGGCCTGCCGCGGGTCCCCGGCCGCTCCGCTTGTCCCCATGGCGATGAAGGGCAAGGCCATCTGTCCATGCGAAAGCAGGTCGAAACATCGGAACTTCATCTCGCGGTACTCCGAGTCCAGGGCTGGCCGGATCCCTTGGACGAAGAGGTTGTGTCGCGCGATCGGGTCCACGGTACCTCCCCCCGTTATCGCCCCGGCCCCAAGAGGGACGGCGCTCCGGAGGAAACTGTTGATCTGGAGGGCGATCTGGTCCACGAAGGCTTGCGCATCGACGATCCGCTGGGATGTGCCGCAGTGCGTGCACCGGACGATGTCCCCGGTAGTGTCCGTGGGCAATGGCGCCCCGCAAGACCGGCACCGCAGGGCCACCGTCTGCGTCAATGGTGGCGTGGATGGCATCATGGGGACAGCGGACGGACCTGGCGACGGAGCTGCTCGATCTCCGCCTCCAACTTGACCTCGACCTCGTGGGCTCGTTCCTGGGCGTACCGGTCCGCCACGGCATCGATCAAGGAGGCGCATCCCTTGCATGTGTAAAGCACGCTGCGGGAAGGGTCGGCGGATCCCATTCCTCCCCCCGTCCCGGCGTTCGTCCAAGGACCGATTGCCGCAGGTCGAGTCACGAACTGGACCCCTTCACCGGTGACCTCGCGGCCACAGATCCAACATCGGGCCGAGCGGCCATAGAGCTGGGCCCGGGCCGCCGCCTCTTGGGCCTTCCCGAGCTCGTTCGCCTGCGTCCACCAGTTGCGTGCATTCTGGTTGTGCTCCGCCGCTTCCTGGGGATGGTCAAGTACGACCGCTTCCCCCATGGCCTCCTCAGCCATGGCGGCCATGTACGGGGCCATCACAACGGGTGAGACGCTGCTCCGGTGGAAGAGTTCCGGGAGGAGCAAGTTCTGGCTGCCGAGCTGACGGTATTCCAAGGACAGCGCCTGGAAGCGTTGGGCCATCTCGGCGTACTGTTGAGGTGAGCCGGGGCGTACGGAAAGCAGCGTCTTCGTCTCGTAGAGGATCCGGGTTTCCTGGGCTAAGCTCGATGCCGGCACCTGGGTCGGGCCCAGCTTCATGCTGAGCCCTCCGAGCGGGGCAAGACTCTGGGCGGCCGAGGCATACTGCTCTGGCCCGGGATCGCTCACGCCCAAGCTCGCCAAGGATGCGTACGCCTGCGCGATCTGCGCCCCTTGGGCGTTTCCCGTCTCGGCGAACTTCCGCGCCGCTTCCTGAAAGCGGCCTCGGGCGGCGGAAAAATCCCCGCGCAAAAACTGGTCCTGCCCCAAGTCCATCAACTGTTCGGGTGACTTGAACAGGGGCATCCACCGCCGAGCATAGCCCAAGGGCCTAAGAAGCTTGGGAGACCCGTCCCCTGGGGGAGAGGACGAGGTGCACTGAGGTGCTGAAAGCCCGCGAGGCCCGAGGGTGATCCGGGGGGGGCGGAGAGCCCCGGATGTCCCTATTCGGAGGAATCCCGGAGATACGCTGCGAGCAGGTGGAGCACGATGTGGTGAACGTCCTCGATATGCTGCATGTTGGATGAGGGTACGATGAGGGCGATGTCGCAGAGCGCCTTCATCTTCCCGCCCCCGGTGCCGATGAGCCCCACGGTGGTCATCTTCGCCTTCCGGGCCTCTTCGAGGGCGCGCAGCACGTTCGGGGAGTTTCCGCTGCCGGAGATCCCGAGGGCGACGTCCCCCTCCCTCCCAAGGCTCTTCACCTGTTCGGCGAAGATCTCCGAATAGCTCGAATCGTTGGCCCAGGCGAGGATGAGCGAGATCGGGTCCGCCAGGGACTGGCACCGGAACCGCGGGTGACCGGGGGCGATGGTGAGCTTCCCAATGTCCTGGGACATGTGGCTCGATGTCGCCGCGCTCCCCCCGTTCCCAAAGAAGAATATGCTCTTCCCCTCCTTGCGGGCCCGCTGGAAGACCGGCACGATCGCCTCCAGTCCCCTTTCGATGTAGTCCCCGGCGAGGCTTTCCCGGGTCGCTTCGAGGTATTCACGGGCGTACGTGCCGACGCTCTTGCCGTCTGACATGGTGTTCCCCTAACGCTCCACGAATATTATCTGTGACCCCGAAGCGGCCGGGCCCCACGGGAGCCGACGGAAGCCCTGGAGCGCGGTCTCGATCGCCGCAGCCCGGTCTGGGGGGTGCGCCGCGAGGAAGAATCCCCCGCCCCCGGCCCCGGTCACCTTGGCCCCGAGGGCCCCCGCGGCCATCGCCTTTTCGTGCATCGAATCGATTGCCGCATTGCTGACGCCCTCGGCCAGTTGCCGCTTGAGCTGCCAGCCTTCATCGAGGAGCCGGCCCACGGTGAGAAAATCACGGCGCAGCAGGGCGTCCCGGGTCTCGAAGGCCATCTCCCGCATCCGCTTAAGCGCCGTCAGGTTCTCCGCGGTGCGGTTCTGCTGGTCGGAGAGGATGCGGCTCCCCGAGCGGGTGAGCCCCGAATAGAAGAGCGAGAAGTGGTCCGCAAAGTCCTGCATCTCCGACCGGGACAGTGGGAGGGGCTGGACGCTCACCCGTCCCTCCGGATGGAACTCGTAATGACGGAGACCGCCGAAGGCGGCGGCGTACTCGTCCTGTTTCCCACCCGGCTCCTTCAGGACCTCCCGCTCGATGTGGCAGGCCTGTTCGGCCAGCTCCATGGGGCTCAGGAGCTGTCCGCGGTAGGCATGCAGGGCGTTCAGGACCCCGACGGCAAAGGCGCTCGACGAGCCGAGCCCTGTCCCTTCGGCCGGGATATCAGAGACCGTGACGATCTCTACCGCCTCGGTGACTCCGGTCGCCTTCATGGCTTCCCGCGCCATCGGGTGGCGGACCTGATCGACGTGCGTCACGTATTCGGCCATATGGGAATAGCTCAAGCGGATGTCCCGGTCGAACTTGCGGTTCACGAGCACGTACACGTAGTAATCGATCGCAGCCGACAGGACGGCACCGCCCCCATGGTGTTCGTAGAAGGCGGGGAGGTCGGTCCCTCCCCCCGCGAAGGAGATCCGGAGCGGAGTGCGGCTGATGATCATCGAGGTACGACGGGGGTGGAGGGGGGGAGGCTGAAGAAGTTTTTGGCCTGGGAGGCCAGGTCATCGAGCGGCTCCATGGGTCCCAATGCGGACCGGAACCGAATGGCCCGATGATCGAGGAGGACGCCGATCCCCCGGTCTTCCTCGGAGCGGATCATCCGGCCCAGGGCCTGCAGCATCGCCCGTCGGGCGGGAGCCGCGAAGCAATGCTCCCAGCCGTTCCCGATGGTGCGATCCAGGAAGCGGGAGAGCGCCTCCCGGCGGGCCGAAGGGCGGGGATACGGAACACCGGCGAGGATGACCCCGCCCAGTTCCTCGCTCGGAAAATCGATGCCCTCGGAGATCCGGCCCCCACAGACCCCGAGGATCACCCGGGCCCCGGTCGAGCGCTTGAACCCGTCCACGAGACGCCAGAGGTCCTCGGTCGACAGTCCGCGCTCCTCGATCACCGCACGGCACCCAATCTCCTCGAGGTCGTTGACGAGCCCCTGTTCGATCATCCGTGTGAGCAGACCGAAGCTGGGGAAGAAGACGGCCGTCTTGACCGGGAGGGCGCGCACGGAGGCGATGATCTCCTCCTTGAGCCGGTCGATCCCTCCCTCCTGTTCGAGGTCGTGGAACCGCGAGGTCGCCGTTCCAGAGCAGAAGAGACGCCGGTGCTCCGGGGGAAAGGCGGGGGGCGCCTCGAGCAGGCGGGCGGTCGAAGGGAGTCCCAGCGAGTCTCGGTAGTCCTCCAAGGGCGCGAGGGTGCCCGACATATGGACCGTGAGGTGCGTCCGGGTGGCCGCCTCGGCCCGCTCGGTTGCATCCAGGGAGTAGAGTTCGAGCGCAGGGGTCGGCTCCCCCGTGATCACCTTGACGTGGCTGGGTGGCCCCTGCGCGCTCCACCCGAGGAGAAAGACGGCGCAGTTGTAGGCGTACGACCGGGGAATGAGGTGGTTCTGCCGTCGGGATTCCCGGAGCTCATCTCCCCAGACGGCGAGCGCATGCAGGGCATGCTCCCATCGGGCGCTCGTGGCGAGCGGTCCGCCGAGGAGCTGTTCCTCCAAAGCTCCTTCCGGGAGCAGTCCCTCCTCCTCGCCCGTGGGAAGGCCGGCAGAGAGCGTGCGGACGGCCTCCGCAACGCGTTGGAGCAGATACCCGGCCTCGACCCCCGGGCTGAGCGTGAAGCCTCCCTGGACACTGACCTCCCGGATCGCGCGCTCGACCGACTCGACCGTCAGGCAGGAGGAGGAGAGCTCCCGCAGGTTCTCCGGGAGATTGTGGGCCTCGTCGATGACGAGGTCGATCTCCTCGAGAGGGCTCCCCAGCCACCCGAGGAGCGATTCCCGTATTGAAGGGTGGAAGAAGGTGACGTAGGGGGCGATGACCACCTTCGCTTCCCGAGCGAGCGACTTCGCCATTTCGTAAGGGCAGTAGCCCTGCTCCCGGGCCCACTTGGTGAAATCCGAGCCGATGGGAAGCGCCCGAACGATGTGCTCGCGGGCTTCCATCGTCCCACGCGAGAGGTTGGCCGCATAGTACGGGCACCCCTCGATCTCGCGCACACTCAGACTGTCGTCCTTCTCGAGGGGGGCCAGGGAGAGATCCACGCGGCCGAGGTTCCGCACGGTCGCCCGCTTGTGGTCCGAACAGAGCTTCCCGTACTCCTCGGCGTTCGCACCCCGGGTCACCCTTCCGCCATCCATGAGCGGACATCGTCCCTCACGCCCCTCCAGCGTCACGACGGGGATATCCATCCCGGAACGCCGGGCGATCGCCCGCACTTCGCGGACCACTTGGGCCGCTTGCGAATGCGTGCGGACGAGGTAGAGTATCTTGTGCGTCGAGGCGAGGGCATGTTCAAGGAGGGGGGCGAGGACCGCCACCGTCTTCCCGGTGCCCGTTGGCGCATCGAGCAGCAGCGTACCGCCGGTCTTCTGGGCCACGTGCCGCGCATCCCGCAGGATGGGGACCTGACAAGGCCGGGGAGCGTACGGGAAGAGGTCAATCATGCACCGGAGCTCCGCGTTCGATCAGGCCGAGCACCCGCTCTTGCGTGAGCAGGCCTCGGAACCGCATCTCGACTCCCGTGCTGATGATCACGGCCACATCCGTCGAATGGGTCAACATCGCCTGGTAGGCCTCGGCCACGGAGGCTTCCTCGCTCACGACCGCTCCCGGGACGACGAGCAGGTCGTAGATGGTGGTGGTCGCCGCGGTCTCCGCATCGAGCTTCACGAGGTCGGCCCTCCGGACGATACCATACCAGACCCCCTCCCGGATGACCGGGACCACGGTCTGTTCCTTCACCGCCGTCTCCATCAGGGATTGGGCTACGGTGAGATGGGGGTCCAGCGACAACGCCCGGGCATCCATGATGGACGTCACCCGGATCCCCTTGAGCGCGAAGTCGATGGCTTCTTCCCGGTGCGCCTCGCTGTCCATACGGGTATCCACCTGCTCGGAATAGATGTGGTACTTCCCGGTGGCCGCATAGGCAATGAAGATGGAGAGCATCGCAGGAATGAGGATGCTGTAGCTGGCCACCATCTCAACGACCATCACGAGCACGGCGAGGGGTGCCTTCGATATGCCTCCGAAGAAGGCCATCATGCCCACGATGGCGAAGACCGCGATGTCTTGGGTGGGGACGAGACCCGGGACGAGCGCCCGGAATGTCACTCCCACCGAGGAGCCCAGCAACGCGCCGACCACGACGCTGGTGCCGAAGAGCCCGGCGGAGCCGCCGCTTCCGACGGTGAAGCTCGTCGTGATCATCCGGAGGACCACCGCAAGGCCGAGCGCCACGATGAGCACCGGGACCAGGGAGGAGATCGTCAGGTATTGACCCAGCATGATCCCTTGGACGAAGCCATACCCCACGTTGATCGCCGAGAGGGCCACGAAGCTTCCTCCCCAGGGCGCCAGGAAGTACAGGACGATGACGAGTCCGCCGGCCGCCAACCCTCCGACGGCGGGCAGCACCGTCCGGGAGATCGTGGAGGTCTGGAAGAGCACTTGGATGTGGCGGAAGATGACCACGAAGCCGACTCCGACCACCGCGCAGAGCGCTCCGAGGATGGCGTAGAGCGGGAGCTGGTTGACCGTCCAGGGGGGGAGTCCCGTGCCCGACACTATGGAGAGGGGGGCGGTGAAGAGGGGGTTGAACGTGTAGAACAGGCCGAAGATCGAGTAGCTCACCACGGAGGCCATGATGGAGGGAAAGATCACCTCCGGTTCGAAGTCGGTCATGTAGAATATTTCCGCCCCGTAGATGGCCCCGCCGAGCGGCGCCTTGAAGATCGCGCTGATCCCGGCGCCGAGTCCCACCGCCATCGAGATGCGTCGCTCCTTGGGGGATAGCTTGAGGAGATCGGCCCAGGCGGAACCGAAGCTGCTGCCGACCTGCGCCGTCGGGCCCTCCCTGCCCCCGGAACCGCCGGTGCCGAGAGTGATGGCCGCCGTGATCATCTTGAGGGGCGCAACGCGGAGCCGTACCTTGCCGCCCTTGTGATGGAAAGCCCGGATGGCGTCGTCCGTTCCGTGCCCCTGGACCTCCGGGGCGAGCCGCATCGAGATGAGACCGACGGCCAAGCCCCCCAGCCCCATCACGACCGGCAACAGGAGGATGCGGGGGAACGAACTCGACCACGTCACGACCGTCGTGCCGGGTTCCGGGTAGCTGATCCCCACGATGTACCCGAGGAAGAAATTTGTGGATTCTTGCCAGAGGTACATGAACGCGACCGACCCGAGGCCGGCCACCACTCCGATGGGGATGGCGATGATCGTCCAGTGAAGGAGGTTCTGATAGATGGACGGCCAGGGCCCCATGCCTGTCCGGACGAGCGTGCGAAGCCCTTGGACAGAAAATAGCTTGGGAGGGGATTTTTGGGCCATCGATGGGACCGTTCGCTCAACGGTAAGTACGTCCTGGCTTTAACCTATATCTCGGAAAATGATCCGGTTGTGCATCAGCACCCAGACACCGCCCTTCCGCCCGGAGGAGATCCTGCATTTACCTGCGGGAAAGAAGGTCTCCCTGGCCGAGCACCCGCAGAGCGTTGGGGGGGTGGTCCCGATGATGTTCAGCCTCCTCCAATCGTCGGTCGGCCGATGGGTGCATCCGAGCCCCCTATGGATCTCTTTCGGGGGCTCCCGGAAGCTACCTGACCTCACGACAGAGGAAGGGATCCGGCTCTCCTTCGTGGACCTGCCGGAGGCGGCCACGAACGGCTATCTCAAGTTCAAGCGCTCGATGTGGAACGCGTTCCACGGTATGGGCTCTTTCCCGTTCGACCCCAAGTCGTACACCGCGTTCCTCGAGTACTCCAACCGGACGGCCCGGAAGTTGCTCGAACACGTCGATGAGACCGACGCCTACTACATCAACGACTACCAGCAGATCCAGATCGGTGCGATGATCGGCCCGGCCGCCCCGGCCCTCCTCCGATGGCACATCCCGTTCAACCTCGAAGCGATGCCGGTACCCCTGCGACAATACATGCTGAAGTGCGTGGAAGGGTTCGACGGGGTCGTGCTCTCGACCCGGTGGGAGATGGAAAGCCTGATCCGCGCGGGCTATCGTGGCCGGGCTTACCAGATCTATCCGTACCTCAATGAGAAAACCCTGCCCAAGGTCTCGGCCTCCGCCACCGCGGCATTCCGGGAACGCTGGCGCCTTGGAACCGGACCGGTCATCCTCGTGGTGGGACGGATGGACCCCCAGAAGCGTCAGGACATCGCCCTGCGTGCGTTCGTCCCGGTCCGGCGACGGTACCCGCACGCCGTTCTCGTGCTCGTCGGCAACGGCAGTTTCACCTCATCCCAGGAGGAGGGCCTGCGAACCGCCAGCACCTCGGGAAGTTGGCGAGCGGAGCTCGGCCGGCTGGCCCGTTCCCTCCGGATCTCGGAATCCGTGCGCTTCACTGGCTACCTCTCGGATGCCGAGATCCACGCCGCCTACGAATCGTGCGACGCCCTGCTCCTAACCTCCACCCAGGAAGGGTTCGGGCTGGTCGGCATCGAGGCCTGGATGCACCACAAGCCCATCATCGTGAGCAGCGGGGCGGGCATTTCCGAGCTCGTGATCGACGGGGTGAACGGATTCGTTGCGGAATCCGGGTCCGTGGAGGCCACAACCTCCTCCCTCCTCCATCTCCTCAAGGACCGTTCCGGGGCCGACCGCATGGGGGAGTTCGGGCACAACTCCGCCCGGCAATGCTACGTGGCCTTCGCCACGAAACGTCTGCGCCGGATATTCAACGAGGTCATCGAGGAATACGTGCCAACCGGACCCCGGACTTCCCGCCCCCGTCGCCGGTGAATCATCGCCAAGGCTCTTAAGGTCCAGGGCGATGCTCCCCTTGTGCGCCGGTCTCCCGGTGGGATCTCCCCCAATCCTCGCCACAGTTCCTCGCCCATCCTGCCCGCCGTGGCCCCTCCTTCCTTGGACGCGGGATCACCCGAGTACATCGAGATCGGCTCCACCCGGGTCCCGGTCCGGGTCGGCGAGCTCTGGACCGCCAAGCAGAGGGCGGGGCACAATCTTCACGAGATATCCTACCGGGCCTGCTTCAAACCCCAGCTCCCGGCCTACTACATCTCCCGCCACTCCCAGCCGGGCGAAACAGTGTACGATCCTTTCATGGGCCGGGGTACGACCGTCCTCGAGGCCGCCCTTCAAGGGCGAGTTCCCTGGGGCAATGATGCGAGTCCCCTGAGCGCCATCTTGACGGCACCCCGGCTCGATCCTCCTCGACAAACGGAAGTGGAGGAACGTCTCTCAAGCCTTTCTCTCGATTCTCCCACCCGCTCGAACGACGAGCTACTCACCTTCTACCACCCCGACACCCTGCGGGAGATACTCAACCTCCGGGAATACCTGCTCCGGCGCGAAGCCACGGGCGCGCTCGACTCCGTAGACGCATGGATCCGGATGGTGGCGGTCAACCGGCTCACGGGGCACTCGGCGGGATTCTTCTCGGTCTACAGCCTCCCGCCGAACCAGGCTGCCTCGGTGGCTTCGCAGCGACGCATCAACGATCGGCTCCGTCAGGTTCCGCCCCGGCGGCCCGTCAAACCCCTCCTTCTGCGAAAGAGCAAGGCCCTCCTCAGCGCGATCACTCCCGAAGAGCGGGCGCGGTTAAGGAGCGTCTCGGGCTCCGTCCGTCTCCTCACGGGGGATGCGGCGGGTACCTCCCCGCTCCCCTCCGGCTCCGTCCGGTTGGTCGTCACATCGCCTCCCTTCCTCAACATCGTGGATTATGCCAAGGACAACTGGCTGCGCAACTGGTTCTGCGGCATCGATCCGCGGAGCGTCCACCTGACCCAGGCCGGGACCGTGGCCGAGTGGGAGGCCAAGATGACGGAGGTCTTCCGGGAACTGGCCCGTCTCCTCGCTCCCGGCGGAGCCATCGCGTTCGAGGTGGGTGAGGTCCGGAACGGGCAGGTGCGTTTGGAAGAAAGCGTGGTCCGGAGCGCCGACCGGGCGGGGCTCCTTCCCATCGAGGTATTCGTCAACGCTCAACACTTCACCAAGACCGCCCATTGCTGGGGAATAACGAATGGGAGCCGGGGAACAAACACGAACCGGGTCGTCCTTCTCTCAAGGGAGGGGCTGGCCCCGACCCCTACTTCAAGATCTGCTTGAGATCCATCTCGCCCAGGTGGACGAGGATGATCTTGAACCAAGGCGCGTACTCCTTCGAATCTGCCCGGACATCCCGGAAGAGGTCTTGGATCGGGACCCAACGGTACTCCCCGACCTCGCGGGGGTCGGGGTGCGGTTCACCGGAGAACGTTCCCACGAACACATGGTCGAACTCGTGCTCGGTCATGTGTCCGCCCACGTCGATCCGGTAGGTGAAGTCGAACACCTCACGGAGCGGGCAGTCGAAGCCCATCTCCTCCTTTAGCCGCCGATGGGCGGCCGCCTCGATCGCTTCCCCAGGTTTCGGATGCGAGCAACAGGTGTTGGCCCAGGAACCCGGCGAATGATATTTTCCACTGGCCCGGCGCTGGATCAGCAACCGTCCCTGCGGGTCGAAGACAAGGACCGAGATCGCCCGATGGAGCGTACCTCCGTCCTGATGCGCCTTGAGCTTTGGTGCGGTTCCCAAGGGTTTCCCCTGAGAGTCCACGAGGACCACTTCGCTTTCGTCAGGGCTGCCGGGCATCACTCCACTCTCGGGCGCTGCACTGATCGACACTTCCGTTCCACCAAGGCCCGGTCCTTCTCAGAACGGAACGGGTGTTAAGTCTTTTGTATCCGACCGGGCCGGTCTCACGAAGGTATGCGGGTGTCTGGGCGGGCGTCCGTGATCGATTCGAAAAGTGATCCGCCGCCCCTACCGGCCTTCAGAAGCTCGTCCACAAGATCGGCCTTCCGCTACGTTTCATCACCGGGGCCGTTCGAGACCTCGCCTTCCCCATCCGAGGTCGCCTCCGGGGAGGGGGTTCCCGAGGTATCGTCCGGACTCTCCTCCTGCCGACCCTCTCGGGCCTTGCGCGCCCGCTGCATCAGGTCCTGAGTCTTCTTCTCGAAGTCCTCCGCGGGGGAGGTCGGATCCGGGACACCCTCCTCGGGTGCATCGCCCTTCACGCTGAGTTCCATGGACCGAAAGAGCCGCGGGTCCAAGCGCTGCACGTTGGGGTTGACCTCCTCCGGGGCGACCGTGCCCCCGAACGGGTCCTCGTCGCTTCGCTCCGGCCCCAGGGTACGCTCCAATTCCACGTGCGCCGGACTCTCCAACGGTGACGACCCGTCCGGGGTCCCTTCCGTCGCTGAACTCTCCCCTTCCTCCGGGTCCGACGTAACCGTGGATCCCACCCCGTTCGCACCATCCCCGGGGGCATCAACTTCCGGAACTGTCTCAAGAGGGGGGGATGCAGGGGGTGGTGGTGGCGCTTCGGTGGGAGACGCTCCGGTCCGGGCATCGGTTGCCGGAGGAGAACTCTCCGTCAACGTCTCCGCGGTGTTCTCCTCGCCTTCCGGCGCGGTCTCATCGCCTTCGCTCCACTCGGTGGCCGGGGGTGATTTCTCGGAAGTCGCAACCGCTCCGCCCGTGATGCCCGCGGCGACACCCATCTCCCCGGATGTCGGTGAGGGTCCCCGGTCGGCTGGGGTGGACCCGCTCTCGGATATCGGGGCCTTTCGTCTACGGCGCCCATACAGGAGAAGAAGGAGGAGCCCAATCGCGAGCAGGAAAAGGATCAGGAGCCAGAGGTCCGTCAGCGGAAGGCCGAGCGATGGGCCCCCGCCCGAGGTCGGATGGGGCATCACAAGCAAGGTCAGCCGCGCGTGCGCCTCCTGCCCATAGGCGTCCGTGACCGACACGTTCACCGAGAAGTTGCCCGAGGCGTCGGGGGTACACGAGAGTACGGCCTCATTGGTCGAGACGCACCCTGACGGCAGGCCGGTGTACACGAACCGGAAGGGGGCGCTACCTCCGGATAGGGTGACGTTGAGATCCGTACGCTCTCCGATCCCGACGGGGTTCACCGAGGCCCCGAAGCGGACGATAACGAGCGGGACCACCGTCCGTGGGAGCACGGACACCGAGGTGGATCCCTGGGCCGTCACGGACCCGGAATCCGTCACCGTCACGACCACAGTGAAGTTGCCCGCTGCGGTGGGAGTGCAGGCCCATGAGGCCACGTTCTGGGAGAGGCAGCCTGGGGGAAGGCCGGAGTAGACGTACCGGTACGGTGTCGATCCGTTGTGCGCGGTGGCGGTGAAGGTGGTCGCGTTCCCCAGGATGAACGTGGCCGGAGCGGCCGAAAGATCGACGCTCAATCGGCCGGACCCTGCAGGATCGACCGTGAGCGTCGCACCGGCGGATGCGGTCGCCCCTTTGGCGTCCGAGACCGACAGGGTGACATGGAACACGCCCGCCGATGTCGGTACGCACGTCAGGGAAGAGGTGTCCGATGAAGTGCACCCGGGGGGGAGCCCGCTATATGCGTACAAGTACGGGGCCGTGCCATTGCGGACGGTGGAGGTGAAGGTGGTGGAACTCCCTTGCACCAAGACCGAAGGGACGGCGACGAAGGTAACCTCCAGCGGTCCGATGGTTCGGGGTACTACCGTGAGCGTAAGGTTCGCTGATGCGGTCGTCCCGCGGGCGTCGGTGACGGTCAAGACCACATCGAACGTGCCGCCGGCCGTGGGAGTGCAATTGAGCGGAAGAGCGTCGGCGGAGGCGCAGCCGGCTGGGAGGCCCGCATAAGCAAAGTGGTACGGGAGGAGCCCTCCTGAGACGGTGGCATTGAGGCGCGTGGAATTTCCGATCTGTACGCTGGATGGAGTGGCGGTGAAAGAAAGGATGAGGAGGCTTGCGATGGTCCGGTTTCGGACCGAGAGGAGCGTTGAGGTCGAGTTCACGGCCCCGGCCGGGTCGCTGACGTGCACCGTCACCGTGAAATTCCCGCTGGTCGAGGGTGTGCAGGGGAGCGAGGAACTATTGAGCGAGGTGCAGTTCCCGGGCAACCCTGTGTAGACGTAACTGTAGGGTCGAAAGCCTCCCGTCACGTTCGTCACAAGCGTGGTCGAGTTCCCGATCTGCAGAAGGGAGGGTGTGGCTTGGAGGGAGACGATGTGTAGTGGTGGGGGCGGGATGGCCACCGTGCGTCCCGTTGCGTTCGCCAAGGTGTAGCCCGTGGCATTGACGATCGCCGTGAAATTGTAGGTGACGTTCGCAGCGACGTACGGCGGGGTCCAAGCGATGCGCACGGTCCCGGAAGGAGAGGTGGTCCCTGTACCGACCACGGTCCCCGGTGAAAGGGAACCTCCGCTCACGAGGGCTGTCACCAAGGCCCCACCAAGGCCGGAGCCCTTGGTACCCGTCACCGACGTCCCGTTCACGGCGACGGTGATGTTCATCGGCCAGCCGTCGGTGGCCACCGGGGGCACGCCCAAGGAGACGTAGGGGTGGGTCGGGCCGATGTCGGCGAGTTCCCCGGTCGAGGTCAGGAAGTAGAGGCCCCCCGGTCCAAGGGCCGGTGAGGAAAGGATCGCCCCGGTCAGGTTCCCGGACCATACCAGGGCCCCGTCAGATGCGTTCAGGACGAAGACCGTTCCATTGCCGTTCCCGTCGATGACGAGACCGTTCACCGTGACCGGGGAAGCGGTGAGCGGTGCCCCCGAGGCGAACGTCCAGGGGTTCGTCCAGGAGACGTTGTAGCCTCCGGTCGCATTCGGCCCGGCGGAAGAGCTTCCCGTGAGGGTCGCCTGTACGCTCCCGAGCGTCCCGTCCCGGGAAGCGTAGAACACCTGGATGGACCGGGACGATAGGGGTCGGAGGGCGACCGTGGCATTGCTCCCGCCATCCGCACCCGGGGGAGCGGCCAAGGGATAGGTCCCATTCGGGAGCGTGTTCGAAGTGTTCCCTCCGGAAAAGCAATGCGCCACACCGCAGTTCACATCGATGGCCGAGATGTTGCTGGTCTTGCCGGTCCCGGCATCGTTCACGATGAACCCAACCGGTGCGGACACCCCTCCTTTCCCGGTGACCGGGTAGCTCACGTTCGTGAGCGCCAGGGACCCGTAGGCGATCCCGCCGAGCTTGTCGGCCCATATCTGCGCTCCCCCGCCCACGGGGAAGGCGTCCACCGTGGGCTGAGATTGATCGGAGAGGAAATAGTCGGCGTAGGGGGCGGAAGCGTTGGCCGGATCATAGGTGAGCCCCACGCTCGGGGTGTCGTAGAAGGCATCGGTGCTGGTCATCGTGGCAACGGCGGGGCAGTTGACAGTGCCCGAATCCCCGAGGTTCCAATCGTGGAAGATGAAAATCCCGTCCGGGTTCCCCCCGTAGGGCATGGAGGGTTGCACGAACCCACCGGGGATCGGGCCCGCCCCTCCGTACCCCGGTTGTCCGGAGTGGCAGTAGGTCACGGTCCCCGAGGTCAGGTTGAGCGCGTAGGTCTCGTGGGTCCCGGCACTGTAGGTGCTCTGGGAGAGGAAAGGATATCCGGCGCTCCCGGCGATGAGGGGGGTGGAGGTCACCGTGCCGACGATCCCGGTTCCCGCGGCGAGGTTGACCGTGCCCTGAGGGGCCCCGTTCGTGGCATTGACGCTCAGCAGCACCGGCGTGGCTGATTCCATGAGGTAGATCGTACCGTTGTAGATGACGGGAGAGGATTGTGGGGCAGTAGGGCCGGTGTTGGTCGGATCGAAGGCCGTCGTCGAGTAGTTCTGGGTCCAACGGAGCGAAAAGTGGGACCAAGGGAAGGGGTCGGTATAGGAGCCGTTCACACCGGAACCCCCGTGGAACATCGTCCAGCCAGCCTCCAGACCGTCCCAGGCGGTGCCCCGTGATGCAACGGCCCCGCGGGCAAGGGAGGCGGCCGTACCGTGCTCGGCGATGGTCGCCGGAGCCGCGATGGCCAGGCCCTGGAGGAGGACAAGGACCGCTACTCCGTAGGCCAGACGACCGGTCGTCAAACGTGCGTCCATTCAGACTATCCTAGGATAGAGCATCGCCCGGGGGGAGGTAAAGCTTTGGGGCCTGCGCTCCCTCTTCGCCAAACGGGGGCGGGAGCCGCTCAGAGCTTCTTGAGCGCCTGGACGACCTTCGAGAGGCTGTCGGTGGCGTCCCCGTAGAGCATCTTGCAATTGTCCCGGTAGAAGAGATCGTTCTCGATCCCGGCGAATCCCTTGCCTTGGCCGCGCTTGAGCACCACCACGCTCTTTGCCTGCTCGACCTCGAGGACCGGCATCCCGAAGAGCGGGCTGCCCTGGCGGTGCGCGGCGGGGTTCACCGTATCGTTCGCCCCGATGACCATCGCGACATCCGTGGTCGCGAACTCGGGGTTGATCTCGTCGATGTCGAAGAGCTTGTCGTACGAGACCCCCGCCTCGGCAAGGAGCACGTTCATGTGGCCGGGCATCCGCCCCGCCACCGGGTGGATGGCGAACTTGACCGTGACCCCCTTTTGCTCCAGGATGTCACACATCTCCTTCACTTTGCCCTGGGCTTGCGCCACAGCCATCCCGTACCCGGGAGCGATGATGACCTTGGAAGAGTACGCGAGCTGGACCGCCACATCGTCGGGGTCGGTGGGCTTGAGGCTGCCCTTGAGCTCGACCCCCGTCTCTTCCTTCGCACCAAAGGCGCTGAAGAGCACGTTCGATAGCGAACGGTTCATCGCCTTCGCCATGAGGTAGGTGAGGAGCGATCCCGCCGCCCCAACGATCACGCCCGCGACGATCATGGCGAAGTTGTTGAGCGCGAAACCGTCGATACCGACCGCCATCCCCGTGAGCGCGTTGTAGAGCGAGATGACGACCGGCATGTCCGCACCGCCAATGGGGAGCGTCATGAAGAGGCCGTAGAGCAGCCCGAGCACGAAGAACATCGCTAGCAGGCTGACTGGGAACCCGGCGAGGAACGCGGGCTGGATGATGAAGAAGGCCCCGAAGAGCGCCGCGAGGCCGAGGACGACCAGGTTCACGACGTTCTGCCCGGGGAAGGTGACCGGCTTCTGAGTCATCCAACCCTGCAGTTTCAGGAACGCGATCAGGCTGCCGGCGAAGGAGACCGAGCCGATCAGGCCCCCCACGATGTCGAGCGGGGCGTACTGGTTCGCCGGCCAGTTGGAGAGCATCAGGTCGACCGCCGCGATGGCTCCGGCGGCCCCGCCTCCCATCCCGTTGTAGATGGCGACCATCTGGGGCATGTTCGTCATCTGAACCTTGATCGCCGCGTAGTAGGCGATCGATCCACCGATGGCGATCGCGATCCCCATCAGGACGAAGTTGAGGAAGAGGGTGGAGCTCGATGGGAGCGTGACCGGGATGAGGATCGTCACACCGATGGCCAGTAGCATGCCGAACCCGGCCCAGACGATCCCGCCCCGCGCCGTGGCGGGATTGCTCATCGCCCGGAGCGCGAGGATGAACAGGATGGCGGCGAGAAGATAGACGGGCTCGATGATATCGTAGATCCACTCCATCGTCAGGCCTCCGGTTTCTTCTCCCGTTGTTTGGCCCGGTCGAACATCTCGAGGATGCGGTCGGTGACCGCATAGCCTCCCGTCACGTTCGCCGCGCCGAGCAGGACCGCGATGAAGCCGACGATCTGCTCGGGCAGGTTCTGGGCCAACCCAAGCATCACCATGCTGCCCACGAGGACGGCCCCGTGGATGAAGTTCGAACCCGACATGAGCGGGGTGTGGAGCAAGGTCGGCACCCGGCTGATGACCTCGTAACCGGTGAAGGCCGCGAGGAACGCGATGTAGACGAGGGGGAGGTACTGGATGACCCAGGTCGGGGGCTGGATCATGGCGTACCTCCCATCACACCCTTCACCATGGCGTTCTTGACCTCACCGCCTTGGGTGAGGAGGCTGGCGACGAGGATCTCGTCGGAGAACGGCGTGATGAGCTTTCCGGTCTTGTCGATCAGCAGGCCGAGGAAGGAGAGGATGTTCTTCGAGAAGGTCTCGCTCGCGTGGAAGGGGATGTCCGCGGGCAGGTTGAGCGGCCCGAGGATCACGACCCCGTTCGCCACGACGCGCTGTCCGGGTTGGGTGAGCTCGCAGTTTCCGCCTCCCTCCGCGGCCATGTCCAGGATGACCGCCCCGGGCTTCATCGTGGCGACCACCTCCTTGGCGATGAGGCGGGGCGCCTTCTTTCCGGGGATGTTCGCCGTGGTAATCACGATGTCGGCGGCCGCAACGGCCTTGTTGACCATCGCGCTCTCCATAGCCTTCTCTTCCGGGGTGAGCTCCCGAGCATAGCCTCCAGTGCCTTCGGCGTTGATGGGAAGTTCGAGGAACTTCGCCCCGAGGCTCCGGACCTGCTCCCCTGCGGCCCGCCGCACATCGTAACCCTGGACCACGGCACCGAGCCGCTTGGCCGTGGCGATGGCCATCAGTCCGGCGACCCCGGCACCGAGCACCAGTACCGTGGCCGGGCGGATCGTGCCCGCAGCCGTCGTCAGCATCGGAAGGAGCTTCGGCGCCTCCTGCGCCGCCACGAGGACAGCGCGGTATCCGGCGATCGTGGCCTGGGAGGAGAGGACATCCATCGACTGGGCCCGGGTGATCCGGGGCAGGAGCTCAAGGGCGAACGCGGTGATCCCCCGCTGCTGGAGGGCGCGGACGCTCTCGATGTTCCGCGTGGCGTTCATCTGGGCCACCACGATAGAGGAAGCGTCGATGAGGCTCGTCTCGGCCGGGGTGGGCGGTTGCACCTTGGTCACGACCGTGGCGCCGGGGAGCAGGGTCTTCAGGTCGGCGACGATCTTCGCCCCCACCGCCTGGTACTGCGCATCCGGGTAGAAGGCAGCATCCCCCGCACCGGACTGGATACGGACCTCGTTACCTGCCTTGACCAGACGCTGGGCCACTTCGGGCACCATGGCCACCCGTTTCTCGCCGGGGGCGCCCTCCTTCGGAACTGCGATTACGGCCATGGGTTCGTCTTCTGAGCGCGAGGAGCCAAAGCGCTGGGGTTATGATGATTGCGATGCGCGCGGGCCTTTGGCGGCCCGCCCTCCGGTCCCGCCACGGCCCGGGTCACGGCGGCGACCACCGCTTCCTCGGTGGCGAGGGCGAGGAGGTCGGCCCGGGCCCCCGGATACGCTTCCCGGTCCCGTCCCCGGCCGGTAGGGACCGAGGGGTTCGTCGAGACGGCGAAGGCGATGTCGCCGTCGCTTGCCATGTGGGCCGGGATGACCGTCCGTGCCACCGCATCGTTGGCCGCCCGCGCCATGCGGTGGAGGTCCCAACGCGTCGCGGGTGCGTCCGTGGCGACTGCCACGAGGACGGTCCCACGCTCGGCGGCCGGCCCGAGGCGGGCCGTCCATCGCGCAAGGACCTCTTCCCGGGTGGCCCAACCCCGTCCGCTCGGTGACCGGGTCCCTGCCACGACCTTTCCGGTGGAAGGGTCCACGACGTTGCCCACCGCATTGACGATCCCGAGCGCCCCGACCGTGAAGCCTCTCGGAAGTCGGACCGCTGCGCTCCCCTGCCCACCGGGCATGGAGCGTTCTCGACCCAAGAGCTTCCCGACCCGGGCCCCCCGTCCCGCTCCCACACATCCCGACGGGACGGGTTTCGCCGAGGCAGCAAGGCAGGCCGAATAGGCGAGCGGCTCATAATCCACGGTAAGCTCCCGGTCCCGGGGCAGGTCGAAGATCACCGCTCCAGAAATCCCCACGAGCGGTGGGCGGGCACCCCAGAGCCGGGCCCCGCCCCCCATGTCCAGGATGAACCGGCGGATCCCTCGGGCGGAGTCCAGGCCGTAGAGGGACCCGCCTGAAAAGAAGAGGGCCCCGACCATACCCATGGCGCCCTGGAAGCCCAGCCCATCGGTGTGATAGGTCCCGGGGGCCCCTCCCCGGGCCTCGACGGCGCCCCGGGCGCCTTTCGGAAAGAGCACCACCGAGACACCGGTCGCCGACCGTTCATCCGTTGCGATGCCGAGCCGGACGTCCCGAACGTCCGTCAGGGTCCCCAGTCCCGGCTCGCTCATCGCTCGACCGACAGCGCCGCATATCCGACCACCGTGTCCATCGGTTCTGCGTCGCCGCTCGTTCCCTCCTTCAATCGGTGGATGTGCACCCGGGACCCTTCGAGGGCTGCCAAGAGAACGGTCGTCGGGGCGATACCGCACATCGAGATGTCCTTCCCCACGACGGTCTCAAAGAGACGATCCGGGGAGAGCGTTTCCAGGCTGCGGAGGGCGAGCCCATCCTGCCGGCGCGCTTCCGCCGGAGGTAGGTAATGGGAAAGGTCCGTGGAGGCGAGGAGCAGAACGTCCTTCCCCAAGATCGTCTCCCTCAGGATGTGGCCGACCTCCTTCAGCAGGGAAAGCTCGGAGAACGTGACCTGGAGGGCGACCATGCGGAACCGGTCTCCCCAGATGTACTGAAGGAATGGGAGTTCCACCTCGATGGAGTGTTCGAGCCGATGGGCCCCATTGTCGATGGCAAGAGGGGGCCGAGCGAGCGCCTTCAGAAGCTCGCGGTCCGTCCTGACGATGCCCAGCGGTGTCTCCCAGTTCGCATCCGATAGCGAGAAGAGCCCCCCCAGTCCGTGGTGGTTGACGCCGAGCAGTACCACAGTGGCGGGCGGGCGCATCCCCGAGAGCTTCCGGTAGAGGTGCGCGGCGACCGGGCCCGAATAGACGTACCCGGCATGTGGGACGACACCGGCCACGATCGTCCGCTCCGCCTCCATGGAGTCCGAACCGGGAAGGGAGCCTGGCCCTCTCGGATCAAGGAACGAACGCTCGATGGTCGTCCGCAATGCCTTGGGTTCCCGAGGATAGAATGCACCGGCCACGGCCGGGTACCGTACCCGCTCCGGGTGGGGGTCCTTCATCGATGGGCGAGTACCTCCACGAGCCTTTGGGCATCGGCCGGGTCCAAGGCGTCGCGCTTCCGGGGGAACCCGGGCTGGTCCGGGTACCGCGGGATCACGTGAAAGTGGAGATGGAACACGATCTGCCCGGCGAGGGCACCCTGGTTCACCCCGACGTTGTAATCCATGCTCAATCGCTCAACCCGTCGGCAGACCTCGGCGACGGCTCCCAGCATGGCTGGGTAATGTTCCCGCGGCAGGTCCGTGAGGCGGTCCACATGGTGTTTGGGGACCACCAGGACATGCCCGCGGCTCAAGGGAAAGATGTCTAGGAAGGCTATGGTGACGTCGTCTTCCCAAACGATGTGGGCCGGAGCTTTGCGGGCGGCGATGGAACAGAAGATGCACTCTCCCATCGCTCCGAGATAAGGGGCTAACGCTTTGAAGCCTCCCCCCTTGGGTTAGAGCGTGCATCGCGCTTCCTTTGTGCTAGCGGGCGCCATCACGGCCTTGGTATTGCTCCTGCCAGGGCTTTCCGCAACGCCGGTCTGGAATGGCCATCCCGAGACCTCCGCGTCGGTCGCTTCCTCCGTCTTCGGTTCGAACGGGGTGGTCCCCGGTTCCCGGCTGGTGGTGGAGATGGTGCCCAATCACCCCGTAGGACTGGCCATCGCCTTGCAGTACTCCCACCTTCCCGAGCTAAGGGCGTTCCTTCGTGCTCAGCGTGACCCCTCCTCTCCGGAGTATGGAGTGGGGCTGACCGCGGCCCAGTTCGGAAAGGAGTTTGCGCCCAGCCCCTCGGAACGAGCCGACGTTCGGGCGTTCTTCCTAAGCCATGGTGCTACCTCCGTGACCAATGCGGGCGGTGGGGATATCCTGTGGGTGGACCTCCCCGAGAGCGCGGTCGAACGGGTGTTCCACACCTCACTTGCATGGTACTCAAGCCCCGGTTCGTATCTTTACTATGGTGAAACAGGAGCACCCACATTGCCGACCCCCCTTCTTGGTATGGTCGCTGGGATCAGCGGCCTATCGGACGCTTCCTCTCCCGGGCTTCACCTGCCCGCCGCTCTAGCGTCCGGGAAGTATGCGATCTCCACCGGACGGGCAAGCTCCCTAGGACAGTTTGACACGGTCCAGGGAACCACCGACCAGATATTTTGGGGTACCGACTTCCGGGCGGTGTACGACGAAATCCCCCTTCTCAATCAAGGGCTAAGTGGCAGTGGTTACGCCGTAGCTACGCTCCTCACGTCTGGGTACAACCAAACGATGAACCGGAACCTTCCCCCCTACGACCCGGCGGCCGTGAGCCTGTACTACAACCTTACCTTCCCTCAGGGTTCGACCCCTCCCCAACCCATTGGAGTACCCGTGACGGTCAACGGCACGATCCCTCCGAATCCCGGGCCCCCACCGAATGTGACCGGCGTTGGGACGCTTGGGGATGACATCGGATCGGTCGATGAAAACTCGCTGGACCTCGAGATGGCCGGGAGCTTGGCTCCCGGTGCGGCCCTGTACAACTTCTACTTTGCCGGAAGCCTGATCTCCCAGACCCTGGGCGGGGGGTATGCGGCCTTCGATGTGGCCCTTGCCGACGCCCTCAACTACAACTACGGCCCCGACCGGCTGGCCGCGGTGTCCAACTCTTGGGGACTTCCCGACATGAACGATGCGGGCTGGGACCATCTGGAGGTCCAAGCCCAGGCGATGGAGGTCACATTGCTCGCTTCGTCCGGGGACCAGGGGAACGCTCCCTCGAACTTGCAAGGGCACCCCCAGGGGCAGTGGCCCGGCTTCCCGGCCACAGCGGCCTTTGATGATTATGGGGTCGTGGCGGTCGGCGGGACCGAGGTGAGGGTGAGCGGCACCCCGACGGGGACCCCATGGAACCCGCAGGGGAACGTGATCCCGACCCCCGGGTATGATGCCGGTAACATCACGGGGGTGTCATCCACCACAGCTTGGTTCAGCCCCAGTTCCACGGTCGCCAACTATGGTGGCACGGAGGGAGGCATCAGCCCGTACGTGAACGAGCCGATCTGGCAGGCGCGGTCGGCCGCCCAGTCCGCCATCAAGTACACCGCATCCATCGAGGGAACGAACGCCTCCCGGGCGGTCCCGGACATCGCCCTGTGCGCCTTCGATACCATTGCGTTCTCGGCTGCGCAGGCCCAATCGGGAGGCTATCTCGTCAGCATGGGGGTTTTCGAGGGCACGTCGATATCCTCCCCGCTCATGGCGGGCCTCGTCGCCGTGCTCTCCCAGGACATCGGCCATCCGCTCGGATTCCTTGATCCGGCGATCTACAACATGTCGAGCTACTTCCTTGAGAACGGAGGCACCGGTCCGTTCACCCCGGTCACCTCGGGGTCCAACTACCTCTTCAACGCCTCAGCCGGATGGGATGCGCTCACGGGGTGGGGTAGCGTGAATGCCGCCCGACTGGCAACGGACCTCGGCAATCCCACGTATACTTCCTATGTGTACAATCCGAGTGCCACGCCCGGGGTGGCGACAGGCGTCCCCCCGACCGGGGGACAACCACCTCCCGCTCCATCCCAGAAGTCCCCCCTCCCATTCTCCGTATTCTATCTCATCCTTGCGATCGTCGTGATCATCGTCGTGATCGCGTTGATTGCCGGCACGCGCAAACCAAGGCAGGTCCCCATTGCTCCACCACCCCCCGCGAGCCCGGGATACTACTACCCTCCCGCTCCAACGGGCGGACCTCCCCCCCCGCTCCCTCCGGCTGGGTACCCCCCCACGATGCTCGTCTGTGGGGCATGTCACCGTACCTTCCCTCCCCAATGGGGGTTCTGCCCCTATTGCGGGACCGTCCCTCGGCGATGAGCTAACTTGCTCTCCCAGGGGCATACCATACCCTCGGAACCGGCTCGCTCGAGATGGAACCCATTTTTATATAGTCTGTTTCGTTCGCTTTTTTGACCATGAGCGCAGATGCAGCGGCAAGTGCCCAAGCCCCACCCCCTGTCCAAATGTCCGCCCCTCCCCCACCCCAGGCCCCGCCACCGTATGGTGCGCCTCCCCCGGCGTACGGGCCCGCCCCGGTGTATCAGCACCCCCCCATGAACATGGAGTTCCTTGGGAGGATCCTCGGATTCCTCGGTTGGCTCCTCGCCGGACTCGGACTCATCATCGCGGGCATCGGATGGTTAGTTACCCCGGTGAGCATCGATGCGGTCGGAGGAGGTTTCCTTCTCGCGGGCATCGGGTTCATTTTCATCGGGATCCAGGCCCTGCTCAACAAGAAGGCATAGACTCGCACAGCTCCCCGCCGCACACGCGGCTCGGAGCGTGCGCTTGCGCGCTCCGCAGGGGTTTTAGCCTTCGCTCGCTCGGGTCGTCACCAACAGTCCGAATATGACGGCCCACGGTGTTCCGGAGCGGATAGGTCAGATCCGACTCCGCAAGGTCTACGATAGTCGGGGGAACCCGACCGTCGAAGCCACGGTCCTTTCGGACGTTGACCGTGCCGCGATGGCCTCTTGCCCCAGCGGTGCATCGACCGGGAGCCACGAGGTCGTCTCTTTTCCCGATGGCTCGGTGGACCGGGGGATCGAATTCGCCATGACCCGGGTGGTCCCGCACCTTCTGGGACGACCCCTGGGCGAACAAAAACCATTCGATGCCGAACTGAAGGAGCGGGACGGTACCGGGAACTTCGCGAGTTTGGGAGGGAACATCGCCTCCGCCCTTTCCATCGCCTATGCGCGAGCCTCCGCCGCTGCGGAAGGACGGGAACTCTTCGACTACGTGGCCCGTCTCCGGGGTCGCCCCCCGGGGCGATTCCCCGCCATCGTGGGGAATGTGATGAACGGCGGCGTCCACGCCGTGGGAGGTCCGAGCATCCAGGAATTCATCGCCTTTGTGGAAGCTCCCGGGTTCCGGACACAGGTGGAGGCGGCCGTCCAGGTCCACCGGGAAGTGGGCCGGCGCCTCCGGGAGCGCTTTCCATCGGCGGCGCTCGGCCGGGGGGACGAGGGCGGCTGGGTCGCGCCCGCGGACGACGAGCAGGCCCTCGATATCCTGGCCCAATCCTGCCAGGCCGTTCAGGCGAGCGGACGGTTCCCCGGGGCCGCGATCCGTCCGGGGCTCGACTTCGCGGCGAGCGAGCTCTATCGGGATGGCCGTTACCACTACCGCGGGCGCTCTCTGACCCCGGAGGAACAGGTCGCCTTCGTCCAGGACCTCGTGGAGCGGTTCGACCTCGCGTACGCGGAAGACCCCTTTGACGAGGAGGGCTTTTCGGAATTCTCGGCGCTCACGGGCCGGATCCTTACCGGACGGAAAGTGCACGTGGTGGGCGACGACCTCTACACGACCTCTCCGGGGCGTGTACGCCGAGGGATGGACGGGAAGGCCACCAATTCCGTGCTCCTCAAGGTGAACCAGGTCGGGACGCTGTCCGACACCCTCGAAACGGTCGCCCTGGCCGACCAGGCGGGATGGAGCACGATCACCTCCCACCGCTCGGGCGAGACCACCGACACATGGCTTTCGCACCTGTCGGTCGGGTTCGGGAGCGCGGGCATAAAGTGCGGGGTGCTGGGCGGGGAGCGGATAGCCAAGCTTAATGAACTGCTGCGCATCGCCGGAGATGCATCGTCATGAGCATGCAAGAAGATCCCCAGTCGGTCCCACCATCACCCCAGGATGATAGCGATCTGCTCGTACCGTACGAGACCTACACGACGAACGGGGTGGAGATCGGCACCCAGCAGAAGTCGGCCAGCATGCGCAAGTTCATCGAGCGCATCCGCCACGACGGCCTCTACGTCCTGAACCTGCGGGAGACCGACCAGCGGATCCGGGTCGCCGCCAAGTTCCTATCCCGGTTCCCGCCCGGGAAGATCCTCGCCGTTTCCCAACGCCAGTACGGGCAGAAGCCCGTGCGTATGTTCGCGAATGTCACGGGGGCCACTTCCACCTCGGAACGGATGGTGCCCGGAAGCTTGACGAACCCGAACCTCCCGGGCTACGTGGAGCCCAAGGTGCTCGTGGTGGCGGACCCCGCCACCGACCTTCAGGCGCTCACTGAAGCCGTTTCCATCGGGATTCCCGTGGTCGGTCTGTGCGATGTGAACAACGAGACCCGCAACGTGGACCTCGTGATCCCGGCGAACAACAAAGGACGCGCTTCCCTGGCCACCGTGTACTGGCTCTTGGCCCGCGAGGTCCTTCGGGAGCAGAAGCGGTTGGATACCGAACACCCTTTCAACTTCTCCATAGAGGATTTCCAGGCTCCCCTGTAGGTTCGGTCATCCTCTCTGGCATAGTACCGGGGGTTCCCGGGCGTGCGAACATCCCTTGTGGTGTGTTCCCACGTCAGGGATGGGATATCGCGAGCGCAGCGATCTTGGTCTTCACCCGGAAGGCCACCGCGGCCCGGACCAAGAGCAGCGCCACCAGGAACAGGGGCAGGATGAGCACGTCGGGCGGAACCCCGTACGGGAACGATGGCCAGGTCAGCCTCCCGGCATCGACGAGCGATTCGATCGCCCAGAACGCGGCGAAGGTGAAGAGCAGGCTCGTGCCGATCCACTTGAGCGGCGGGACCTTGATCCGCCGGATCCGCTCGTGGAGGAGGACCCCCAACGTGAAGAGCAGCGCCGCACCGGCGGCAAAGCCGAGCAGCGCCTCGAACCCATACCCTCCCGCCGCAACAGCCACGAGGACGATGACGGCCTCGGTGGTCTCGACCATGCCGACCGAGAACGCCGCGGCGAAGAGCGCATGGTCGCTCAGGTGCTCCTCTCCTTCGTGCCCGCCTGCTTCCGTGATCCCCCGGACCTTCTTGGCCTCCTTGAAGTAGGTCTTGACCGTGGAACGGAGCAGGAAGAATCCGAACCCCCAGAGCAGGGCCGAGCCCACGATCAGGGTATCGTCCGAAGGTATGGCCGATAGCCCGATGCCCACGACAAGTCCCACCGCACCCACCACGGCCACCCCCGAAGCGGAACCGAGGGCCCCCGGGCGGAGTGAAGGTCGCCCCGCCCCGAGGGCGTAGACGATCGCAACCACTTCGGTCAACTCGAGGACCGTGATGAGGAAGGAGATGAGGAGGGCGCCGCCCAGCGCACCCACGAGGAACGTCATCGGTAGGGACCGACACCCCCGTGGTTATTTACTTTCTCTCGTTCCAGCGATGGCGAAGTACCGTGCTCGCCTATCTCCTTTGGCATCAGCGTGCCCGGGGGATTCCCCCTCAGCGGTATCAAAAGGCCCTTCGGAGCTTCCACCGCTCCCTTGCAGAACATCGGCCGAGAGGGTACCTCGGGTCGGTCGTGCTCCGATACGACGGCATCCCGTGGGCAGGCCCGGGCGAGTGCTACGAGGATTCGTATTTCGTGTCGACCTTTGCCGCCTTGGGCACTCTGGACGAACGTGCGGCATCCGGACCTCCCCACGAGGTCCCGCACCAGCACATCGCCCAGCTCTCGACCCACGGGGCGGGGGGCCTGTATCGGCTTCTCGCGGGGGCCCCCGGGGGTTCTCGTACGTCCCGAACACTTTGGCTCCGCAAACGGGATGGGCGAACCTATGCGGAGGTCCGGGCGCGGCTGGCCGAGCTCCCGCACCCACCGGGTGCGAGCGTGTGGGTGCGGGAGCTCGGGCTCGGACCCGCTCCTGACCTTGCGTACCGGGGACGTGCTGGATCGGTCAGCCTAACGGGACTTGAAGACCTGCTCGAGATTGTCCACGACCTCTACGGAACGCCTGTAATTTCGACCCTGCCGAAGGAACCGTCGGCCGTTCAGTAGGTGGGCAACTGTGGGTCGACCCGCTGGGAATAGGCGTCGATGCCCCCTCTCAGGTTGCGCACCCTCTGGAAGCCCATGTCGAGAAGGAACCGGGTCGCCGTCGCACTGCGTCCGCCCACGTGGCAATAGACCACGATGTTGTCGGCCGTCGAGAGCTCGCTCACCCGCTCCGGGAGTTTCATGAGGGGAATGAGCTTCGAACCGGCGAACTTGACGATCTCGAACTCCAGCGGCTCGCGGACGTCGATGAGCGTCGGGGGGTTCGGACCGAGCATCTCCTCCCGGAGCTGCTCGGGCTCGATCTCGTGCCCGGTGTCGTCCGGGATGCCGCCCAGGCCACAGAAGGCTTGGTAGTCGATGAGCCCCTTCTGAGTGGGATGGTCCCCGCAGACCGGACATTCCGGATTCCGCTTCACCTTGAGCTCGCGGAACTTGAGGTTGAGCGCATCGAAGAGCAGCAGGCGGCCCGAGAGCGTCTCCCCCCGGCCGAGCAGGATCTTGATGGCCTCGACGGCCTGGAGGGAGCCCACGATGCCCGGCAACACCCCGAGAACGCCTCCCTCGGCACAGGAGGGGACCAGGCCGGGGGGTGGGGGCTCTGGATAGAGACAGCGGTAGCAAGGCCCGTTCCGGTAGCCAAAGACGCTCACCTGCCCTTCGAAGCGGAAGATCGAGCCGTAGACCAACGGGACCTTGTTCAATACGGCCGCATCGTTCACGAGATAGCGGGTGGGGAAGTTGTCCGTCCCGTCAATGACGACATCGTAGCCTCCCACGATAGAGAGCGCGTTCGAGCTGTCGAGGTGCACGTTGTGCTTCACGATCTCGACGTCCGGATTGAGCGACTTGAGCCGATGCTCGGCGCTGTCCAGCTTCGGCTTTCCCACATCCTCGGTGCCGAACATCACCTGCCGCTGCAGATTGCTCGGCTCAACGACATCGAAGTCGACCAGCCCGATCTTCCCGACACCTGCCGCAGCCAGGTAGAGGCCGAGGGGGGCCCCGAGCCCGCCCGTGCCCACAATCAGGGCGCTCGAATCGAGGAGCTTGCGCTGCCCCCCGAGACCGACCTCCGGCAGGATCAGGTGCCGGCTGTAGCGCTTCATCTGGGCGTGCGTCAGCTCCCGGGGAGCGGCCTTGAGCTTGGACATCGAGGGGAAGGCGACCGCCCCGGGACTGCCCCCGGCTATCGCGGGCACGAGCTGGACCACATCCCCGTCCTTCACGGGGGTGGCCTCCTTCTGGAGTTGCCGGACATCCTCGTTGTTGAGGAAGATCCCGACAAAGCTCCGCGTTCTCCCGTCCTTGTCGAACAGATGCGGCGCCAGGCTCGCATACCGCTTCGTCAGGTTCTGGAGCACCTCGGACACGGTCTTTCCCTCGATCGCCACCGAGGCCCGGCCTTCCGTGAAGCCGCGCAACGCGGTGGGCACCATCACTTCCACGCTCATGTTCTCTGACCTCTTGCTTACCTCTCCGTGATCAGGGGAGGAATGGGATGCACGATGGGGCGGGGTTGCCACCCCGCTCCGTCCGGGTCAAGTTCGAAAGCCGCCACCTTTTGTGCCCGCCCATGGTCCACACCGATGAGGACATAGGCGTACCAAGGCCACGCATGCTCGAGGTCGAATTGGCTGGGCGCTGCGGGGTGGTCGGGATGGGAGTGGTAGATGCCGACGACGCTGCGTCCCTTCGACTCCCAGTACTGCTCGAGGTGCCGGAGTTGATCGGGGTTGATGAGGAAGCGGTGGGTCCGCTCGCTCCGCTTCTCGTTCTCGGCTCGGACGACCGCATCCACGACCCTGCGAAGTTCCCCGGGGACGGGGTGGGGGCCGATGAGGAAGCCGCAGGCTTCCTCCGGATAGGTCTCCTCCCCGTGGCGCCGCAAGAGGGCCTCATGCTCCTCCCGGAGCTCGAGGTCGGAGAAGAATCGCGTCATGGGGAATCCTCCCAGGATGTTCCCTTGAGATAACGTTCGCCCCCGTCGGGCAGCACGCAGACGATCCGGGCCCGATCCAGTTCAGCGGCAATCTGGCGGGCGGCCTCGACAGCGGCTCCCGAGGAGGTGCCGACGAAGAGCCCCTCCGACCGGGCGAGCTTCCGGACCATCGCCACGGCCTCCTCGGTCGACACCTCGACCCAGCGGTCGACCACGGAGGCATCGAGGGTGCCGGGGCGAAGGCTCGTAGGAAGATGCTTCAACCCTTCGATGCCATGCATCGGCCGGTCCGGGACCACGCCGATCACGGTGACCGCAGAGCGCTCCTTCAGGTATCTCCCCGCTCCGGTGATCGTCCCGCCCGTCCCTACCCCGGCGACGAAATGGGTGATCTTTCCGCCGGTCTGACGGAAGATCTCGGGGCCGGTGGTCCGGTAGTGGGCCTGCGGGTTCGATGGGTTGTTGTACTGGTCGGGATAGTAGTATCTTTCTGGTTCCGACCTCGCCTTTTCTCGGGCGATCAACTGGGCCCCATCCGTCCCCTCGAGCCGGCTGGAAAAGGTGATCTTGGCCCCGTGGGCCCGCAGACGCGCGAGCCGCTCGGAACTGGCGTTCTCCGGAATCACGATCTCGACTGGAAACCCCAGGGCCGCCCCGAGCATGGCATAGGCGATGCCCGTATTGCCGCTCGACGCATCGAGCAGCGTGCGCCTCCCGGAGAGGTCGCCGCGGGTGAGCGCATCTCGAACGATGGATAGCGCGGTGCGGTCCTTGACCGACCCCCCGGGGTTCAGGAATTCCGCCTTCCCCCAGAGCTGTACATCTGGTGGAAGACCGAGGGACCGCTCTCCGATCCGGACAAGAGGGGTCCCCCCGACCGCATCCACCAGCCGAGATCCCTCCGGGGACGGGGAAGGGGCGGCCGGCGGGTATGCCCCAGGCCCCCTCGCCCTCACGCTTTCTGCGTCCATGCAAGCCTCACCGGCCGAGTTTAACCACTCTTTCGTATATATATGTTCGCCCGACCAGCGCACAAATTCTCCAAGTGGTGGCCCGCCGCACCGAAACCGCCTCGAAGCGCACCCCAGGCTGGGAATGCCCATCGTAGAGGCCCCCAGGAGAGCGAACCATCGTAAGTACCCGAGAAGACCGGTAGGCCGTGCCCGGCCCGCCCACGGGCGGTAGAACCCGTGTCCCCATTGGTAGGCCGTTGTTCCCTCCATCTTCACCGGGATCGGACCGGATCGGGGAGAGCACGGGTTTCAGAATCGCCAGCGCCCCCACCCAATGGCGTTCGAGCTCGACGAACGATCTCCCCACACGGCGCTAGTTTCTCTGGATCCTCCCCGCTGACCAAGCGCTCCCAAAAGGAGAGGCCGACAGGGATTGGCGGAAGCTCTTCCAGTGGAACCTAAACCCTTTTATGGCGTGTCTGACAATTGTATGACGCGATGTCGATGGCCTCTGGATTCCATCATCAGCGGACAGCGGCGGAACACTCCGCCCCTGTCTCCCGCAAGGGTATCCACCTCTCGCGCTTCGGTGGCTTCGGTTCCCTGACCAGTGGGGTCATCATCGTTCTCCTCGGGTTCATCCTCTTCGAATATTACCACCTCACCTTCCAGGGGTTGCTCAACGGCTTCATGCACTTCCTCTGGTGATCCGCCACCGTTTTCCTGGCCCGGAGCCTTCCTTGTTGACCGTGCTCGATAGTCCTGGCGTGGGGAACGCGAGTAGCGGGTAGCCATCCACTACCCCGATTGCGGCTCCATCGGGAACGCCGACCGCAACGCATCGTTGAACATCGCCCGATCGTCCCGGGAGTGGATGGGTACGGTCATCAGCGACCTTGGCCCCAACGGGAAGGATGAGGGGGATGTGGGGTCGCAACCTTCCACTCTCTTGATTTGAAGTCACCCGATTTAACGGATGGTATCGACTTGGTCGATGTACGAGAGTGTCTCGGATATCGTCAACTTCGCCCTGGGGCATTGCGTTCGCATGGTCGGCGAGCGACGCGCAATGGAACACTTCCTGGTGACCGGGGCGCAACCTTTGGTGGAAGATTTTTGAGGAGGGGTTCCGGACCTGCGTTGCGGACGTGTCGCATCGTTGCAAAGGATGCGTCGGTGAAACGCTCCCACTGCCGGGGCTGAGGTGGTACCTGGGTCTGCCCCAGACTCTCAGTGGACCGAGTTCAGAATCTGCATCCGGTTGCCATCCACGAGGAGGATGCTCTTCTGGCCCTTCTTGTCGAACGTGAAGTACCAGATGGGGGCGTGCATGAGCTCCCCGTCCTGCACATTCACATCGGTCTGGAGGCTTTGGACCATCCGATGCGCCTTGTGCGCCTTTTCCCCCTGTACGGCCACAATGTAGTTCTTGGCCATGTACTTGGCGGAATCCTCGCTGATGTCCCCGTTGAGGATCGGGTACCCCGAGGGGACCTTGCGCTTCTCGAAGGGAACCCGCGCGAGCAGGTCGAACTGGTAGTCCCGGGGTTGGTAGGACTGGAGCCCTTGGACCGCGACCACCGGATACTCGTACTGCCCGGCGATCTCAGCGGCCCGTCGGCTGCTACCGCCACCCCCGATGAACATGGGCGCGACGATGAAGCCCCCGCCACCCCGGTTTCCCCCCGAGAGCATTCCTCCCACGAGCGCGGCCGCGGCGATCGAGCCCCCGATCTTCGCCGATTCCATGGCGACGTCCTCGTAGGTGTAATGCGTCGCGGCGGATGCCGGGACGATCCAGTACGGCACGAGCGAGAGCTTCCCCTCGACCAGGTGGCTCTCCTCGAAGTCGTGGTGGTGGAGGAATCCCTGATCCATCCAGCCCCGGCAAACCTCGAGGGCTTCCTTCTCGTCGAAGACCTTGGGGAGGAGCATGGTATGGGTCTTGATATCCTTCCATCCGTCCCCGGAGAGTGCGACCGAGCTGCCGCAATATTCACAGGTGACAATGGTCTCCCCGGCCATGGGTTTGAGCGGGGCCCCACAGGAGTGGCAGACGAGGTTCTTCGGGTCCGTCGCACCCGACTTCGACGGGGGTGTCGGGGTCCCGGTCCCTGCGGCCATGGGCTTGCCGCACTTGAAGCAGAAGCGGGCTTCGTCGGGGTTCTGGGCACCACACGAATTACAATAGAGCGTCATGCCACTCACCTCACCGGCCAGAAGACATAACCTCTGCGGCCGACCCTCCTGTCACCGAGGCGGCGGTTGCTTTCCTTTCCGGCGACGCAGGAAGGAGTAATACATCGTCCATGGGTTCTCGGAGGATCCAGGCTCACTCAGGGGTTGTTCGCTGATCCATGTCCGAAGGAAGACGAAGTGCGGTTCCAAGGAGGTGGTGACTTCCATCAGGGAGGGCCGGTGCGGCGGACCTTCGGGGGTGGTGGTCTCCCGTCCGATCCAACCGAGAAGAAAGGCTCCCCCGGGGCGGAGCACACGGGCGACCTCGCGGGCGTAGCGGGGCCTTCGGGAAACGGCAATCGTATGGAAACATCCGTTGTCCACGGCTCCGTCGAGCGTCCGATCGGGGAACGGGAGGGTCAGTGCATCCCCCTCTTGCACATGCACGGTGAGCCCTTCCTCTTGGGCTCTCTGACGGGCGGTCGCCACGGCTCCCGGGGCGAGGTCGATGCCATGAGCCACGAAACCGGATCGGGCCAGGAAGAGCACGTTCGACCCCGCACCACAGCCGATATCCAAGACGGAAGACGGCGGGGAGAGAACCTTCTCGCGGACCGCGAGTTCGACATGGGGACTGGGCCCCTCATCGAACCATGGGAGCGACTGGTAGGGGGTCCGTTCGTAGGTGTCACGCCAACGGTCCTTCTCCAGGCGGGGGGTACCGTGGCGAGACGAGCGGACTCGGCCCATAGGTCACAGGAGAGGCGGGAGAAGGAATAAATCCTCGGGAGACCCCCGATCGACTATGCCTCCTGCTGCGGAGGGATCAAGAGGTCGTATCGGTGGGACCGAAGCACGTCGAGGTGGGCGAGGGGTTCCCGGACCACCTCGATCGCCTTCAGATGGCGCGAGATCACTGGGAAGACCGCGGAGCGGGGGCGGGCGGCGCCGGAGGTCACGAGCTTCGGACCGCTACGGCTCGCCAATATCCCCAGGAGCACTCGCTCTCCGCCGGATGCGAGCAGGAAGGGATAGACACCGCTCTCTCCGGTGAGTTCCTGGAAGGTCAAGTAGAGCGCATCGGGGTGCTGGAGTTCTCCAGTGACGAAGACCACGTCCGTGATGTTACGGTCATCGAAGTTAGGAAGGTTCTTCAGGTTGAGGAACGTCCTCCACTCCACCGTTCCACTTTCGAGCAAACGCCGTTGGGACCGAGCGAGTGTGGCGGGACCGACCCGGTGGGGGGCCCGCTCCGAGACGCCAATCCCGAAGGGGCGGCGGAGGAGTTGTTCGATCGCTTCCCGCGGGCGCCCGACGAGGGTAGGTCCCAGTCCCCGGACCATCGCCGTTAACGGCAGTCCTCGTGGATATCCCGATGCCCCCTCGAGACCGCAGAA
Source organism: Thermoplasmata archaeon (assembly GCA_021796385.1). Classification (GTDB taxonomy): domain Archaea; phylum Thermoplasmatota; class Thermoplasmata; order Lutacidiplasmatales; family UBA184; genus JAJYEA01. The sequence goes on along the minus strand of JAJYXQ010000033.1, from coordinate 61,522 downwards.
GTGGTTCCACGCCCCCTCATAGTCGAAGAAGGCGGGAATCGTGGGTTCATCGGCTCGCAAGAGAAGGTGGACCGACTTCTGGCCCAGAGTCGCCCCCACACCGACCACCCGTTCGAAGCGCTCGGCTTCGGCGAGCGAGGGATGGAATATCACTGCAAGCTGGGATTGCACACCGGACCAGACCAGTACTGCTCCCGGTACGCGGCACAAGAATTCCCCTGCACGAACCCGGGCTTCGGTGAAGGGCCGTGCGAGCAGGAGGGAGATTCGGGGGACCCCGATCACGGAGGGGACCGGGATGTAGCGGTCCTCCAGCACTTGTCGGGAATACAACCGCTGTTTGATATCGAGGTATGTGGACCGGGGAAGTCCCGAAGCCCGGATATGGTCTTCCTCCGAACCGGATCTCCGTCCGAGGAGGTGCTTGAGCACCGCGGCCTCATTGCGGGTGAGGTTCCGTTGACCGGGAAGCGCTTCTGCAGCCATGACGAACTATAGCATGGTGTCCAAACCAAAGTTCCCAAAATCGGCCTGTTACTTATAATTGCCCCCTCCGATGGTCGAAGTGCCATGCATGCGAGAACCTTGCCTCGATTGTTGTCCCCACCGAAACACCGGAGTTCCATCCCCCTCTTCGGGCTCATCGTCTTGCTCATCCTGTCGGGCGCCCTTGGATACGCACTCCACCCCGTGTCGGCGGCGGCGAGAGTGTCCTCTCCGTCCGAAGGGCAGGTGGAGTGGGCTGCCCCGCACACTTCCGCGCTCTCGGTGTTCAGCTACGCGGAAGGAGGCCCCTTCTCAGGAAATGGTTACCGGGTCGCGTTCGATCCGGCGAACCAAGAGTTCTTTTCCGTGACCCACGTCGATTCTCTCGTCGCGATCAGCGAGAGCGATTGGAAGCCGCTTGGACAGATCAACCTCACCTCCAGTCTAGGCGCGGACTTGGCCCTCGACCCAGTTCACCAAGTGTTGTTCGTGGTGGGCGGTAATACCACGGGCCTTACTGAGATCAACGCCTCGACGCTCAAGGTAGTACGCACTGTGCCCACCGCGTTCGACGTAGGAGTGGCTGTCGATCCGGTCCGGGAGATCGTGGCCTACGTGAACGGTTCGGTCGTCAGCGTGGTGAACTACCGGACGTGGACGCCTATCGCAAGCGTCCCGATGGTCTTCCCGTCGAAGATCGCCATCGACACGGGTGACGGGATCATCGGGGTCGCGTACCAGAACACTTCCCTCGGGCTCCTGAATGAGACGACGGGCCGATGGATCGGCAATGCCACCGGGGCCCCGGACACCAACGCGATCCTCTACGATCCTATCTCCGGTGACTTCCTCTTCGGAAACTCCGTCTCGAGCGGCCAGTTGAGCCTCGTGCCCGCCCGGAACCCCGCCGGGGTGGTCAATCTCTCCGTGCCGAGTGGCACGAAGGTTAGTGCCCTCGCCATGGTGGGCGGCGGTGTCGACGAAGCGCTGCTTTGGGAGTACAACACTGCGGCCGGAGGCTGGATGCTGCTCCCCTTCGATATGGCGAACCACACCTTTCTCCCGCCCGTGGCTTCCCAAGCGAGTGGTTATCCGGCCGGGATTGCAGTGGACCCGTCTACTCATGTGGCTCTCGCGTCGGATCCCGTCGATGGAGAGTACATCCCCTTCTACCCTCTCCTCCCCGCAGCGAACCCATGGCAGGTCTACGCCACCCTCCTGCTAGGGAACGATTCCGTAGTTCCGGGAAACTACGTCCCCCCCTACACCACATCGATCGAGCCGCACGACCTCTTCTATGACCCGTACACCGGGGATGTCTACGCGAGTGAACGGGCGATCGGAAGGGTCGCCGTGATCGATCCCGCGAGTGGGCTGGCGGTCGCCAATTTCTCCGTAGGGATCAATCCGGAAGGATTCGCCCTGGACCCCTACACCCATGAGCTCCTCGTGGCGAACACGGGGTATCTCAGCAACGACAGCAACATCATCTCGATCGTGAACACCACGTTGAACCGGGTGGTGGGGAACATCACCGTGGGCTGGAAGCCATGGGAGATGGCCTACGACCCGCTCAACGGGTTGCTCTATGCCTCGGACGCGGGCTCGAACAACGTGACTATCGTGAACCTTTCCACCGACCGGGCGATCGGCAACATCTCCGTGGGGAATGGACCGTATGGGATCACCTACGATGCCTCGAACCACGATATCTACGTCGCGGATGACGGTGGGGGAGCCGTGTCGGTGATCGACCCCTCGACGGCCCGGGTCATCGCCACGGTGCCCACCGGAGGAAACCCGGGGGCACTCGCTTATGACCCCGCCAATGCCGAGGTCTACGTCCCCGAGTGGAACGTCTCCAACGTGGATGTGATCAACGGCACGACAAACACGGTTGCCGAGACCCTCCCGACAGGTTCCCTGCCCCAGGACGCCTTGGCGGTGGCCCCCGACACGGTCTTCCTGAGCGATTCTGGATCGCCAGGAGAACTCACCATCCTCAACGGTTCCCTGAACTTCCTGCAAGGCACGTTGGCGATCGGCGATCACCCTTCGGGAATGGCCTATGTTCCGACCTGCAAGTGCGTCTACACCGCAAACCTCTTCTCGGACTCCATCTCCATGCTCTCGCCAACCTCCTCCCCTCCGCCTCTCCTGACGCACCTCACATTCACCACTTCCAACACGGGCACGAGCCCTCTGAATGTCACGATGAAGGCGAGTTCGGTGGGTGGGGTCGCTCCGTACACTTACAGTTGGACCTACGGAGATGGTTCGACCGGGAGCGGAACCCTCGTGACCCACACCTTCCGCTACACCTCGGGGTGCGGGTCGGCCACCAACTGTACCTTCGTCGTGACACTCACCGGAAAGGACGCCCGGGGGTCCCAATCGATCGCCACCGGAGACGTCATCGTGGCCAATCCGAACTCGACCACAGGGAAGTTCGGCGTCGCGATCGCCTTCACGACCCCAACGGTCGGTTATGCCCCCCTCACGGTCACCATGGACGCACAGGTGTCGAACGTCTCCCAGCCCGTCTCCTATCACTGGACGCTCGGCGACGGGACCACGGAATCGGGGTATTCCTCGGTCACCCACATCTACCAGGCCCCTGCTTCTGGCTGTGGAAGCGCCGGGTGCACCTACGCCATCATGCTCTCCGCTACCGATGCCTCAGGCCAGACTGCCACGGCCTCCGGACAGGTGACGGTGCTCACGAGCAATCAGTCGGTCCTGACGGTGACAATGGGCGCCTCCCCGGCGACCGGCGTCGCCCCGCTCACCGTGGCCTTTTCTGGATCTGCAAACGGTGGCACTGCGCCCTATAGCTATACGTGGACCTTCGGGGACAGCACCACCGGTTCTGGGTCCACCGTGAGCCACTTGTACACTGTTTCCGGGACCTATAGCGTCGTTCTGACCACGGTTGATGCCAAGGGAGCGGTGGCACAGACGACCTCGAACATTGTGGTCTACCCGACCCCCTCAGGGAACCAGACCGGCGGGATCGAGGTCTCGCTCTCGGCCACTCCACTCACCGGCCCCGCCCCGCTCAGCCCACAGTTCACTGCCTCGGCCACGGGTGGCACGTCTCCGTATTCGTATGCGTGGAACTTCGGGGATAACTCGACGAACGCCACCGGGGCCTCCGTAGCCCACGCCTACACCCATGCGGGAGATTTTGTCGTCACCCTGGCCGTGACCGACGCCGCCGGGAACGTGGCGGAGACCGGGGTCATCGTCGATGTGACCGGTGGAAACGCCTCGAGCAGCCCACTCAAGGTGCTGGTGAGCATGTACAACATGCACGGGACGGCCCCGCTGTCCGTGACCTTCACTCCCCTTGTCGTAGGGGGCACCGCCCCGTACCTCCTCACATGGAACTTCGGTGATGGTACCGTGGTCACGACCAGTTCGCTCGCCCCGGTCACCCATACGTACCGGGCTCCCGGCACGTACGATCCCGAGCTCATGGTGATCGATGCCTCCGGTAACTCCGTCCTTTGGTCGTCGCAGGCCTCGGCTCCTTCGCATCCTGAGGTTTCGGTGGCCGCGAAGAGTCCGGGAGCCACGACATTCCCGTGGCTCTACCTCGCCCTCATGGCCCTTGCCGCCGTCGTGGCCATCATCGTGGTGGTAATGCTCGTGCAGGGGAAAAAGCGGAAGCTCGCAGGCATGGGGGCCCATCCCTTGGCTCTCCCTGGTCCCTACCAGCGCTATCACGCAATGCCGCCGCCCAGTGCGTCCGGCCAGACTCGCCGGGGTGGCGGGCCCAGTGCCCCGGTACCCCCTGCTCCCAGCGATCCCCTCGGGGATTCCCTTTGAGGGCTGGCGGGGCCTAGGTCCTCGGGCCGGAGGGAAGTCCCAGGGCACGGAATACCCGGTCCAGTCGTGGGACGGTGGCGAAGCTCGGCAGGGAGAACGGTTCGATCCATCGGTACTCCGTGTGCTCCCAGTCGAGCGTCACCGCAGAGTTCGGGACACGGAATAGAAAGGGATGGACGGCGAACATCCGGGCCCCGTCTCGTGCATAGACGACGGGCCCCTCCTTCCGGAGTGTGAGGGCATCGACCGCGATCCCCGTCTCCTCCCGCACCTCCGTCGTGGCCTGATCCCGGGGTGTAACCCCCGACTCGATGTACCCGCTGACCCCCGCCCACAAGCCCTGGAACGAACCCACCTTTTCTGAGCGTTTGAGCAGGAGCACCCTGCCGGTCGCGTCCTCGAGGATCGAGGTCACCACGGGGACCTCTTCCACCCCGTGGATGTCGACGAATCCGGCATCGGCATCGATGGTGACCGTTTCCCCCGGACGAAGAGCCGTCACATCCACACCGGCAACGCACGGAATGCCCGCCAACACCGCAGCGCATGCCACGATGGCATCGGCCTGGTGGACGATCATCCCGAGGGGGCCGACACCGTGCTTCCGGGCCCCGTAGAGGACGTAGGGTCCGACAGTGCTCCCCCGGGCTTCGGGGAACGTGAGGATACGATGGGCCACCGTCGTCCCATGGAGTTCGCTCTGGCTGTTGTCGATGCGGCCGGTCTCGGGGTCGAGTTCTCCAAGGAAGGACATTGGGACGGAGCTCAGGGCAACGTAACCCGTGACCACTCCGGGGGTCACACGCTTCGCCGGCAGCTTCATCACTCCCTTGGACAACTCTAAGTATTTATGGAACAGGGTGGAGTCCAGGATGCCCGGGCAACGAACCCCCGAGAGTATGCGGATTGAAATCTCCGAGAGCATTCGCATCGATGAGGCGATCCGTTCGGACGAAGCGGCCTTGGCGATCGGGGCGCCCCGGTTCTGGGTCGGACGGTGCGAAGAGCCCGGCGTCACCCTCGGGGTCACCCAGGACCCCGCAGTGCCTCCAGCGGAGAACGCCCGCCACGAGGGGCTGCCGGTCTATCGGCGCTCGTCCGGGGGAAGCGCCCTGGTCCACGAACGCGGGGACCTGTTCTGGTCCGTCGTTCTGCCCCGAGAGTCCCGCTGGGTCGGCCGGGACTACACGAGGGCTTACGCCCGGCTCGGCGCAGGGTGGGCATCCGCCCTCTCCAGCGAGGGCCGGAGGGCCGCCTGGGTCGCTTCGTCCCCCACGTTCCCACTGCACTGCTTCCTCTCCGGTCGGGGATCCGTCCTCGTCTGCGAGGACCGGGCCTTGGGCGGGGCGAGCCAGCACCTGAACGCGCGGGCGCTCCTCCATCATGGTACCGTGACGGTCGTGCACAATCCAGGGCGGGTCCGGTCGATCTTCGGAATGCCGGCGCTCGTGCAGGGACAGCACCTCACCTCCCTTGAAGCGCTCGGGCTCGAGCCGATGACCCGGGACCTGGACGCCTTGGCGCATCGCCTCGCCGAGCCCTTCGCTTCGAGACCACCGAGCGGCCCGATAAAGAGTATATAGCGACCCGGTCATACTTTCACTTGGAGAGTTGATTTCTTGGCAGCGTTGACCGAGGGCCAGATCATCGGGATCACGCTGGCCATCATCACGGTCGCCCTGTTCTCCATCTGGGTCCTGAGGGTGCTCAGCCTCCGGCGCAAGCGGTTCCTAAAAGAGCTCGAAGCGGGGACCTCCGAGTCCGGGGAGGACGCGGCGCACAACCAGATCCTGACCACCCGGGCGGTGCTCAAGCGCTTGGAATCCCAGGGGGAGGATGTGACAGCGGCGAAGGCGATCCTGAAGCAAGCGCAAGGAAAGCTGGAGGCCGGTCGGTACGCCCAGGCGCTCCAACTCGCCCGGGAAGCGCGCAATTCGATGGCCCCTCGAGCCACGTCGGCTCCCGTGACCTCTCGGGTCCGGGTGCCCGCCAGTCCTCGGAAAGTAGAAAAGGAGGAACTCCTGTACCGGGATATCGCAGAGGGCAGCCGCGGCGGAGCGAAACCTGCCGCAGGCTCGCCCGCTGGAGCATCCATGGAAGAAACGGAAATCCCAGAATCCGATGGTTCGGGCAATCCCCCCTCGATCCCCGAACTTCGTAAGGGGGTGCCCAAGAACCAGCTCGAGTCCCGTTTCGAGATCAACGTGCTCGAAGAGTCGTTGGAGAAGACGGGCGAGGGGTCGTTCGCGGAGGCCCGCAAGCTCCTCACCTTGGCACAGCGGTCATTCGACCGCGGGGACTACTCCGATGCGCTACGGCTCGCCATGCGGGGCCGCAAGATCGTCGGTACCGGAACGGAAGAGACCATCTCGCTCTCTCCCGCCACCGTGGTGGAAACACCACCCGATGCCCCGCTCCCTTCCGCGGCCCGATCCTCTGCCCCACCGGTGGTGAAGGATGTGGTACCCGAACCGGGGACCGGGGAGGCGAGACCGGTCCTTATGCGGTGCTCTCGGTGCGGGCGGGAGAACCCGGTCACGAACAAGTTCTGCCGCGGTTGCGGAAAACCGCTCGCAGAACCGCTATGCCCTCGTTGCCAGAAACCCGTTTCCCCCGATGATGCGTTTTGTGGCGTCTGTGGCGCACCGATATCGAGTACGGTGTGAAGGAGGGGAACATGACGACAGAGCGTCCCGTGTTGCAGGTCGCATTGGACTTCGAGAACCTCGCCCGGGCGCTCCAGGCCGCCAAGGAGGCCGTGGCGGGCGGAGCGGACTGGGTCGAGGCCGGCACGCCGCTCATCAAGAGCGAGGGGCTCGAGGCGGTGCGGGAGCTCAAGCGCAACTTCAAGGACCGTCACATCATCGCCGACATGAAGGTCATGGACACGGGCGCCTTCGAAGTGGAGATCGCCGCCAAGGCGGGAGCCGATGTGGTCACCGTCCTGGGGGCGAGCGACGACGGGACCATCGCGGACGCCGTCCGCGGGGGCGAGAAGTACGGTGTCGAGGTCATGGTCGACCTCCTCGGAGTACCGGACAAGGTCGCTCGGACCGAGACCGTGGCCCGTCTTGGAGCCGCCATGGTCTGTCTCCACGTCGGGATCGACCAGCAGATGCAGGGCCGGGACCCGTTCGAGGAACTTCGGGTGCTCACCTCCAAGTCCCCGATCCCCGTTGCCGTCGCTGGGGGTCTCAACTCGGAGACGGCCGGGAAAGCGGTCACTTCCGGGGCCCGCGTGGTCATTGTCGGAGGAGCCATCACCAAATCCGCCAACATCACGGAGGCCACCCGGATCATCAAGGAGGCCATGGCGACCGGGGTGGGAAGGGCGACCGACCTCTACCACCGCTACGGGGAGCAGGAGATCCGGGAAGCCTTCCTCAAGGTGTCCGCCCCCAATGTCACTGATGCCCTGCAGCGCAAGGGGGCGATGCATGGGATCCTTGCGCACCTCAAGGATCCCCACCTCAAGGCCGTCGGCCCCGCGGTCACGGTGAGCACGATGGATGGCGACTGGGCCAAGCCCGTCGAGTCCATCGACCGGGCCGAGCGAGGCAGCGTGATCGTCATCGATGCCAAAGGAGGTACCACCGGCCTATGGGGCGAGCTCGCCAGTTGGTCGGCCCATGTCAAAGGCGTGGCCGGGGTCGTGATCGACGGGGCGGCCCGGGACATCGATTCCATCATGGACCTCGGCTTCCCGCTCTTCAGCCGGCACACCGCCCCGGATGCCGGCGAGCCGAAAGGGCATGGGGAGATCGGCATCGAGATCTCTTGCGGTGGGCAGCGCGTCCGGCCCGGGGACTGGATCGTGGCGGACCTGAGCGGGGTCGTGGTGGTCCCCCGGGAGCGCGCCCAGGAGATCGCCAATCGGTCCCTCGATGTGTTGGAGCACGAGAACCGAGTACGGGAGGAGATCAAGCGGGGCAGCACGCTTTCCAAGGTCCAGCAGCTCGAGCGCTGGGAGCGCGTGGGATAACGCGGATCCGCACGCTATCCCGGCGCGGCGCTCGTGGCTCGGTCATCGTGGAGGCGACCGGGACATGCCGTCGGTGGATGACTTCCTGGGAGAGAGGGGCCCCGAGTGGCGTTCAAGGCCGAGTGAGGCAGCGAGTCCCCGACCGAAGCGCTTTTCTCATCCGCTACATGGGTTCCCGAGAACCCACGCTCCTGTAGTCTAGTCCGGTCAAGGATAGCGGGCCTTCGACCCGCCAACGGGGGTTCAAATCCCCCCAGGAGCATACCCACAAGGGTTTAAATACCTCGCCTCCCTGTACCCTGTGATGAGCGTGAGGTTGAGGAGAGAGCCCTCTCAGGGCTGGTCCTACCTGAGGGACCCCGACGTCAAGCGTTGGTACGAGAACATGGCTCGGGGTTCTCAGAAGACCGCCGATGTGGCGATCCGCAACCTCGGGCTCTTCTGCACCTCCATGAAGACCTCTCCCAAGGCAATGGTTTATCTGAAAGAGAAGGAGGTCCACGACCTTCTCCTCGACTTCATCGCAGGCGAGGAGAAGAGAGGGCAAGCAGGAAGTTCCATCGCCACTCGGTTGAAGCACGTCAAGTCGTGGCTCGTCCACAACGGCGTCAGGATCGACAGACCCATCAAGGTCGCAGGGGCCATGGCGACCCCCACCCTCACTGACGAGCGCACGCCAACACAGGATGAGCTACAGAAGGTGTTCCTCGGTGCAACCCCCAACAGCAGGGTCGCCTGTGTCCTCATGGCCCACGCTGGCCTGAGACCCGAGGTCCTAGGGAACTACCTGGGGAAGGATGGTCTGAGAGTCAAGGACTTTCCGGACCTAATCATTCAAGGGAAGGAAGTGTTATGGACCCAGACTCCAGCAATGGTTGTCGTGAGGCCAGAGTTGTCCAAGGCTGGCCACAAGTACTTTTCCTTCTTGGGTGAGGAGGGTTGCCGGTACGTCAAGGACTACCTTGAGGAGCGGCTGAGGGTGGGAGCCACGCTGGGTCCAGACAGCGACCTCCTTCATCCGAGGTTCGAGGGCAAGCAGTTCGTCAGGACGACCAACGTCGGTGACTTGGTGAGGAACTCCTTGCGGGCAGCGGGCCTCAAGATGCGACCCTACGTCTTGAGGGCCTACTTCGACACCCAACTCCTCCTTGCGGAGAGTAAAGGCAAGGTGGCCCACGATTACAGGGTCTTCTGGATGGGGCACAAGGGGTCAATGGAGGCCCGCTACACGACCAATAAGGGCCGCCTCCCCAAGGACATGATCGAGGACATGCGGAGCGCCTACCAGCGCTGCGAACCGTTTCTCTCCACTGTGCCGAGCAAACGCGACCCCTCCCTAGACGAGGGACGAGTGAAGCTGATGTTGCTCATCGCCGGAGCTTCTCAGGAGGAGGTCGACAAGCTCGACATCAGTGCAATGTCGGACAAGGAGTTGCTGGAGTTCGCGAAGGAGAAGATGGGCAAGACCTCTCCGGGAAAGGAGGCGAGGTCCACCCAAAAGGCCGTCTCTTCATCCGAAGTGGACAAACTACTCGCTGGCGGATGGCAGTACGTCGCTTCTCTCGGTCCTGACCGAGTCATCCTTCAGGCTCCACCGGGAGCGGGTCCGGAACCCAAAGGTGACGCATGACCGTGCTTGGAGAGGGGGACGGAGAGACCGCTTCCGAGGAACAATCAAAGGAGTACACCGGAAATGAAAACCAGCAGGAGGTGGTCGTCCACGCGAAGTGTCGCCACTGCGGCAGAGCGCTCTGCGGCGCAGCCTCGAAGGATCCGGTGCTACCACCGTTGACCGGTTCACCGGTGGAAACCAATTGCCCGAGGTGTCTTCTTCAACTGGCGGCGAGTGAGCCCGGTGGCACAAACACCAATCTCTATCGATAGGGCAGGCCTCCTTCAACAACCTTTGGAGCGACACGCTCTATGGACTCAGCCCCTGCGCCTGGTTCAGAGACGAACGATATGAGGTTGGGATTCGATAGAGCCCAGAGAACAAGTACCTTGTATCGCTCCAGCCATGTTTCCAGATCCTTCGCCCAGACAACGATGAGACCGGGGTGTCCATGGGTTCGCTCCACGTTGGAAGCGTTGCGACTCAACTTAGGGTAGGCTAGCAGGAGGGTAAGTGCCTTGTTCTTCCCACGTCCACCGAGCTTATTCTCGCTCACAATCCTATCGAATGCCGGTGAAAGGAGGTCACGCTCGGTCACCTTCGTTTGCACAGATGATTTGTTGTGTGCCATCAGGAAGGCCAGCCGGTCTGCCTCTGTTTCTTGGAGGAATTCGATCGATCTAAGACAACGACTGCATGCTTTGGGCTCAGGGTTTACTTTCACCTTCACCGCCCCAATCCTGAACATGGCCACAAGAATCCCGTTGGGATAATGGGTGGCGGGGGCCATCACAACAATCCCCTCGCCGTTCCAGTGGTAACGCTTGATCAGTCCGTTCCACAAGTTGCGTCCCTCGCGGCGGAGGTCGGAACTCAATAAGAGTCTCTTCCATACACTCCGGATGGTCTTCGGGTTCGTGTCGTATGAGCTTACGACTTCGTTTCTCTTAACTCGGATGTGTCTCAGATGATGCGCAGATTCCCACATCAGGGTGTGGTCGGGATCGTGCCCAAGAACCCGGTGAAAGGCTTCCAAGGAACGGGGAGGGAGAGGAGGCCGCCGCCGAGCATTCTTGAGTTGCTCCAGATCACTGGCAGAAAGGGTAGGGAGGCGCCCACCTTTCATCTTCGAGTTGATATGTTCCGCTATTTTTCTATTCCGTCTTGGCGTATTTGCCAACATGCGAGCGTAGAGGCGTTGGAGGAAGACCTCTGGCGTGTCGGCTTGAGGAGCGCGCTGTAAGACTCTCCCGGGGTCGTCCTCTCGCAACAGTTGGCCTTTGGACAAGTTGTGCTCTGCACACCTGAGTCTAGATACGCGACCGTCTTCCTCCATCGTGAACAGTTTTCTAACACTGGTCACGGTGTTCTTGTTGACACTCAGATCGTGAGAAACTGTCACCCCGGTCTTGCCCTCAGAGAGACCAAGGATGATGTTTGCACGCCTGCGACACGTCTTGCACGGTTGTTCCTCGGAACCCAAGATATTCAGTTCTTCGAGCTCGCGTGGGGTGACAGGGGGCTCGATTACCGTCTTGTTCGCCAATGTACTATCCTCCCACAAAAACGAAAATCCCACTGGTCAATGACTCAAATCTCCCGCTGCACCCTGTAACATTTGGACTTACAAAAGGATGCCGGGGAAAACTCAACGGAGGGCGCGACAGATGGGGGCGGGCCGCTCGCTGTACGTGGCGATGCCACGAGCGTGGTGCGCGGCAGTCGGGATCGAAAAGGGCACTATACTGACCATGGTGTTTGGTTCCATACTGATAGTATTTCCGCCGGGCCAGGAGGAGAGCGTACAGAGCGTTTTGGCCAGACTCCCCGCGGAGGTCCCGTGACCTTGCGAGACATCACCAAATTGAAGGCGGAGGCCAAGAAGAACCGCCCTTCCGGCGACCCCTATCGCGTTGCGGTCGAGGCGTTGCCCGACACGGTGGCCGACGACGAGTACCTCGGCGTACTCCGCATCTTGATCCCTCTCGCTCGAGCGAGGGAGGAGTGAGAGGTCCATGTCCGAGGACGCTCGCCCAGCTAATACGCCTAAGGACGCGATGATGCCGCGTTCCACCTCCGATTCCATACGCGATTCTGACCCACCAAAAACCCCCCTCACACTCCCCTCTAGTCTTGTTTCACCACAGACTGTCCCAACGGACGAACCGGGCAACGAGAAGGAGCGACACCAGAAGGCCAGAACGGACAGAGCGAAGAGAAGAGCGACGTACCCGGGCATGGGAAGGCCGACACCAGGTTGCGGAAGGATTTTCGAGACCGACAAAGGGCCGAGAAAGCGATGCTGTGGTCACCGGGAGTGTTCGCGATGCTCGGGGTTATGCTCGGGCGGCAAATGGTGTCCGGTGCATCATCCGGTTCCCCACAGAGGAGGAGCCTGGTCTCACACCGTGGGATTGCGGTACAAGATGAAACTGACCGCGATGATGAATAAACTGAGGATCTTCGCGCTCTACCACGTTGTAATCTCTCCCCCCAAGGAAAGATACGCTGAGGATGACGATCACGGAGACGTAATCAACCACCTGCGGAAGGCTGCGCTGAAAAAGGCCCGACAGTATGCATGGGGAGGATACGCGGGGGTCATCGTTCCCCAATTATGGGGAAACCGATGGGTCGGAGAGGGTTGGGGAACGTGGGGTCCTCACGCTCACCTGCTATGTCTCGGCGTTCGATTCGAACATTATGAAAGCAACGATGAGGGCCTGCATGTCCAGGTTGTGAGAGGACGGAAAGGGGGTCCATTTAGCACTATACGCGGCGAAAGCATCCTCCACGTAATGTTGTATTTGCTCGATCATGCGCCGATAGTTCCCGGAGTCCCAGCCGTAGTACCCTTCGGAGACTTCCGACGAAAATCAAACGTGCCACAAAAGAAGACGCCGGTAGCGACTTCCATCGATGACCTAGAAAACGAAGGTGGAGATCGCCCTCCTGATCGCATGGGCAATGAGGATCTTCGATGAGAGGGACATTCTCGACCGGGCTCCATGGTCTGGACGATCTATTGGGTGGTGGCTTGCGTGAACACCACATCACGTTCTTCTTCGGGCCCGGTGGATCTGGAAAAACGAATCTCCTACTTTGGCTGGCGGCTCGGGCGCTGTCTATCGGGGGGAAGGTATACTGGATAGAGACCGCTGGTATCCCCATTCAGAGACTCGCCCACATGAGTCACGGTCAAGAAATAGATGGCGAGAAAACCCTGAATCGCCTCCAAGTCCAGAAGGTAAGATCCCTGCGAACGCAGGAAGCCGCCATCAACCAGGCGTGCATCCTGTCGGCCAAGACCTCACTGCGCCCGGCCATGATCATCGTCGACTCTCTGACCGAGTTCGTCAGGCTCCACATCAGAACAAATCGGGAACCATGGGCACTACAGTCACTCTCAATGCAGATGTCCTATCTGAGAGAGGCTGCCCGCTCTCCTGGCGTCATGGTCTCGACAAGCGGTCAGACCTGGATCGACTACACCACAGGCAGAGTGCTCCCTGTGGCGGAACGAACCCTCGAGGGCTGGGAGGACGTTAGAATTGAGATGCAACGGACGAGCATCAACCCAACCATCATTGCGTTACGCTCAACTTTGAAAACTGAATGTAAATCTTCGGAGTGCTCACTAAGGCTGACCTCTGATGGTTTCCAATCCGTGAAATGAGCGAAGGTTCTCACCGCAAGAGCGGAGGGCGTCCCAGGACGTTCCCGCTGGGAATCATCCCAATCGCCATGGCGCGGAGGGCCAAGGGCGAGTCATGGAAGAGCATCGCTTCAGACATGGGTCAGAATGCAGGAACGTTGCGCGCTCGGGCATGCGAGTTTCACAGGGTACAGACCGTGCACAAAACCTCCGCCCGGCCCATAGACACACACTGGTAGGATCCTGTGCCCATCTACCACCTCAGATGCTCCGGAAGAACTTCCGATACGCGTCAAGCCACTCAATGTGGGGCAGGCTTCTTGGGACCTCCAAGCTCAGAAACGCCACTCGATACTCTTTCTTTCCCCGGTAGCTCAGCGCATCCAAGTCCGGTCCGACTCTCCTGGCGGACGGCTTTCTCTTGGGGGTCAACCGTCCTCCTCGTCGTAGCCATCTCCATGATGTCCACGGAACGCTTCGTCAAGACTATCGTCGTTCTCTCCTAGGTCATCCGGCCAGTCCAACGCCTTGACCCGGTCACCTTCACTTCCGACGTCGATGACCATGGCCTTCCGGAACTCGTCTTCATCGGCTCGAGCGCCCTGCATTTTGCGAGGTCCGACGAAACTAGTGACCCATACGAAAAAATTCGGCCCGCTTTTCGTACCTCTTCCCCCTTACAACCCCTAATACATCAGGATCGGCGGTTTCGTCGCTCCTGCCCAAGACCCGGGCGACGTGGCGGTCAGGGGTGCAGGGGACGAGGGGTAGGCCCTTCGACCCCAGCCCCAGAGGTGCGCCAAGTGGATTTCCCCATCTTGGGGATGGGGTCCCCATCCCCCTAGTATACACCGAAATTCCAAGCGGTCACAAGAGGTCAGGATATGAGCCCCGATCCGATTTGAGTCCCCCGATTGGCGCTTGCCGTGTAGTCGCTACCTTGGTCTATCTTCGTTGTGAGGTCGGTCCTTCCTTCTTGGTCACGGAGACCTTGCCCGACCCCGGCTCAACCGTGAATGCAAGGGTGTCCCCGTCCTTCAGGTCCAGAAGGGCCACGATGACTTGGGGCACGGTCACTCTCAGGGACTCGGATCTCGATACCACTCGTTGCACTTTGGCTTCGTACGATCTTGGCATCCGTTTCTGATGCCAGCGTGTGCAATATAAGCAAGGGCATTGTCGGCGTATTAGTAGAGGTATTAGTCGGTGTAGGAGTCGGCAAACCTGATAACCTCGGCACCATTCATCCATTCGTGCGGCTTGATCGGAAGCGTCCACCAAGTGTCGTCTCATTTGTGTTCTCGGGAGCGAGCATCGTGGTATCCATTGCTCTCTTGCTACCAATCGTGACTGTTGTGCTCACCATGTCTGCAGGGCAGGGTGCGGTGACCCTGCCGCCCAGCGGTCAGGAACACAGTCCCCATCTGGTTCTCCCCCTGAAGCGCACTCAACCAACCTCCGGATGTGCCACTTACCCCTGCGTGGTGGCAACTGTGCCAGTGGGAGTGGACCCATGGGGTGTGGCGTATGATGGCGGCAAGGGGGAGGTCTTTGTCGCGAACTGGAATGACTCGAACACCGTGAGCGTGGTCTCCGATACGTCCAATACGGTGGTGACAACCATCGTCGGTTCGGGATGGTATCCTGAGAGCGTAGCGTATGACGGGGGAAAGGGGGAAGTCTTTGTCGGCGACTTTGGTTCGGGCACCGTGGACGTAATCTCAGATGCGACCGACACCGTGGTGGCAACCGTCAACCTTGGGGGTTTCGCAGGATTCCCCGTGGGCGTGGCATATGACGGGGGAATGGGGGAGGTGTTCGCCACCAACGATGGCTCGAACAGTGTGAGCGTGATTTCGGACGCGACGAACAAGGTGGTTGCATCCATCCCGGTCGGGGGCCCTGGCGTGGCGTATGACAGCGGGAAGGGGGAGGTGTTCGCCACCAACGGGAACAGTGTGAGCGTGATCTCGGATGCAACCAACAAGGTAGTGGCCTCAGTCGGCGTGGGTACGAGTCCAGTCTCATTAGCCTATGACAGCGGGAAGGGGGAAGTCTTTGTCGCAAACCGGGGAATGAACTCCGTGGACGTAATTTCGGATGCGACGAATTCGATAGTGAAAGGGATTATCGTGGGATCGTCACCTGATGCGATGGCATATGACAGTGGGACGGGCGAGGTCTTTGTCGCAAACAACGGCTCAAACACTGTAAGCGTTATCTCAGATTCAACTGACAATGTCGTAGCGACCCTCCCTGTGGGGTTGGGTCCCGATGGCGTAGCGTATGACAGTGGAACGGGGGAGGTTTTCGTCGCTAACTCATACTCAGACAACCTGAGTGTGATTGCTGACGGGACACGTCCCGCGATCTCATCATTCACCGCTAGCCCACCATCGCTGTTGGCTGGAGAGTGGACGAACCTCACGGTAGCGGCCAATGGGGGTCAAGGCACCTTGACGTATTCCTACACAGGCTTACCTAGCGGGTGTGCCTCTAAGAATGTCTCGACACTACCTTGCCGTCCGACCACCGCGGGGAATTACACTGTCAGAGTCTTCGCCAACAACAGCTATGGATCTGCCAGCGCCACCACAACACTCAACGTCACCGCGTGGTTGACCTCAGTCTCAATATCACCAACTTCGATCACCATACAGAACGGAACCGCGGCGGTCTTCTCGACATTTCCGGTGTGTTCGGGCGGCTCTTGCCCCGCAGGAACGTCTTATGCATGGTCGCTGAACAACAGTCTGGTGACCCTGAATATCACGACAGGGACCTCGGTGAAGGCCACGGCGGTTGCGAATAGTGGATCAACGAAACTTACACTCGTTGCGACACTCGGTTCTCACACGGTCACTAACTCGTCGACCATTACATTGGTTCCCGGCCCTGGCCCCCTTGTCGCCAACGTGACTCTCTCGGCCTACTCGGTACATCCTGGAACCAAGGTATGGATCAACGCCACCGCATCGGGGGGGAAAGAACCCTACGGGTACGTGTGGACATTGAACTCGACGCTGTCGTTGGGTTCGGGAAGCACCGTCGCTTACACCCCGCGCGGTGCGGGAAACTACACGTTCTCGGTGAATGTGAGTGACTCCGTCGGTCAGTGGACCACTCAACGAGTCGTACTTAGGGTCCTTCCTCCCGGGGTCTACCTCCCCTTGACCGTGGCGTTATCGGCGAACACAACCCGGGTCCACGTAGGGGCAAGGGTGGCACTGACGGGATCGGCATCTGGGGGCTTGGCTCCCTACACCTACGTTTGGAGTCTGAACGGTGTGAACGAATCCTCGCTCGGCATCCTGCCCACTCAGAATCTACAGTTCTCCAATCCTGGGAACTACACCTATCGACTCTGGGTCACCGACTCGAAGGGCGACGTCGCAGTGAGCAATCCAGTAACGATTGAAGTCTCACCCGTCAGTACCCAAACCCAAACCGGCCCATCTGCCACGGCGTTCCCGCTGTGGGCACTGTTGGCAATCGTTGTACTCGTTGCGGCGCTTCTTCTCTTCCTCGTAGTCGTCATTATTGTCGTTCCACGCCGACGAAAGAGAAACTCTCACACGGAAAGGGAAGGCTTGGATCAGGAAGCGCTGCCGGGAGAGTCGCTTTCCTCAGATTCTGGTGCATGGCAGTTCGAACAACCGCAGCCGGACTACTTCTCCGGAGTGACCTTTCCACAACCTCCGCCCGAATGGCAGGTCGATCCGACGGCCGCATACGGGACCTACCAGGCACCCGCTCCTCCGCCCCCAGCCCCGGAGCCGGACAGGCAATCGCATGCATTTCCATCAGAGAAGCTCAATCCTGATGCTTACCGTTCTTGGGCACTAAGGGTGACACCGGAGGGGATTGCTGTCGAAGAGATTGGGCACCAGAAGGAAGCTGCCCCCGTGAGAGATGCTGAGTTCACTACCATTGATGCGTCGGTCGCCACCACTTCGCCCGGGCCTCAGCGAGGCGTTCCCTCCACCGAGGATGCCTACATGCTCCTCTACGTCATCGCCCAGCGGCCCCGGAGCTTGGACGCCATCAAACAGGTGGTGAACCTCCCAGACGATTCCTTGGCCAGTCTGCTGAGGGCTTTGGAGAAGGCGAGCATGATTGTGACGGGAACAAATTCGACGACAAGAATCAGGGTCTACGCTATCACGCCCGTTGGGAGACACTTCCTCCAAAGTGCGCTGGGGGAGGCGAGCAATGCGGTACCACCCTCTGAGGCGCTTCCGCCTGCCCGGAGTGCATCCGCCAGCAAGGGAGGCCCTCCTCCATCTCCGCAACCACGACCATCGAGACCTGTGGAAGGCGTGGAAATGGACGGTCTACGGCCTGAAGATGTCAATCCCCAAGCGAGAGCCGTTCCCAAGGGCTCCTACCAAGCGTGGTCAGCGGACGTCGTTGGTGGAAGTGCCAACATCCACGAGATCGGTGGCGAGGGCGCAAAGCGAGAAGCTGCCGAGAGAGAGCGCATACGCAGGCTTCTCGAATACAGGGAGAATCAACGGCGCCAGAGAGGACCGTGACCGGAGGGGGCGCTTCAGGGGCCAAGTCTGCTGAAACTTCCGCAGCCATCAGGTGGTCACTCTAATGGAGACTGTCACTTGGACTTGGCTCGGGGAGCCAGATGTGAGGGCTTCTCGTCGGTCAGTGTGGTCAACGAAGAAAGCAAGAGGCTGTACCATGCGTTCGTGTATCCTCTCGGATCTTCTTCCGACAACTTTCCTCTTCCGATCTCTCCCCTTGGTGGAACACATTTCTGGAAACGACAAGAGGACACAACTGGAGAAACCGTCTTGTAGATGTTGCCCCATGCTATGCACTCGTGAGTGAACGGATGCAGAGGGTAATGCCCGCTCTCTTGGCTTCCGCAATCATCGGCCTATCATTCATGAGTGGGATGTATTCAACCTCGATTTTTACCGGAAATACTCTATATCACCCCGTTATGACATCATCCACCGGGGTCGGTAAGGTCCGACTTCACAATGGGCCTTCCCAAGCCGGGGTAGGAGTCGTAGGTGCGGTGCAAATCTCTGAGGCACGAGACTCCCTGCAACGGGCATACCACCCGGTTACTCTAGAGCACCAAAGTTGCGCAGCTCATAGACCCAACGAAAGCTCAACGTGCCACAGCACACACACCTCACCCTTGTGGAACCAACTATCACCGTCAACATCGCCGGGGTCTATTGACTCGGCATCCATGGTGTATGATGCCGCGGACAGCTACGTCGTGTTGTTTGGGGGATATACCGGGTCGTCGTACCTGTCTGCCACTTGGGAGTTCTCCGGGGGGCAATGGACTCAACTGACTCCTGCTACAGCACCCCCGGCGAGAAGTGCGGCGGCGATGACTTACGATGCAGCGGACGGTTACGTTCTGATGTATGGAGGGTACAACGGTGGGTATCTTGGGGACACTTGGATGTTTGTCGGTGGGCAATGGTCACAATTGTCTCCCACTTCTTCTCCTGGGCCATTGGACTCCGCATCCATGGCGTATGATGCGGCTGACGGGTATGTGGTCTTGTTTGGAGGATACAATGGCGGATCATATCTGTCGGGGACTTGGAAGTTTACGGCAGGACAATGGGTGGCTCTGTCGCCATCAAATTCTCCCAGTGGTCGGAGCGCAGCGGCGATGGCATATGATGCCGCCGACGGTTACGTTGTGATGTTTGGAGGGTTCAACGGAGGGTATTTCGGTGACACATGGGAGTATTTGGGAGGGCAATGGACTTCAGTGTCTCCCGCGACCCCTCCGGGGCCCAGAGACTCAGCCTCCATGGTGTACGATTCAGCATCCGGGTACGTATTGATGTTCGGGGGGTACAACGGTGGCTCCTATCTATCGGACACTTGGAGTTTTTCAGGTGGGCAGTGGGGACAGCAAGCTCCTTCCGGTTCACCCGCTGCGAGAAGCGCCGCGGGTATCGCCTACGATGCGGCGGACGGTTTTTCAGTCATGTTCGGAGGATACGACAGCAATTACTTGGGAGACACCTGGGCCTTCGTTACCCCATTGTCTGCGGCTCTCAGCTGTACTTCCACAAAACTCGATTTGGGAGAGGCAGCAACTTGTACCACAGGAACTAACGGAGGAGAGAAGCCTTTCACCTATTCGTACGCCGGAACCGGGTGTTCGCCATCCCCAACCACCAGTACTTTCTCTTGTGCTCCGGGTGCGCCGGGAAGTTACAACATCGCGGTCACCGTGACAGACAGTCTGGCTCAGCAGGCGACAGCGTCTGCGGCCTACACTGTCTACGCAGATCCGACGGTCAATGTCGCCCCTTCGGGGCCCTTGAGATACGATGTGGGCCAGTCCGCAGGGACGCTAAGCGCTACAGTGACCTATGCTGGTCCCAACTCCGTTTCAATTGAGTGGTACAGTTCTCTCAGTGGTGGTTGCGGAGCTAGCTCCACAAATTTGGGCGTTTCGATCACAAGCTACGGTCCGCCAACAACGAACGCAGGAACGACGTACTACTGCGCCGTGGTCTTTGACAGCGGGGTCGCTGGGTACCAGTCAACCTCGAATGCCGTGGAGGTAAGCGTGACCGCCGACCCCACAATCTCTGTATCTCCAGTCGGGCCACTTAAGTACGACATTGGACAGACTCCAGCTCAACTCACTGCCTCCGTTGGTTACAATGGACCAAATGGAGTGACCGTGGAATGGTACAAATCCCTGAACCTCAGTTGTGACGCGGCCTCAGCGTACACTGGAACTTCTGGAACTTACTACTCTCCATCCACGTCAACCGCCGGAACCACGAACTACTGTGCGACAGTCGCCGACTCGGGGGTTCCCGGATACTCCTCTGTGTCCAATGCAGTGAAAGTCGTTGTGAATGGACCCTTAAGCATCGCCTCTTTCACAGCAACTCCAAGCATTGCCATACTCGGTGATACAATCCAACTTAACGTGACCGTCGCCGGGGGGACCGCGCCGTACACCTATACATACACTGGGTTGCCCGCCGGGTGCAGTTCCCAGAATGCGTCTAGCCTACCTTGCACACCCACTTCAGTGTGCAACTGCACCGTTACCGTGTCCGTTACAGACGGCGCGGGCGATTCCGCCAGTTACAAAGCAACCTTCACGGTGACCTCGAATACCACTCAGCTGATGGTATCAGAGTTCTTGGTTAGCCCCGCCAGTATCAGCGTCGGTTCTCTGGCGAACTTCACGGTAGCTACGATAGGTGGGAAGGGTACTCTGAGCTACCATTACAGCGGACTTCCCCCTGGTCAGTGTCAAGCGTTGGACGCTTCGAGTTTTCCGTGTCGTCCCTCTTCGGCAGGGGTCTTCAACGTGACTGTCATCGTAACCGATCAGGCCGGACATTCCGCATCGGGTAACACAACCTTGACAGTGACGCAGGTAGCCGGAGGGCCGCAGATCGTGTCCTTTACTTTCTACCCATCGGTAGTGATGGTAAACTCGACATCGACTGCCTCGGTCACCACTACTGGAGGGATTGGAACCTTCACTTATTCCTACGACGGCTTGCCACCAGGCTGCGTAACTATGAATGAGTCGACGTTCAGTTGCACTCCTACACTGGAGGGCATTTACACCGTCCGTGTGTTTGTCAACGATTCGGTTGGACACAGCGCGACTGCAACTGCCAGGTTGTCTGTGGAATCAGGCTTCTTGACAGCGGTTCTCTCATCCAACGAAACCCAGATCATTGCGGGTGGGGCCATTTCCTTGAACGTCGCCATATCCGGAGGGATCGGACCTTACGTAGTCATCTGGTCGGTGAACGGGTCGAATGTGAGTCAGGCCGGCACCACTTGGACCTTTGCGATTACCCATCCGGGAACTTACACGTACGTCGCGTGGGTCAGAGACTCCCAGAACGTGATTGTCCGATCTAATGCAGTCGAGGTGAAAGTACTCCCGCTCAGTGTGAGTCCTGCGGGTCAAGCTTTCCCATGGTGGCTCTTGGGGTTGATTCTGCTTATCGTTGTTGGATTCACAGTATTATTGGCTGGTCTTCTCCTGCGAAGACGGAAGGACGATGAGAGTGGTTTCGCACCAACCCCTCCCCCTATTGAGAGTTCGCCCATCCCTCCCAAACCGCCTGTCGGCTACATGGATGGAATCTCAGTGTCACCCGGTGATTGGGATGAGTCCGCCGAGACCGCCCGCGCCTACGGAACGTACACCATGGGCCCTGCAGGAACGACTTTGGGCAGTGCCTCGATGTCTGGAACGGCCCCTGAATTGGATCCATACCGGTCATTCTCCCTCAAGATCACGCCTGAAGGAGTCCGGGTCGAGGAGACTCCAAGAGCTGACGTCAGCCCGCGCATCAGGGACGCTGAGTTCTCTACACCGCCCGGAGGAAGAACAGAACCTTCGACATCGAGCTTGACTGGTCCTTCCCCCGCCGATGTTTATGCCGTGATGCAGAGCCTTGCGAGCAAGCCACGGAGCCTTGACGGAGTAAAGCAGGAGGTACATCTGAGTGATGATGCCCTTTTCGCCGTCCTTGGAGCCCTTAGCATGGCAAAGCTGATTGCCCGAGGGACGAAGAAGGACTCCGAGGCGACGGTCTTCGTACTCACCCCATTAGGCCGGAAGGTCGCCCGACGGTTCATCGGAAGTCAAAGGGAAAGGGACACTCGGAGAGTGGCAGAAACCTCGAAGCGGCCCCAGCTCCCATCTGGGAAGAATACCGGTACGTATCAGGCGATCCGACTAGAGAAAGGGACCACACTTCAGGACATCCATCCTGTGGGAAAGGAGCGGGGCTCGCTGGAAGAGGAGACGCCCTTCAAGACAATTCGACCCGAAGATGTCAATCCTCAGTTGAAGGGGCAGAAACCTCTCCCGAAGGAGGTTCTCCAACCGATGGAGATGCGGGTGCAGTCGGACCGGGGCATAGACAGTCGTGACCCCGGCGAGAAGATTGACGCCGAGAAACGAACCCAGATTCTCATAGAACGGGCAAAGAAGGAGCGGAGAGAAAAGAGTAGATTCGGAGTGGATCAGACCGACAAACCGAGAGATCAGGGAGATAAGTAGGAGCCCAGAAGGAGGATGGCCACCTTGGACCACCCTAGGGCATACCAATCCTTACTAGGCCCCGGGACTCTCCACGAGGAATCTGTTGCGCAGTTCATTTCGGCGTGAGGGGAAAGGCGGGGGAACGGTGTAGCGCTACAGATTCCTCGCCGAAGAATCGACTCCGCTGACCAAGTTCAGGTCATGTCTGGCTGCCGAGGCATCTCATCGGGCGGAACTTCATCCTAATCGTGCAGGACGACCCCAAAGAGCCGGACGAGGTGGCCGTCGGGGGTGCAGGGGACGAGGGGTAGCCTTCGGTCCCCGCCGAGGTGAGCCAACTGGTCACCTCCCCATGTTGGGGTGGGGATCCCCCGCCCCCCTTGTACACGCCAAAATTCCAAAACGATCTCATGAAGTCTGGGTATGTGCCCCGATTCGATGTGGGCCCCCCGATAGGCGCTTGCGGTGTAGTCGATACCTTGGTCTAGACGGATATCCAAGGGGAGAGCAAATGGCTCTCCAACCCAAGAAAGACGGACCCGCAAAGTCAGGGGCACCAGATTGAGGCCGCGGTCGTAGACCACGCTCTTGACCCCAGAGTGCACGGCGTCCCGGAGAGTGCCGGCACTGTTGATGTGGCGCCCCGGGCGGTGGAAAAAGGGTGTCGTCGGTGAGGAGGGCGATTCGTCCCTCAGGAGCGAAGTGGTGCGCAAGCAGTCGGGCCGTGGGCGTCCAGAGTTCGTCGAGGGACCAGGAGGCGGCGCGGACCAGCCGGTGGTAGGCATCATGGGGGCGCTTGTCGAGGAGACCCCCTCCCCGAATCAGGCCGGTGACGGTGCAGCGGACTGGAAGAGCGCCCAAGCGGTGGCCAGCTCCTTGAAGATGGCGAATGCGGGGTCGGTGAAGACTGTGGAGAAGAGGGCCAGCAGGAGAGGTCACGTCTCCGCGGCTTTCCATCGTGGAAGGGGGACACGAGCGGCGGGTCGGTGCACTTCCAGTGAAACGAAGGCTTCCTACTCGCAGGGTGAGGTTTCCTTGGTCATGGTTTGCCTCCTGCTCCGTGGAGTGTTGGCGTCACAACTAGACGACGCTGAGCATCGTTCCATAAGGGTGGAGTTCCACTGGAAGCGTCTCACTGAGGATCGAGGCGGGTCAGCTACGCTCTATCTATCGATGGGTGGGGGACTCCCAGAAAGTGCGAAAGTCCACATAGGCCAAGATGGCGAAAAGTCTTTAGCCCTGAGACCGCTCACGGAAGTCATGCCTCTGAGAGGCCTATCGCGGGCGAAACTGGCGTTGGTCGTGATCATTCTACTCCTCCCGGCCCAGGGATTGGTTGGCGGAAGAGCATCTGCCCGCTCTTATGGAAGTATAGCACAGAGCGAAGACATCACGCCTGCTCACTTTCTTCTAGGTCCCGTCTCCCCTTTTGTTACGCCCACTTCCGACGCGACGACTTCTGAACGGGCCGTCCGTCCCCACCCCGCGGGTACCCCCGTCCCCCAGGCTTTCATCGACCGGACATTGAACACTCTCGTACTGAGCAACAACACCATTGTGAAGGGCAATTACATCGCCCAAGATGAGGGGATGCCGCAGGCCGTCGTCTGCAATGGCACCTCCGGGGAGGTGTTCGTTGCCAACTCGATCTCAGAATCGGTCAGTGTGCTAACTCCCACTTCGAATCAGTTGATCGCTAACTTCTCTTTGGGGTACACCGCCCAAGCTCTCACCGTTGACACGGGGAAGGGCGTGGTTTTTGCTGCGCAAGCCTCAACGGATAGAGTCGGTGTCTTCTCTGAGGCCACGGGCAAGGCCATCACAAACATCACGGTAGGGTCTTCTCCAGATGCAGTCGCTTACGATCCCGCCGCAGGGGAGGTCTTTGTGGCAAACGGAGGGTCGGCAAACGTTAGTGTGATCAACGACACAAGCGACAGGGTAGTTGGTACAATCGCCGTTGGCACCACCCCGGACGCTCTTGCGATCGATACTGCGAAGGGGGAAGTGTTTGTGGGCAACGACGGCTCAAACACGGTCAGTGTCATTACAGTTTCGAATCGTACCGTTATCGCTCAGACCTCCGTGGGAACCGGCCCCGCGTCTGCCGCGTTTGATTCGGGTACTGGGGAGGTTTTCGTGGCGACCCCGGGAACCAGGAACGTCAGCGTAATCTCCGATGCCACCAACAAAGTTGTGGCGAACTTCTCGTCGGGGCCTCATCCAATCTCGATTGCCTACGATCCGTCCCGCCACGCAGTCTTGGTAGTGGATTACTTCAATGATGTGGTCTCGGCTGTTTCTGACACGACGTACACGATTCTTGGGAGCGTCAACACGGACATCTGGCCGACGAGCGTGTGTGTGGACCCTAGGACTGGGGAGGCCGTCGTAGCGAACTCAGAGACCAGCACGCTGACCGTGATCTCCAGCAGCTCGTACGCAGTAGCCGCCACAGTCCCCATCGGGATCCATCCGATGCAGTTGGCCTACGATTCTGCCCGGGGGGAACTTTTCGTTGCCAATCAGAGCGGCGCGGGCGTGGTCGTGGTCTCGACATCGACAGGGAAGGTCGTGAAGGTCATTCCCACCCTCTCCAACCCTTTCGCGGTTGCGTATGACCCAGTCAAGGGAGAGATCTTCGTGTCCGATGTTCTCGCCGGGGACATCAGCGTGATCTCCGATTCCACGGACAACCTCGTAGCTAACATCTCATCCGGAGGATTTGGCCCTGAGGGTATCGCGTACGACAGTCAAAAAGGGGAGCTTTTTGTCTCTTGCATCGGGGGTGGCATTTCGGTCATCAATGTCACCACCGAGGCCGTGGTGGCGCGGATCGGGGCTTCGTTCGGCGAACAGGGAATCGTCTACGACCCGGGAACGGGGGAGATTTACGCAGTCAACCAAGATTACAACAACGTAAGCGTCATCAACGACACTACCAACAAGGTAGTGTCAAACATCGCCGTGGGCACCTATCCAAATGAATGGATGGCTTACGACCCGGCCCAAGGAGAGATATTCGTTAGCAATACGGGAAGTAGCAACGTGAGCGTCATCTCCGACACCCTCCACAAGGTGGTCGCGAGCATCCCTCTTCCCGCCGACCCCACCGGGATCTCATACGACCCGGCACAGAACGCAATCGTGGTGGGCCATGTTGTCAACTCGACTCCCGTAGTGAGTTACCTCTCCGACACAACATACGCGTCCCTCGGGAGCGTCGACATTGGGTACGGGGACGTCTACCAAGCGTATGATCCTTCCAATGGGAACATTTACATCGACAACTATTACGGAGGCACTATTACATCGGTAGGGCCAATCCACAATGCCACATTCCCTGTGATTTTCACAGAAACGGGCATTCCGTCCGGTACCTCCTGGAGCGTTACTCTGGGAGGAGTCACGAACTCCTCAGCCCAATCCATTGGATTTGTGGAACCGAATGGTTCCTATGTTTACACAGTGGGCTCAGTAATCGGCTACGCAGCTACCCCTTCGTCTGGTATCGTAAACGTGACGGGAGCATCTATCACGGTGCAGATCCATTTCTCTGTTGTGTCCGGAGCGACGTACCCCGTCACCTTCCAAGAAACCGGATTCACTCCGGGCGCCACTTGGCAAGTTAATCTGAACGGGACGGTACTGAGTTCAAGTACCTCGACCATTATCTTCCACGATAGGAACGGCTCTTACGCCTTCTCTGTCGGGCCTTTGAACAATTTCTGGCGGGTCGTGCCCACTAGTGGCCTTGTGACGGTCTCTGGACTGGCGGTCTCGGTTACGGTGACCATCACGTACGTTTATCCGCTCACTTTCGAGGCACCAGCAGGTGTCCCGAATGGGACTATGTGGTCGGTGGTTCTATCGGGCACCGGGGCTGGTTTCAGTGCCTCCAACCCTGACACTTCCATAACGAAAAACTCCACCGGACCCTCCATCGTCTTCTACGAGCCCAATGGGACGTATGCCTTCTCCATCACTGTGACTGGGTACCCGAACTATGATTATACAGGAACGGTCACCATAGCGGGAGGATCGGTGCATGTGACCCCGGCACCGCTCACCAGCATCTCGCTCACTTCGGTGAGCGTAAACCCCTCTTCCGAAGTTCTCCAGGTCGGAACCTCTGTGAATTTCACAGCCACCCCAGTTTGCACTGGAGGGCCATGCCCTGGGTCTGGGCTCACGTATGCTTGGTCGTTGTCCGATAATACGATGGGCACCCTTAGCACGACCGCCGGTCCTTCGACCCTCTTTCGAGCCGGGTCGAGGACCGGGTCCGTGATTCTCTATTTGGAGGTCGGGCTGAACGGGAAGACTGTTTGGTCGAACACCTCCCTCTTGATCCACGTCAAGCCAACACCAAGCTTCCTTGGCCTTCCCGGTCTCGACGGATACTTTCTAATTGAGGCCATCGCCGCTGCGGCAGCAACGATCGTGATCGTGCTGACGATAAAGAAGCTCAAGTCCCGGGCACCTGTGAAGACCCCGTCGATGGGTGGGTCTGAAGAGGGAAAGTCTGCAGAATCAATAGAGACCAAAGAGGGGACCGGATCTTCCCCTGAGAAAAAGGGATAATTGTCCAAGCCGGGAAGGAGACCGTTTCCGGGCCACCTAGTGGGGTGTTGCTGACGGATTCGACATTATCGTGTCTGCTGTGTTCTCACCGGTAGGTTGTTCCACTCCCAGCCGGGTCCCGACAAAGTGGAAACCTCTCCTGAACTTGGTCAGCGGACGTCGTTGGTGGAAGCGCCAACATCCACGAGATCGGTGGCGAGGGCGCAAAGCGAGAAGCTGCCGAGAGAGAGCGCATACGCAGGCTTCTCGAATACAGGGAGAATCAACGGCGCCAGAGAGGACAGTGACCGGAGGGGGCGCTTCAGGGGCCGAGTCTGCTTTCCAGAGTCTGCTCCCGTAGCGGTTCGATTCTCTGGGTCAAGAGGGTCATGTCGCTCTCTCGGGGGTACATGAATGACTGAGGAGCTACAAACCCCTTGAACTCCTTGAAGGGATTGATAGGGGCATCCAGCTTCTGATATTTCCCAATGACAAGCGCAACTGCCTTCTTCGAGCCCTCGTAGTACCGGTCGAAATCCTCTTTGCTGATATGAGCATCTTCTGAAAACTTTTCCCAGACTTGCTTAGGCGTGCCTTCCACCTTGCGTTTCACCGTGAACCAGCCCGTGATGAGCCCATCGTGGTTCGAGGAGTAGATGAGCGCAAGACTGACATCCCGAGGAAACGAACCTTTCCTGAGTTCGCACTTCTTGACGCCTGAGAGGATTGCCTCGGCGTATTTCCTCTTGATCGAAAGGATGATTACCGTCACTTCCAAGCCCCCGCAATTTTGACGTAGGTCTCGTGGCTTATCTCCCTTATGCTCTGGATTGGCCCTGGCACATGGTAGTCCTCAGTCAGTTGCTGCGCGGGGACGGGCTTCGCAAGATTGACGTGGTGACGGAAGATGATGGCGAGCGCCCCCTTCGAGGCGAGGTGGCTGATCTCCCCGTAGGTGTAAACCGTCCGGTTGCTGACCAATGCCGCAACTTCCGATGGTTCCTTGGTGCGTACCGCCCTTTCCACCACCCCAACGGTGGTAAGCTCCCTTCGATCATGTGACCTGTAGAACAGCAACAGGTCGCCGGGTCTGATTCCACGGATCTTAGATTTGCAGATGTACGCCTTCTTGATGGTGTTCCCCTCAGGGATGGCTTCAGAGAACTCCCGCAGCGACATCTGCCGACCGCCAGGACAATCTGGGAAGAGGCGGTCGTGATAGGAAGGTTGAATCGGTACGATGAACTTCCGAACCTCGGGGCCATCGAGATACAGGGGATAGTAGAGTATTGCGTAGGTCAACGGGGGAATGGCAGTTGGAATGTTTGCGGGCTGACTGAGGTTCTTGACGTAGACCAGTTCCTCCCCCTTTGTGCCAACTTGGCAAAAGCCGAAATCCTCGATCACATACCGGAGAGACTCATTCGCTGGGTACGTGGTAAGGTAAACGCTCTCAAGGTGATTCTTGACACCATACTGGAACGCCAGCTTCAGCATCAACTCGGCTACCTTCATCCCTGAGAGAGCGTCATCCACCTTGAATGTGGCCAGCTTGAGCGTCGGCAAGGGTATCTGAGGAGAGTCTGCGGCGTCTCGCTCCTCCTTGTAGATGCAAATGGCTCGGACAGCACCACCCTCGACGATGGCCCAGCACATCCGTCCCTCCCTGGAAATTCTGCGGAACCAGTCATCAAACTTGGAATCACCGTACGATCTCCGCAAGCTGTCGAAGAATCGGTCCGAGATGTCCAGATTATGCACCGGAAGGTGCTGAACGAGGGAATGTCTGGGAACGTACCTTCGTGAGAGTTGTTGGAAGAACGCAGCAGCTTGGGGAACACGGAGGACCTGCTCGCTCAGACCAAGATCCTTCGCCCAGCGGTGGATTTCAGCGTCTTGTGTGACAAGGAAGTTCACGCAATGCTTGTGGACGGTGTAGAGCAAGTCGGCATCGACCAAGTCGTGGGGGTTCCTCTTGGCACCTATTCTCCGAAGGAACTCATCAGTGGGCCTTGGTGGGTCTTCGAGGGTCTCGTACTTCGCAACCTTCGATAGAGTTTTTTCAAGCCGTTGGGCATCTTTGTCTCGTTGAATGTCTTCCCCGATGCGGGGGTGGATCAGGAGGGTGCTGTTCTTGGACGCCTCCCGATAGAACGTGGTGACTTCCTCTTCGAGCTTCTTGTCGTCCTCGAGGGCAATGATGACGTTGGTGTCAATCAGAGTCCTAAGCTTGGTCATATGCCGGAACTCAAGATTCGGGGGTCGTACAAGGCTCTTGTCTCCTGAGCAGGGATAGACGCCACTCTTGAACCTACTCGCACGCGGTAATGGGCAGCACGAACTGCGGTCAACTGAGAGCCCGTGATGAGAAGAGTTCGTCAGCGACAGGTCTAAGCCATAGTTCAACGTCGGACGGATCACGGGTGTTGGGACTATTCAGAGCCTCTACCAAGGAGCCGCTCAATATCGCCCCAGCCACGTCCTTTCTAGAGTCTTCAACCATGCCCTGAAACTCGTGTTGGTGCTGTCTGAGCCACGCCTTAGCCTGTGCCTCACCGCGAGAGAGAGCAATGGTGGGCTCGGCGAGCGCCCTATCGAGCAACTGGGATTGGCACCACCCCAAGGAAAGGAACTCGGTCACAGCCGAAGCTCCACCTCTGAAACGTTTGGGCATGGTACTGGCACCGATGAGCCCCCCAAGGAACAGACCAAGTAGGACACCAAGGGGTCCACCGAGAAGTCCGATCAGCCCTCCTGCGACAGACCCGAGTCCTGCTCGGGCCATCGCATTGCCAGCTTGACCCTCCTCGGTGAGGGAAATAGGTGGACGGCCATGGCTGATCTCAAGATCATCGATATACGCAGTTGAGATTGACCTGAACATCTCGTTCCTAAGGTCCGTCAATCTGGCACTGGCTTCACTTGTTCCCTCGCTGCTTGCAACTGCGGCCTGAGCTGCATACTTGACAGTGAAAGCCTTGGCCATGTCCTGGGCACGCTGTCGGTGGTTGTCCAAGCTATTGTTGAATGCCAAGAGTCTCTGGCGAGGCAGGAGTCTAAGAATCTCTCTGATCAGATCACCGATCCCCGTGCCCATCTTTGCATCTACACTGAGGGGGCGTTTCCCGCAGCGAGCTTCAATAGCTTCGATGTTGCGTAGTCGATCATCGGTAGTCTCGTGAGATGCGTAATTCTTGACTACCAATACCCTTGGACCGTAGGTAGCATCCACCTCAGAGAAAAACTCAAGGTCAAGTCGGTTTACTCGTTCATATGAGAAAAGAAAGATGACTAGGTCCGCAGCGAGAGGCTCTTTCTCGCCAGGTGGGGCCCGCAACCGAAGAAATTGTCTCATGGCCACTTCGGCGTTAGAACTCAGTCCGCCGGCTCCGGGGGTATCGTATATCTCAACACCAGTCCGGGGCAGTGTGTACTTAGAAACTTCGGTAGTAACATCCGAGCGGGTCCCGGTCTCGGCAACGTTGTAACCAAAGAGGGTGTTGAGCAGGGTGGACTTCCCAGCCCCAACTCTTCCGACAATCACGAATGCAGGTGGACCTTTCCGAGTTAAGTCAAGAGGAGTCTCGGGCAGGGTAGCAACGGACTTCAAGTCACACCATCCGTGTCTTTCCCAACTTGAACTGGTAGCATCTCAACTGAGTGATGGGGAATGGGCCTTTGCTCATGAAGGGTGCTCATGGTGGGGAGTGGAGGCAGGGAGTCGTACACCGAAAGCATCCACATCGTCATTTGTTCCAGGAGTTTCACGAAGAAGGAACCACCACCCGAGTAATCCATTGGGTACAGCTTACGTCCCGCCCTAATCTCACCCTTAAATCTGAGTACGGCTTCAACTTGGGAATCTTGTCTGCTGGACTGGGTGCGTTCTATATCGCCAAAGAAGAGGAATATTTCTGGCTCCCCGGTCCTTTCCCGGAGCGAGAAGGCGTAGTCGAACTCCTCTTTGGTTCCTGAGGCGGATGCCCCCGTGGGAGTGCCGAACCTTCGATGGAACACGACCACGACCAGGCTGCAAGAGTCGATCAGGGGATTTATCAACGACTGGGGCCGGCCTACGCCTGCTCGGGCGTCTCGTGATCCCCGCACGCCGCGAAGCCGAATTCCCAGCCTTGGACCAAGCACGAGATTGAGATGGTCGATTACCCAGTATGCGTTGCGAATCTCCCCCTCCACATCGTCCGGCCCCGAGAGAAATATCCCGACTTCCCTTACTTCCCTTGACTTGGCTGCCTGCGGAGACGGGCGGATTCCCATACTGTTTCCGGGAGGATTGAGGGACAAACCACCAGTCGCTTCCACGCCTAGTCCTCGTCTTTGGCCGCCAACCTGCGCAGCAGGGCGGTAAAGAATGATGTCAGATTCTCCTCTGTCTTGCCCCAACTGAAGAGTTGTGCTCTTGCAGACGATCGTGCGGTTACGATTACGTGTCGGTCGGAGTCCTCTTCAAGTTGAACTTCAAGGGTTTCACCCCAAGATCGTAACCCTCCGGGAACACTCACCTTGAGAAGCCCACGTGTTTCATCCGAGTTGTCAACAGCCCAGCCCAAGGACCTCACCGATGAGACTGCAGCGTTCCAAACCCTGGACCGGGGCCCAGCAACAACTTCTACCTGAGACGTCACATTGGGCGGTGAGGTGTCTTGGTCTCAATAAGGTTTGGGTCAAGAACAGATGATGCTTGATGGAAGGGACTACCGCAACTCCTGCGAGGCGCATTCTTAAGGCTCTGCAGCAATGCCTACACCAATGGCTCGACTGATGCGGTTGCCGAAACGAAGGTCCAATGGAAATGGAGGTGCCAACCTTGGTTTCGAGCGGACCCTGTGGGCCGCTGCCGACAAACTCAGGGGCTCGATGGACGCCGCCGAATACAAGCACGTTGTCCTTGGTCTGGTCTTCCTGAAGTACATATCCGACGCCTTCCAAGAACACCACGCAACCCTCGTCAAGAGCTACCCGGACGAGGCAGAGGACAAGGACTCCTACTCTGCGGAGGGCGTGTTCTGGGTTCCGAAGGAGGCTCGCTGGCCCCACCTCCAAGCCAATGCCAAGCAGCCGACCATTGGGAAGCTCGTAGACGATGCGATGGATGCCATCGAGCGAGAGAACTCGACGCTGAAGGGGGTACTTCCCAAGGACTACGCCCGTGCCTCCCTCGACAAGCAACGGCTCGGGGAACTCATCGACCTCATCGGAACAATTGGGCTGGGAGACAAAGAGAATCGCTCGAAGGATCTTCTCGGGCGGGTCTACGAGTACTTCCTTGGACAGTTCGCCTCTGCAGAAGGCAAGAAGGGAGGAGAGTTCTACACCCCTCGTTGTGTGGTGCGGCTCCTTGTTGAGATGATCGAGCCGTTCAAGGGCCGTGTCTACGACCCCTGTTGCGGCTCTTCAGGAATGTTCGTCCAGAGCGAGGAGTTCATCAAGGAGCATGGAGGCAAGCTCGGGGACCTCTCAATCTATGGTCAAGAGTCGAACCCGACGACCTGGAAGCTTGCCAAGATGAACCTCGCCATTCGAGGCATCGAGGCGAACCTAGGGCCTCATCACGCGGACACGTTCCGAAATGATCTCCACAAAGACCTGAAGGCGGACTTCATCCTTGCCAACCCCCCGTTCAATATTTCCGACTGGGGGGGTGAAGGTCTCAGGGACGATGTGCGGTGGAAGTACGGGGTTCCCCCCGTGAGGAACGCAAATTATGCATGGATCGAACACATGATCCACCACCTTGCGCCAAGTGGAGTGGCAGGATTCGTGATGGCGAATGGTTCGATGTCCTCGAACAGCAGTGGGGAGGGGGAGATTCGGAAGGCCATTATCGAGGCGGACCTCGTTGATTGCATGGTCGCTCTCCCTGGTCAGTTGTTCTATGGTTCCATGATTCCAGTCTGCCTTTGGTTCCTGTCACGGGACAAAGAGAATGGGAGGTTCAGGGACCGACGCAAGCAGATACTCTTCATCGATGCCCGCAAGATGGGGACCCTCATTGACCGAAGGCATCGCGAACTGTCGGACGAGGAGATCGCCAAGATTGCGAAGACCTACCACGCATGGAGAGGCGAGAAGGACATGGGGGATTACGTCGATGTAGCTGGATTCTGTAAGTCAGCGACGCTGAAGGATGTCGAGTCGCACGGGTTCGTCCTGACGCCTGGAAGGTACGTCGGGGCCGAGGAGACTGAGGATGATGGGGAGCCGTTCCATGAGAAGATGGTAAAGTTGACCCGAGCTTTGGGGGAGCAGATCGCGGAATCAGAAGCGCTGAGC
The DNA here is from genome assembly GCA_021796385.1 of Thermoplasmata archaeon. Taxonomy (GTDB): domain Archaea; phylum Thermoplasmatota; class Thermoplasmata; order Lutacidiplasmatales; family UBA184; genus JAJYEA01. The sequence goes on along the minus strand of JAJYXQ010000033.1, from coordinate 28,068 downwards.
AGGGGAATCCGCGACAATCTCACGATGTTGGGGTTCGATTTCTGAGCGTGCCAACGGTACAATGCCGGACCACAGTACTCCTAAAGGTTGGACCCGGACGACAATAGGACGTATCGCGCAACTCGTAACGGGGAAGACCCCGAGCACCAAGATTTCCTCCAATTTTGATGGCCCCATACCATTCGTGACACCCCGTGACTTCAACCAAGAACGGACTATCTTCAACACAGAGCGATCACTGAGCGAGCGTGGCTTGGCGACCATGCCCAATTGTCGAGTTCCGCCCCGCTCCGTGATGGTGTACTCGATTGGGATGGGGATGGGAAGCGTCGCCATGACTGGGATGTCTTGCGTTACGAATCAGCAGATCACTTCCATCGTCACCAATGAAGGGACCTTATCTGAATTCGTCTTCTACGACCTGTCGAGACGACGCGAGGAGCTTCGACAGCGAGCGAGTGCGGGGTCGGCCCAATTGATTCTGACAAAGGGGGGGCTGAGTCAGGTTCCTATGGACCTCCCTCCGTACCCAGAGCAGTGCGCCATCGCTCGCGTCCTTGGTGTCCTCGACGACAAGATCGAGATCAACCGTCGAGTGAACCAGACGCTCGAAGAAATCTGCCGCGCCCTGTTCAAGTTCTGGTTCGTTGATTTCGGACCCGCCCATGCGAAGGCTGAGGGTCGCTGGAGGAAGGGTAAGAGTCTGCCTGGGATGCCCGCCGACATGTGGGACCTCTGGCCGAGGGAGTTCGAAGAGTCGGAGATCGGGGGGATTCCGAAGGGGTGGGCGGTTCGTGGCCTTCTTGAGATTGCAACTCTCCACAGTGGTGGGACTCCCACCACCTCGGAGCGCTCCTATTGGGGCGGGGGGATACCGTGGGTCTCTGGGAAGGATGTCTCATCTGCGAAGGGTAGTTTTCTGCTGAGGACAGAACGAACAGTGAGCGACAAGGGAATCGCTCACAGCCACACGAGTCCGCTACCTGCTCGGACCGTGGTGATTACTGCGAGAGGGACGGTAGGGGCATTGGCGATCTTGGCTGAGCCCATGTGTATTAGCCAGACCAACTACGGATTGAAGGCCGTCAACGGAGTCCCTGACAATTTCCTTCGGTTCGCGGTCGAAGGTGCGGTCGAGGGCCTTCAGCAAGAGTCCTACGGCACGATATTCGATACGATAACTACCAAGAATCTCTCGGCCACTCAAGTCGTGTTGCCAGCGCCCCCAGTCCTTGCGGCGTTCGCGGACCGAACCGACCCGCTGATGAATGGGGTCCTAATGAATCTCAGGTTGATAGAGACACTCGCCGAGGCGCGCGACACTCTCCTCCCAAAGCTCCTCTCGGGCGAGATTCGCGTCAAGGTCGACTCATGATTCCACGCCCCTTACTGACCTTCCATGAAAGCGTCGTCGAGGAGGCCGCTCTCGGCTACTTTCACGACTTGGGCTACGAGACGAAGTTCGCCCCCGACATCGCCCCTGACGGTAAGGAGAAGGAGCGAGAAAACTGGAACGATGTAATCCTCCCTGGTCGGTTGAAGGCTGCAATCGACGGACTCAATCCACACCTAGGCTCCGACACGAGGGAGGAGGTGCTACGAAAGGTTCTGCGTGCTGAGTCCTCAAGTCTCACCGTCTCCAACCGTCGTCTGCATGAGTTCCTAGTGAATGGCTTAGATGTGGAGACCCGTCAAAGAGATGGTCGCATCGCGGGTGACAAGGCTTGGCTGATTGACTTTGATCATCCCGAGAAGAACGACTGGCTGGTCGTGAACCAACTTGCAGTCATCGAGAACGGCCACAGCCGAAGACCAGACATTGTCGTCTACCTCAACGGGCTCCCGGTGGCCATCTTTGAGTTGAAGAACCCCGCCGACGAGGAAGCCACGATATGGACGGCATACACTCAACTCCAGACCTATCAGACCGAGATCCCTTCCCTCTTCCACCCCAACGAACTGCTCGTGGTCTCCGATGGGGTTGAGGCACGGCTTGGTTGCCTGACCTCAAGTCGGGAGCGCTTCATGCCCTGGCGAACCGTTGATGGCACCGAGGGAGCCCCCAAAGGCACCCTCGAACTGGAGACGCTCGTCCGGGGAGTTTTCGAGAAAAGACGACTCCTCGACCTCTTGCGGAACTTTATCGTGTACGAGGACGATGGCGGAACCATCTCGAAGAAGATCGCCGCCTATCATCAGTTCCATGCGGTGAATCAGGCGGTAGAGGCCACGGTCAAGGCGGCTTCGGTCAGGGGAGACAAGCGTGTAGGAGTGGTCTGGCACACCCAAGGTTCCGGGAAGAGCCTCACCATGACGTTCTACGCCTCGAAGATCGCCCGTCATCCCGACCTCGCAAACCCCACCCTCGTTGTCCTTACGGACCGCAACGATCTCGACGGACAACTCTTCGGCAAGTTCGCGGTCTGCCATTCCCTCCTCCGCCAGACCCCCGTCCAAGCCGAGAGCCGAGATGACCTGAAGCGACTCCTCAAGGTAGCGTCTGGTGGGATCGTATTCACCACAATCCAGAAGTTCCTGCCTGAGATGGGAGAAAAGTACCCGCTCCTCACGGATCGAAGGAACGTCATCGTCATTGCTGACGAGGCCCACCGGAGCCAATACGACTTCATAGATGGGTTCGCCCGGCACATGAGGGAGGCGCTGCCCAATGCCTCGTTCCTCGGGTTCACGGGCACACCTATCGAGAAGGTAGACCGAAACACTCGGGCTGTCTTCGGAGACGACATCGATACCTACGACATCCACCGGGCCGTCGAGGACGGCGCCACAGTCACCATCTACTACGAGGGACGGCTTGCAAGGCTCGAACTCAAGAAGAACGAGGTCCCCCGGATCGATCCCAAGTTTGAGGAGGTCACGGAGGGGGAAGAGGAAGCGACCAAGGAGGGTCTCAAGCGGAAGTGGGCACAACTGGAGGCGATGGTAGGCACCCCTCGGCGTCTGCGCCTCCTTGCAAAGGACATTGTAGACCACTTCGAGAACCGACTGGAGATACTAGATGGCAAGGCGATGGTCGTCTGCATGAGCCGCCGGATCTGCGTAGACCTCTACAACGAGGTTCGGAAGATCCGGCCCGAGTGGACTGACTCGGAGGATGCCAAGGGCTCGCTCAAGGTGGTCATGACGGGGTCGGCCCATGACCCACCCGAGTGGCAGGGGCACATCCGCAACAAGCAGCACCGGGAGGCGCTCGCCACCCGATTCCGTGATCCCAAGGACCCGTTCAGGATGGTCATCGTCCGGGATATGTGGTTAACGGGATTCGATGCCCCAAGCCTACACACGATGTATGTGGACAAGCCGATGCGGGGGCATGGCCTGATGCAGACCATCACTAGGGTGAACCGGGTCTTCAAAGACAAGCCCGGAGGTCTCATCGTCGATTACCTCGGAATCGCCGACGAGCTACGGCGAGCACTGGCGGAGTACTCCGACCAGGACAAGAAGAAGGCGGGAGTGCCGGTTGAGGAAGCGGTTCGTCTCATGCAAAGGCACTACGAGATTGTGCGGGACATGTACCACGGTTTCGACTGGAAGCCCTACTTCTCTGGAACCCCCCACGAGAGGACTGCGGTCATACCAAGGGCTATGCAGCACATCATCGGCCTGGAAAACGGGGAGAAGCGCTATCTCAAGTCGGTCTCCGATCTCTCGAAAGCCTTTGCCCTGTCAGTCCCTGATGAGCGGGCTCTGGCAATCCGAGACGACGTAGGCTTCTTCCAGGCCGTCCGTGCATCCCTCGCCAAGGCTACCGTGGAAGGGCGCAGGACGCCAGAGGAACTCGATAGCGCCGTCCGTCAGATCGTATCGAGGGCGGTTGTCTCTGACGATGTGGTCGACATCTTCACCGCGGCGGGGCTCAAGAAACCCGAACTCTCCATCTTCTCGGATGAGTTCCTGGACGAAGTCCAGCGACTCCCCTACCGGAACCTTGCCTTGGAGGTGCTGCGAAAACTGCTCAACGAAGAGACCAAGGCATGGTCTCAACGCAACCTCGTCCTTGGACGGAAGTTCTCGGAGATGCTGGAGATGACCATCCGGAAGTACCAGAACCGTTCCATAGATGCGGCGGAGGTGATCTCCTCGCTCATCGACTTGGCCAAGGACATGAAGTCGGCCAGGTCGCGTGGCGCCAAGCTCGGACTGTCCCAAGAGGAGGAGGCGTTCTACGATGCCCTTATCGCAGCCGACGAAACCGCAGTGGGAGTCCTCGGGGACGGAACGTTGCGAGATATAGCCCGGCAGTTGGTCGAGACCGTCCGCAAGAACGTAAGTATCGATTGGACGGTGAAGGAGACCGTCAGGGCGAAGCTTCGGGTCATGGTCAAGCGAGTGCTGAAGGACCGCGGGTATCCGCCCTCCAAGAGAGAGGAGGCGACGCAGACTGTCCTACAACAGGCAGAGTTGCTCTGCGCTGAATGGAGCTAGAGGAATCACAATGTCTCAGTTAGGTGAGCAAGCACAAGGGTGTGTTTCAAGAAAGCGGATAGGCTTCAAAGCCCACTGCATTGGCTTTGTTAAAAGGGTTCTTCCGGGTTCTCCGGGGGTCATGAAGGAGGGGTCGCAGAAGCAGTTCCTGCAATCCCCCCTCCGAAGAATCAGCCGAGAGAGGACCTGCAGAACTTCGGAGCCGACCGAGTGCTTCCCGGGGTTTACCCCCGAAAATGTCGGATGAACCGTTAAAAGGCCGCCTCCATAGCCCGAACTATTTGCACATCCGCCGATCTTTTTACAGGATTGGGTTTTCGGGCGATCCTTTAGCAAAGCCAGCCCGTGGGGTGGAGATTAATAGAGGTGCGTCTCTCTGGGGCGCATGGCCAAGAAGGTCAGTCACTTGCCCGAGGGAGGTGGTTTGAGTGAGCCTCATTTCGAAGGGCATGTTCGAATAACATAGACGTCAGTTGACCTTTTGAAGGCTGCGGCAGCCGAGTTGTCTGGAGAGGCGCGAGACTGTCAGGTTAGGGACTGGGAGTATCGAATCACTCTGGAGTGTAGGCTCCTTGCTGGGGCCACTTTCCCAGAGCGCAGGACCATTCGGACTATCTGCCGCAGTCTCAGCGAGGGTTACCGGAGACCAACATCAAAGCAGACACCTGAACTTCAGGGAGAATATGGCTGGGTAAGGGATAGTGTAAAAGCCGAAGGGCCATTAGGGCATCTTAATGGTGACAACGGTTCGCCCCAGACTTCCTCCTGAGTTCACTAACCTTCCCTCATCAAATGGACATCTCAACACCCCTGAGTCTCGGGTGGGAGATATCGTACTCTACAACTTGGATTGTGCCAAGGGCATGACCAAGCTCTCCAGCAGCTCTATTGATTGCATTGTCACTTCCCCACCATATAACCTTGGAATATCCTACAACGAGTATGATGACACTCTGCCGCGAGATCGCTACATCTCTTGGCTGATTTCGGTCTTCAAGGGGCTGAAGACGAAACTTAAACTTGACGGCTCCCTCTTTCTTAACATTGGTTCAGCACCGTCAAGTCCGTGGGGACCCTTCGAAGTCATCTCCGCGCTTAGGCCCTACTTCGTGTTGCAGAACTCCATACACTGGATCAAGTCCATCTACGTTGAGAATGACAGCTACGGTGAGAGAAAGTCCCTGAACGTGGGACATTACAAACCAATAAATGGGAACCGGTTCCTTAACGACACCCACGAATACATCTTCCACCTCACGAAGACCGGGAGAGTACCACTCGACAGGCTGTCTATTGGAGTACCCTACAAGGATAAGGGAAACATTGAGCGGTGGAGGAACGGGTCCGCCGGTCTGAGGTGTCGGGGCAATACTTGGTACGTTCCATACAAGACTATCAACTCGCGTGAGAGGGAAAGGCCCCACCCTGCAAGTTTCCCAATCGAGATTGCCGAGATGTGTATCAAACTGCATGGCATCCGACTGAACCCAACTACCGTTCTGGACCCATTTATGGGAATAGGGAACACCGCACTAGCTTGTAGAAAGCTAGGTGTGGGGTGCATCGGCTTCGAGATCGACAAGTCTTACTATGAGACAAGCGTGAAACTGCTCAAACAGTCGCTAATCTGAAATGCAGACTACCGTACCTCAGAGAACGCCATCCCCATTCTCTTGACCGCACCGAGTATTCCTTGGAAACGACCTTGGAATCCTCCTTCTCCGTAGCTCTGGGCATAGCGGACGATTTTCTCGACCTGAACCGGCGTTATTGTCAACGTGCCATCCGCTGTCAGCTGTGCTTGAAGCTGACGCTGAAGTGATTGCATTCCACCTTCGCCCCTTGCAGGCAGACGCAGCCTTTCTGCCTCATCTGGACCAAGTTTCACCATTAGCCTGGCAGAACTCTCCAGTTTTGCTAGAGCAGGCCGTAGCTTCGCAAGTAGGCTTGATGCCCTGACTGCATCGAGTACCATCGAGTCTTCGATGCCTTCCACGGTCCAGCTGATGGTCATGACTAGGTCATTACTCTTGACGAATTTCAGAAGAGAATCGATCTGTATCGTTGCGTTTGCTCCCACCGTAGCGGCGACTTCTCCAAGCTGCTTGCCAGTGGAGCTTGCATCTATCAGGGTCTTCACCAATGACAAAGCTTCAACAATCTTCCTATCTCCGCCAGGATCGGGATTGGACGGCTGAGCGACAATGCGATATGAGCCAATCGTCGTAGCCACTTCGCACATCTCGAAGGCGTCACCAAGACCATAGGCCAAGTCAACAACCTTCATTCTTGTCTCCGTAATGCTATGTCCGGTGGACGAGAGGATCCGTTGAACAGACTCCTTCACCGGTCCTGAGATAAAGAATGAGACTTTCCCAGGTTCCATGCCCTTGAGTGAGAGACGAATGTCCAGAACCAGACGCTTTCGGTCAATCGAGGGAAGTTCGAGCTGGCGGAGGTTGTTCCCTCTAATTGAGATGTTCCTCTTGGGGAGGTAATCTTCACCGATCTGGAAGGAACGGATTGCCTTCACCTTTGATGGCCGCAGTACGTCTCTTCCTTCAACCAGGTACAACCAATCCGGACATGTCTCGAGAATGTCGCGAAGAGGTATCTCATTCTCTTCGAGGCTCTTGACGACCTCTGCTCGTACTGGGAGAATAAGCCACCGATGAAGTGCTCCAGGCGATTCGGAATCTTCACCCGTATCATCGCTGTCCCTCCAACTGGCAAGCCACGTCTTTCCTGACGGGGAGTGAAGGACCTGAAGCAGTGGGAAGTCATAACTCACCAGCACTTCCCCCTTCCTGAACCCCTTGAACATCTCCCGAGAAGGTTTCATGCTGGGAACAGGATCCGTATCATCAGTCATGCATTACTCTCCAAGACCAAGAATGGGAGGAACCCAGAAACCACAAGGATCTACGCTGGCTGGTACCCACCAATCGTGGTGGCTTTGCCCGCCTTCATTCGAGGGGGTATGTTGAACGACACCATGAGTCCCTTGCAATTTGACTATGGCTATGAATCGACCTAGACCAGGATAGAGGTCCATGATACGCCTTGAATCCGATATTGTTGAATGGATAGAGATACTACGGCGATAGCAAGGGGAAGTAATCTCCATATCTTCACGGAGGCCCAATTCATAGGGTGAAAAGAAGTCCTTCCGCTTCACTCTTTCCTTCCTTCGCACAATCCTGAAGTAACTGTTGGGAAGGGGCGTCGTCACTGGGGGGCAGTCGGGTGGGTATCCGGGATAGCTTCCGCTAGAGGACACTGCATGAGGTGAAACACCGCTGGCGTATATCAACCTAGCTCGATCTTGGATTCTTCTCCATGGTCGAGTCACGCTGCTACACCGTCAAGAGACTTCCATTTCGTTTGAGCCAATCTCTTCGTTGTTTGCAGTCTGGGACGATCGAAGAAAGGGCCTGCCAGTACTCGGGCTGGTGATGCGGATACTTAAGGTGGCCCAGTTCATGGGCGATGACATAGTCGATAACGGACACTGGGGTCATGATGGCTTTCCAATTGTAGTTGATGGTCCCCTCCGACGAGCAGCTCCCCCAGCGCTTGCCTTGCTCCTTGACGATGTTCTTCTTGGGGGAGACATCCAACTTGGCGGCATAGAGGGGCACTCTCTCACCGTAGCTTTTTGCCACGGGAAACGCTCCAGTTCATCTAGGGAAAGTTTCTCGGCCATTTAGGTGGTCTCCGACATTGAATCTCCGATACCATAGTTCGATCGGTGATTTCTAGCCCACTTAGCAAGGTCAGCAATGTTCTTTCTGACCTCTGTGATCAAGCCCAGCCCTTGGGCCTTTGCAAACTTCCTTGCCTTATCATCAGAGGGGCCCAGTGTTACTAGCGCCGCACCGTGATTGTGAATGTCTGCACGACGGACCATGAGATTAGCCAATTCGTCTACTGATGCGTTGGCCATGGTGACCTCGACAATGAACGCTATTCCACGATGGCAATCAATGGCGAGCACATCAACCTCGTGAGAAACACCGGAGATGCCAAGGACATCCGCACCTATGATTGTCTCGAAACCTGCGTCCGCCAACGCCTTGGCAACTGCAAGTTCTAGCCAGACATTCTTCTCCATTATGTGCTTCAAGGACTGGTCAGCAAGCAGAACAGAAAGCGGGGCCTCTGAAAGTGGCTCCCTACATCTCGGACATTGCACCTCGAATTCTACAAGCAGAGTCCCACACTTGCATCTGAAAAGGGAGAGGGGCTTGGTGAAATGCGACGGCCCTCTCAGAATCTCGGAGAGCGTCTTTTGAATCTTGGCAATCTCCATCGAATCTGCGGTGATAACATTGAGAATCTTCTGCGACAGGTTTCCCCTCTCAGCATCGGTAAGCCTGTTCTCTAAGAGCTTGGTCACAAGGTCCCAGTCAAGTGTGGTCTGGGGAAGATCTTCTGACAAGGGCTCGATGACCCGCAGCCAACCCTTTGTCTCAGCAAGTTCAGGAGGTGGACCATTTCTCTCGACTACTCCCCTTGGAGATGTACCAAGGTAACTGTTTAACACCTTAAGATTCTGCGAGAGACTCTCGAAAGTCTCCCCGAGGAAGTTGATGGCAAGTGGGAGTCTTTGAGCCATCGTCTGCAGAGTGCCATCCGGTGTGGGTGAGCCGAGGGTCCGAGCGAAGGTCAGGAACAACTCAATCTCATCGCTTCGCTGCAAGAGTTCCTTTACATGCTTCAAGAACTCTTCAGTGAGAAGTCCATCTCCTGCTTGGAGGTCCAAGTAGAGGGCGGACGCATTTAGACTCTTCCTCTTCGAGTTCCAAGAGTAAGAAAGGGCATAACCGTTGGAAACTTGGATGGACTTCACACTGTCCATCGCCTCATTCCTGACCATAAACCACTCTACAACCTCGCCCCGCAGTTGCGGCAAGATCGAGCATCATTGGAGATGTATGCTCCACATTGAGGGCACCTCGGGGGAGTGGAGCCCAGCACCTTGGACAGGAAATAACCAATAGCCGCAGCCGCAGCAACGCCGAGAAGGACTCCCACTACGGTGTCTCTATCATCGGCCATCCGACTAACCTATGACAAGGCGACGGAACCCGACATCGTCAGAGAACCATGGTCTGGTCGCTCAACCCCCCTCTCGCCCAAAGCATCCACATCAGGAGTCGCTCTTCGTAGTATTACAAGCAACGCATGCGACTTGTCCATTCTCTACCACGGTGAAACCACCTTGGCTCCACGGTATCTTGTGATCGGCATGCCAATTGTCCCATGAGCACTCTGCCCCATCGCACTTCAGTCTGACCTGACATCTCCCACCGTCCCTCCTGAATATCGCCATCCGCTGTTCATGCGTAAATTCACGTTGATTGTCTTTCTGTTTGATACCTGGGTATGCGATAAGGAAGCTGCGCGACAGAACATCGTATCGCTTGGCAATGGACCAACCATTGTCAGTAGAGTGGCTGATGACATCATGGTATGCCAAGAGTTCAGCATCACGGTTGGCGTCGGGTAGTGCTTCATCCTGGCTTCTCTTCGTCTCGAAGTCAAGAAACCACTTCTTGAGGTCCTGTTCACGGTCTGTCATTACAAACTTTTCAAACAAGTTCGAGACCAATACATATAGGGAGACAACGTTGTAACGTTCCAACTCCGGAGTCTTCTCCGGGAACGCGGTCTTCAAGAAAGACAGTACTCTTCTGACCTTCTTTGCCGTCGGACCATTCACTTCGAAACTCGTATTCGAGGCATACATCTCGTTCAGGTCGCTGTTGCGCACATCGCAAGGTTTCCCTGATAGCTCCAAGAGAGTCATCTGTGCGCAGACGAGATCGAATGTGTACCTGGAATCCTTGAATGGCACACTGGTGAAGAATTGGTCGGTTGCTAGGTCCTTCACGAAGTCGCGCATCTTCCCTCCCATCGCGTTTCGCTTCTCTTGCGCCTTCAATGGTGTGCCATTCTGTAGGCGTAGAAACATGTCCCGAACATCATCCTCATCCGCGTCCGAAACGATAACTACGTCGAGAGGGTAGGTGTCGAATCGTATTCTTAGTTCATCTGGAAGTTCAGAGTACGTTAGTCCCGCAATGGTGTGACCATCGATTGCGTCCATCTCCGAAGAGAGGCGAAACTGTCCGTCATGAAACTCCCAGATAGCTCTCAATCGTTGCTGCCCATCAACGACCTCATATTGGTCTGGATTCTTCCCAGTTTTCCTCCAGTACAGCTTGGGGATGTCGAGGTTCTGCAGCACGGTATCGATCAGGAACTGCTTCTGCCCACGTTTCCACACCGGAGGCCTCTGAAAATCAGGCCGGGCGTCGATTCGTTCTTTTACTCCGCAGACGGTAGCCAGCGGCCACGGCTTCTTGTTCAGCTCCATGCAGATGCCACCTGTGTGTCGGGAAGAGAGAGTGCGATATTAAGGGGGAGGTAGCACACCCAGTTCTGGGAGTCTTCTCTCACCGTCTTCCCCCATACCCTCCGAGGGCTTGACCGGATGGGTCCGAAGCCCTCGCAAGATGCCATGCCTACGTGTGAGGGATTCCTGATGTTGTCCACTGTTGCTTGTGAAAGGTTCGAGAGACTCCCAGGTTGGAGACTTGGGCCCGAGGTCAGTCAGGGATCTCCGTGGCTATAGGTTAATGCCCTCATAGAAATTGCGAAACTTCGCAAATTCTGAAGGGGGGGCGGAGGAGGGCTCTTCTCACCCCGAAGTTACAGTTCCCACGAACTATAACGCCGGTGCAGTCCGGCCAGAACCAACCAGCAGGCTACGGGAACAGGGGGAGAGGGAACGACATGTTGAGGGAGGCGGGGATCGACCGCTCCGAGGCGGAGAGGGCGGTAATCCTCGGGGTAATAGACTCCCAAATTGGTGTTCACGACCTTCTTCCAGCCCCGCATGACTTCCTGTACTTGCTGGGCCTTCACTAGGGCCTTGCCCGCCCATGCAACGACCCCGTCGAGTCCCTGGGAACGTTCTCCGGTTCAAGAGGATAGTATGGGCCCGGGAACGGGCGGGTATTGGTCACATATCACCCTGTGGAGGCCCGCTACCAAAAACGCAGGTGGGAGATGGCAAAGACGAGGGTGACCACCGGGGTGGTCCGGATACGTGAGCCCTGTCCACACAAGAAGCAGAGAGTGGCGATGAACAAGCTGGTTGACTTGATCCCGAAGGGATACCCGGGCGTCTTCGACTACGGGGTGGAGGAGGTGGGGGCCATGACGCCAAAACGGAAACGCGTGAAGCGCTACCTGCCCCCGTGTGAAGAGGACGTGAAGGCGGAGACGGGGCTGAGAGCGTCCTTCGGGAAGGCGGCGATCATCAGGGATATGGCGGCCCCGGAACTGCCGGATGAGAAGCCTCTGGACCCCTCCGTGGCCCGGGCAGAGATTGAGGAACATTTCAAATGGTTGAAGGACCGCTACGTAGTCTCGCTGAAATCGATGTGGGAACGACACGATGCCGCGATCCCGCGGCATATGTGGTCGTGACAACATGGGGCTAACGCTGTTGCGCTATCTCCAATGGGAAGTGAGTGCCCTTCATCTGTCGGTGAAGGAACTGGTGGATCGGCTCGGGAAGATCCGGGTGGGTGCTCGAAGAGTTGGGGTTGGGGGAGGCAGAGTTGGTCTCCCGGTTGAAGTTCTTGGTTGAAATGCCGACCCCGGTGTAACTTTCCCTCCATCCACTCCGTGGAGTCCTTCGTTAGGCCCACGCCACCATCGATGGGAAATCAGCTACTCACGTCGAACTTATGCCCCGCTACGGGGCCTTCCACATTACCGACACCCCACGCTATGCCTGAAGACGATAGGCTTTCATTCAAGGTGAGTTCAACAAGTTCCCGTGACCCAGACATGAACTGGGCCGTTTACGACTTGGCCATTGATAACGGAAGTCTGTTGGAACACTTTGTAAAGGAGACATGATGCATCATTGTAAGTGGGATCTTGGTACCAAGGCATTAAGGCGTGGTAGTAACTACCTTGACTTGTCTCAGTGGTGAATGAAAAGGACGCGTCGATGCCAAAGTCTACTCCATAAGCGCTAAACGAACTCCCGCCCGAGTACCCCCAACTAATGCTCGATGTAGTCTCCGAACTCGAATAGAAATTAGCTGGGTAATGGGGGATTGCCTGCCAACTTGTCCCCTCTGGATAGGAGGAACTGGACCCTACCCAATACCCTGAAGGGAGGTTTGATGGACTGTAGGGGTCTGGTCCAGGACTACCTGATGTGAAGTTGTACGGGAAGAATGATCCAGGTATTTCGTGTACATATACCCAGTTTGGTTCTACAAGGTCCGGGTATTCACTGTATGGTTGTTCACTGTACACCGTGATCTGTCCCACACTTTTGTCTATGGCATAAGTGGTAACTCCACACGGCGCAGAACAACTGTAGGAACTTTGGAACGTTTGTGAATTTGCTGTGCTCGAAGAGTAGGTAACAGAGCCAGTCGGTCCCCCCGCAACTGACAGCGACGCACTGACACTCCCAGAAACACTCATAGATTGTTCACTGCTTCCACCAACTTCAGCTGTTCCCCCTTGCCCGTTGTTCCACATTGTACCAATTGGTACGTCGATAGGAGACTGACCTACCGGGTCTTCAATCAACATCGTCCAGTAATTCGCACCAGTCCCATAGAAAATAACGGACCAATACGGTTGATTGTCAAGTGACAGTTCCGGAACGTTAAAACCGTTTGCATTACACCACTGTTCGTAGCCCAATGGCGGGTCTACAAAAGCCATGACACTGTACGTGACGCCGTTTTTATAAGCCAAGTCTCCGTACATGTTGTAGCCGTTATCAGGGGATACTGGGGTGGAAAAGATCCCAGTGGAAGTAGTGGTGGTGCACCAATGATTTATGCTGCCGGAAGAAGTAGTGTAACTAATGTAAACTGGTTGGTTAGCCACATTGATTACCTTACCTCCGGAGACAGTGCTAACTTGGCCGGCAATGTCGTATGCACTCCCGCCACCACCTCCTCCGCCACCCCCACCGCCGCAACACGCATATTGGGCACTTCCGTTAACAGTCAAGATAGGAGATACTGTCGCAACAACTAGTACAGCCATACAAATTGTTGCTAGTCTCTTCATAGGCTTCACGAAGCGAGCCCAAAACGGTGAAGTACATAAACGCTTCTCTATCGCATGAATAGGGGGTATCCGCGCCTCACAAAACAGGCAAGTTCCCGTTGATCCAGTCAGCAAGGGTGATATTGAAAGGCAAGCGCGCCAAGGGTGTTTGCACCGGCGGGAGAGTATATCTGCCAAACACCAAAGTTCGCTGGAAATACATAGGTCATCGTGGGGCCGATCATGTTGCCCGCGGGTTGGTCTTGGTTGGTCCAGTATAGCGTCCCGTCAAGTGTCACGTTTCGACTTCCAATAAGCGTAGTGAAGGAGATAAGCAAGGACACAGTCCCATTTACGGTAATCACCGAGGGTGATGTCTTGCCACATGTGTCCACAGAAGGAAAGTTCGCAAAGTGGAAACCGTTGTCGAACCACATCATCGTCGTGTTTGGAGGAAGACTTACACCTGAGGGCAAGGTGGGAAAATGGGCCTCACTAGCATCGGTAGTGTTGTTTGTTACGTTAATCGTAGAAAAATCCATGCCGTCTTGAGGTCCATAAATGGTTGCGACGGCAACATACTTAGTTGTACAGACTGTTGTCGGTCCGAAAGTAAAGGCTGTTTCATTTATCACTGGGTAGACCGTCCAATTGAAAATCCGGAACGCTCCTCCAGAGCCAGAATAGTTGCCTCCCACAGGTCCAGGCCCAAACATCAAGCGGCCAAAGATGCTGACCAAGGGCGTTGAGGTGACCTTCAATCCACCGGACGAGAATGAATACATTGGCCCCACGGGGTTCCCTTTCGTTGGAGTGAGAGTCATGTTCAGAGCGACACTTCCCCCGTAGGGCGGATTCATAAGCGCAACGGGAGTGTAAACCTGGACGGTCTTCACCGCATGGCCCATAACACATTCGGATCTTTCAAAGTCCAATAAGATGACTGAGGAAGCAGTTCCTATGGCGATCATCGCAGCCACGAGTGCCCAAAATTTGGCTGCCCGCTTGCCTCTCCGTCGAGAGGGAGGTGTGGTGGTGCGAGGCTGACCTGTAGTGGGAACCCCCTCGACTACGCCCGCATGAGATTCAATAGGACTACTTGCCCCCCTATCTATTCCGAGCATTGTTCCTGCAATAGCGTGCCGGTCAGTGCGTGATCGTGATGGCGTTGGGAGGAGATCGACTCGCCATGGTGGCCATCCTATCGTGAAATGCTATTTGAAAGTGTCGGCTACTTCTGCTGTGTTGAATGAATCTGGTGAGGATAGCCAACCGTGAGCCGGATGACCTGACGACTACCTCACCCCACCTCTCTCCCCAAACTCCCTCAACTCGTCATGAGCCCACAACCTCGGATACCCCTCCGTGAACAATCCCTCAGGGGTCCGCGATACTGTGTTCTCCCCGAACTTCCGTTTCACCGCCGAGAAGACCCCCTCTATAAGGCGAGCGTTCCCCTGGAAACTATCAAGTTCACCGGATGGTCTGACGGCACTTCCCTGACTGAGTAGAACCTTCTATCCCCGTACCTGTATTCTGCAAATCGGCTTCCGTTCGGATGTGAGGATATCGAGGGAAGCCCTGCGGCAAGCCCTGCAGGAACGTAACGCGAACGCCGGTGGATTTACCGGAAACGATGTGACCGACCTCGCCCAACTGTACGGCGTTACCCCTCAATCGTTGCGCCGACGCCTCGGCGACTTTCCGGGCCAAGGCAAGAGCGAGCGGGAGGCTCCAAGGCTACCGTTGAATGAGAACCTCCGCAGTCCGCGATACGTCCGGTGGGTCTACGGGAGCCTGTGCCGTCAAGCGGCCCGGTTTGCTATGGTGAGCGAGGAGGCCCTGGTCACGGCAAAAACGCTCACGGGGCTATCGGGGGAGCCGCCGATGGTCGGCAACAACCTATTGCCGAAATAGGGATGGCGGAGAGATTTGCGCAGGTGGAATCCACCACCGTGGAGGAGGCAAGAAGTCACAAGACTTCTTCCGTGATACTCACCGGGTGCAACCGTAGCTGGCGGTAACAGTGAGGAAGGGTCCCTCGCCGGGTTATCCCCTGCAGAGGCTATCCTTCACCGGAGCACGGTTCGTGAATGGTTATGGTATCCGGGACCGACAAGACCCTGGGGAAATCCTTCTCTTAAGCGGCGCACCCTGTCCAAGGGAGTCAAACGTGATCCGCTGCGACGCGTCGACAGAATGCTCCGGCGGTGACTTGGTTGAGCCTTGTACTGTGGTATTTGAACCCATACGGGTATACATCCCCCCAGGAGCATCCACACCCGCCCGGGCCCGGTCGAGTCAGGCCAGCGACTGGAGTGCGTACAACTACATGGTTCTCCCTGGGGAATCCCCCCCAAAACGGTTCGATGGGCGACCTTGGTAATTGTCGAATTGAAAGCAAGAGGAGGCATCCCTCAGATCGGGAACCTTGAACCTGCCAGTGTCGAAGGGGACCATGCCGTGGTATAGCGGGACCCCGCAGAACGCGGACAAGTTTCGATGAAGGAATCCCCCAGGCGCGACTTTCCCACTTCTCGTTAAGATGTCATTGCGACACCCGCGCAAGTCTATATTCTGGGGAGCGTACCCGGCACTGGGGATGCTCGAGCAGAATTGGTGGTACACGAGTCTGCTTAACGTCCGGGACCCCCTTCAACCCCCGCTCCGGGGTGACCACGAGGCGGATGTCGTCATCATAGGGGCCGGGGCTGCCGGGCTCGCAGCGGCCCTGCGATGCACGGAGCGCGGCAAGCAGGTCATCCTTCTTGATAGGAACATCTGTGGTGGAAGCTCCACCGGGAAGAGCGCGGGCTTCCTGACGCCGGACAGCGAGCTCGAGCTCTCCCAGATCGAGCGCCGTTTCGGTCTTCAAGGGGCACGCGACCTCTGGGATGCCCCGGTCCGAGGGATCCAACGCATGCTCGAGCTCGTGGGGCGGCACCACTTTCCCTGCGATCTCGTGAAAGAAGACAGTTTATTCCTGGGCGTTGGCTCGGGCGGTTCCCGAGAGGTCCGGGAAGAGTCCGAGGCACGGAAACGGCTGGGCTTCCCATATCGGAGTTACGATGCGGGAACACTGCGTTCCATCTTGGGCTCCTCCGCCTACTCCTGTGGGGTCCGGTACCCGGATTGTTACGGGATCGATGCGCTCCTCTATTCCCAGGGGGTGAAGAGGGCCCTCTTGGACGGGGGGGCAACGATCCACGAATCGACCTCCGTGCGCTCTATCGAAGGGCATACGGTACGGACCCACATGGGCTCGGTCACCGCCAAGGAGATCATCTTTTGCGCGGACAAGCTGCGTCCGAGTCTCTCCAAGTACAGCACGAACGTCTATCATGCCCAGACATTCCTTTCGATCAGCGAACCGCTCAGCGACCGCGAGTACCGGACCCTCTTTCCGGACGAACCCCTCCAGTGCTGGGACAGCCGCCTGATCTACACGTACTTCCGTCCCACCGGCGATCATCGTCTTCTCGTCGGAGGAGGAACGCTCTGGTCGACCTATGCGGCGAACGACACGACAGGGCCGGCGATCATCGAACAGGTGATCCGCAAGCTCAAGCGGGCCCTGCCCTGCCTGGACGGGGTACGCTTCATCGAGTATTGGCCCGGGCGCATTGACATGACACGGGACCTTCTTCCGACCGTGTTCCGGGACCCGGAGGCGCCCTGGGTCCACTACGTGCTTGGTTGCGTCGGCCTTCCTTGGGCGACGTTCTGCGGCGATCTCGTCGCACGGATGGTCCTCGGTGATGCCCAACCGGAGGAGCGGAAGTACTATCGGTACTTCTCCAACGACCGGGGATTCCTTGTGCCCATCTGGTTGGAGCGGGTCATGGGGAAGAAGCTCGTCTTCACCCTGAACAACTGGTGGGCCAAGTACCACCAGGTGACCCGACCAGCCCAGGGCCCCCGCGCCTCCTCCTGAGGTCGTTGTAGGTCCCGCCATGGTCCCGGAGAGGACAGTGAAGGGTGCAGTTCTTTGGTATTTGGATATACCTAAAAATTAGGGTATCCCTTATATATGGTGGTGGGTAATAGATATGCACCATGGAGCTCCTCGAAAGGCTCACCCGGAGGCAGGTAGACACACTTCGCGCCCTCAAGGATGGTGAGGAAGCCCGCGCGGGCGTCCGCTTGGGCCGGGTCGCTGAGATTCTCGCCATCTCTGCTCCCTCCGCCCTCGCCCACCTGACGGCACTCGAGAGCCTCGGGCTCGTGGATCGGTACCGGGGAAGGTCCCGGCTCACGCCCAAGGGTCAGTCCTGCCTCCTCGAGTACGAACGGCACCACCGGATCGTGGAACGGATGTTCGACCGGATGGGCCTGCCCCGGGAACGCCTGTGCGAAGCTGCCCGGGAGGTCGATCTCTCCATCGGACACGCCACCATCGAGCGGCTGTGCGTCGCCGATGGCCACCCCGGGACCTGCCCACACGGGGAGCCCATCCCCCGCTGCCCCCACCGTGGAAAGGAGGAGAGTTGATGTGGGATCTCAACGCCATCCTCAATCCCCCCCAGGGCATGACCATCCCGGCGATCCTGACGTTCGGGTTCATCCTCGGGCTCTTGCATGGGGCCACACCCGACGAGCACACTTGGCCCATCACCTTCAGCTATTCGGTGGGTAGCTACAGCAGCCGGGGAGGGGCGAAGGCGGGCCTCGTGTTCTCCTCAGGGTTCACCATCCAGCGTTCCATCCTCGCCGCTTTGGGCTTTCTCGGACTCGCCGCGATTTATCGGATCTACAATCTGGACGGCGTGGTCTACGTCCTCGTGGGCGTGGTGATGTTCGCGGCCGGCTGGTATCTCATCCGGGGTTCCGACATCCACCTGCCGTTCGACGCCCTTTTCGAGCGGGCCCTCGGCTCGTTCTTCGGGGACCACACCCACCACGCCACCGAGGCCCGCCATGAGTCACCGCCCGAGTTCGAGGTCAAACCGGTTTCGCTCCGGATGGCGATCGTCCATGGCTTCGTCGCAGGCTGGGGCTTCGGAGGGTTCGCCACCATCCTTGTGTTCATCCTGGCTCCGCAGATGCCGAACGTTTGGTGGGCCGCGCTGGTCGGCACGATGTTCGGCTTGGGAACGATGGTCATGCAGATCGTCATCGGGGCGCTCTTCGCCCAGTTGGCCCGCGTCCGGAAACTTTCCCAGTCCCAGATACAGCAGATGGGCCGAAGGACGGCGGCCCGGACCCTCTACCTGGGCGGGCTCGCGTTCGCAGCGGTGGGCATGTTGATCATCGCATTCCCGAGCATTTCGAACTACGCCCTCTCCACGGGGAACCCGATCCCCAATCTCGACTCGATAGGCTATGCCACGTTCCTCGTCGTTCTCGTCGTGGGAGTGGTCGGGGGCAGCAGCCTGTGGAAGGCCTATCGGGAGGTCACCCGTCACCCGATCGACGAACCGGGGGTAAGCCCCAATGTGGAACACTCGTCCTGAGAGCACGGCGCCGGCCTACTTACCATGGGGCCGATATGTGTTCATTGCCCTCGGTGGCAACAGTTTTTGCCCTCATCGGGGACTGAGCGCCCGCGCTGGGATTTGAACCCAGGTCCGAGGCTCCGCAGGCCTCTAGGATAATCCATTGTAGCGAGCAGGGGAGGTCCCCCGATCGTAGCTACCCCACGCGGGCACGTGTCCCGGGGCATCACCGCACCGGCTAATAAGTTCGTCCACCGACCGACGCCCCCTACCGCTTGGGACGGTGCCGAGGTTGGGAGGCCCGCGCCTACTTGGAGGCCGGGGGAGTTGCCGTCTGGTCCGGGGGGACCGGTGGGGTCGGGCCCGACTGGGCTGCCTGGACCTTCGGTTGCGAGCGGAGCGCTGCACCCGCTAGGAGCAGGATCACACCAATGACGATGACGAGGACGCCCGCGGTCGGGATGGTGGTCTTGGCCGAGGCTGTCCCGCTCGAACCGTTGAAGAAGAGGACTACGAACTGGCCGTTCGAAGCACTGAAACTGAACGTTCCACTCGTGCCGGAACCGGACCCCGTTTGTGAACAGTTGCCGACGAGCCCGGTGGGAGCATTAGGGATCTGGGCGCAGACGCCATACTGCATCGTCCCAACGGCAGACGCGCTCCAGCTGACCTCAAAGTGTTGTGACATGAGGGGCGAGTTGACCTGAACGGCCTCGATGCTCGAGGCCCCTTTGTTGTTGACCGGAATGGCCTGGGGTTCGAGCGGGTATTCGACGAGCACGACGCCGATCAACAATAGTACAATTCCTGCGACCAACAGACCTGCCCGCAAATCCGCCACCTACAAGGTTTCCTTATGTCTGCCCGACTATTTCAAACTTGGCTTTTTGCCCGGGTGTCGTTTATCGGTTGGGGCGATGCGTACCGGCGCTCCGCTGGCAAGACCCACGCATGCGTTGAAGGAGAACGGACCGATGCTCCACTTGGGAGGGGCCGCATCCGGCCCGTCGGGATGGGCACCTTTAAAGGGGGAGTCCACTTACCCCCCCTCGTGCCTCCAATCGCGAAGGCTTCCAAGGCAGACGATTCGTCACTAGTACCCATTCCCTCCCGGTTCTTTGTGACCTCCGGACGGGCGATCAACAAGACGAGCGAGCTCAATGCCTTCGATCTGGCCCTGCTCAAGGCCGGCATCGGGGAACAGAACCTCGTCAGCGTTTCGAGCATCCTCCCGAACGGCATCAAGCAGATCGAACGCAAGCCGATCCCCATGGGGGCCGTCACCCACTGCGTGCTCGCCCGCCATGCGGGCGGGGAGGGGGAGGTCATCAGTGCCGGTATCGCCTATGCCTTCCGGGCCGATGGGCGCGGTGGGTACGTTGCCGAAGGGCATCTGCACGGGACCCAGAAGGCCCTCAAGGAGTTCCTGCGCTGGCGCATGGAGGAGATCGCCCACTTCCGGGGAGTCGAGCTCCTCAAGATCAATTACAGGACCGAAGAACTCTCCATCCCCATGGATCACTACGGGGTCTGCATCGCCGCTTGTGTATTCCTTCGGTAGGGCAACCTCCGCACTTGGGGGCCCCGGTCGGCGCGTCAACCTTACGTGCCGAAGCGCTTGGTACCGACCGCATTCAGAATGAGGACCCGGAGAGTGGTGCTCCTCACCACCATCATCAGTTCCACATTTTTTATCGCCAACCTGCTCGCCTTCATCTACAGCGGAAGCAAGGCGGTCCTCTCCCAATCCCTCTACGCCGTCACGGATATCGTGGGTGGGCTCATGATCTACTGGGGGATCCGGGTGAGCCGGGAACCCCCGTCCCACATCCACCCGTTCGGCCGGGGAAAGGAGCGGTTCTTCTGGGCCTTCACGGCCGGGCTCGTCACGTTCTCTCTCACGGGGGCCGTGGTCATGATCGTCGGTCTCCTCCAGTTCCTCGATCCCGCCCGGATCGTGGACATCCGAAGCGACCTGCTCGTCGTGGGGGCCACCCTGGCAGCCGGTGCCCTGTCCCTCGCCATCGCGATCAGCGAGACGCGGCGAGACCATCTTACCCTGCGAGAGCTGATGAGCTCCGACCGCCAGGAGATGAAGGTGATGGTGGTCCAGGACGTGCTCGGCGTCCTGGGGGCGATCATCGCCATCGTCGGCATCTATCTCGTGTTCATGACCCACGATGAGCGCTTCGACGGCGCCGCGGCCACGTTCGTGGGGGCGCTCCTCGTCGGGACAGGGATCGAGTTCGCTTTGGAGGCGCGCGAACTGCTCGTCGGCAAGGCCATCCCCGTCGAAGAGGGTAAGGAGATACTATCCATCGTGGAACGATACCCATTCATCCGCGGGGTGGTGGGCATCCAGAGCATGATGCTTGGCCCGGACGACATCCTTGTGATCCTGCGCCTCAATTTCATCGACATGCTCACGACCGACGACATCGAGATGCACATCGACCAGCTCCGCCGCTTCGTCATGGCCGAGTGTCCGTCCGTGAGGCACCTCATCATCGAGCCGGTCTCGGAAAGCTCCCGCCGCGGGTCGTCCGTCAGTTTGGAATAGTCTTTTCCGCATGCGACCTCGCCCACACTCCGTCCTAGGGTCCCGCTCCGAAGGGACGAGGATGGCGTATCGACCGGTATGCCCGGGAAAACCGAGTTACAAAACGACCTGGCTCGAATCGCCCAGGATGAACGAGTGCCCCTTCGGGAGCTGGGTGCGCTCGGAGATCGTGGTACCGCGGCCGACGATGCTGTCGACGATACGGAAGGGCACATCGATCGTCACGTGCTCCATGAGGATGCTGCGGTCGACCTCCGCCCGGCGGATGACCGAGCCATCACCGACCGAAGTGTAGGGGCCGATGTAGGCGCCGGCCTCGATCCGCACGTTCTTCCCGAGGATCACCGGGCCTCGAACCGTGGCTCCGGCGGCGATCCCGCCCCCTTCCCCGAGGCCCACGTGCCCGCTCACATTCGCGTGCGGGTCTATCTCCCCCTTCACCTGGAAGAATTCTGCCGCACGGCTGGCGAGCACCCGCTCGTTCGCCTCGATGAGGTCGCTCGGCTGTCCGGTGTCCTTCCACCACCCCTCCAACTGGATGGCCCGGACCCGGTGCGTCCTTTCCTGAAGGGTCCAGATCGCATCCGTGATCTCAAGTTCACCCCGCTTCGATGGCTTCTGGCGCTCGATGACCGCGTGGATCTCCGGCGTGAAAAGGTAGACCCCGATCAGTGCCAGGTGGCTCTTTGGGGCGGCGGGCTTTTCCTCGATCGAAAGGATGTTCCCATCCCCGTCCAGTTCGACGACACCATAGTGCCGGGGATCCCGGACCTTCACGGCCCCCACCACGGCGGAGGCATCCCCCCGGGCGAAGCGCTTGAGGTAGGGGGCCGCCCCGTGCTCGAGGAGGTTGTCCCCGAGGTACATCAGGAAGTCGTCTTCGCCAAGGAAGTCCCGGGCGCAGAGCACGGCGTGCGCCAAGCCCTTCGGGTCCCCTTGCGTGATGTACCGTACCTTGACACCGAAACGGCTCCCGTCGCCAATCTGTTCTTCGATGTCCTCCTTGATCGGGCCGAGGATGATGGCCACCTCCGAGACCCCGGCCTCCTTGAGGTGGTCGAGACCGTAGAAGAGGAGGGGTCGGTTGGCAATCGGCAGCATGTGCTTGTTCCCACGGAAGGTCAGTGGCCGGAGCCGGGTCCCGTGACCACCCGCAAGGAGGAGTCCCTTCACGGGAGCCCTCGGGGAAGCCTCCCGTGGCTCACCGTCGCACCTCGACAGCGTCCCATGAGAAAGGAGCTCCCGCCAGGTCCTTCATGGGAACCTCCAAGAACGGCACGCGTCCCTCATCCTCCGCGTTGTAGAGTTGGGTAGGGAAGTTCTGGAGGATGAAGGGACGGTCGGAGAGGTTCCCGATGCAGTGGTAGACCCCGGCCGGGATCGTGACCATGTGGGTGAGGCCATCCTGCTTTCGCCGGGGTTCGGTCCCGGTCCCGTCAGAGGCACCCACCATCCGGATGGCGTGCAGCGTGCCAAAGGTGGGGACTTCCCTTCTCCCATCATAGAGCGCCAATATCATCTCCCCTGAGAGCACGACAAACCGGTCTTCCTGCAGGCGGTGCACATGCCACCGGTCGATGTCCCGCTTTTCCCCGGGGAGCGTGAGGGAGGTGTAGGTCATGGCGAACGTCGCCCCCGATACTCCCCCATCGTCCTTCCGCAGGGTCTCGACGAGGAACCCTCTCGGGTCGTGGTGGACCACTCGAGGAAAGGCCACCACTCCCTGGATCGATATCTCCGGGGGGGTTATCGTAGGAAGTCGCACCATCAGCCGGAGGGGATGGGTCCAGGGCCATAAAGATGGCGAACGGTAACCCCCAAGGGTCACACCGATCTGGGAGGGGGCGGGTACAGCCGGCCCCGAAGCGTTATGATGGCGGTGGGACTGGGGCCGGGCGATGAAGATCCGAGCGGTGATCCCGGGATTCTTGCCGGTCGAAGAGATCAAGCGGAGGGTGGGAGCTTTGCTCCCGGGCGTGGATGTTGTCGACGAGCCTCTGGCCCCGGGGCTCTATCCCCCATCCGAGATCGACGTGCTCATCCTCACGACCTTCCATGATCTGCCGGCCGATGCGATCCAGCACATGACCGCCCTCAAGTTCATCCAAGTGGCGAGCACCGGATACAACCGGGTTGCCCTCGACGCGTGCCGTTCCCGCGGCATCATGCTATCGAACATTCCCGTCGCCAACTCGAAGACGGTCGCGGAACACGTGGTCCTCATGATCCTCGCGCTGCTCCGGAATCTCACCACGATGGACGCCGACCTGCGGCGTGGGGAATGGCCGATGCTGACCGATTCGCACGACCTTGCCGGGAGGACCGTGGGGATCCTCGGGCTCGGCCGGATCGGAAAGGAGCTCGCAGCCCGACTCCTTCCGTTCGAGGTCGCTGTCGTGTACTATGATGTCGTCCGGGCATCACCGGAGGATGAAGGGAGGCTCGGGGTCACCTACCTCCCGTTGGAAGAGCTCCTTTCCCAGTCTGATATTATCTCCCTTCATCTGCCCCTGACGGAGGCAACCCGGGCACTGCTCAACGCCGATCGTCTCAAGCTGATGAAGGATGGGGCGATGCTCATCAACACGGCTCGGGCCGAGCTCGTCGATCTCGAAGCGCTCCGCAAGGAGGTGAAGAACGGCCGCCTGTACGCGGGCTTGGACGTCTTTCCGACGGAACCACCAGACTTTTCCGACGAGCTCTTCGCCACACCCGGGACCCTCTTCACTCCGCATCTCGCCGGGGTGACGATGGAGGCCCAGGCCCGGTTCCTCCAGGAGACCGTGAAGAACGTGCTCCGCTACGTGCAGGGCAAGGAACCGCTCTACCGCGTCGACAACGGTCCTTCGGTCGGAAAACAGGGATGAAGGTCGCCCGGTCCATCTCCGCCCAACTCGCCCGGCGAGGGATCCATGAGATGTTCGGGAACCCGGGCACGACCGAGCTCCCCTTCCTCGAAGGGATCGCCGAGCAGAAGTACTATCTCACACTCCACGACTCGATCGCCGTCGGGGCGGCCGACGGCCTTTCCCAGGTGGATCGGAAGGCCACCGTGGCCAACCTCCACGCGGCCGTCGGGCTTGGCAATTCGATCGGATTCGTCTACTCCGCCCAGCGGAACCGCTCTCCCGTGGTGATCCTGGTCGGCCAGCAGGACCTCCGCCACATGGACTACGACCCGCTCTTGAATGCGAACATGGAGCGCATGGTGGCCGGACTCGTCAAGTACTCCTCGGAGCCGAAGACGCCCGCGGAGGTACCGGGAGCGATCGATACCGCTATCTCGATGGCGACCCGCCCACCGTGGGGACCCACGCTCGTCAGCCTCCCCATGGATGTCATGGAGGCGGAAGCAGCGGAGGCGACATCGCCGTCCGTGGAGGCGGCCTATCCTGTGCCGGGCGCTTCGATGGAGGCCCTGGCGGAGCGGATCCGGAGCGCGGACAAGGTGGCGATCGTCGCCGGGTACGAGGTGGATGTCTGGGATGCGTTCGACGAGCTCCGGCAACTGGCCCAGAAGTTGAGCTGCCCTGTCTACGGCGAACCCCTCGCCTCGCGCGCGATGGTCCCCGAGAAGCTCCCCCAGTTCGTGGGGGACCTCCTGCCCGCATCCGCCCTCATCACATCCACCTTAACGGATTTTGACCTCGCCCTCCTTCTCGGGGCCGATTTCACGGTCTATCCGTATACGCCCGTCCCTCTCCCTTCCGGACCGAAGGTGTTCTATCTGGGGACGGACCCTGCGGTCCCAGGGCGCTTGAAGTGTCCGGCGGCATTCGGTTCCCTGAAGAAGAGCCTCCAGGACCTCCTCCCCCTCCTCCCCCAGCGACCCGGAGGCTTTCGCGCCCCGCCTGACCTCATGCGGGCCAGCCGGGCGGCCCGGGCAGCGAAGAGCATGGGGGGCTACTTCGTCCTCGAGGCCGCCACCCGCATCTTCTCCGATCATACCATCGTGGACGAAGCGGTCTCACTGACCCCCACGCTCAAATCGCTCGGGGTGTACCGTGGGAAGGACAGTTACTTCGGATACCGAAGTGGCCAGCTGGGGTGGGGGCTCGCCGCTTCCGTGGGCATCTCGGTCCGCCGGCCCAAGGTCCTCACCGTTCTGGGAGATGGATCGGTCCAGTACAGCGTGCAGTCCCTGGGGACGATCGCCCGGTACCACCTCCCTGTGAAGATCCTCGTCGTCAACAACCACAGCTACTCGATCCTGCGCAGTTACTCCAAGGCCTACCACCCGACGCTCGTAGATGTGGACTACTTCCAGTTGCCCCGGATCGACATCCCGGAGATCGCCCGGGGGTACGGCTTGCCCGCGACGACGGTGGAAGCTCCGCAGAACCTGGAGGCAGAGCTCCAGCGGTTCAAGGCCGCCGATGGCCCCGCGCTCCTCAATGTGGAGATTGATCGGACGGTGCCCGACCTTTTCGCTTGAGCGTTACCCGGTTCTCGTACGGAGACCATTCGCTCAATGGCCGTAGGAGTAAATCCACGTCTGGGCCCAGTACGCGCTGCCCTCACCCCCGTACCATACGATGTAACCATCGGCGAGGTCGTACACCATCCTGGCTCCCCAGGAAGCAGGAGGGGACGGGGACAGGACACCTAGACCGACCCATTCCCTTTCCAAGAGAGGGGTTGTCCCAGTCCACTTACCCATGACCCAGGAGTTCTGTACCGGTGTGGTGCAACCGTTTGGATAATCGTTCGTTGCTAAGCTGAAGCCCGCCGAGCATCCACCAAAGAGGAGTAGGGAACCGTTCGCGTAATCGTAGGTCATTGCCGCGTCAGCGCCGTTCGCAGGAGTGCTCGCACAGGAATAGACCGTGGTAGTGGAGGTGCACTTCGTCCAAGTAGTTCCACTTGGGGCGAAATACCAGGTGTCGGTGAGTACCCCCGGGCTCGAAGTCGTGGTACACAGGAGATTAGAGGCTGTGGAGCAGCCATAGCCCCCATAGAGCACAAGGTAGCCTGTCGATGGATCGTACGCCATGGAAGCATACGCCCGATTGCTGGGGCCGCACGCAGTCCCTGTCGCAAACTCACCACACACGGGTTCCCATCCAATGGGGTAGGTGGCTCCGAAGTCGGCCGTGTTGTAGGTGAGCCGCCACATGTCGTCAAAGAAACATACCGAAGATTGGTACGCACACCCGTTCGAACTCGTCTTGTAGCAACCGTTGATGTAAGTCAACCCCAGGCCCCCGAAGAGATAGAGGGATTGGTCGGCCGGATCCCAGGCGAGGCTTGCCCCTTCTAGATACTGTTGCCAGACATCAAAGCCATTTGTCGTGGCCGAGCATGTTGTTGTGATAGTGTTTCCGGAATATACGTAACTTGAGTAGAAGCATGGCTGGTTTGCCGGATTACAAACGGCCGACCACGTGGTGCCTTCGAGTCCGAACAAGACTCCGTTGAAGTACCCATTGGGATTGATCCCCCCATACAAAAAGTCAAACCCGTTGTCCGGGGCAAGATACACACATTCGGCGGGGCAGTAGGCCATCGCAGCCCCTTGTTCTGAGGAGAGCGTGGTGCCAGAGGTTGAGAGGGTGCTCCACTGCCCATTCTTCCCACCCGTCTCCCCGTGGTAAACGGAAGTGTTCCGGTCGGTCGTTGCCGTACAAACATTGTATCCGCCCCACATGACGACCCGGTTGCCGTTCAGATCGTAGGTCATTCCCGGGTCAACTTTACCCTCGGGTAGCACCCCTCCAGCACAGCTATAGTCCCCCGCCGACAAATGCATCCAGTTTTCCGAACCATGCAAGTAGGCGGTCTGAGCTGTGATCGTGCCGGACGAAGTGCCGTAGATGAAGGAGGTCCCGACGGCGGCAGAGACCACGACCGCTTGCATGAAGAGCGCGATCGAAGCACGGAATCCCCACCGTGAGCCGTGGACGCTCCTCTCCCTACCCAATGTCTCCCTATGAACAATCATGAGTTTGGCAACGCGCTATGTTGTGGCATATCTAGTCGGTAACGGTATATCAGACTTCCCCAACGCCCTGGTCCTGCCAGGGAGCCACCCTAAAAATCTCACATGGAGCTCTTAGGGGATTGAAAATGATTACCCCGGCTTCAGAGCATCTTGGTCCAGCTGATATGGACCAGGGAAGACCCGACGTCCTGTCGGTCCTTGGGCCCAAGCTACGAAGCATCGCGCTCGTCGTCGAGGGTGGCTCGGGCGAGCCAAACCCGGACGGTTCGATACCATGGCAAAGGATCCTCCATGGTCCGGTCCAGAGCTATCTCGGGAAATCGCTTCAAGCCGCGGGGATGACTGCTCTGGTTGACCCTCACCCATTCGCTTAGTTCCTGAAATCTGAGCCCTTGCCCCCAAGCGATGATAACGTCAGTTCTGAGTGAGCGGCCCAAAGACCGAGCTCCCCTCAGGAAGTCACGAGCGGCTCCCACCACTCCCGGTGGTCGGTGTACCACTGCACGGTCACTCGCAGTGCTTCATCGAACGAATGTCGGGGGCGCCACCCTAGCGCTTCGCGCAGGACGGAAGAATCGATGGCG
>JAJYXQ010000054.1 GCA_021796385.1 Thermoplasmata archaeon | reverse complement strand
CTCAAAGGGGGGGAGGTAGCATGAGCGCGTCAACTCACCCCGTTGCACCCCTCCCGGTCGACTACCGGACCATCGAGCGGATCGCCGGCCCCCTTCTCTTCGTGGAAGGTGTGGACAATGCGTCGTACGGTGAAATCGTCGATATCACGATGCCCGACGGGGTCACGCGTCGGGGCCAGGTACTCGAGTCCCGCCGAGGGCTCGCCATCGTCCAAGTGTTCGGTGCCACGATGGGGATGAACGTAAGCGGAACCTCCGTCCGATTCACAGGTGAGGTCGCCCGGCTTGGTGTCTCCGATGAGATGCTCGGGCGCGTGTTCGACGGGCTGGGGCAACCCCGGGACGGAGGTGCCAAGCTCGTCTCGAAGACCCGACTTGAGATCGTGGGGAATGCCATGAACCCCTATTCGCGGGAGGAGCCGAGCGAGTTCATCCAGACCGGCATGTCCAATATCGACGGGATGAACACCCTGGTCCGGGGTCAGAAGCTCCCCATCTTCTCGGCGGCAGGTCTCCCCCACAATGCCCTCGCCGCCCAGATCGTGCGTCAGGCGAAGGTCCTCGGGGCTTCTGAGAGTTTCGCCGTAGTCTTCGCTGCGATGGGGATCACGAGCGAGGAAGCGAACTACTTCGTCAGTGAGTTCGAGCGGACAGGAGCGTTGGAACGGACGGTGGTGTTCCTCAACCTCTCCTCCGATCCGTCCATGGAACGCGTAATCACGCCGCGCATGGCCCTCACGACGGCCGAGTTCCTGGCTTACGAGCGGGAGATGCACGTCCTTGTCGTCCTGACTGACATGACGAACTACTGCGAGGCGCTCCGGGAGATATCCGCGGCGCGCGAGGAGGTGCCCGGACGCCGGGGATACCCCGGGTACATGTACACCGACCTCGCCACGATCTATGAGCGGGCCGGGAAGATCAAGGGCCGCCATGGTTCGATCACGCAGCTCCCCATCCTCACAATGCCGGCGGATGATATCACCCACCCGATCCCTGACCTCACCGGATACATCACGGAAGGCCAAGTGGTCATGGCCCGGGACCTGCAACGACGGGGAGTCTACCCCCCGGTCGATGTGCTTCTTTCGCTCTCCCGGCTGATGAACCAAGGTATTGGGAAGACCCGCACCCGGGAGGACCACCGTGGCGTGGCCGACCAGTTGTTCGCCGGGTATGCCACCGGAAAGGACCAGCGGGCCCTGTCCGCCATCGTCGGGGAAGAAGCCCTGAGCGAGGTCGACCGCATCTATCTCAAGATCGCCGAGCGGTTCGAGAAGGAGTTCGTGAACCAGGGATATGAGGAGGAGCGAAGCATCCAGGACACCCTGAACAAGGGTTGGGACATCCTCTCCGATCTCCCGGAACGTGAGCTCAAGCGGATCAAACCGGAGTTCATCACCAAGTACCGCAAGACAACGTCAACCAACTGAGAACGATGGCGCTAGAGACCCTGCGACCGACTCGCCTCGAGCTCATCCGGACCCGGAGACGGATTGTGCTCTCGAAGCGGGGCCTCGATCTCTTGAAGCTCAAACGTTCTGCGCTCATCGTGGAGTTCTTCCGGATCGCTCGGGAGGCTGTTGAGCTGCGCGGAGGTTTGCAACGCAAGCTCGAGCTGGGATTCGACTCGATCCGTCGGGCGGAACGCCTCGAGGGGACCATCCACCTCGAGAACATCTCGATGATGCTGCCCAACATGGCGAACCTCAAGGTGAAGGGTAAGAATATCATGGGAGTGCGCACCCCGACGATCGCTGGTGCGGGTTTCTCCCCGTTCGACGCCGAGACGCTCGTGAACCTCCCGACCAGCGTAAATGAGGCCCTCCGCCGATATCAGGACATCTACCAGTCCGTACTCGCCATCGCGGAAAAGGAGAACGCCATGCGGCGGCTCCTGAAGGAGATAGAAAAGACCAAACGACGGGCGAACGCCATCGAGAATGTGCTCATTCCTCGGCTCAAAGAGACGGCGCGTTTCATCAAGTTCCGGTTCGATGAGATGGAGCGGGACAGCTTTTCCATGTTGAAGACTGTGAAGAAGAAGATGGAGGCAGCTCAGGCTGCGGGGGCATCGTGAGATGGCGAGCGAAGTCACAGGAGGGCATACCGACGGCTCCATCGAAGTACTACGGCACCTGAAGGACGCCGAGGACTCCGGAGAGGCCCGGATCGCCCAGGCGAAAGCCCAGGCCGCACGCGAGGTCGAGGAGGCGCGGGCCCATGCGCAGCGACTGGTCCAAGAGCACCGAGAGCGGGCCCAGGAACTGCATCGGGCCCGGGTTTCCGAAGGGCTCGCCAAGGCCCGGCAAGAGGCCGAGGGCTTTGTCACCGCGGCGCGGGCGGAGGCGGCCAAGATATCCCAGCTCAACCTGCTCGACGTCGAAATGTTGTTTCCGGAGATCCTCGAGGCGTTGTTCGCGGAGTTCAGGGATTCGAAACCCCTTTCCGGTGTGCACCACTGAGGTCGAAATCGATGTTGCGCCCCGCCCGGATGAAAAAGATCGTGGTCATCGGCCTCAACGAGGACCGCAATCGTGTGCTCACGGTGCTGCACGACCTTAAGGCCGTGCAAGTGGAACCGGTGAGCAAGGGGGTGAACGCGTACTTTGCCGCCGAGAAAGGGGCCCAGATGGAACGATCGGTCGCCGCGGAGGCCCAGCGGTTCAAAGCGCTCGTGGCCGCCCTCCCTCCCGTACCCGTCACGGAACGGGCGAGCTTCCCGACCACCGAGGCGCTGCTTGCCGCCACGAGCACGGTCACGATCGACGCCCAAGTGCGCGACCTGAAGCGCAGGGAGGACGAATTGCTCACCCGGGAGGAGAACCTCCGGGACGTGAAAGAGGTCTTGGAAGAGTTCTCGTTCTTCAATGAGGACCTGGGGGTGCTCCTCGCCCGGAGCATCTACAGTTTCTTCTCCACGGTCGGCGCGGAGCATTATCCCGAATTCGAGCGGGAGGTCAGGGCGCTCTCCCCGGATGCCTACCTCTCCTCCCCCCAACCCTCCACCGATGGGAAGCACTACCGAGTGGTGGTCATCGTCCCGAGGGAGAAGGCGGAAGCATTCGCCAAACTGACCTCGAAGTACGGTGCCCGCCTTATGGCGGTCCCATCCGAGTTCAAGGGCACGCCACGCACGGCGCTGGCCGAGGTGGGTGCCCGGATGAGCGAGGTGACCACCGAAATCGGGCGGATCCGCGCGGAACTCCTCCAGATCTCGCGGGAGTGGTACCCCCGCATCCTGCCCATCGAGGAAGAGCTCATCGTGGAAGCCCGCAAGGCCGAGGTCGCGGGCCGGCTCGGTCGGAGCCAGAGCGGATTCGCCCTCGAGGGCTGGATCCCCGAGCGGGACATCCCCCGATTGAACGCAGCGCTCCGCCAAGCGACGGGAGACCGCCACCATGTGATCGTCACGGAGGAACACGAAGGGGCACCTACCTTACTGGTCAACCCCAAGGGCTTCAGCCTTTTCGAGTTCTTCATCAAGTTCTATTCCCTGCCCCAGAGCGGAGAGATCGACCCTACGATCATCTTCTCGATCGTCTTCCCGATCTTTTTCGGATTGATGCTGGGGGATGCCGGGTACGGTCTCTTCATCCTGGGACTCGCGCTCTGGCTGATCTGGCGGATCGGGAACCCGAACGCCGGCCCCACCTGGGTCCCGAAGAGCCTCGTGAAATTTGTGACGGTCATCGTGCCCCCGTGGGCCATCAAAGCCCTCGCCAAGATGCTAGTGCCCTGCGCTATCTTTGCCACGGTGCTTGGAGTCCTCTTCGACCAGTATTTCGGGCGGACGCTCTCTGAACTGACCCTTGGTCACGTGAGCTTCCCGGCCGTCTTCACCTACAACCCCATGGACCATGTGGGACAATTGCTGCTCATCTCAGGCTATCTCGGACTGGCCATGGTCAGCCTGGGACTCATCTTCGGGATGATCAATGCCTATTTCGAACAGAAGTGGAAGCACCTCACGGGCAAGTTCGCATGGCTGGTCCTTGCCTGGGGTGTCTCGCTGGTGGGCCTGACGCTCATCCGTAACGGGGCGACCGAGCACCTCGCCGCCATCCTTCCCCCACCAAACCTACTGGTGGATGTGTACTGGATCATGATTGCATTTGCCATACCCACCATCATCGTGACCGAGGGCCCCCTTGCGGCAGTCGAACTCCCGACGATCGTGAGCCACGTGCTCTCCTATACCCGGTTGATAGGGATCCTGTTCTCCTCGGTCATCCTGGCCTACGTCATCGACTATCTGGCCGCCCCGATGATCTGGAGCCCTACGGGCAGCACCCTTGCCAAGGCTGGGGCGCTCATTGGCGGGGTGGTACTCCTCCTCTTTGGGCAGGGGTTCAACATCGTACTTGGTATCTTCGAACCGAGCATTCAGGGCATCCGGCTGATCTATGTGGAGCACTTCTCGAAATACTATACTGGGAACGGGAAGGCCTTCGTGCCTTTCGGAGCGACCCGAAGGTACACCCGACCCCAACTCCTCGAAAGCCATACCGAACTCCGGGGATAGGGACGGACTGGGGCGCTCCAGTGGCTCACCGGCCTTCCTTCCCTCGATAGCGCGGGTATCCAGAGGAGCATTCAAATACCCTTGCAGCGTCTATCCTATGTAGACGACAGAATGCGCGACCGTTCTCATTCTCATCGATCCCGGAAAGGGCGGCGGCTCCGGGGCACTCGTGGGGTCGCTAGTGCGATCTCGGTGCTCTTCCTGATCCTCATCATGATCGCCGCGCTCAACAGCTACCTCGTGACCACCATGCCGCAACAGATGGCGATCCTGGAGCAGCAACATGTACTCCAAACCGAGAACGCTTTCGTCCAACTGCGAGCGAACATTCTGGAAGAGGCAGACCACCCCAACCTTCACCTCTTGATGAACACGCCGATCCCCATGCAGAGCCAGGGGATGCCCCCCTTCGGACAACCCTCGAACAGCATACTGACTGCAGATCCAACTACCTCAGCAATTGGGAACTTCTCGTACCAAATGGGGACGGTGACACCTATCCCTCAAAACTGGGCGAACGCTAGCGGCGTTATTATTCAGTCCGGGAATTGCGGAGGAGGAACTCCAGTTCAGAAGCACATCGCCGGCAACAATACCACCATGGGAATCAAGATCACGGGGAACGGTTGCAAAGTCATCTATAACGCCACCGGAAATCACGATGCGATTCTGATAACTAGCGCAGGAAACAACAACGGTACATCCACTGTGATCATTGAGGGAAACAATGACAGTATCTGGGCAAATCTCACCGGGAACTCTGGAAATCACCAAGTGATTAATTTCTATATCTTTGGTACCGATGACACATATCACCAAGCCATCACGGGAGGCGGCAGCAAGCGAAACGCTGCGGGAGTTTCGGCGAATGTAACATTTGTCGGATATAATGGGAGTCTATGCCCTGCTGGGACGCTTTCGAGTACCGACAAATTCTTCTTTCCGCCAGGAGGCTACAATGTATTTGACAATGTAACTTGGATCAACTCTTTTGGCAACCCGAATTCTAACGCTTCGAACTCTTCTTGGTGGGGGTACAACAATACGGTGGACAACGAGTTCATTCACTTCGAGAACGACACCCACTTTGTCGCTTGTGCTTTTACCGTGGTGAATGGGAACACCTATGGGGAGGCGGCCTTGAGCGGGATCTTCGACCAACTCCAGAACCGGTACTATCCGGCGGAAAGCATCGGGTTCGAAGAGGGGGCGGTGGTCGCCGGCACCGGTCCTTTGAGTTCGACCATGATTGCGGATCCGCTCATCTCGGTCAACCCGGGGACGAACGGTTACATCGTCAACATTACGATCATTCAATTGATCCTCGCGACCCCCCAGGTCCGTTCGGGAGGTGGGGAGAGCAGTGTCGAAACCCATCTCATCAGTGAGAGTACGATCGGTTTTACGAATACTCCACAGTCGCTCGTAGGAAAGGCGCCCTTCCTGACCAATCCCTTTTACCTGAACGTCACCACGCTCTATCCCATGGCGTGGCTCGATTTCTTCGATTCGCTCGTGCATGTGATCCCGTCGTCCGGGGCCACAGCCATCTATGCTCCCCAGAACGGACTCTCGACCTGGCATGTGGTGGCACCGATCACAGCGAACGGTTTCACCGTTCGGATCGTGACGGTCGGCATCAGCTTCAATTGAACCACGGACTGCGAACTCTAATCTCGGCCACCTTCACCGCCCGGTGATGTCACGGGAAAATATCCTTCGGTTCACCGGAGACTCATTTAAAGATATTCGCTATTTGCTGGGTGTGAGTACTACCTTCCAAAAGATTGCCAAATGAGTTCCGGTCAAGGTCACGGACCAAGTGGGCCGGAAAGGGAGTTGGTAGAAGGGGTTGTGGGGGCGAGCCTCCTCGCCCCCGGTCGTCGCTTTCGGATCGCCTACCAGTAGTGTCCCACCGGGTCCCGCGGCCCATTACCGTTGGGCGGGGAAGGAGGCACGGGGGTCGGAGGTTGCTGGGAGTAACCCGGAGGCGCTGGCGCCTGCGACTGGAGATAGGTCCCAGGCATTTGGCCTGGCTGTCCGCTCGTTGCCGAGGGGGGCATGCGCCGGCGCTTCCGGCCCGTCCAGATGACAGCGGAGGTGATAACCACCACGGCCACCACCACTACCAAGAGGATGAGCATCACCGGGAGTCCACCCGAACCCGTCGAGCCTCCCGTGGCCCCGTTCAGATTGCTTTCCGCCTGCTGAGCAGCCACATGGGGGTCTTGGGGAGTGGCGGAGAACTGCTTTCCTCCGATCGTGCCACCGTCCGAACCGAGCACGCCGATGTGGGAGGGATCGTTTGGCTGATAGTAAATCCCATTCCCGGATGCGGCAGCGGCCGTCCGCGCGAGGCTGTGGAGGGTCGAGAGAGGACCGACACTACCACCGGAGGTTGCCCCCGCCAAGGTGGAGGGTACCAGGACTAAGCCGTCCGAGAATCCCCAGCCTCCGCTCACATCGATTGCCACCTTGTCCGCGGTGATCGTGACACCGCTGGTCGGGGTGGGTAGAACTATGGTCCCTAGGTCGGTCCCGGATAGGAAAGCGGTACCAGACCCCGTCACCCCGAGGGAGCCACTGGAGGCGTTCGAGAAGACGCAGTCTTGGCCGATCTGTTGGGAACCAGGGGGACAGTGTGGGCCGGACCCGTTGAGGGTTCCTGCGAGGGCCACGGGATATTGGTAGTACTCATGGAACGCAGCCTGGAGTGCTCCAGAGTCGGCGTAATTGGCCTGCGAACTCCAGCTCTGCCCCGGGGTCACATTGAGCGGGATGAGACCGAGGGAAGGTTGGAACTGAACCCCGGCATTACCCGATACCGCGGCACCGATCGTGCCGTTCGCGGAGTACGAAGTCGAAGTGACGCCGTAGGCATCCGTAGCCGAAGCGGAGAACGATGCGGCCAGATTTGCCGAAACCTCTGTGGCAGCGTTTTCAAGCCCGAGGGCCGGCACGGCCGCCCCGTTTGCCAAGATGACTTGGGCGGAGTTCGAGAAGTTGAGGAAGTCCTGCACGACATACCAGCCATTCGCCTGGAAGTTCAGCGTGGCACTGGCCGTGTATCCCGAACTGCTCGAAGCCTGGTACGTGGCTGCAACAGAGGCGACAACGGTCAACGCCTCGTACGTCTGCACCATGGCACCGCCGGAAGTGTTGGTCTGGATGTAGATCACCTCGAGCCCAATGGCAAGGGATCCCTTCTCGGAGAGGTTCTGGGTCACGGTCGAATTGTTGGCGATGAAGCTCCGGAGTTCGTTCCCCGACCAGTTCAGGTTCTTTCCGTACGCCCAAGTGGCGGAGACCGACCCGGGCGGGATCGACGGGGGTGGCGGGGGCGCGTTCGCCGAAGCGGCCGACGCCATGGGGACGGCCAGCAGCATCGCGGCTGCCACGGTCAGTGCGGCTACAAAGCTCAAATATCCTCGTTCGGTTCGGAGTCTACCCTCAGTGTTCATGCTCGCCTCGTTGTCTTCGAACGTATTGAATCACCGGGGCCGATATAAGCCGATGTTCGGCGAAAGCGGATTTTGGGCGCACGTCATGCTATAGCATGAAACCCCGTTCGGAGCCCCTCCTCACCACCCTCACTCGAAGCGACGCGCTCACAATGCTCGCGTTCTTCTCGCACGCGGACGCCTCCGAGAGCGACCGCCTTCAGTTGACGGAGGTCTCCCGCACCTCCTACCATGATTCCCGGCGACGCATCTATGGTGCCCGTTGGATCGAGGACCGTTACGTGCCCTCTCCCGCTTGGCTTGGGTATCCGTTGGTCGGCTTCGGTCTTTCCCGTCCGTTGGCAGACCACCAAGACGAGTACCTCCGCGCAGCCGCTTCGTTCCCGGGAGCCGTGACCTTGTGGGTGACGGCTGGTTGTGCCTTCGGGATGTTCTTCCTTCGGGATGGGAATGAAGGGGATCGGGTGGCCGCCGCCTGGAGCGACCCCACGCGGGTGAGCGACGCGACATTTGTTATGGCGGACCCTCTCCATGGGGAGGTCCCGGTCTTCTTCGATTACGAGGGACTCTGGTCTCACTTGTGTGGCCGAATGGGGACCACAGGGTACCCGCGGGGACCCCCGGTGGGTGAGGCACCACTACCCCTCTCCTCGCAAGAGTTTGCCCGGAGCCTGTTGCAAGAAGTGGGTTCCCTGGTCCGGGGCAACGAACCCGTCTATCTCCACCGGACGATCGGTCTCCGGAGGTCCCAACAGGTCCTCTTCGACAAGGGATACCTATCCCGCCGTGTGGTGCTTGGACCCGGTCGTACTCCGCCGTATGAGGGCCGGGATGTGAACCGACTGCTCTTCGTCAGCGGAACCACTCAAACGCCTTTCTCGCCAGCCGCCTTCCTATCCACCCTAGCCGGAGGAGCCCGGGTCTTCCCCTATCTCCTTGCCGGAGGAGGTGGAAAATGCTTGGTCGCATTCCTAGGCCAGGCAGAGGCACCTCCCCAGAGTGAATCCGCGGCCGCATTCTCGAGCCGGTTGTTACCCGCCCTTCGATCCCAGCTCAGCGACATCAAGGTCTTTCAGGGTGAAGTCGCCAGTTTTGTGCCGTGGCTGCACCATGCGTACGACAGGCTCGTCCCAGCCAATTCAGGACAACGGTCCCGATGACGGCAGGGGGCCTGAAGTCATTCGCGCTTGCCGAGCAATGGGCCCCGGGTACATCTGGACATGCTGGGGGCTCACCAGGTCCTCCGTGAGCTTTCCCGTCGTCGCAAAGCGGTAGAGGGCCGCGGTCAAGACTCCTTCGGCCGCGCCCCCAAGGAGGAGCATGAACACGAAGACAGCCGCTGCGATCGAGATGAGTAGGACCCCGAGCGCCATGGAACCAGAGAACAACAGGATGAGGCCATAGACACCGAGGAAAATGGCCCCGATGGTGGGCAACGCGACAATCACTCCCAGCGCCAGGTTCGAAACGAAGTTCCGGCCAAAGTTGTGGATGTACAGGGTGGCCGAGCGCTTCAGGGACCCCCACGCCCCATCCTGTTCGTAGAGCAGTACGGGAATGATGAAGTATGTCGCCAGGGACCACGTGGCACCGGCGGCGATCCCAATGATCATGCCGCCGATCCCGCGGACCCTACTTGAGATGGCTTGGATGAGGAGTCCCACGACACCGGAAATGATGGCCCACGCGAACAACTTCTTCCAATGGGCGCTAGCGATGGCAAGCCCATCCCGGACCGTCGCCTGCTGGCCGTTGAGCTTCATGGTGGCAGCCCCCACGAGAGCCGCGGTGAAGTAAACCCCGTTGAACCAGAGTAGGACGTACATCACTATCACAAGGATGATCATGGTTACGTAGAAGGGGGTGCCTGTGATGGGCTGGAAGAGGAAGAGCGTTAGGATGCCACCCCCAAGCATCACGAGGATCCCAAGGAATGCGGCTGCGGCAAGGGCCGGGAAGGCCAAAAGCGCAGTATCTTCTCGGATCACTCGGAAGGCAGTCTTGGTGAGGGTCCAAGAGTCACGGAAGGTGCCGGCCATCACCCGGAAAACCAGAAACTGTTCTAAAGCCTTTCTTGTCAGACCCTGTCACGGTGTCCGTCGGAGGTCCCGCCAAGAGAGCCGGAGGTTCTTCGCCGCGGCCACCTCATCCACCCGACCGACAGCGAGTCTCCGTGGAGCGGCGTGGATGTTCTCATCAGTATCCTTTATCGATCGTTCCATGGCGGAATAGTACGCGTCCAGCGAGTATTTCGACTCGGTCTCGGGGGGTTCGACCATGAGGGACTCTTCGACGAGCGATGGGAAGTAGACCGTAGGGGCATGGACACCCTCGTCCAGCAGCCGCTTTGCCAAGTCGAGCGTGCGCAGCCCTCGTTCTCGCAGGGGCAATCCAGAAAGCAGGAACTCGTGTTTCACGAGCGGTTTGAACGGTCGGGGGAGAAGCTTTCCGAGACGATGGGCGAGATAGTTCGAGTTGAGAACGGAACGTTCGGAAACCCGGCGCAGCCCGTCCTCCCCATGGGCCATGATGAACGCGAATGCGCGTAGGTCCATGCCAACGTTGCCATAGAAGGAGCGCACCTTACCGATGGAATCCGGATGGTCGTAGGACCATCGGAACTTTCGTCCCTCCTTGACCAACCGGGGAACCGGGAGGAATCCGGACAAGGCGTCTGTGACGCATAGCGCCGCCGCCCCTGGGCCGCCACCACCGTGGGGGGTCGAGAACGTCTTGTGAAGGTTGAGGTGCGCTATATCAAAACCCATCTTGCCGGGGTTCGTCTTGCCAAGGATGGCGTTCATATTGGCCCCGTCGTAATACAGGAGGGCTCGCTGGGCGTGGACTCGGTCGGCGATCTCTAGCACCTCCTCTTCGAAGAGCCCCGCGGTATTGGGGTTGGTCAACATGAAGACCGCCGTGCGGTGGGAAATGGCATCGGAGAGCGCTCGAAGGTCGACGCAACCGTCCTTGGAGGGAATCTCCCGGGGGGCAAACCCCGCCATGCTCGAGGACGCCGGGTTGGTTCCATGGGCGGTCTCGGGCAGGATCACCTCGGTACGGGGGTCCCCCTTCTTGTGGAAGTAGGCCCGGGCCACAAGAAGTCCGGTGAACTCACCGTGCGCTCCGGCCGCTGGCTGCAGGGAGACATTGGGCAGGCCCGTGATCTTCCCGAGAGCTTCCTCGAGCCGATAGAGCATCTCGAGGGTTCCCTGGACCGTCGACACGGGTTGGGCCGGGTGGGCGGCGGTCATTGAGAGGTCCCGGGCCAAGACCTCGCCGACCCGGGGATTGTACTTCATCGTGCAAGAGCCGAGGGGGTATATCCCAGTCTCGATAGAGAAGTTCATCTGGGAGAGTCGGGTGAAGTGGCGGGCGAGTTCGAGCTCTGTGGGCTCGGGCCATCGGAACGGGGTCTTGCGGAGCAGCGGCTCGGGAATGCCCGGGATCGGGTCAACCTTGCTCTCGATCGGGGTGCGAATCTCCCACAAGAGGGGTTCTTCCCATCGGGCTTGATGGAACGGCATTACGCACCTCCGAACGCCCGGGCTGCGGACGCGTACCGGGCAATGGCCTTGGCATCGATCTCTGGCCCCGCCGTGGCCAGGAAGGCGTTGGGGCGGGGGTGAGAGGCCACCGGACGAGGATCATCCAAGGGGACCCCGGCAAAGATCTTGCGCTCCAACATGGCGGAAAGGAACTGGTCCACGGTAGCGCCTTCGACCCCGATGGCCACGTCGAACAGGTAGGGCGTCTTGAACCGGGGCACCTGAAGATGCCGGGTGCCCTGAAGCGCGGTAACCAGGGATCCGACCGCCGCATGCTGAGCTTCGGCCAACCGCCGGAGCCCGCGTGGACCCATTGCCGTCGCATAGGCGAGGAAGGCGAGCGCCATCAAGGAGTGGTTCGTGCACACGTTCGAGGTTGCGCGAGAGCGACGGATATGTTGCTCCCGGGTCCCCAGGGTCAGGGTGAAGGCTCGGCGCCCGTTGGCGTCTTGCGTGACACCGACAAGCCGTCCGGGCAATTGACGGACGGCCGAGAGCCTCGCAGCGAGAAGTCCGAGGTGAGGACCACCATACGATAGGGGAAGCCCAAAGCCCTGACCCTCGCCCGCGACGATATCGGCACCCCAAGACCCAGGAGGCTCGAGGAGCGATAGGGACAGAGGGTCCGCATAGACTACGAGCGGTACTTCCCCCAGCGTGGATTTGAGGGAAGGCAGCCGGACATCTAACAGACCGAAAGAGTCAGGGATCTCGACCACCACGGCGGCCACATCCTTCCGGGCCTCCCGGGCGATGAAATCAATGTCAAGGAGACCGGTCGTCGGGTCCCATGGGATGTCGACCAGTTCGACCCCCGCCCCGTGTGAATAGTTCTCGATGACGCTACGACGTTCCCAGTTCAGCGAACCCGGGACCAAGACCCGCTTTCCCGGGTGGAGACGGAGCGCCATGAGCACTCCCTCGGCCAGGGCGGTTGCCCCATCGTAGAGGGAGGCATTCGCCACCTCCAGATTGGAAAGCTCCACCCAGAGGGACTGGAACTCGAACATGGCTTGGAGCGTGCCCTGACTCGCCTCAGGTTGGTATGGGGTGTATGAGGTGTAGTACTCGGAGCGTTGAAGGAGACCATCGACAACCGCCGGGGTGTACCTTGTGTAGACCCCGCCGCCTAGGAAACTATCGAAGCCGGAAACCGGCTTGTTCTTGGAAAGGATGCCACGGACCAAGTCCACGAGCGCGGGCTCTTCCATCGAAGGCTTGAGCCCGATCCGGCCCATACGGGCCTTCTTCGGTATGTCCCGAAAGAGATCTTCTACGGACCCGATGCCGAGCTCAGCGAGCATCTCACGGTCTTCCCATTCTGGTGGGACCCAGTTCACCATGCCACGCACCCGAGCGAAGAAGCTAGTCGAGCCGAAGATAATCCTTTCGCCGCGGGGTTGCGCGAAGTCTTATATCCATCCACGGGACTTCACCTGCGATGACCAAGGGTATAGTGCTCATGTCTGGCGGGATCGATTCCCCGGTGGCGGCCGACATGATGCTCGCCTTGGGTCATGAACTCGTGGCCGTGCACATGGACAACCGCCCGTTCACCGACGACAGTCCGTTGGAGAAGGTGCGCGACCACGTGAAGCTTCTCGAATCCCGCCACTCCACGAAAATCCCCCTTTTCGTGGTCCCGCATGGACCGACCCAGATCAATCTCATGCGGAACACGGACCGGCACTTCGGGTGTGTGCTCTGCCGGCGCTTCATGTGGCGATCGGCCGCGGCCGTGGCCGAACGAGAGGGGGCCCGATTCCTGGTCACGGGCGAATCCTTGGGTCAGGTGGCGAGCCAGACACTGGAGAACATGCGGAGCGCGACCGCCTCGGTACGGGTCCCCATGGTACGACCCCTGATCGGTCTCGACAAGCGGGAGATCGAGGAGAAGGCGAAAGCCATCGGTGCCTACGAGATATCCATCCGACCCGGCATCTGCTGTCAGGCGGTCCCCGACAAGCCGGCGACCCGTTCGGATCTGATCCGAATCGCGACCGAGGAATCAAAGATCGACGTGGGACGGATGCTCGAGGATGCGCTCCGCAAGACCATCGTGATGTAGAGCGTGCCCACCCCGATGGACGATCTCGGTTATCGGGCGCTCCGCCTGTGCTCCGGAAAAGGTTCGTACGAAGCGATACCGACCCGAAAGCAGCGACTAGCGCTCGGCCAATTGCGCGATGCGATGGAGCGGATCGGCCGGCCCGTCCTGGATGCCCGGGTCATGCTCATCCTCGGCGGGAGCCCGGAGGTCACCATCCTCGAAGATGGTCGCATTCTCATCAAGACTCGTTCCGAGGACGAGGCCTGGACCGAGATGGGGCGTCTGATCCCCTTCCTTCGCGAAGCGGTGCGCCATCGTACCTAAGGTCCTCCGGTGTCGGTGACTGGACCCGGTCTTATTCTTCCAAGTAAGAGTTATCTACGGACCCAGCCTCCTACACGCGGATGGAAGAAGTCTGGGTCGCCGGGGCTGCCATGAACCGCTTCGGGAAAGTGCCAGGGATGGGAAGGGAGATGGCTTCCAACGTCAGCTTGGAAGCGATCGACAAAGCAGGCATCTCACCGAAGGATATCGGATACACCTTCGTATCCAATGCCTTTGGTATTGCCGAGCGACAAGCCCATCTGGGTCCCCTCATCAACACCTCGCTCGGGATCCCGGAAGTGCCGAGTGCGACCATTGAATCAGCCTGCTCTTCCTCTTCGGCGGCGCTCCATGAGGCTTTCGTCCACATTGCCGGTGGCTTCATCGATGCCGCGTTGGTCGT
>JAJYXQ010000023.1 GCA_021796385.1 Thermoplasmata archaeon | reverse complement strand
CCTCTCGTGGAGTCACGACAGACGTACGGGCCATCTCCTCTCCGGGGGCACCATCACGAATCTCCTCCACAGCCCCTTCCGTGGTCTACACCCTCGACCTTTGCACCAACCACCTCTATTCTGGAAATGCCCTCCCCACAAATTGTAGCGAGGCCGGCCCCCAAGGTGTAGCATATGACGGCGGGGCCGGGGAGGTGTTCGTGGCCAACGGGGGCTCGAACAACGTGAGCGTGATCTCAGATGTGACGAACAAGGTGGTCGCCACCATCCCGCTCGGGTCGACCACGAACCCAGGGGGCGTGGCGTATGACAGCGGGAAGGGGGAAGTGTTCGTCACCAACTTCGGCTCGAACAGTGTGAGCGTG
The DNA here is from genome assembly GCA_021796385.1 of Thermoplasmata archaeon. GTDB lineage: Archaea > Thermoplasmatota > Thermoplasmata > Lutacidiplasmatales > UBA184 > JAJYEA01. The sequence continues at coordinate 179,362 of JAJYXQ010000023.1, read as the reverse complement.
ATCTCCGACACGAGCAATACTGTGGTAGCTACCATCCCGGTCGGGACGGGCCCATGGAGTGTGGCGTATGACAGCGGGAAGGGGGAGGTGTACGTCACCAACTATCTCTCGAACAGTGTGAGCGTATTCTCCGACGCAACAAACAAGGTAGTCGCCACCATCCCGGTCGGGACCGGGCCTCGGGGCGTGGCGTATGACGGCGGGAAGGGGGAGGTGTTCGTCGCGAACGGGGTCTCGAACAGTGTGAGCGTGATCTCGGATGCGATCAACACTGTGGTAGCTACCATCCCGGTCGGGGGTTTTCCTGAGGGCGTGGCATATGACAGTGGCAATGGGTATGTGTATGTTGGCAACACTTACCAAGGAACCATATCCATCATCTCAGCAGGCCCGGCCACAGGGTTCCTTGGGCTCCCGGGGTATGACGGCTCCATCCTTCTGGTTGCGGTTGCCGCCGTGGTCGTGGCCGTCCTGGTAATCGCACTCCGGCACGGGAAGAAGGCCAAGTTGGCCCCTCCGCCATCGGTAGGGTACCAAGATTACCCCCAGCCCCCCCCGCCACCGGGAGCGTATCAAGGTTATCCCCATCAACCCCCGCCCCCTCCGAGGCAGTAGCAGCGCCTTGAGAAAGCCGAGGCCGAGGAGCAATCCTCACCCGGGCCCGGGAAGAGGGAGTGACCACTCGGGTATGAGGGCGTGATTCATAAGCGTGGGCGGGGACGTGTACTTCCAGCAGATAGCGTGGTAAGGCGGACGGGAGAGCGGTGCAACACCGGACCGGGAGGGAGAATACTGGGGTGGAGATTGGACGGTTGGGTTCGCTCATGGCCTTCTGGGCGAACATGAAATGCACGTGGTTCCGGGACCATGTGCTGCCGGGAGTAAACCTGTGGGAGGCCTTCGTGGGACAGGACTCCGAGGAAGTTCAGCGTCGGGTCCGCGCCCTTCCTCGGGAGGGGCGGAGACCCCGTGTGATCCAGCCGAGAGAAGGGCTATCGGAATGGATGGCCTCGGTGAGCCCACCTTCGGCAGAGGTGGTCGGGGCGGTTTGACGGTTATTGGAAATCAGAGCGACTAAGGTAGTATGTCCTGAATAGCGCTATTTGCATATTTGTTATGTTTTGAGTGATGCCAAAATTAGAGAGGTCATCATCCATCCAAAACTCCCCGACACCTCCCCCAATCTGGTGGAACTTTGTACATATTCTCACCGTTGCAGTCGTGGCTGTGCTGGTGAGTGTGTTGGCTCTCGGAGTCTACTACTATTTCGATTCGGGTTACTTATGCCCGGCTTCTCAAGGATGTGCACATATTTCTCCATACACCATCAGTTTTGGTGAGAGTTCAGGGGTAGTGATTGAGAGCCATTCTCCACATTGGGGTGGAGGTCTCCCATGTAGTAACACGACCCAGTGCAAAGCTGTCAACTTTACTTCTATCCAGGCATCAAGCGCGCTTACCACCCAAATGTTTGGGCTTGCGATATCCTTAATGAACGGCACGAAAGCGTCATCACTTAGGTGGGTTATCGTGCTTTGGAGTAGCAACGAGAGAACTCCGATTGCAGGATTCAACGGAACGACCTCGGCTTGGACACCGGCAGCCGGACAGTCGCTACCCATAGGTAATCTCAGCGGAGACTACTTCATGTTGATCTATCTCGGTCCAAGCCTGATTGGCTCCGGAGACTCAGTTGTAGCCTTCTCGACTGGAGGCATAGCGGTCACTGGCGGGTCCGTACTCTGACCTATATTCCGATGGACCCACACCACGGGTAGGTAGCTGGTAGCTTCAAGGACGGAGGGAATCTGCTAAACCTTTGGCCCGGTGCACTACTCTCGTACAGATTTCTCGGTCCCGAACCTCAACCACGCCAAGGTTTCGAGATAACCCATCGCTTCTGAGAGGCTCCACTCGGCGTTCTTCCGAGTTCGACGTGAAAAGGTAATTTCACCCCGGGAATCACATGGGCCTAACCAAGCATTCCAAGTGAGAGATCACGAGAATGCCGTGCCCAGGCTGAAACCTCAATTGACCATTGCTTACGAGTTCATAAAATTGCTCTTGCGAACACCGGCGATGCGCGCGTCGTTTTCAGACCTATGCCGCTCAGGGCGGAGAACGATCCATCACGTCGAACTCAGGTGATCCGCTTCCCCCGCCCTCTCGCTCCGCTCGACCGGCCCCCGTGGGGGGGCCTGGGCCCCTTTCCGAAGTGGTGCCCCCCACTCGGGGGTGCGGGTCGTCCGGCTCGGGGTGCGCTCTCTCCTTTCCGGGTCCGTTTTCCGACATAGGGGCTTTTTCCGCCTCACCCCCTTCATCAAGCCTCTCCCTCGACCGCCCGGGCACCGCCGTCCGCCAGTCACGTAAGGGGGCTGGTCCCGCTCCGCGGATACCGCCCCCATATCGGCCTGTCGGGGGGCGGGGCGGTCTCGGGACGCCGGAGGCATGATGGGGGGCCGCGGTTCGGGGGCCCCCCACCGCTTCGCCGGTGCCCCCTGTCCCACCGCTTTCGGCAGTGACCCGTTCACTATGTCGGAAAACGTAGTAAGCCGAAGAGAGAGCGCCTGTATCGCCGAATGACCCAGTGTCCTCGTGGGGTGCCGCGGGGTGTCTTTCGAAGGCCGAGACCGTGTCGTGACCTCCCCGCCCTCGGCAACCGGGGTGAGCGCATGAGCAGCTACGCCCGCCGAGCCGGGACGTGTGCCCTGTGCCAGACCCCGTTCCACGTGGGGGAGGAGATCGCCTTCGTGAACCGGGAGGGGAAGAACCGCCCGGTCTGCGCCAACGAAAAGACGTGCGAGCAGCTGCGGGGTAAGCGCGTGGCCGAGACGCCCGCACCGCCGACCCAGAAGAGCGAGACGAAGTCCGCACCGTCCCTGGCACCCGTCCCACCCGCACCGGCGAGCCCGCCCGCGCCGACCAAGGACCCGGCTCCGACCGTGGCCGTGTCCATCGTGAGGACCGGGGAGGAACGCGCCTGGAGCCTCCTACAGGTGACGTACAACCTCGGGAGCTTCGAGAGCGTGAAGGCCGGGGTGGCGGACTACGCGAAGGACGGGGAGGACGCCCAGGCCCTCGCGCAGCGGGTGGAGGCGCTCGTCTATAGTGAGCTGGAGGCCCAGGTACAGGCCCTACGGAACCTGCACGCGCGGGTGGAGGCCAACGCCGGGGAGGTGAGCACATGAGCGCCTCCCTGGTCCTCCGGACCCCCGAGGCTTTGGCCGAACGGGTGCGTTCGTCCAGCTTCAGGCCCTCCGGGCCTTCGGAGGTCCCGCTCTACGAGCTGGTGCCGGTCTTCGGGCCGAACGGCCAGGAGCTGGGCGCGTACCGGGGCGTCCGCGACACTGTGTCGGGTGGCGTGGTCTCCGTCGTCTCGGACCGCTACGGTCTGGTGCAGCACCGCGCGATAGCGGAGGCGGTGCACCAGGTGGGCGCGGCGCTGGGCCGTCCCGACCCCGAGGCCTTCGGGGCCCAGGCCGCGGTCTTCACCCCCGAGAACATCACGCTCTACCAGGGCGGGCGGAAGATGGAGGTCAAGCTCGTGGTCGGCCAGAAGTTCAGCCTCGGGGAGGGGGAGACCTTCTTCCCCGGGCTCCGCATCCTGAACAGCCTGGACGGGGCGTGGGCGGTGCGCGTGGAGGCCTTCGCCGTGCGGGCCTGCTGCACGAACCAACTCTACGCGGGCGCCCGGTCCTTCATGGAGTTCCGCGAGTTCCACCTGTCGGACCCGGAGGACCTCCTCGCCCAGTTGGAGCGGGGCATCCACGAGGCCCTGGATCACTTCTCCGGGGCGCTCGACCTCTACGGGGAGAGCATGCGGGAGCGCATGGACATCGTGGACGTGGTGCCCGCCATGGAGAGCGCCGGGATCCCGCGGAGGCACGCGCGGGCCATCGGGGAGAAGTTGCCGGAGTACTTCGGCTCGACGCTTTGGGGGCAGGCGAGCCGATGGGAGGCGTACAACCTCGCGACCGACGTTTTGACGCACGACGTGCACGTGGCGCCGGACCGGGAGTGCGCCTTCGAGCGCATGGCCGCCCGGGCGCTCCTCCTGTCGGAGGAAGAGGGGGTGAGTGCGATGCCCTGAGCCGGGCGCGGGCCGGGGAGGGCTACCTCCCCGGCAAGACTGGCCGTTGTTCTGGGACCGTTTCGACCCCGAAGGGCACGTAAGGTGCCTCGCCGCTCTGCGAGCTTCGGCACACATATCGGCCCTTCGGGGTCTCTCCTTGCCGTCCCCGGCGGTCGGGCCGCTGGTCATGATGGCTCACTCGCCCAAGGCTCGCTCACTCATCAAGGCCCGGACCCTCCCATTTCTCCCATCCGTGAGGAAACGCGTTCACCAGAACCCCGCAGGGTGATCTCTCGCCCCTCCAGGGTATCCCGGCACCGCCCTTCTCCGGGGTTTTGGTCTCTCTCTCTGGGTTCCCCCCACCCCCTCCCGATACTTTTCGGTCGGTCGCTGGCCCCGTTCGTCTCGCAGCCTTGCGTCTTTCGGGTGCGGAGATGCGCAGTGGCTTCTCGAATGTGCCCACTCCTAATCGTAAAGAGCCTCTCCTCAAGTGTCATAAGCATAACAACGAGGATGTATGACCAATGACTTGATTGGTAGTGGAGTCCAAAGAAAACTGAGACGCAAGTCCTTCCTTCAGTGGGCAGTGGTACTCTTGGTGATTGGAGTGGCAGCCATCCTCAGTGCCGTTTCCGGTGGACCCGTAAGCGATTACTGGTCGTTAGGCTCGTACTCTTACCTCGACTTGGCCGTGGGCGTCCCTCTGGTTGCGGCAGGTGTCGTACTTCTTTGCCTTGCCATGCGAGACCGGCGAGCGTCAGACCCCCCTTTACCGGGGTAGAGATACCTTCTCTGATCGTCCGGAAAACTCTGGTCTCGTATCGGCTTCCATTTGGTTTCCACCATCTAGTGCCGTGACCAGAGCGGTTGTCGATGTTTCCTACGGCTATGGTAACTGTCCCGGAACTGCCTTACCTTCCGCGGATTCTCTCGGTTGCTTATCGCAGCGCTGCACTCGACCATTGACTGAATAGTAAGCGAGTAGGGGGAGGTGATGGGAGACTAGGTGATTGTCGCGGCATCCCTGGACCGGATCCCCCACCACTCCACCACGATCAACATCCGCGAAGAGAGCTACCGGATCGGGGCCCGAAGTAAGGGAGGCGTGGTCAAAGTACCCACTATCGAGAGAGGAGCAACTGAGAAGTGTGTGCGCATATGACCAGCGAAACGGGGGTGATGACCTAAGGCACGTTGGCCACGGGGTGGACCAATATTGGCGATCGAAACCGGCCTGAATTTGCGTGATCATCTACGTACAGACCCCGGAGGGGCCCGAAAAGCAGAAATACAAGGCTCTTATCCATGGCCCCATGCTAGTATTGTCGACGGCAAAAGTTGCGCTTCGAACAAAAACCAGGCCGATTGTGGTCCTGAGTGTGATGTTCCTTTTGTTTATCCCCGTAGCGGCCTTTTCAGGGATTCACATGGCCAATTCGGCCGCATTGCTATCCCCCCGTGTGTCGGCTGGAGAGGTCTTGGCAGGGAATCATGCCGCGCTCTCGACGATACCGCCCTCAACTCTCATCCCAGCTCAAGCCGAGGTAACTCTTGCTCCGCTTGTAGCGCCAACTTTGACGGTTTCCCCTATCTCCGGTGTAGTAGGTACTCCCCTGACTTTCTCCGGCAGTAACTATGCCGTAAGTTCAGGTGTAACGGTCAGTTGGAACCAAGGGACGGCGTGCACGGCGACGACCTCCGGGACGGGAACCTTCACCTGCACGTTCACGATCCCTGCGGCTCCGACAGGGGCTCAAACCTTCACGGGAACGGATCAGAGCTCGGATGCCGCCACCACCAATTTCTCGGTAACGCCCCAGCTCACCGCGAGCCCCACCTCCGGCCCCTCGGGATCCCAGGTGACCTTTACCCTGACCGGATTCGACGCCAATGAGTGCTCCGGTTATGGATGCCCCGGACAGGTCCACATTACCTGGCAGAGCGGAGCCCTCACGGCGTGCTACGCCAACACCAACGGCCAGGGAAGCGGCAGTTGTACCGCAACCATCCCACAGGGTACGTCCCCTGCCGCCTACACCTTCACTGCCACGGACACCTCCACGCACACCGCAACGACCACCTTCACCGTGAGCTACACCCCGGTGTTGACAGTGAGCCCGGTGTCGGGTAACGTGGGGACCCTCCTCACGTTCAGTGGCTCCAGTTATGCACCGAGTTCACCGATGACGGTCAGTTGGAACCAAGGGACGGCGTGCACGGCGACGACCTCCGGGACGGGGGCATTCACTTGTACGTACACGATCCCTGCCGCCCCCACCGGAGCCCAAATCTTCACGGGAGTGGATGGGAACAGCGGGTCGGCCTCCGCCTCTTTCACAGTCACACCCCAGCTCACGGTGAACCCTACTTCCGGTCCCTCGGGAACCCTGGTGACCTTCACCCTGACCGGATTCGACGCCAATGAGTGCTCCGGTTATGGATGCCCCGGACAGGTCCACATTACCTGGCAGAGCGGAGCCCTCACGGCGTGCTCCGCCAACACCAACGGCCAGGGAAGCGGCAGTTGTACCGCAACCATCCCACAGGGTACGTCCCCTGCCGCCTACACCTTCACTGCCACGGACACCTCCACGCACACCGCAACGACCACCTTCACCGTGAGCTACACCCCTGTGTTGACAGTGAGCCCGGTGTCGGGTAACGTGGGGACCCTCCTCACGTTCAGTGGCTCCAGTTATGCACCGAGTTCACCGATAACGGTCAGTTGGAACCAAGGGACGGCGTGCACGGCGACGACTGATGGCACGGGGGCCTTCACCTGCACATTTACGATTCCTGCGGCACCCGTGGGAGGCCAGAGCTTCACAGGAGTGGATTCTCAATCGGGAACGGCCTCAGCGACCTTCACGGTCGTCCCCGAGATCACCGTGAGCCCGCCTTCAGGGCTTGCAGGGACCACAGTGATGTTTGTGATGACCGGGTACAACGCAAATGACGGTGGCTGGTCGGTGAAGTGGCAGGGTGGCTCAGTCACAGTATGTAGCGGTGGGAGTACCAATGCCGAAGGTAGTGTGAGTTGCTCCTACACCATACCTGCTGGAACTGCCGCGGCGACGTACACGTTCACTGGGGCAGACAGCACTCCTCATACTGCGACTACTCGCTTCACGGTCACATATCGTCCCGTACTTACAGTCTATCCTGCTTCAGGAGTGGTAGGAACCACTCTGGAGTTCAATGGTTCTGACTACGCATGGAATTCCCCCGTCACGGTAACGTGGGGCCAAGGCTCGGCCTGTTCGACGACGACCAACGCTACTGGTTACTTTACCTGTTATTATGTCATCCCAGCTGCCCCCGCTGGTGGCCAGACCTTCACGGGGACAGATGCTCAATCAGGGATGGGAACTGTTTCCTTCAACATCCTCCCTCACCTATCCGCATCCCTGACTTCCGTGCGTCCTGGGAGCTGGGTGACGTTCGGGCTGACCGGCTTCGGCGCAAGCCAGGCGACCACCGTCACTTGGCAAAATGGCCTCGTAACGGCTTGCTCTCCAAGCACGAGTGGCTTGGGATCCACAACCTGCCAGTACCAGATCCCGATAGGGACCACACCAGGATCATATCTCTTTACCGCTACGGACAGCACACCGAACAGTGCCAGTACTTCTCTGACCGTGTTGGCGCCGCTGCCGTTCAGCGTTGCCCCAATGGCTGCCTCAGTCGGTGCCAACCTGACCTTTTCAGGGTCTGGTTTCGCGCATGGGTCCACAATCAATGTGGCGTGGTCCGGAGGTGGCACGGTCTGCACGGTCATATCCAACAGTACGGGTGCCTTCACCTGCATCTACAAGCTTGTGGCTGCGGTCGCTGGCAACCATGTCTTCACCGCGACCGACTCGATAGGAAACGTTTCGACCGTGAATTTCATGGTGCAACCCTCGTTGACGGAGAGCATCATAGCGGGACCCGTGGGAACCGTGGTGACCTTTACGGCAACCGGGTTTGCTGCCAACTCAACGATCGCAATCTCGTGGAGTTTGGGGACAGTATGTTCCGGGACCACCAACGGGTTCGGTTCTTACGGATGCTCCGTTACCATAGGGGCACTTCCTGCCGGAAGCCAAACCTTTACTGCGCAGGACCGGTCCAGCAATTCGGCATCGACGACGTTCAGGATTACCCCCTCGCTACATGTCAATCCGACCAACGGCCCTCGCGGATCGACCGTTACGCTGGCAGCGGCTGGCTTTGCGGCTTCCTCTGCCCTCTCGATAGCTTGGAATGGTAGTGCGGCGTGTTTGGGCACGACCGCAGCCAATGGAAGTTACTTCTGTTCATTCACCATTCCCTTATCGGCCACGAACGGAGCCCACCCCTTCTCTGCCACGGATGGGGCGTCCAACTCGGCGAGCGCACCCTTCATAGTTTCCCAACTTATCGCGTACCCTCTATCCTTCTTGGAGACCGGACTCCCGTCAGGAACCAACTGGTCCGTGTCAGTGAATGGGCGCACGCAGTCATCCACCGGAAGCACAGTAACCTTCGGGGAGCCTAACGCAACATATTCTTATGTGATTTCTGCCAGTGCGGGCTATATGGCGACCCCGTCCTCGGGTGTTGTCGTAGTATCGGGAGCGGGCACTCCCGTCTACGTCAGCTTCTCCCAGGTGACTTACACCGTGACATTTTCGGAATCCGGGCTGCCGTTCGGAATCGGATGGTCGGTCAACGTGAACGGCAACCGCTATGCCGGGACCACCCCTGGCATTTCGGTTAAGCTTCCCAACGGGACCTATCCCTACACTGTGAACTCCATGGCAGGCTACCGCCCCCTTCCGTCGGGAGGTTCCGTTGTGATTTCTGGCGCGGCCAATGTCACTACGGTAAACTTCGTCCAGCAGTCGTACGCCCTGACCTTTACCGAATCCAGCCTTCCAGCGGGCAGTTCCTGGGGCGTGGTGGTCAATGGGGCATCGGCATCCACGACCAACACGACCTTGGTCCTGCCTGAGGCCAATGGCACGGTCTCGTTTTTTGTGACACCGCCCAGTGGATACGCGGTAAGCCCGGCCTCGGGCCTCCGGACCGTGGCGGGTACCCCCGTCAGTGTGACACTGCAATTCGTCTTGCCGACGTACAACGTGACCTTTGTCGAAAGCGGACTTCAGAGTGGGACCATGTGGGGAGTGAACCTTAGTGGACAGACCTACACCACAACGGGAAGTTATCTGTCCATCTCACAGGGCTCAGGTCTCTATGCATACACGGTTAGGGACATAGCGGGTTACATTTCCACACCTCGCTCCGGTACGGTTTCCTTGGCGGGCGCCGGCTCGTCAGTGACCATCACCTTTGCAGTGGCACCTCCCGCTACGTTTCCCGTGAAGTTTACAGAGAACGGGCTTCCAAACGGGACGGTATGGGAGGTGGTCTGGCAAGAGACCGCCTACGCTTCCTCGGGTACGAATCTCACCATCGATGTCGCGAACGGATCATACTCCTACGCGATTGACGGCGTGTCGGGGTACAATGCGAGCCGGACCCAAGGGACCACTTCTGTGAACGGGAGTCCGGTGGTTCTCGATGTGGCGTTTTCGCCCTCTTCGGTGGCGATCAATTTCGTTGCGAGTGGCTTGCCAACAGGGCAGAGTTGGTCAGTGACCCTTGCAGGTCATACGCAGACTTCCGCGGGTTCTATGATCTCCTTCTCTGAACTGCCAGGGACATATGCCTACTCGGTCTCTACAGTCCAAGGCTACAATGCCTCAGTGAGCGGGGGTTCGATCGTCGTGTCGGCCGGGCAGCCCTTGGTGCTGACGCTCAGCTACATCAAAGCCCAGCCCCCCCAGATCGTCACCAAGACCGTCTCGTCGAGTAGTTCGACGTTCGCCGAGGTCCTTCCCGGAATCTTGGCGGTCGTTGGAGCGCTAGCGGGTGTGATTATCGGCCTCCAGTTGCGGGGGAAGCGGAATGGAGGAACCCCAACTGAACCCCGTGGAGAGGGGCACCCGTCCCCCCCTCCTCAGCCCGAGGAACGTGTCACTCCCCCTGAAAGGGGAAATGCCTCCGAGGCGATAGAGCACTAGGAGCCTGTAGACCTAACTATTAGGGAGTTCATCTGGGGGAGTATTTCTCTACTTGAGGAGGAGGTGCCCTTCCCCTCCTCCCCCTCTTTTCTCCTCCTTTTCGCCCCTACCCAACCCTGGCCAAGTGTAACATCCTGAGGTTGTGGGTCAGGGACCAGAGTTTCCACTCCGCTTGGACCTTCCTGAAGCCCCTCAATAGGAACAGTCTCAACCCCCGTGCCTGTTTCGTCTGCCCGAAGATTGGCTCCACGATGAAATTCCGATGCTGGTAGTGTTCCTTCCCTTGTTCGCTCCGGACCTTGCGACGCATCGTCTCCACGAAGGTCTCTTCATCCTGTGGCCGTCCTTGGGGACACGTCTATAGTTCCGTCGACCACTCGTTGTCCGGCGGACAGTAGACATAAATGCTGCGTCCCTCCACCTCCCGGATGGCGTCCTCTCCGAGATATCCCGCATCGGCATCCACTTCCTGAGGGATCACTCCCGTAATCCGTAATCCGGAATGTGGCGTTGACCATCGGGACCCTCTGCTCCTTGTCGTTGGGCGACTGAGTTGTCTCGGCCGCCACGACGATCTGTGCCTTCTCGTCTACCATCGCCTGGCAATCATTGGCCTGGACGAAGGACCCATGATTCGCCCCATCCGGCATGATGCGGGAGTCGGCGTCCGTGAAGTTAATTTGCGCCTTCGGGTCTACCGGGAGGTCTTCCTTCCCCGCCGCCCTGGTCTTGGCTATCTCTCGCCTTCCCAAGGCCTTCTTCGCCGCCCGTATCTTCTCCAAGCGGCCCTGTTTGTTCTTCACTCCGGGGATGGAGTGGTAGTGGTTGTTGTCCTCCCCGAATTCCCGGTCCTCGGCCTCGTCGGTTTCTTGGATCTTGCGGAAGTACTCTTGGATGATCTTGCGGATATCCTCATCCAGTTGCTTCTCCTTCTCGAACATCCGCCTGTGGCTCATCACTTTGTGCTTCGAGGCGCTGGCCTTCACCTTCGTCCCGTCGAGGGCCACACGCTTTATCTCTACCATGCCGGCGTCATGGCACAGTCTGAGGGCTCGGAGGAAGTGGGCATCCATCTGGGTGAGGTTCCGCAAACGGAACCGGGCCAGGGGGGTGAAGGTGGGATGTTGGTCGGCGGTGAGGTAGCGGAACGCCACATTCTCGTAGTGTACCCCGGCTACCCGTCATGATGAGATGATTCCGGCGCAGTAGCCGTAGAGCCAGAGCTTGAGCATCAGGGCTGGGTGGAAGGCCGGGTTCCCGCCCTCTTGGTTGTCGCATCCCTCCAAGAACGAGGTGAGGTCGATCTCGTTGTCTACGATGTCGGAGATGAATCGTGCGGGGTGATCCTCCGGAAGCCAGTCTTGGAGGATGGGGGGGGAGGAGGAGCGTCTGGCGATTATCGTATCGGCGGAAATTACCCTTCGGAGAGTGGGGCATACACCCCGTAGGGCGCCTCTAGTTATAGCCGTTTCGAGGTGTACCACGCCGTAGAAGGCACGCCATAGCGCTACAAGTTCCTAGGTGTGCACAAAGCATGGCTCAATGTAGTGGTTCAGGCGTCCGGCCCATCCTTCACCTTCAAGGTTAACCTTAGCAAAGAGTCAAACACATCGTTACCCCAGAAGAATCGAGGTTGAGTCGGCTTCCACTCAGGAAGCCGACTCAGCAATGCGCCGCAGGACGAACTTTCGCCGCTCCAAGGCATCCCGGCACCCCTCTTTTCCGGGGTTTTGGCTCCCTCCCTAGGGGTTCCCCCCCGGCCCCCGTCCCGGAGGGGGTGCTCGAATCGGACCGGTCTCTACGTAAGGTGCCGGATTCTATCGCTCGCGGTCCCGTGGCGCGGGAGAGTCGAGATGGGCCACCTCGGTGCGGCCCGAAGGCATTCGCAACGCGAAACCCAGGAGGACTGCACCCACCACGGCGAGGGAAACAAGGAGGAGGCGCACGACGAAGGCCGTTGTGCCTGGCCCCCCCCAGCGACGCTTGGAGGTACGCGCCCACTCCGGCCATGGCAACGACAATCCCGGCGGGAACTCCGACCTTCAACCTCGGGGACACAGTGTTCGGCATGGCGACACTCCCAGCGACGGAGCATTAATAACCTGCCCGTTGACGGAGTGCGGTTGACTGTAAGCGGGTTTCGTGCACGGCGAGCGCGGTCCGATGGCCGGCAGTCGACGAGCGGCACGAAGTGGGCCGGTGCCGCATTACGAAGGCACGACGCCATGGCTCTCGCGTCCGGAAGGCGTGCCGAGCCCGAGACGCAGAGGTTGCAGGTCGCCAGGCTTTCCTCGCCGGGCGCGACGAGGAGCCACCGATAACACATCCAACCCCCACGCTCCACGGCGGAGCAAACGACTCCGCAAACGATTTCAGCCCTATTCGCGTAGAACAAACCCGGTGAGTGGTCATGGTGGGGAAGGTAATGGGGAAAAGCCATCCGTAATCAACAAGGAGCGATGAAGTGAACCACTAACTGTCGCGCACCACGCGCAAGTAGCTCTCGGACAATTTCGGGGACGGTGGACACAACTCTCTGAGTCACCAGAGGGGGGTGTCCGTGAACCGCAGGGGACTCGTTGTTGTGCTCGTGCCAGTGCCCGAAGGATGTCCGTGGCTCAACCATGCCATGCTGTCCAATCGACAGAGGTTCATTCTGGACGACGAACCCGAAACAATACGTGTCCCTTGCTCCCCTTCTCCGGGACGTGCTTGCGTTCCTCCAGCAGGAACCCACAATCCTCGAGCCACCTCTGATAGGTGTCCGCACTCGCGTGATCCCAGAACATCGGGCTCTCGGAACCTAGCCATCCCGACTCGATTCCCTTCCACCGTCCCGACCCAAGGATTGCAAGGAACAAACCTCCGGGTCGCAGCCACCGGAAGACCCTCTTAAACAGCGGTCGCTGTTCACGTAGCGGGACATGGATAATTGCGTAGAGAGAGACGACCGCCTCAAACGACTGGGAAGGAAACCGCACCGCAGTCATGTCAGCGCGTCTGAAGGTGGCCTTTGGGACCAACTGGCGGGCACGATCGATCTGGACATCTGAGATATCCACTCCGACTACCCGGAACTTGTCGGCGAGGAGGCGGCTCGTGGGGACTCCGCATCCACACCCCAGATCCAAGACATGCCCTCCTTCTGGGGTCTCTCGCAATATGGAACGTAACCAGCTTCGATACTGCTGGTCCCAATGCCCTGTTCCGTCCTGGATCGAGTGAGACGGCCGATAGATGTTCGACTTGTCGTTCCATCCTACCCTGACAATCTCCTTGGCATGTCGGGGGGAGATACGAGGAGCGTGCACATGACTCCCACACGGTCGATGTTCTAAGACTCTTCGCCACCTGCACGCCCCGTCTTAGAGGCCGTGGTCACAGCCCTCTGAAGTTCGACTTCCGGAAGTAGATGTGGGCACCCCCCTTCGGTAGGGGTAGTACTCCCTTGCCAGCATGAACCACGCAAGACTGTCGACGGTTCCGGTCACGACGTAGTCTTTGCCTGGACGCCCATATGTCTGCAAACCCATGTGGACCTCGATAGCGTCTGGGATGTTGAACGTGACTTTGGTCGGGGTCACTTGGGCGATTCCCACCACCCGATTCCGGTGGAGAGCCTGAGCCACCAAGTCGGCGTGCCGATGCATTCCGACCACCCGAACAGTCTGGTCAGGGCGCGCCAAGAAAGCGATTGCCCGTTGAGCGCACCGGAACTTCGCCAAGTCCTCCCGGGTGCACCCCAAGATGTTGGCAAGATCCCTGGGCAGAGCCAAGTAGTTCGAACTCGGGCACGGGGCCCAGAGCACGACACAGCCCGAAGTTGCGGTGGCGTGTTTCTTTGCTGCCTGCTAGAATTTGGCACATGCCATGCGAGACCGTCGTTCAAGGAGTGTTCTAAGACTGACCGGGGTCCGGAGGGATGAACGGTGGGTTGGACAACAGAGGCGTCGTACTAGCCACAACCCGACTGTAGGTGCCATGGCTTCGCCCTGCAAACAGCGAGTTCGTCACCATCATCACCGAGGTGCCGAGCTTGGAGAACCGTTGCGCTCCTTACGCTCTGGGACATCGTGAAGACGGTGGAGAAGGATCCCTCGGGCAACTATCCAGCCACATTACTATCGAACGTGGGCGTCGTCCGCAAGCGGAAGGTATCGGTAGGATAGGCTACTTCGTCCCCGGGGGTGGAAAGGACCGCGCGAGGCGCCGCGCCATCACCGGGACGAGCGCGGCCAGGATAGCGCACGCGGCGGCGACCCCGTACCAGGCGACCGGAGGGTCGGCCAGGGTGATCGACAGGGTCGCGGCCGCTAGGAGCGGACGGAATGGGCTGATGAGGTTCGAGATCGTGGAGTTGAACCCGAGGTACGCCCCGCGACGGTCTTCCGGGGAGAGCTTCGTGACCAAGGTTATCGAGGCCGGTGAGCCGATGTCCTCGCCTATGGTAAGGATGAGAACCGCGATGCCCGCCAAGAGATAGAGCGGGCTGAGGGCGAAGAGGACGAACCCCGCCCCGAAGAACAGGAGGCCGATACCCGTGCGTCCGAGATCGCTGAACCCTTGGAACCCGCGGTTCACCAGATACTGGCCACCGACCACCACAAGGCCGTTGATGGCGAAGAGCCCGGTGATCTCGAGGTTCGAGAAGTGGTTCACCGACGACATGTACAATGGCGTGAGGATGCTCTCGAACATCCCGACCACGAGCCAGGTAATCGAGATGAAGATCGAGATCTCGAGGAAGAGCCGGTTTCGGTGCGGGGGCGGCGAACGCAGTGGGGACTGCGCCTCGTCCATGGCCTTGGCCCGAGAGGGCAGGGTCTCCGGAATGTGGAGGAAGTAGATGACCCCCTCCGTGAGGTAGCCGGCGACCGAGAGAAGGAAGACCCACGCGTAGCTCACCTCCGAAAGGAGCCCCCCGGCCACGAGCCCGACCACGATCCCTGCGTTCGAGGCGACCCGGAGAGCACTGAAGCCGGAGATGCGCTCGTCGCCGCGGGTCACGTCCGATAGGATGGACTGGTTCGCCACGCCGCTCAGGGCCTGGAACGGGCCCATCACGAGAAGGATTCCGAGCAGGAGGTAGAGGTTCCCGTCAGAAAAGACGAGCAGGAAGACGAGGGAGGACAGCAGACCGAGGAGCCAGGGGAGGAGGACGGCCACTCGCCGCCGGCCGATCCGGTCGAGGAGCGCGCCCCCCGAAATGGTGACGGGAGCGCTGAGGAGCCCCGTGAGAAGATAGAAGGCCCCGACCTCGAGGAACGTCAGCGCCCGTACGTCATAGAGGTAAATGGCGAGGATGATCCAGATGACGTAGTTCCCCAGGTCGCGAATGAAGGCCCCCGCCGAGAGACTGAGGATGGTGCGCCGCTGAGCCGGGTGCTCCTGCTGCGCCACGGATCCTCCTAGCCGCGCCCACAGAGCGGCGCATATATCCCTGTGATTGGGTTCCTCGTCATGGCCAAGAAACCATGAGAGCCCGGCCCCCGGCTTAAGCTTGCTCGTGCGTCTCAGCTTGGCCGGGACAGGGGGGAAGAATCCTCTCCTAAAGGATGTAGCCTGTGGTCTTCGCTACCTGCGATCTCAGCGTCCTTTGCTCATAATCATCGTCACTGCGATGGCGGCCAATTTCTTCTACACGATCTGGAGGGCGTTCACCGTGTTTTATGCAGTGGTCCAACTTTACCAGGGCGCCACGGGATTTTCGCTTCTGGTGGCGGCCAATACCGCAGGCTTTGCTTTAGGAGCCATCCTTCCAGGTAGGCTCCACACTGAACGCAACCCCGGGGTATGGCTCCAGATGACTTGGGGCATAGACGGACTTGTGATTGTTGTTCTAGCCCTAGTGCCCCCCTGTACGCAGCCATGGCACTGACGGTGCTGGTGGGAACCCTGCTCTCGATTGGAAACACTACTTGGCATTCCGGCGTGCAGCGCAAAGTCCTGGATGAGTTGCTAGGTCGATACCTCGTGACCGATGAGGCAGGGAGCTTCGCCATGATGCCCGCCGGTACTGCTATTAGGGGATTCCTTGTTCTCAGGTTCGGAATATTCTGGACCGATGCAATCGCTGGTGTAGGGAGCTTGATCGAAACCTTCCCTTGGTTCTCTCCCCCACCATTCGAGGCTGGGGACGCGAGAGGGACTCCCCCGGAACTGCGACCCCCGTAAATCGACGCTGATGAGCATGTTCGGAAGGTTCGCTTTCTGTGTGCCCTTGCGTGCCCGGATGATGGCAAGAGAGGCGCGATAAAACGGATTCGAACCCCCCGAGGGGGTGGGAGCACAGGGATTTGAACCCTGATATGCGGGTATCTCCGTGGCACGCTCCAGTCTCTCTTCATCAACCACGATGCGTGGTTTCAGCTTACCCTAAGTTCCAGCCCGTCGGGGTTCCCGACCGGCTGACTGGAGCCCGCTGGTCTGCCAAGTTAGCCTATGCTCCCTTCACCCGGCCGGACCACGCCCGCCGGCTAATAAAGGCCTCTGGCGAACCCCTGGGAAAGCCTTGGAGTAAACTCACGTCCTTGGAGGGGGCCGCATCCCTCGCCAAGGTTAATACCGAACTGGTCGATGCCCGGGCCGCCAGCCATCTGGACGGTAGCAAAGGAGCACTCTTGCGGCAACCAACCATCGGGAGATCACAGCGCCGCGATCGGGCCATCCGACCCGGTTCCCACCCCGAGCTGGGCCGAGAGCCCTCCGGCCCATGAAGACCTCGGGCGGCACCCAAACCCATTCCCTGGAGAGCCTGGGGCACGGCTCGATCCTCTACCTCATCGGCCAGATCGTGCTCATCGGCGCCACGTTCGGTAGCCGCGTGCTCCTCGTGAAATCCC
Source organism: Thermoplasmata archaeon (assembly GCA_021796385.1). Classification (GTDB taxonomy): domain Archaea; phylum Thermoplasmatota; class Thermoplasmata; order Lutacidiplasmatales; family UBA184; genus JAJYEA01. The sequence goes on along the minus strand of JAJYXQ010000023.1, from coordinate 162,398 downwards.
TCGGGGCCGCGGACTACGGGAACATCGCCCTCGGGATCTCCACCGTCTCGGTCATCATCCCGCTCGCGGCCTTCGGCATCCCCTATGGTGTGACCCGGCAGATAGCCCACTCGAAGACCGCGACCGAGCGATATACCTTCATGATCCTCGCCCTCGAGATCATGATCCCGGTGGGGGTCCTCGCCGGGGTCGCGCTCTTCCTGGTCGCCCCGTTCATGGCCGCGTTCGTCGGAGATTCATCGCTCACCGTCGTGCTGCAGTTCTTCGCAGCGTATCTCGCCATCAACATGGTGTCCGGGACCCTCGGTGCGCTTAACCAGGGGGAGGAGGACATGCTCCCCCTTGCCCTCTTCAACATGATCGTGACCCCGCTCCTTCTCCTCGGGTTCCTCCTCTACTTCTTCCACACAGGTGGCAGCCTGATCCTCGCCATCCTCGCCTACGTCCTTGCCTCGGCGGGGGGGCTCATCGGCCTCTTCGTCTACACCTTCCGCGTGGAGTGGAGCAGGATGCGGCAGGCCCTTTCGGACCGGACCCCGCAGTTCAGCCACCGTCTCCTCCGTGAACTGCTGCTCTTCTCCGCCCCGCTCACGATGATGGGGGTCGCCTCCGTGGTCACGGGTAACGTGGACGTCCTCGTGCTCGGTTTCCTGGGGAGATTCTCCTCTCCCACCGCCGCCGTCTCCACGGTGGGAATGTACAGCGCCGTCATCACCGTAGCCCGTCTCCTCACGCTCGGGGTGGGGGCGTTCGCGGCCATCCTCTTGCCGGTCGCCGCTCGTCTCCACAAGAACGAGAACACGGAGGAGCTGGGGCGGAGCTACGCCACGATGACGAAGTGGCTTCTCGTGCTCTTCGTTCCGCTCTATACGCTCTTCATGGCATTCCCCGGCCCGACGATCCTCCTCATCTACGGGAGCGACACGGGCGCGTTTGCCTTGGCACCCAGCATCCTCCGCATCACTGCGACCGGGGCCATCTTCACCGTGCTCATCGGCCCAGCCCAATCCGTCCTCACAGGCCTCGGTCGCCTGCGCCTCCTCTTCCTCGACACAGTGGCCGCGGCGAGCATCGATGTGGTGGGCTCCTTGCTCCTTGTCCCCACGTTCGGGGTCACGGGGGCATCCGTGGCGTTCGCCGCCTCGACGATCGCCCTCCCGTTCTTTGCCGTGCTCCAGACCGGGCTCCTAGCCGGGGTCCATCCTTTCCAGCGGGAGGTCCTCCTCCCGCTCGGGGTCTACAGTATCGTCGTAGGCATCGGATTCGGAATACCCATCCTGCTGCTGGGGTGGTTCCCGGGGACCGTTACCCTCGCAGTGCTCTTCTTCGTCCTCCTCTTGCTCTACCTCGGGGTCGTCCTGGCCACGCGCTCCACAGAGGCCGAGGACCTCTATCTTCTCGGCGTGTTCGAGCGCTATCTCGGGCGCGAGATAGCGTTCCTCCACCGCGTGATCTTGCGATTTGAGGGTCGTCCGCGCGTTTCCGGACCAAAGGTTTATGAGCGCGAAGAATCTGACCTCGCTCCGTGACGCTCGGATTTGATACGCGCGGCATCATTTCTCCGGAAGAGCGTGTGCAGCACTGCCTGTGCTGTGACCGGGCGATCGTGGTCCTCCCGAACGACCACCGGGGGGGATACTGCTTCGACTGCCTCTCGTTCGAGGACAGCGGCATCGAGGTGTGCCCTGAGTGCCGCACTCCCCTTCTGTCCGAGAACCGGCACACCTTCTGCCACATCTGCGGATGGTCTGTCCACCACTGCTGGCGGTCCTAGACCGCTTCCGCTAAACTTAATAGAGCCCCGCCCTTGCGCCCGTCCAGGGATCGCGATGTTCAAAAAGGGCCTCTTGAGAAAGCATTCGGGCGACGCATTGGAAGAAGGATCGTTCCTCGACCTCGGGTCGATGCACTTCGAGGACGAGCAGTTCGCCCTGGGGGGCGGGAAGTCCACCATCCATCTGGCGGAGCTCTTCCGCTTTGAGGACCTCCACCCGCTCAGCAAGTACGTCTACGCCGGGGACATCCTGCTCCTCGACTATTCCAGCATCGCGAACGATCAGATCGCCATGAAGCGCCTCAGCACGGAGCTCTCCAATATCTCCCGGGACACGAAGGGCGATGTCGCCGGTGTCGCCAAGAACCTGCTCGCCGTGGTCCCTTCGGGGATGCGGATCGACCGGAACAAGATCCGGCCCGGAGTCCGCCTGTAGATGGACGTCACGGTCGAGGGCAAGGAAGCCCTCGAGGTCGACGCCGACCTGATCGCCTTCGGACTGGTCGAGCGTTCCGATAAGGACGCCCTGTTGCCGACTCACCTCAAGGAGGCGGATACTGCAACGGGGGGTTTCCTTTCCGCCGCCTGGGACCGCAAGGAGATCAAGGGTAAGAAAGGGGAGGTCTCCCTCTTCCCTCTTCCCGGCGGCCGCCGCCGGATCGCCCTGGTCGGTCTTGGTAAACCCGCCGATCTTTCCCTCGAGTCTGTCCGCCTAGGCCTCGGGTACCTCTCCCGCCAGATCCGCGGAAAGGGCGTCCGGAGCCTCTGTGTGCACCTTCCCTCCTTCACCCTCGGAAAGCTTCTCCCTGAGGACGCCGCCAAGGCCGTCGCCGACGGCCACGCCCTCGCCGCCTACGAGTTCAACCGGCTCAAGTCGGAGCGGTCGGACCCCGAGAAGCGCCGGCTGGTCATCGCGCTCTCCAAGGAGCATGTCCGGGTCAAGGACCGGGTGACAACCCCCCTCAACCGGGAGGCCCGGCTCTTGGACACCGTCCTGTGGGCGCGGGACATCGCTAACCTCCCCGCGGACACCGCCACCCCGCAGTTCCTCGCGGACCAGGCCCTCCAGCTTGGCAAGGACTTCAAGCTCAAGGTCACCGTCTTCGATGAGAAGAAGCTCACGGAGATGGGCTGCGGTGGGATCCTCGCCGTCGGCGGCGGATCCGTCCACCCCCCCCGGATGGTCATCCTCGAGTACGCCGGCACCGGCGGACGCAATGCGAAGACCGTCGCCGTGGTCGGCAAGGGGATCACGTTCGACTCGGGCGGCATCTCGATCAAGCCTTCGGCGGCGATGTGGGAGATGAAGTTCGACAAGTGCGGCGCCGTGGCCGTGCTCGGCATCCTCCGGGCCGCGGCCGAGCTCAAGCTCCGCAACAACGTGGTCGGGGTCATGTGCCTCGCCGAGAACCTTCCCGGGGGCTCGGCCTACCGCCCCGGGGATGTGGTCAAGTCCTTCTCCGGGAAGACGATCGAAGTGCTCAACACCGATGCCGAAGGGCGCGTGGTGCTCTCCGACGGCCTATCCTACGTCGCCTCCAAGCATAACCCAGACCAGATCATCGACCTCGCCACCCTCACCGGGGCATGCGTCGTGGCGCTCGGGATCGACACCGCCGGGCTCCTTTCCAACGACGACCGGGTCGCCGCCGGGCTCCTCACCGCCTCGGAGCGCACCGGGGAACGCCTCTGGCGCCTCCCGCTCACCCAGGTCCACAAGGACATGGTCAAGGGCGAGGTCGGCGACGTGCGGAACTCGACCGAGCTCCCGATGGCCGGCACGCTCACCGCCGCTGCGTTCCTTTCGGAGTTCGTGGCCGGGAAGCCCTGGGCCCACCTCGACATCGCGGGAACGGCCTGGGTCGCCAAGGCGCCCCAGTACACCCCCTCCTACACCCCCCATGGGGCCACGGGGTTCGGCGTTCGCCTCCTGATCAACTACCTCGAGAACCTCGCGTAGGAACTGGGGAGTTCCCCGGGCCGTTCAGGTCTTGTGCCCAGCGGCGGCCGAAAGGAGTTTGCCGCCACCCTTCAGAACGGGGGCCCCATGGTATTGGATGACGGATTCCACCGGAAGTCCCGCGAGCCGACGGACCGAGATCTGGGCGAGCGGTGAGGAAAAGGTGTACTCCTTGAGCGAAACCACGAGTTTCCCTCCCGTGTTGAAGACCGCATCCCCGGCGAAGAGGATCTTGCGGGCCGGGCAGTAGTACGAGGTGTGGCCCGGGGTGTGCCCCGGGGAATGGTACGCAACCAGACCCTCGAACGAATCCAGGGTGTCCCCGTCCTTGAGCTTCTCGTGGACCTGGATGGCCTCCTTGGGTGGCATTCCCGGGCCTTCGTAGGGGGGGTCCTTGGCGATGAACGCGGCCTCGATCCAGTGGGCGAAGATCCGGGCGCCCGTCTTGCGGGCGAGCTCCCCGAGCCCTCCGGTGTGGTCGAGGTGGAGGTGCGTGATCACGATCCGGCGGATGGACCCGAGGGGGATCGAATGCTGGGCGCAATAGCGCTCCACAATCGCCGGACCCCCGTCATACCCCGCTTGCTTGGGTAGGCCCGTGTCGAGCAGGGTCCAAGTGCCGCCTTTGGCGTCCTTGAGGAGGAGGACGTTCGTGGTGAAGTCTGGGCTCGGATCGATCCCGTCGATCGCATGTACGCCGGGCAGTATCTCGGTCATGGCCGGGGGAGACCCGGGTGGTTTTTCATGTTTGGGGGGTACCGGTGACGCCGAGGTGCCAGAGGTTCCGGCCGAGCATCGAGAGGAGCCCCGAGGCGAGCAAGCCCGCCCCGGAGACCAGTATCGTGAAGTCAATGCCCTTGGCCACGATGAGGAGTGCCCCCGTGATCTGCGCGACGGGAAGGACCCCCCAACTCAGGAGACCATCTAGAGCGAAGTATCGCCCCTGCACGTGGGAAGGCACGAGGATCTGGGCGGCCGTGAGCCAGGTGTTCCCAGCGATGCCGAGAGAGACCTCGTAAGCGAACACGATGGGGAACGCTAGGAGCGGGCTGGTCACCTGCGAAAGGGCAAGGAGACCGAGGCCCCCCCCGATCCCGTAGCCGATCACCCAGACCCGGCCGGCGGATCGCACGGTCCGGGTCCGGCCCACGAGCAGCGAACCGAGGGCCATGCCCGCGGTGGAGGCGGCTAGGAAGAGACCGTAGACCAGGGCGGTGCCGTGGAGCACCTCCACCACGAAGATCACGACAAAGGTCCCGTAGAGCGTGACAAAGAAGTTGAAGAAGAGCGCCGAGACGGAGAGCTCCCAGAGCCCGGGGGCTTCGTGGATGAGCCAGCGAAGGCCCTCCACGATCTCCCGTCCCATGTGACGCTCCCGGACCACTTCTGAGGGTGTGCCTTTCCGCCCCGCCTGCCGGAGCGCGGTGTAGACCGTGAACAAGAAGAGGGCGGATACCGCGAACGTGATGGAGTTGTAGAGGACCCCGAGGGCCGCCCCGACGATGATAACGAGGGCCCCGCCGAGGGAACTCCCCACCATCCCCACGATCGCGCGGGAGGAGCGGTTGAGCCCGTTCGCATCGGCGAGGCGACCTGCGGGAACGATCCGGGGCAGGATCGTCTGTTCCGCGGGCTGGAAGAGCATGGAGGCCGCCGCCACGGAGAACATGGCCGCCAGGATCACCGGCAACTGGAAACCGAAGACGAGGAGGGAAAGGCCGAGCGCGGCCATGACCCCCGCCCGGGTCACGTCCGCCACCACCATGAGCGAGGCCCGGTCGTAACGGTCGACCCAAACCCCGGAGGGGAGGCTGAAGAGGATGGAGGCCGCCAGTTCCACGACGGCGACATAGGCGACATCGAGGGCAGAGCCGGTGGAGGCGAAGACGATCCAGACGACCGCCACCCCGGCGAGGGAACTTCCGCTGCGCGACCAGAGCCCGGCCAGGTAGACCGCGCGGAAGTTCCGTTCGCGCAAGAGGCCGAGGAGACCCGCCTGCGGGTCCGCTTCCTCGGGAGAGGATCCGGGTCCGGTCGGGGGGGTCAGCCCGAGCCTCCCGACCCGGGCGACGAGTCGAAGCTCTCCAGCCGGCGCTGGACCCGCCACTCCCGCAGCCAGTGGCTCTGGCGTTGCCATCGGGGGAGAGGTATGGAGAGGAACTGGCCCGCCCGCTCGAGGAGGGCCTCGTACGTCGGGAGCTTTTCCGGGGTTCCCTTGAGTGCGGCGCGTACGTGCTCCCGCACGTTCCAGACCCCGAGGGGCATGATCTGCCCCGGGTGTACCTCCCGGAGGATCACGATCCCGGCCTGTCTCCGGATCCGTTGAAGGTGCTCGGTCACCGCGACCCGGGCCGCATAGTAGCAACCGCCCATGCCGGCGTAGCGCCAACGGCCGTCGAACCCTTCCCAGTCCCCAAGCATGACGATGTCCCCGTCCATCGGGTTCCACAGGGTCCTCGGGTACCACGCCTCGATCGATTCATACCGCCACTCTCCCGGGAGGAGGGCCACGAACCAGCGGTTGCCGAGCGCGGTGAGGGTGTAGAGCCACCATTCCGAGAGCTCCGGCAGTTCCCGCACCTTCTCCATGTTCCGCTTGGAGACCAAGTCGTCGACGGCGGTGATGGACCACCGGGTCGGGACGAGGCGGCGCTTCCCTTGGCGGCCGAGCACTCCGGCGCTGAAGGCCCGCTCGATGCGGGAGACGGGGATGCCGTTCCCGTAGAGCTCCTCCACCGCCACCCGTGCGGGAGCATGGATGTCGGAGGCGAGCTTCTCCATCCGCGGGTTCGCCTTCACCGTCCCGAGGTGAAACCGCTCGACGGGCGCCGTCGGGCCGTAGGGGGGCACTTCGTCCGAGAGGGTGAGGTGGAACCGGGGGGGACGGCGGAACGTGGTCTCCGCCTCCGCCGTCGTCGTCGAGATCGAGAGCAGCTGGAGGTCCTGGAGGAACGGGGAGGGGTTGTTCGCCTCCTCGATGCCCATCCGGGAGGTCCCCCGGACGAGCGAGGTACGGTAGCTCACGATCTCCTCGATGCTCCTTCCGACCCAGAGCTCGGGCGAGTCGTAGAGCAGGGTGTCCCCGAGCTCGGGGGTCACGAGGGGCCCGACGCGGACCTTCGGCCATCCATATCGCCCCACGAAAAGTCCGGGCGGGCTCGTCCCTTCGAGCACGGGTGAGTTGAGCAGCCCCCTCCGACGGGAGTACTCGCTCGCTTTCACGAGGATCGGGCAGACAGGCTTGCCACAGAGCAGCGCCGCGGACCGGCAGCGGATGCACAACGTGGGGTCCTTCTTGAGCTCCGGGACCGTGAAGGCAATGTCGTCGAAGAAGGGGAGGAACCCCGCGGCGGCTTTCTCCATGGACCCGGAAAGGGAAGAGGGGCGGCCACCCGCAAAAAGGTTGCCCCGGACCCACCGTCAGGGCTTTCGCCGTGGCAGGGGAGGATGGCCTGTCTCCTCCGGCGCCGGGAGAGGCGGGGACCCATTGGGAACCCTCGGGCTCGGATTGACGAACGGAGCTCCGAAGTGCGCCTCCACCTGGCTCTTCAGCGAGGCGGCGGCGATGGCCCGCCGCCGGGCCCGCTGGCGCTCCTCGGCCGCCTTCCGCTCGAAATACCATACGCCCACACTCATCGCGATGGTCGATGCGATGATGATTCCGATCGCCGCCTCGATCAGTCGCTGCTCTTCCGCCCCCGCGATGATCCCTGCCGAAATCGGCAGTAGGAGCAGCACGGCCGAGGTGAGCCCGCGGGCGGAGAGCGCGGTGAGCGGCAGGATGCTCGAGGAAGAACCTTCGGTCGACTCCACGTAGAGGTACACGATCGCCACGCGTACCCCGAGCACCGCTCCGGTGACGAGAAGACCGCCGAGGAAGATCGTGGCGAAGGCAGTGTTCACGGTCAGGAGTAGACCGATGGAGAACAGGAAGAAGGCCCGGAGCAAGAAGGCCACCTCGGACCCGAACTGCCGGACCCGCTGGGAGACGATGAAGTACCCGCGCTGCCCCATCCACCGGCGGATGCTCGCCCCGTTGCCGATGACGACCCCCATGACGAGCGCGCTGAGGATCCCCGCCCCGTTCAGGTACTCGACCAGGCCGACGATGAAGAAGAGGTAGCCCACGGTGGCCATGGGGAAGTACGGGTACGACTGGTAACGCGCTGCGAGCTCCACCCACAAGAGTCCGGCCAGGGCGCCGCCGACGATGCCGATGGGCAGGCTTGAGGCGGCGTAGATGTAGGGTGTGCCGCTACCGAAGATCCCCCCGCCGGGGAGGAGGAAGTAGAGGAGCGTGGTGACGATGATGATGGCGATCGTGTCCTCGATGGCGGAGGTGAGGTGCACGAGGGAGCGGAGGGTCCGGTGGAGCGACATCCGGCTCGAGACCGCCACGACCACGGCGCTCGAGCTCGGCGCCAGGGCCGCGGAGAAGAGGATGGAGTGGATGAGGTCCCGGCCGGAGATGAAATAGTACGCCACGGGCAGGATCACGGCGGTCGATGCGAGGACAGCGGCGGTGGCCAGGAGCACGGCATTCCAAGAGATGTCCCCGAGCAGCTGGGAGTGCATGTCGAGGCCGGCATCGTACAGGATGAGGGACAGGGCGGCGATCCCGAGATAGGGGGCGAACGCCAGAACCTCGTTGAACGAGATGACCTTGAGGAGCGGGCCGAAGAGGATCCCCAGCAGGACGAGCCAAAGGACGTCCGGGAACCCGAACTTCCGGGCGAGCACGTCCGCGGCGAACCCGAGCAGGAACGCCGCTCCGGCTGCGACGAGGAGGAAGGGTACCGAGGTGGTCATCGTTCCCCCAAGTCGGGAGGAATGATTAGGCTACCTGACCCACCCCCCCCTTTTCCCCGCGGGGCCGGGACGGGTACAGCGATAGGAGGTGGGGCTCCGGAGCGCCCTTCCGCCCCTCAACCAGGGCATGCTCTTCCGGCGTTCTACGAACCCGGGCCCGCGAGTCCTTTTACCCCCGCCCGCCTCAGCAGACCCATGCCCGCCCGCTCCCGAAGTGAGACGCTCTTCCATCGGGCGCGCCGAGCCATCCCCGGCGGGGTCTCGAGCCCCGTCCGCTACTATCCGCCCTACCCGCGTTTCATCCGCCGAGGAAAGGGAGCCTTTGTCGAGGATGTGGATGGCCGCCGCTACGTGGACCACACCCTTGCCTACGGTCCGCTCCTACTGGGACACGCCCACCCCGTCGTCGGCCGGGCCGTGCGGGAGCAGCTTGCCGATGGGTCGATCTTCGGAGCCCCGGTCGAGCTCGAGGTCACCGTTGCAGAGCGTCTGCGTCGGATGTTCCCATCGCTTGCGATGGTGCGCTTCGTCTCTACGGGAGGGGAGGCCGCCCTTTCCATCCTGCGCCTTGCCCGGGCTGCGACGGGTCGCCCCGGCGTTGCAAAGATCGATGGCGGGTTCCACGGCTCCATCGACCAGTTGCTTGTCCGGGCCGGCAGCGGTGCCGCCACGTTCCCCTCATCCGACGGTGTGGTCGGCTCGCCGACCACCCCCACGGCCCTCTTGCCCTTCAACGATGTGGAAGCGGTCCGGGAATTGCTCGGTACGCGCGACGACATCGGGCTCATCCTGATCGAACCGGTGCTCGGGAACATGGGCACGATCCTTCCAGACCCGGGGTACCTCCGGGCCTTGCGCAGGCTCACGCGGGAGCATGGGGTCCTGCTCGCCTTCGATGAGGTGATCACTGGCTTCCATGCTGGCTACGGAGGGGCCCAAGGGCGCTATGGAATCCGGCCCGACCTCACCATGTTGGGAAAGGTACTGGGAGGGGGTTTGCCCCTGGCGGCCTACGGGGGGTCCCGAACGCTCATGTCCCGCGTCGCTCCCTCCGGGGCTGTTTACCAGGCCGGCACGTACTCGGGCAATCCCCTTTCCTTGGCGGCGGCGCGGGCGGTCCTCGGCTGGTTGACCCCCGCCCGGGTACGGAAGGTGGAGGCCGAGACCCAGGCCCTTGTGGCGGGGTTAAAGGCGGTCTTCGACGACCGCGGGGTTCCGGTGGAGATTCCGACGGTGGGAAGCATGTTCTCGGTTTTCTTCTCGGACACCGATGTCCGTACGGCCGCCGATGCCCGCTCGAGCCGGACGACGCAGTACCTCCGGTGGGCGGGAAACATGCTGGAACAGGGGGTCTTCCTCCCCCAAAGCGCCTTCGAATCGCTCTTCGTCTCCACGGAGCACGGCCCGTCCGAACGGGAAAAGGTGCTCCGTGCGGCGGAGACATCCCTCGCGCGGGCCACCATTATATAGGCCCGCTTTCATTCTCTCCATGAAGGCGGTGTCCTTGGGATATCGGTCCACGTTCTTTGTAATAGTCTCGCTCGTCCTCCTCGTTGGTTCGGGCTCTTTTGTGTGGGTCGCCCCTCCCGCATCGGGAGTCGCATCGGCTCGCCCGGCCTCCGGAGCGTCCCCCATCGGGGCCGGGGAAACCCCCGGACTCGCCCGGGCCGTCCCCGCAGTTCCGGTCCTCCCCGCGGGGCAGATCGGGGGGTGGGATGGGGCGAGCTACAATACCTCGCAGTGCAAGTGCGCCCCTCCTGAGGGGAATGTGGCCTCCGGTGCCGGTTTCGTGGTCCAGGTCGTTCAGGGAGAGATCCTCGTGTACAACGAAGCGAACCACGCGTTGCTGCGCAACGCATCGCTCGGCCAGTTCTTCCACGCCCCGGCCGGAACTTCCGTGCAAAGCCCCCGCGTGCTCTTCGATGCTTCCCACGCCCGCTGGTTCCTCACATCCGTGATCGCCAACGCGACCGGGACAGGGTACATCCTCCTCAACGTATCCCGGTTCGCCAACCCGGATCTGGCGTGGTACCAGTATCGGATCGACCTGGGCGCCACGGCGTTGCCCCAAGGGCTCGCCCTCGCCCTCTCCATGGACCAAGTGGTCATCACGGACGACCAGTTCTCCGCGGGCGCCTTCCACGCTGCGGACGCTTGGATCCTCAACAAGTCCGCGACCCTGGACGGCACCTACAAGCTGGCAGACCTCCATCACTACAACTCCACCGTCGCCATGGCCTTGGCCCCTGCCGTCGAGATCGGTTCGAACAACACCGCGTACCTCGTTTCGGATTGCGCGGCCGCGGCGAGCGGCATCTGCCCGGGGGGTACCTCTCTCCATTACTTCTCGGTCACCGGGGTGCCTCCCGCCACCGTGACGGTCCACGCGTTCACCCTCACCATACCCGCCACGAGCTGCCTTCCCTACGGCAAGAACTGCACCGTGGCCGGCGGGGTACCGCAACCCGGCGGTACGGGCATCCAATTGTCCTCCGGAGACCTTCGCCTGCGGAGCGCAGTATGGGAGAACGGAGCCCTGTGGGCCGCCGGAAACGAGGGCTGCAAGGTCGGGACCGCCGAGGTCTCGTGCCTCCATCTCGTCGAGGTCGTCACAGGGACGAACAAGCTCGGCCGGGACCTTGCTTATGCCCCCGGAAACAGCACGCTGTTCTACTTCGACCCGGCGGTCACGATGGACACGGCCTCGGACCTCGTCTTCTCGTTCACGAGGTCGGGGAACACCACGTTACCGACCATGGAACTCGCTGCCCTGCCGCCCGGTGGCAAGGTGCTGGCGCCGACCGTGGCGGCGGCGAGCAAGGTACCCTACGACCCCACCGGTCTCATCACGGCGGGTGTGTGCAGCGCCACGGTCCCCTGCCCCTGGAGCACATCCTCGGGGGCGGCGACCGAACCGAGCAACGGGAGCCTCCTTTGGTTCGACGGGACGTACTGCCCCGCGAACTGCACCACGAACTACTGGTCCACTTGGATCTCCCGGGCCGTGCCTTCCGTCCCGTACACCTACCTCGTGACGTTTGCGGAAAAGGGGCTTCCCCGCGGGACGGTCTGGTCGACGAGCTACCACGGGACCCAGCTCTTCTCCACCGGGAGCACCATCGCATACCTCGAGCGGAACGGGACGGTCAATTTCACCGTGCCGGCGATCGCTGCGGGGTTGGGCATACGGTACCTGGCCACCCCGGCCACCGGACCCGTCAACGTGAGCGGGAAGTCCGTCACGGTGAATGTGACGTTCACCGAACAGTACCTCCTCACGACGCGGGCCGTGCCCGCGGGGGCGGGTACAGTTTCCCCGGCCACCGCCTGGTTCGATGCGAACGCAACGGTGAACATCTCAGCCACGGGAAGTAGCGGCGAGGTCTTCTACAATTGGGTGGGTACGGGCAAGGGAAGTTACAACGGCTCTTCGAACCCGGCCGCGGTCCATCTGGGTTCACCCGTCACTGAGACCGCGGACTTCGAGCCCGGATTCGCCATCACGTTCTCCGAGACCGGCCTTTCAGAACCCGGAAACTTCTGGACCATCACCCTGAACGGGAAGGCCGTCCGGACCAACTTGACATCCATCGGTTTCACGGTAGCGAACGGGTCGTACACCTACTCCATCTCCCCTCAGATCAGCTTGGGGTACGGGGACCGGGCCATCGCAGCCAATGATACCGGTACGGTCACCGTCTCCGGCAAGGCCGTCGGGGTCGGGGTGACCTTCCTTGAGCAGTACCTGCTCTCCATGACCACCACCCCGAACGGTTCGGGAGTGCTCCTCCCGGGCACCGGTTGGTATAGCGCCCACGCCGTCATCAACCTCTCGGCGGGGGCAGGTCCCGGGTACCGGTTCATCCACTGGAACGGGACGGGCTATGGCAACTATGCGGGCCCGGACGCCCGGGTCTCGCTGACCCTGAACGGTCCGATCAACGAGACCGCCATCTTTACGGACCTCGGTTACATCGAGGGTTCCGTATTGCCCTCCTCCGCCCAACTGTCGATCGACAGCACGCTCGTCCAGGTGACAACCCAGGGTACCTTCAACGACTCGGTCACGGGCGGGAACCATTTTGTCGTGGTCTCGGCCCCGGGCTACCAGACGCTCTATCTCAACGTCTCGGTCCTGGCGGCCTCCGGGGTCTCCCTCACGCTCGACCTCAAGGCAACTCCCGCGCCATCGTCAGCGGGCGGTGGGACCCTGCTCGGGATGGACCCCATGCTCCTCCTCATCATCGTGATCGCCGTCCTGGCCGTGCTGGCGGTGGTGGCGTTCCTCCTCGGTCGGAAGATGGGTGGGAAACCCCGACCGAAGGACGGGCCGGAGGAGGCCGAGCCGGCGAACGCTTCCTCCTCCGGTCCTCCCGGCCCGGGATTCCCCGGCGGTCCACCCGGTTACCCACCCCAGGGCCCTGCCCCCAACTTGCCACCGTGGGGTCCCCAGTGAGCCCATCCCGGAATTGGCGCAACCCTTAAACGAGTTCCCTGGATGGACTGGGCAGCGGAACCTTCCTCCACAGAGAAAGGCGCTGGTGAGGTTGTCATGGAGGCCGAGGACGAGGAGTTGGCACGGATCCGGGAACGCATGGCGAAGCAGATCTTGACGCAGCGGAAGTCCGATCCGACGCCTTCGGGCCCGGCAACGAAGGAGGGTGGCATGGTCGAACTCCACACGGCCGAGTTCGACAACTTCCTCGCGACCCATCCCCGGGTGGTCGTCGACCTGTGGGCGGCCTGGTGCGGCCCGTGCCGTGCGCTCTCCCCGGTCCTCGAGGAGCTCTCCCGTGCCTTGGCCGGTCAAGTGGACTTCGCCAAGGTGAACGTGGACGAGGAGCCCGCCATCGCCGGCCGGTATGGCGTCCAGAGCATCCCGACGGTGCTCGGATTCCTCAAGGGTCGTCTCGCCGAGAGATGGGTCGGCGCGCGGCCGCGACCGGAGATGGAGACCCTCATCCGCCGCGGACTGCTTGGCGAAAGTTCCACCATACGGTTCCCCGACCGATGAACGACCTTTCCTACGAGCGGCACACCGACCGGTCGGTGGAGGAGGCGGTCCGGCGGCTCGGAGAGGAGCTCGGACGACGGGGCTTCGGCATCCTGGCCACGCTCCCCGTCCACCAGATCCTCAAAGACAAGATCGGGAAGGAGATCCCGACCTTGGTGATCCTCGAGGTCTGTTCACCGGCGTATGCGTACCGGGCCCTCGAGGCCTCCCGGGACACGAGCCTGCTCCTGCCCTGCAAGATCGTGGTATCCCTCGAGAAGCAGGGGACCCGGCTGGCGCTCCAGCGTCCCACCGTGGTGCTTTCGGCCTTCCACCCGCTGCCCGCCCTGCGTTCCCTCGGGGAAGAGGTCGAATCCAAGCTCCGGGAAGCGCTCGACGCTGCGGTGTGAGGGACCGGGCCACCCGGGTCAGGCGGACGGCCGGTTCCGGGAAGCGGACCTTCGGGCCTCTTCCATCGACTCCCAGAACTCGGGCGGCATCGTCCGGAGCTGCTGGAACGTGTTCCCCACAAGCCACTCTCCGCCATCCATTGCGACAACCTGGCCCGTGATGTAGGAGGAAAGGTCGCTCACGAGGACCGTGGCGAGATCGCAGAGCTCGGCGTGGGTGCCGAACCGGCCGAGCGGGATGTGCTCCTTCGCGGCCGACTCGAACGCGCTGCCGGCGATGAGCCGTTCCCACGCCCCGGGGGTGGGCACCGGCCCGGGAGCGATGGCGTTCAGACGGATGCCATGCTTCGCCCATTCCACGGCGAGAGACCGGGTGAGCGCGAGGACGCCCGCCTTCGCGCAGGCGGAAGGCACGACGTGGGCGGCCCCGGTCCAAGCGTACGTCGCCACGATGCTGAGGACGTTCCCGGGGGCATTCCCCTCGATCCACCGTTGGCCCGCGGCCTGGGTCATGAAGAAGGTGCCGTCGAGTACCGTGGCCACGATGCTGCGGTAGCCGTTCTCGCTCAGCCGCTCCGTGCGGGCAAGGAAATTGCCGGCGGAATTGTTCACGAGGATGTCGAGCCGCCCGAAGGCCGAGTACGTCTCGTCCACGAGGGCCCGGCAGGCGGACGCGTTCTTCACATCGGTCACCTTCCAACGGGCATCCCCGCCCCGGGCGGTGATCGACCCGCACGTCGTGCGGAGGTTCTCCTCCTTCCGGGACCCGACCATGACCTTTGCCCCGAGGGCGGCGAAACGGTAGGCCATGCTACGGCCGAGACCGGAACCGCCCCCGGTGACGAGGACGACCTTGCCCCGGAGGAGGTCCCCCGGGAACCGGAGCGGGTCCACCACCCCGGGAAGGGGTACCGTCCCATCGTCAGCCATCCGACACCTCGAGCGCGTGCACGAGGTCCCCGGCGAGGTCCTCGAGGGGTTTCAAGCTTCCCCCTGGGCCGAGTAGCGCCTGGAAGGCGCTCCCCACGACGACCCCATCGGCCCCCAAGGTCCGATAGCGGCGGACATCCTCGGGGCGGGAGACCCCGAAGCCGACCAGCACGGGAAGCCGGGGCCGCGTGGTGCGGACCTCTTTCAGGATGCCGGAGAGCTCGGGCGTAGGCCGGGAAGGGTCGAGCGCCTTCTCGTTCGTGACCCCGGTCGTCCCGTAGCGGGAGACGAGGTAGAGGAACCCCTCGGTCCGCCGGGCGATCTGCTTCACCCGCGTCGGCGGTGCTCCGGGCGAAGCGAGCAGGACCGTGTCGACCCCCGTCCGGCCCCGCTCGTTCCGGAACACGTCCGCCTCCTCCACGGGAAGATCGGGCACGATGACGGCGGAAACCCCCTGGGCGCCGATCTCGGTGAGGGAGGGACCGATCCCCCGGTGCTCGAAGACATTGAGATAGGTCATGACGGCCGTCGGGAGCCGGCGGGAGGTCTCCGGAACGAGGTCCAGGAGGTCCGCCCAGTGGAAGCCCCGGGAGAGCGCCTCGGTCGCCGCCCGCTGGATGACCGGCCCCTCCGCGATGGGGTCGGAGAAGGGAAACCCGACCTCGAGACCCGTGACACCGATCGCGGTCAACCGGTCGACGGCCTCAAGGTACCGCTCCCGCGGGAGGGTACCCCCCATGAGATAGGCAAGGAGGCTCCCCTTCCCGGACCGCCGGCGTCCGGCCAGGGTCTCACCGAGGGTGGGCAAGGGCCGCGACCACCTCCAGGTCCTTGTCTCCGCGTCCGGAGAGGGTGACGACGATCCTCTCGTCCTTTCGCATCCCCCGGGCCCGCTTCATCGCCTCGGCGATGGCGTGGCACGGTTCGAGGGCGGGCAGGATCCCCTCGGTCCGCGCGAGGCGGTGGAAGGCCGATAGGGCCTCCCGGTCCGTGGCCACCGTGTATTCTACCCGGCCGGAATCCTTGAGGGCCGCATGCTCGGGTCCCACTCCCGCATAGTCAAGGCCAGGGGCGATCGATTCGGTCGGCAGGATCTGCCCCTCCGCGTCCTGCAGCAGATAGGTCATCATGCCGTGGAGGACGCCCGGGGTCCCCCGGGTCAGGGAGGCCGCCCCCACGGAGCCCTCCACCCCCCCCGCCTCCACCCCGACGAGGCGGGTCCGGAAGGGCAACAGGGGATGGAACGTCCCAATGGCATTCGATCCGCCACCCACGCAGGCGATGGCGAGGTCCGGGACGTCCCCGGTCCGCCGCCGTGACTCGGCGATGATCTCCCGGCCGATGACGGATTGGAATTCGCAGACGATCGTCGGGAAGGGGTGAGGACCAACGGCGCTCCCGAGGAGGTAATGGGTCGTCTCCACATTGCTGATCCAGTCGCGCAGGGCCTCGTTGATGGCATCCTTGAGCGTCTGGGTGCCCTGGGTCACTTCGCGCACCTCGGTCCCCAGCAGGCGCATCCGTTCGACGTTCGGGCGCTGGCGTTCCATGTCGACCTTGCCCATGTAGACGACGGTCTCGAACCCGAGGAGAGCCCCGATCATCGCCGTGGCAACGCCATGCTGACCCGCACCCGTCTCGGCGATGATCCGCTTCTTCCCGAGGCGCCGGGCGAGGAGCCCCTGCCCGAGCGCGTTGTTGAGCTTGTGGGCCCCCCCGTGCACGAGGTCTTCCCGTTTCAGCCAGATCTCGGCCCCGCCCACCTCCCCGCTGAGCCGGGAGGCATGGTAGAGGGGGGTGGGCCGCCCGGCCCACGTCTCCTGGAGGGTGCGGAGTTCCGAGCGGAAGGCGAGGTCCCGCCGGAGAGAGCGGAATCCCCGCTCCAGTTCTTCGAGGGCGGGGACGAGGGTCTCGGGGACGTAGGCCCCGCCATACTTTCCGTAACGCCTAGGCATGCGGATGCCGCTCCTCCCAGCTCCGGACGGCCCGAATGAACTGGGCGACCTTGTGGGATGACTTGACACCGGGAGAGGATTCGACCCCGGAAGAGACGTCGACCCCCGCCGGGCATATCTCCCGGATCGCCCCGACGACGTTCTCCGGGGTGAGCCCTCCCGAGAGGAGGAAGCGGACCTCCGGATGGTCCTCGACGAGGATATGGGCCGTGCCCCGGTCCAAGGGTTCCCCCTTACCCCCCAAGGACCCTTCCCGAGCGACATCCAGATGGACGAAGGGAAAGCCCTCCATATCGGGAAGCGAAAAGGCGGGTTGTCCCACCCTCACCTCTCCCTCCCGGGGGAGACCTAACGAAGGGACCACCCGCGAGCGGAGCGCGGCCGAGAGATCCGTTGGGACCCGGCCATGGACTTGGACGAGCGCCGCACCGGAAGCGACGGCGCGCTCGATCGCCGCTGCGGGCGGGTCGAGCAGCACCGCCACGGACACGAACCGTCCGCGGGCCTTTTCAAAGAGCGCGGATGCCTCTTCCCAGGTGCGGTTGCGCGGGGATGCGGGCACGTCGATCACCACCCCGACCATGTCCGCTCCCGCCGCCGATTCGAGGTCCCGGGAGTTGCCGATCCCGCAGATCTTGATGAGGTGCCGTCCGGAGTTCATCGTGGGCCCTCCCCCACGCGCAAGGAACGGGCAAACCCTTCGGGGTCGTCGTTCCGTAGGAATGCGGTCCCCACGAGGATGCCGGTAGCCCCGGCCCGGACGTAGAACTCGACGGTGCGCGGCCCCTCCACCCCGCTCATGGCGAGGAGTGGGATGTTCCCGGGATGGATGCCCTGGAGGACATCGATCGCCCCGGCCACGTCCACCCGGAGGGATTCGAGGTCCCGGGCGTTCACCCCGAGGACGTCGGGACCCGCGGCCCAGGCATCCGCAAGCTCTTCGGCCCCATGCACCTCGATCACCGTCTCCATCCCGAGGCGATGCGCCTCCCGCACCATCTCCGAAAGCGGCAGCTCGAGATCGCCCACGCGCGCAAGGCGGGCAAGGAGCAGGACCGCGGATGCCCCGCAAGCGCGGGCCGCCTCGAGCTGCTCCACGGAGACGATGAAGTCCTTGAACAGGATGGGTAGCGGGCTCCGACGAGCCACCTCCGTGAACTCTTCGAGGCTGCCCCCGAAGGCCTCGGGTTGGGGGATCACGCTCAACGCCTCGGCACCGACCTGGGAAGCGAGGGCCACGAACCACTCCGCATCCACATCGGGCAACCGGGCATCGGAGTACCCGGGCGAGGCATGCTTCAGCTCAAGCATGAGAGCCGGCCGCGAACCCGGCCGGGCCAGCGCCGATGAGAGCGAGGGCCGGGCTAGGGAGAGCATCAGGCTGGGTGAAGGCATGTAGTCGTAATAGCCGAGGGCGAGCTCTCGACGGACCTCGTGGACCATCCCAGAGAGAAAGTGCTTCCCCGCCGCCGTGCCTTCCGAACCATCCATCGAGGTCATCCTTTCCCTCCCTCCCGGACCAAGGCGCGTAACGATTCAAGCTTTGAGAGGGCCCGGCCCGACCGGATCCCTTCCCGGGCCCGCGTGACCCCACCCTCCAGGTCCTCCGTCCGTCCGGTGACCCATAGGGCGGCGCCAGCGGCCAGGACCACGGCCCCCGCCCGGGCGTTCTCACGGCTTCCCTGCAGGATCATTTCGGTCTCCCGGGCGGCCTCCGTGGGCGGTAACGGGGTCCAATCGCCATCCCTCTCGCCCGGCGAGAGCAGGTCCTCGGGCTCGACGCGCTCGATGGAAAGGCCGTGGTCGTCCCACCGGAACACCGATGAGGGCCCGCCGGGGGAAAGCTCATCGCACCCCTCATCACCATGCACGGCGAGGACCCGTTCGCAGGAGAGCCGCGGGAGCACTTCAACAGCCAGTTGCGCATAGCCCGTCGAGTACGCCCCGACCAATTGGTATCGGGGATGGGCGGGGTTCGTGAGCGGGCCGAGCAGATTGAAGATCGTCCGGGTCCCCAGGCGCTGGCGAACCGGCGCCACGTTTCGGGTGGCGCGGTGGAAGAGCGGGGCGTGCAGGAAGGCGAGCGATTCCTTCTCGAAGGTTGCCTGGGGGAATTCGAGGGATGTCTTCACCGGGAGGCCCAGGGCCTCGAGCAGGTCGGAGGACCCGCACGGGCCCCGATGGGAAGAGTTCCCGTGCTTCACCACAGGTTGGCCGCAGGCCGACACCACGAACGCCGCCACGGTCGAGACGTTGAACGTCGGGAAAGGGGCGCCACCCGTTCCGCACAGGTCCACCCCGTCCCGTGCCCCGGGAACGTCGAACGGTATGGCAAGTTTCCGGAGCGTGCGGGCGAACCCGAGGAGCTCCTCGGCTGTTTCCCCCCGTTCCGCCATCGCGGAGAGCAGGGCTCCCGCTTCGTCGATGGTGTAGCGGTTCTCGCACAACTCCTCGGCGAGTTCCGCGGCCTCCTCCACGGTCAGGCCCGTCGGGGATCGCACCCGCTCGAGGAGGTCCTTTCGGACGGCGTCTTCCGTCATCTCCGGGCCTCCTTGAGGAAGTTGCCGAGCAACGTGCGCCCGTTTCGGGTCAGGTACGACTCGGGATGGAACTGGACCCCGTGGATGGGATACCGGCGATGAGAGAGCCCCATGAGGACGCCGTCCCTCTTTTCCCAGCTCTGCTCGACGAGGTCTGAGGGGAGCGAGCCGCGCTCCACGACCAGGCTGTGGTAGCGGGCGGCGCGGAAGGGGTTCGGCACCCCGGAATAGAGGCCGCCCCCGGCATGAGAGACGAGCGCGGTCTCCCCGTGGCATGGATACGGGGCCCGGACGACCCGGCCGCCGAAGAAGGCACCGATGGCCTGGTGGCCAAGGCAGACCCCGAGCGTCGGGACCGTCCGGGAAAGGCCCGCAAGGAGTCGGGGCGTGATCCCCATGAGGCCCTTCTCCGAAGGATTCCCCGGGCCCGGCGACAGGACGAGGGCATCAGGGTCCTCCTTTCGTACGGCGGACAAGGGAACCCGGGAACGGAGGGTGACCACATCCGCTCCCAGCCCCCCGAGTGCCTGGGCCAGGTTGAAGACGAAGGAATCCTGGTGGTCGATGAGCACGACCTTCATGGACGGGCGCTGCCTCCCTTCCCGGTCAAGGCTCCTTCGACGGCCGATAGCTTCACGACGGTCTCCTCCCACTCGCGCCGGGGCTCCGAGGCGTGCACGATCCCGGCGCCGGCCTCGGTGTACACCTTCCCCCCGCATCGGAACGCGCTCCGGATACCGAGGGCGAACTCCGCATCGCGCGGGCCATGGAAGAAACCGACCGCCCCGGCGTAGGGACCGCGCCAGGTCCGCTCCTCCCGTCGGAGGAGCTGCGTCGCCCGGATCTTGGGCGCACCGCTCACAGTACCCGCCGGGAACGCGGCGATAAGGGCGTCGAGCGCCGTCCGCTCCTTTGGCAGGCGGCCCACGACCCGGGTCTCGAGGTGCTCGAGGCGGCTGTAAGGGACCTTCACCTCTGTCCGGGAGAGCCGGACGGACCCGGTCTGTGCCACCCTCCCGATGTCGTTCCGGGCGAGATCGACCAGCATCCGGTGCTCCGCGAGCTCTTTGGGGTCCCGTTCGAGGGGAAGACGGGCCCGGGGCCCGGTCGGCGGGGGCGGGCGGGGCCGGGTCCCCGCAATGGGGCTGATGGCGATCCGACCTCCGGCGACCTCCACCACGCTCTCAGGCGACGCACCGGCGAGCTCGATCTCCCCGTGGGCGCCTCCCCTCCAATAGTATAGGTAGGCGTACCGCTCCCTTCCCCGCAAGCGGTCCACCAGGGAAAGGAGCGAGCCGCGGATCGTACGCTCCCGCCGGTGCGCCAGGACCACTTGGAACGCCTCGCCGTTCAGGATGTCCTCCTTGAGACGCAGGACCGAAGCGCCGTAGGCATCGATCGAAGAGGTATCCCGGACGGGACCGGTCTCGAGCTCCTCAAGGAGGGCGAGAGGAGAATGCGGGCGCACGGGCGCTAGGGGCTTCCGCGTCCACTGCGAATACGTGTGGAACTCCGCCCGCGGAAAGGGCGAATCCTCCGGTGTGGATGGCCGGAGGAGCGGCTCGAAGAGGCCGAAGGCATCGAACCCGACGAAGCCGACATGGAGCATCGCAGGTCCTCGGGGCACTTTCCCCATGAACTCCGTTCTGAACTCCTCGACGTCCGAAGGGTCCGACCAAACCGTGCGGCGCTCCGGTCCGAGGCCATAGGCGACCCAGCGTGCGCTCCGACCGGGCGTCGGGCCCCGCTCGATGTAGAAGGCACCGTCCCGTCCGACGATCGCTTCCGCGGCGAAGGTTGACCACGGATCAGGCGCCTGCACCATGCCTCATACCCGAAGCCGAAGGGGCGGGGTCCGGGGGCTCCCTGGGGTACCGGCCGTCGGTCCCCCGCCCTCCTATGTCGGGACGGGTGAACCGCAGTTGGGGCAGAACTTCACCCCGGCGGCGACCGGCTGGTTGCACTTGGGGCACGTCTTCGGAGGGGGTGGGGCCATCGACGCACCGCAATTGGGACAGAACTTGGTACCGGCCGGCGAGACCTGACCGCACTTGGGACACGCGATCCCCGCGGCGGGTGCGGCCGCGGCGGGCTGCGGAGCGCCGGCGAGCGCCATGCCACAGTTGGGACAGAACTTGAGCCCCGATGGGATGAGGGAACCGCACTTGGGACAGGGACTGCTAGGGCCCCCGGCGCCGCCCCCTTGCATCCCGGCCATGCCGGGACCCATGGCCCCGTACATGCCATAGCCCATGCCCATCCCGGCGCCGAGTCCGACGCCGGCTCCGGCCAATGTGCCGGCCGATCCCTGGTTCGCGGCCGCCGTCGTCATGGCCTGGCCGGCCTGGTACTGCATGTAGTTGACGCCCAGGACGCCCATGGAGGACCGGGTGTCGACCGCCTTCTGCACATCGTCGGGGAGGTTGATGGAGAGCCCCTGGACCCGGTTGATCTCGATCCCGTAGGCGTTGAAGAAATCCGGCGCTTTGCCGAGGATCATCTGCTCGATGGTGGTGAGCTGGGCGGCGATATCGGTCACCCGCATCCCCTGCTCCTTCATCTGGCCGAGCGTGTTGTAGGTCAACAGGACCATCTGGTCGCGCAGCCGATCCTCTACGTCCGCCTGGCTCTCGGCACCGAATGATCCCACGAACTGGGTGAGGAAGTTGTCGGGGTGATTCACCCGCCATCGGAAATCTCCGAACGATCGTAACGATACGATCCCGAAGTCGGGGTCCCGGAACTGGTAGGGCTCCTTCGAACCGAACTTCCCGTCGAAGAAACGGCGCTGAAGGTAATAGACCTCGGCCTGCTGCTGCACACCCGAGAGGGCGGTCACCAGCTTCCCGACGATCGGGGCGTTCATCGAAGTGAGCGCATACCGGTCGGGGCGGTCGATGTACATCAGGACCTTCCCATCCCGCATGAAGACGGCGTACTCGTCCTCCCGGACGACGACATTGTCGTTCAGGCGGATGTTGCGGGGGACCCGCCACATCACGTTCGGACCCTTGTAGGCGTCCTCCCAAATGATGGTGGCCGCCCCGCCGAACGCGCTCTGTGCCGCTACTCCAGCCCCGGGGGATTTCTTACCGAACAACATGCTTCACCTTGCTTTTGGAACCTTCACTGAAGGATCTTCTCCACATCCATGACCCGCGTGGAGAAGTTGTTCTCGAGCGAGACTACGTTGGTACGCAGTTGGGACACGAGGGTCGAGATCTGGGAGGCGTTCTTCGCGGCCACGGCGTCCTCGATGGGTTTCAGCGCGGCGACGACGCCCTCGGCCGAGGAGAGGAAGCTCCAGTCCCGCTCGTAGAGCCGGTCGATCTTCTCCGGGGTGATCCGCACGGCGGGGGAAATGCCCGTGTATCCCTGCTCCGCATGCCGGATCTGTCCCTCCATCCGCTGGATCTCCGACCGCAGGCTCCCGATGTCCGTAAGGGCGACGGCGACACCGGCCCGGGCCATGTTCGATCGCAATTCATCGAGGTGCTGGAGCGCCAGGACCAGCCGGTCGGCGACCTGGATGCGTAGCAGCGCGTCGGCCGCCCGTACGTCCTCTCCCAGCCGGTAGGCGCGGAAACCGGGGATGAGCAACTGGAGGCGCTTGAGCGCCCCGCGGTCCTGATCCACCCGCTCCCGGATATCGATCGAGGGGGGCGGTGGAGGCGACGCGGGCGCAGGGTTGGCTGCCGGTGCGGCCCCGAGCGGAGCTCCGCACGCGGGGCAAAAGCGTGCCCCGGCTCCCGTCGGCTGTCCGCATTTCGGGCAATAGCTCGCTTGAGGGGTCTGACCTGCCTGCATGGAATTTACTTCGGATGGGTCGGGGGATACGCCGAATCGCCGGCTTGGGGGGCGACCACACCGGTGGAGCGGCGCCACTGTTCGCGCTCGGATTCCCGGTGCTCGACCACTTTCCGTGCCGAGGACTGCCACCAGGAGCCCGCGATCCCGACGATCGCTAGGATGAGGGTGATGATGAGGAGGAGCACCCGCGGGGCAAAGTCATAGGCCGAAGCGGTGGACCCGAAAGCGGAGTTCGGTGTTGTCAGGTCGGCCCCCAACAGCATCGCAATGCCGAACCAGAAGGCCCCGACCGCGGCCATCCCCAACGTTTGGCCCCGGGAGAGGGCGCTCCCCAGGTAGACACCCAGCGCCACGACGATCGCGATGATGCCGGTGTAGAGCATCGCGTTGTAGTAACCGTCCTGCGGGTACGACAGGAAGAGGATGTACCCGATCAGGATGAGGATGGCGAAGACGATCGCCGCGACGAGGATGGCATAGGGGCTGGAGGAGCCGGAACCCGAACCACCACTCGACTGCATGGGACACTCAGAGCCTATTATGTAGGGTAGAGGAAGTATAATAGAATTGGGGGGAGGCCCTGTACTCCGGTACGGTGTTACGCTAACTCCAGGCGGTCGCAGGGAAGATGTGGCCCGGATCGTTAGATCGCCCCGCCCAGTCCAAGGCGAGAACGGATCAGGTGGGGATCACATTGACGGACTCGCCACCGTGGCGGCTCGCCCGGGTGCGCACATCGCAAAAGAGCGGGGTGTGGAACCCGGCCCCGCTCACGAGGCAAGTCCCAACAGGGAGGCCCTGGATCATGTCCGTCATCCCGTCGGTCAACCCTTCGATCGATTGGGCGATCGCGCGGACGTCAAGCGGGTTCGTGACCTGGAGGATGAGCTGCGTCGCGCATTGGGAGAGCACGTTCTTGTCCACCCGGGCGGGACGCTGGCTCACGATGCAGAGCCCGAGCCCGAACTTACGACCCTCGCTCGCCACGGTCTTCAGTATCCGCGAGGACATCGCCTGACCCTGCTGCGGGCAGAAGTTGTGGGCCTCCTCGATCACGAGGAACAGCGGGGGGATCTTCCCCCGCTTGCGCTGCTCGAAGAACGTGGAGAGGATCCGGGTCACCACGAGCTCCTGAACGTCGGGGGCGACCCCCCGGAGGTTCACGATGGTCATCTTGCCCTGGACGACCAGCTCGTGGAGGGAGGTGCCCACCGGGGCGAGCAGCTTCGTCTCCTCCAGGTACTCGAGCTTCTCGGCCAGCGATTCGAAAGTGGGGTTCCCGTCCTCGGCGGCCCGGGCGTGCGCGATCCGGATCAGGTCCTTGAGGGTGTACTCGGCGTTCGCCTGGGCCGCCGCCTCGATGATACCTTTGAGCGGCGCCACGTAGCCCCGGACGTTCGTGGACCCCATGAAGGTCAGGAGTTCCCGCGCATCGAGGTTCCGCAGCGAGAAGGTGAGGGGTTTGGCATCCCGGTTCAGCGTCGTGTCGGGGGAGAACTCCAAGATCTTGTCCCGGAACCCCCGGGCCTCCACCCCGTATCGCTCGGCGTTGCGCATCTTGTCCGACTTGAACCGGAGGCTCCCGTACTCGCCGTGGGGGTCGATGATGATGCAGGTGACGTCGTGCTTCATGAACTCTTCCAGCAGGACGCCGACGAGGTAGCTCTTCCCGCCCCCGGTCTTCGCCAGCACGCTCAGATGGCGTTGGACGAGCTGGTTGATATCGAGCTCGACCCGGAGGGAATGTCCCCGGAGGAGCCCGACGTACGCTCCGGTCTTCCCGTTCTCCCGGAGCCCCATGACATCGGCGATGAGGGATTCGTCGGCCCGATGGACCTCGGTGCCGGGCTTGAAGGGCAGCTGCGGGACCGCGACGATGCCGTTCTCCCGGAAGCCCACGACGTTCGCCTTCCCGAAGAGCGCATCGGCGAGATGGATGCCGTTCCCGGGGGCGATGTGCTCGAGCGTACGCTCGGCCCCGGGATCGCTCTTGCGCTCGAGCTGGGAGAGCTGGCAGAGCACCCGATGATGGGTGTCGTCCTCGACGACGATGTACTCGCCCCGCTCGACCGGTGTCGTGAGCGCGACCTTGAACTGGCCGACGCCCACATCACCGTAGATCCGCCCGACGTCCTCCTCTGGCATATTGCGAGGCGCAATATCCCGGGGAAGTAGATATCTCCTGTGCCTCCAGCGGAAGCGACCCGTGCCGGAGGACCAAAAACTTCAAGAGGAACCCTGGAAAGGTACGGGAAGACTATGCCGGCGCACATGCGCGAAGTCCCCTGGGTCGCTCGGATGGCGGACGGGGGTATTCTTTAGATGGAACCCCCTCCCCCCTCGAACGACGTGGACGAGCTCGAGAAGCGGCGGGCCGAGGCGAACGCCCGGGCCGATGCGCATCGGGCCCGCCGCGACACCCTGAACACCGAGGTCCGCACCCTCATGGACCAGCGGGGGGCCGTGATCCGCGAGATGCGCGACAAGAGCGACGAGGCCTGGGCCCGACGCAACGAGCGCGACGGGCTCAACGATGCCGTCCGCGAGGCGAAGAAGAACCGGGAGGAATGGAACCAGAAGGTCGGGCACCTCACGGAGAAGCTCCACGAGAAGCGCAAGGCGGCCGACGTGAAGAAGGGCAACGTCTCCCTCTGGCGGCTCCTGAAGGACCTCGAGTTCAAGCACATGACGAGCAGCCTCTCCAAGGAGGCCGAGGAACGCCTCATCGCGGAGATGCAGCGCATCCAACGGGAGATCAAGACCCAGGAGGAACGCTTCCGGAAGGACCCCGAGATCCTTGCCCTGACCAAGGAACTCGAGGAGGCCCGCACCCTCGCGGAGAAGTACCACAAGGAGGTCGAGGAATCCGCCCTGGCGGCCCAGAAGAACCACGAGGAGATGGGCAAGCTCTACGAGGCGGTCGACGGGATGCGCCGGCAGCTCGACGAGATGCAGGTCAAGATCACCGCCGTCAAGAACGCGAGCGACGAGGAGCACAAGCTGCACATCGCCGCCATCGAGGAAGTCCGGGACATCGAGAAGCTCCTCTTCGCCGCGAAGCGCAAGGCGGCGGGCGAGAGCGCCACGGAAGAGGCCCCCAAAGAGGACGACCTCTTCGCCCGCATCAAGAAAGGCGGGAAGATATCGACCGAGGACCTGCTCGCCCTCCAGAAGGGGTGACCGCCCGGGAAAGGCGTTCCGGACGGTTGTTCGGCGACACTCCGGCTACGAGTTTATAAAGGGAACTGTCTCTCCGTGATAAAGAACCGATGCGGGAGGTCAAGATCGATCAGGCAGCCCTGATCAAGATCCGGGAACTCTACGAATCGGTGATGGCCAGCGCTTGCCATGGGCTCTTCGCCCGAGAGGGCGCGATCCTGGGCGCCGAGATCGCCACCCAGGCTCTCAAGGACCCCGAGCGCTACTTCACGCTCGCCACCGAGGCCATGGTCGGCCTCGGCTGGGTGGAGTCCGTGGAATTCCGCTCGGACCGGGTGGTCGTCAAGGGGAGCATCGAAGCGGCGGAAGGGCAGGGAGTCTCGTGTCACAGACTGCGCGGGATGCTCCGTGAGCTTTATGAACGTAAGAGTTCTACCCGGGTCAACTGTCTTGAGGAAGAATGTGTTGGCAATGGTAATGATGCCTGCGTTTTTCGTATCCAGGCAGCCTGAAGGAATCGGGGTGAACTGAGGTGGTCGGAGAGGACGTGAACGAAGTCGTGAAGAACCTTAAGACTCGCATCGGGGCCATCGCCGCCGCCCTCATCTCCCGGGACGGGCTCGTCCTGTCGGCGGATGTCCCGACGGGGGTGTACACGGAGACCTTCGCGATCATGTGCGCCACGATCCTTGGGGCCGCCGCCACCGCCAACACCGAGCTCAACCGTTCCCCGCCCAGCCATATCATCGTCGAAGGGAACGATTCCAAGACGATCATCGTCGGCAGTGGCAAGAAGGCCCTGCTGGTGGCCGTGGTCAACCACGACACCGAGACTTCCGGAGCGCTCGTCGAGCTCTCCAAGGTCGCCGAAGCCGTCAAGACTGCCTGAGTTCACGGGGATCCCGGGCAGGGGATCAACCTCTGTCCAAGGTATTTCCACGGCGAACCATACGAAGCCACAGCAAGGCAGAAGGAACTCTGAAAGACTAGGGAATTGGAAGTCGGATCCATGGGCCGTTTCCCTTCCTTGGTCCTTTTCTTGGAAGCTATCTGCACAAAGCGGTGGTAAGGTCTGTTTTCGACTCCCATCGGTCCATTCCCCGTCAGGCGTGGACTTCATGCTTGGTCATCGCACCGGGCTTGGTTCTCGCCTCGGTACTCGCTATCCCATGGATGGATTCTGGCATGTTTACATTTTTCCCATTAGCTGTTGAAACCCTCCCCAAGACACAGGTCAGGACCCCGGTCGGGCTCCGTCAAGTAGATGGTTGCGATCCCGCAAGGGGTGCCCGATCCTGCCCGGTCACCGTCATCCAGCACAACAGCCTCTCCCTTCTCCGAGAGAAGGAAGGACCTTTTTCCATGGTTCGCCGTGGCGTCCCTCGGCTTGATCGTGGGGGGCGCCGGCTTCGTGCTCGTCACGGGAACGAGCCCGGCGTCCTGCCATGGAAGCCCAACGTGCGTCCTATCGACGGGGGACCTGGGTGGCTCGGTCCATGAGGGGATCGCCTTCGCCCTTCTTCTTTGTGTCCTGGCCATGCTCCTCTCGGCCTACCGTGGACGGGACCGGTCCCCGCAACGTCTGATGCCCTCGGTCCTGGCCCTCGCCCTTGTCGTGACGACCGCAGGTTGGGGCGCGGCCCTAGCCACCGGACTCTTCCCGGGCTCTTGGGCCTTCGGTGTGCTCGTCTTCCTCGGTGCGACCTCGGGAGCGATACTTTGGGGGCTCCTAGCAAAGCCTCATCCCCCCGTGCCCCTTTCCAGGTGAATGACCGCCCGACGGGGACCTCCGGAGAAGCGAAGCCAGCGTGACAGAGCTTCTCACGGTGATGCCTTTATCCGGGACCGCGGAGGTACATCTGTCCCCAAGGCCATGATCTCGGAACGAGCTCGGAACCTGGAAATGTC
Source organism: Thermoplasmata archaeon (assembly GCA_021796385.1). Lineage (GTDB taxonomy): Archaea > Thermoplasmatota > Thermoplasmata > Lutacidiplasmatales > UBA184 > JAJYEA01. The sequence continues at coordinate 134,150 of JAJYXQ010000023.1, read as the reverse complement.
GGGCATCCGCAAGATGTTCGATGCGGCCCCGCCGGATGCTGTCAACCTCGGTCTGGGTGAACCGGACTTCAACCCGCCCGAGATGGTCAAGGAGGCGCTCTTCCAAGCGGTCCGCGAGGGGTTCAACAAGTACGGCCCGACCCGCGGGATCATCCCGTTGCGGGACACCATCGCCCGGATCTACGAGGAGCGCTACGGCCCGGCCAGCCGGGACAACGTCATGATCTCCGTCGGCGGATCGGAGGCGCTGGCCGTCGCGGCGCTCACGCTCTACGAGGCCGGGGACGAGGTGCTCGTCCCGAACCCGGGATTCGTGCTCTACGCACAGCACGCCCGGATGGCCGACGCCCGTCCGGTCTTCTACTCGCTCAAGGAGTCGAACGCTTTCTTGCCGGACTTCGACGAGCTCGAGAGCAAGATCACTCGGCGGACCACAGCACTCGTCGTGAACTCGCCCTCCAATCCGACCGGCACGGTGTTTCCCCGGAAGGTCGTGGACCGTCTCGTCAAGCTCGCGCTTGATCACGACCTCACGATCATCTCCGACGAGGTCTACGATCAGATCCAATACCTGAGCGAACCCTACACCAGCTTCTGGGGACGCCTCGACAAGGTCATCGTCGTGAACTCGTTCAGCAAGATCTTCGCCATGACGGGTTGGCGCCTCGGGTACATGCTCGGAGAGAAGGAATTCCTCACCGAAGCGGACAAGATCCACTACCACCTCGTCGCGTGCGCGCCGACGCCGCCGCAGATCGCGGCCCTCAAAGGGTTACAGGACGGGGCGGCTGATGTGGCGGCAATGGTGCGGGAGTTCCGTCACCGCCGCGACTTCATCGTGAAGTACCTCCGGTCGATCCCGGGGATGCATTGCGTTCCACCGACCGGGGCGTTCTACGCGTTCCCGAGCTTTGATTGGGACATGACGGACGTGGAGGCGGCGCATGGGCTCCTCCAGCGCGGGCTCTTGTGCACGCCCGGCTCCGCGTTCGGGTCGCTCGGGAAGGGCCATCTCCGGTTCTCGTTCGCGAACTCCCGAGAGAACATCGGCCGGGCCATGACCATCCTTTCCGAGTTCGCCCACGACCTCCAATGAAGCCGTACCTGATGGGCCTCTTCTTCCGGGCGCTGTCGAAGTTCGACCGGGACCCCTCGAAACGGAAGGCCCTCATTCAGATGGCCGACGAGATGGCCATGCTCTCCCGATACCACCGGGGCCGGAGAATCGCCACATCCGTTAAATAGTCCCGGACCGGTAGCCCGATCGAGGATACCATGAGCGTGATGGCGCCTCCCCGCACGGGGACCGAACGATTGAAGCGCGGCTTCGCCCGCATGCAGCAGGGCGGGGTCATCATGGATGTCACGACCGCCGAGCAGGCCCGCATCGCCGAGGAGGCGGGGGCCGTCGCCGTCATGGCCCTAGAACGCGTCCCCGCGGACATCCGGGCCCAGGGTGGGGTCGCCCGCATGGCCGACCCGAAGAAGGTCCGCGAGATCATGGATGCCGTCAGCATCCCCGTCATGGCCAAGGCCCGGATCGGCCACACGGCCGAAGCCCGGATCCTGGAACAGCTCGGGGTCGACATGGTCGACGAATCCGAGGTCCTGACACCCGCCGACCCATTCTACCACATCGAGAAGAAGGCCTTTCACGTCCCCTTCGTCTGCGGTGCCCGCAACCTGGGCGAGGCCCTCCGGCGTATCGCCGAGGGGGCCGCGATGATCCGGACGAAGGGCGAGGCCGGGACCGGCAACGTGGTCGAGGCCGTCCGCCACCTGCGCGCCATCCACGATGAGATCGTGATGTTGCGCCAGGGGGATGACACCGAGATCCGAAAGTTCGTGTCGGCCGAACGGGTCCCCCTCGAGCTCGTCAAGGAGGTCCGGGAGCTGGGACGGTTGCCCGTCGTCAACTTCGCCGCGGGGGGGATCGCCACTCCGGCGGACGCGGCGCTCGTGCGCCTCCTGGGCGCCGATGGCGTCTTCGTCGGCAGCGGCATCTTCAAGGCCAAGTTCCCGAAGAAGGTCGCCCATGCCATCGTGGAGGCCACATTGCACTACACCGACGCGGCGCGCCTCGCCGAAGTGAGCACCGGCCTCGGCGAACCCATGAAGGGCATCGACATCACGACGATCCCGCCGGGGGACCTCCTGCAACAGCGGGAATCGCACCGATCCGCCGACGTGGAAACCCACTGACCGTCGTGCGCGCGGGGGAGCCCCGAGGGGAACCCCCCCTGTTCGCCCAGGACCTATTCCGATGGTACGACACGCACGCCCGGCCCCTCCCGTGGCGTCTCCGCCCTTCACCCTATGCCATCTGGGTGGCGGAAGTGCTGCTCCAACAGACCCGGGTGGCGCAGGCGGTCCCGTACTACCGGCGCTTCCTGCGGGCCTTTCCGACCGTGCGGGCATTGGCCCGGGCCCCCCTCTCCCGGGTACTCAAGGTCTGGGAGGGGGCCGGTTACTATGCGCGGGCCCGGAACCTGCATCGGGCCGCCCGGGATGTCGTGCGGAGGTGGGGCGGACGCCTGCCCTCCTCGGTCAGCGACCTCGAAACCCTCCCCGGGATCGGCGAGTACATGGCCCGGGCCATCGCAAGCCAGGCGTTCGAGATTCCCGTGCTCGGCCTGGATGCGAACGTCCTCAGGGTGGCCGCCCGCTATTACGGCGAGCGCCGGGACCCGGCCCGCGCTCCCGTTCGCCAAGGCCTCAAAGACCGTCTCGAGCAGGACCTTCCCGCCGTCCACCCTGGACGTTCCGCGCAGGCGATCATGGAACTGGGGGAGACGGTCTGCCTCCCCCGTTCGCCGCGATGCACCGTCTGCCCGATCGCCCCGCATTGCTGGGCGTATCGCGAGCTGCCGGACCCGGGGGTACTCCCCCGGCGACACGCCCGGGCTTCCCGTCGTTGCGTCCCCATGGCGGTGCTCGTGCTCGAGAACAAGGGACGGGTCCTCGTACACCAGCGTCCTCCCGAGGGACTGCTTGGCGGGCTTTGGGAATTCCCGGAGATCCCGGTCGGGGCCGGGGGATCCCCCGCGGCAGCCGCCCGGCGTGCATTCCGGCGCTGGAGCCCTCGGTCCACTGGTGAACTTCGGGCGGTCGGAACGTTCCGGTACGGGTACACCCATTTCGTCTGTGAGATCACCGTCTTTCACGCAACCGTGGGTGCCCAATCGGAGCATCCTCGGGGTCATCGGTGGGTTCCGCGGTCGGACCTCGGGCGGCTGCCGATGGCCGGTGCGGCCCGGCGCGCATGGGACCATGTTCTCGGGTCCCGGGACGATCGGGCTCCCGCGGAACGATAGGCCAAGAGGTAATCTCCTCCCGGAACATCGTGCCCGCGTGCCCGGAGACCCGATCATCACCCTCGACGGCGTCCAGAAGCGATACGGTACGGTAGAAGCGCTCGCATCGGTGTCCTTCGGCCTCCACCGGAACGAGGCCGTGGGCTACCTCGGCCCGAACGGGGCGGGGAAGACCACTACCCTCCGGATCATCTCGGGTTTGGCGCACCCGGACGCCGGCACCGTTTCCGTGGGCGGGGTAGACCCCGCCCACGACCGCCGCCGCGCCCTCGCACACCTCGGGCTGCTCATCGAGACCCCCGGGGTCCTTCCCTACCTCACCGGCGAGGACATGCTCGGATACATGGCCGAGATCAAGGGGGTCTCCCGGCTGGATCGGGGCCGCGCCGTGGAGCGTGTGGCCCGGGCCCTCGGGGTGGCGGAAGACCTCTCCCATCCCTTGGGAAGCTTGAGCACCGGGCGGCTCCGGCGGCTTCAGGTCGCCGGAGCCCTGATCGGGGACCCCGAGGTCCTGCTCCTCGACGAGCCTACCCTGGGCCTAGACCCTGTCGCCCGTCGGGACCTTCGACTTCTCCTAAAGGACCTTCATCGGAATGGGGTGAGCCTGTTCTTCTCCACGCACCTCCTTGAGGATGTCGAGGCAGTGTGCGATCGGGTGCTCTTTCTCCGGAACGGCCGGGTCGTGGGGGATGAACCAGTAGATGGCCGGGTGGGAGGGGAAGTCGGGGGGCGAACCATCGTCCTCCATGTCCGGACGCTTTCCCCGGTGACTTTAGAGTCCGTCGGGACCATCCTCGGCCCCGACGTGGCGGTCGAACAGCGTGAGGCACGGGAGGTCACGCTCCGGTTCACGGGCGACGAAGCAGCGCAGAGCGCCCTCATCCAGCGATTGGTGACGGGGGGGATCCCGATCGTCAGCGCGGAGAGCGCACGGAACCGGTTGGAGGAGCGGTACCTCGAGCGGGTGGGAAGGGAAGAGTCATGAGCGCCTTCGTCGCGAACGCCCGCTGGGAGATCCTCCGGCTCTTCCGCTCCCAGCGCATCTTCCTTTGGCTCATTCCACCCGTGGCCGGGCCGATCGGGAGCGGGATCGCCTTCCTGTACCTCCGGGTCCCCTCGAACGCCGTCGCCCTCATCCTCGGGCTCTTTGTCACGGGGGGTCTCGCGGGCTTGGTCATGCTGGACCTTGCAGCCCTGTCGCTGGGCGAGGAACTCTCGCGGCGGGCGCACCTCGTCGCGTGGGTGCTGCCTCAGAGGCGCGGGCCGATGTTGTCCGGGCGGCTGGCCGTCGTCTTCGGAGGATCGCTCGGAGCGTTCGCCGTCGGTGCGGCACTCCTTTGGCCCGTGGCGGATGCCCTGGTACCGGCCACGGCGGGCCCGGCCCTCATCCCCCTCGCTCCCACCCATCTCTTCCTCGGTCTGCTCTCGCTCCTCTTCTTCCTGGGCAGCGTCACGTTCACCGCCTCGACGATCACGCGCAGCGCATCCGAGGCACTGGTGGTGGGCGTCCTCGGCAGTGTCGTCACTGTGGCGGTCGCCGGTTTCCTTCTCGTGCAGCACGATCTCACCGCCCTTTTCCCGGTCGCCCTCTCGGTCGTGGCGGCGGTGCTCCTAGGCGCATCGGTGGTCCGCGTCTCCAAGATGGAATCGTGACCGCCGGTTTCCCGGAGACGGAGCCTCTTATACGTTCGGACGATTTGCCGGGATGTGCGGATTGTAGAGGTCTGCCCCTTCTTCAAGCCCCACGTGGGCGGGGTAGAGAGCCACGTGGCGCTCGTGGCGGCCGAGCTTGCTCGGAGGGGACACGAAGTGACGGTGCTGACGTCCCTGCACGACCGAACCCTCTCGACCGAAGAGCGGGACCCGGCAGGGTACCGGATCGTCCGGACCCCCATCCTCGGCACGGTGCTCGCCACACCGCTCACCCTCCGCATCGGCGGGTATCTCGAGAAGATGGCGTTCGACGTCGTGCATCTGCACTATCCTCCGCCGCTCACATCGTACTTCGCCGCGCGGGCGCTCCGGGGTCGGTCGGACCGGGTCTATCTCACCTATCACTGCGACCTCTATCTCGAAGGGCCGATCGGCGGGCTGCTGGCCGCGCTCTACCAGAAGATGTTCCTCCCCCAGACCCTCGCCGTGGCCCGCCGGGTCATCGTGCACACCGAGAGCTATGCGAGCACTTCGCGGTACCTGACCGGGATCTCCGCGCATGTGATCCCGTCGCTCGTCGACACGGATCATTTCCATCCGATGACCGAGGACCCGGAGCTGCGCTCCCGTCTTGGGGCGGAGGGGAAACGGATCGTGCTCTTCGTCGGGCGGCTCGTCCCCCACAAAGGGGTGGACGACCTCCTGCGCGCCGTCGAGATGCTCCCTTCCGACGTTCTGCTCGTCATCGTGGGGGGAGGCCCGGACCTTCCGCTCCTCCAGAAGGAGGCGCTGGACCTTGGGCTCTCCCATCGGGTGGTGTTCGCCCAGGGGGTGCCCGACGACGAGCTCCCGCGCTATTACGCCCTGGCCACCGTCGTCGCCAGCCCCTCACAGAACCGGCTGGAGGGGTTCGGCCTCGCCGCCGTCAATGCGATGGCCTGCGGCCGGCCGGTGATCGTGGCTGACATGCCCGGGGTCCGCGAGGTCGTCGAGAACGGGGTGGACGGGCTGCTCACGGAGCCGTTGATTCCCGAGGACCTGGCAAAGAAGCTCTCGGCAATCCTAAGCGACCCCGGGCTCCTCTTCGAAATGGGGCAGAAGGCCCGGGAGAACGCCGTGCGGAAATACGGGGTCAGCGTGGTGGTGGACCAGCTGGAGAAGCTGTTCCAGTCGGACCTGGCCGAAGATCGCGCATCGCGCGGGTGAGGTGCGCGGCCTCGGCCGCTGCGGCCTCTTTCCAATCGCTTCCGCGCGAGGCCTCCAGGATGGAGCGGGAGGCGTTGATGAGCAAGGCGCCACCGGATTCCCCCCGGCCGGACCGAAGGACGTCCTCGAGGGACCCCCCTTGCCGACCGACCCCGGGAACCAGCAGCGGAACACACGTTCCCAGTCCTTGGCGGGCCTCGGTGAGGGCTTCCGGGAACGTGGCCCCCACGACGGCGCCGATGTTCCCCGACATCGAGAGCTCGCGCAGCCGCGGGATCATCGTGCGCCAGAGCGGCTGGCCTCCGTCGACCGTGCGCTCCTCGAAGTCCTGCGCCCCGGCATTCGAAGTGTGCAGCAGGACGAACAGGCCCTTCGCATCCTCCTTGAGCGCGGCGGAGATGGTCTCCCAGCCCAGGTACGGGTTCACCGTCATGGCATCGAACCCCCAGCGTTCGAGGACCGCGCTCCGATAGAGTTCCATCGTGGAGGGAATGTCGGAGGCCTTCAGGTCCAGGATCGTGATCCGGTCCCGCGCCGCCACGGCTCTGACCTCGGCCAGGAGGTCCATCCCGCCGGGGCCAAAGGCGAGGTAGCTTGCGAGCTGCATCTTGAAGGCGACACAGTAGTCCCGGGTGGCCTCGATGATCCCAAGGAGGAACCCGCGCAGGGCCTCGAGCTCCTCCCCTCCGACACCTGCCGGGATCCCCCCCGGACGGGGGTCGAGCCCTACGGTCAGGAAGGTGCGATGGTCGAGGAGCGCCCGGTCCAGGAGTTCGGCGAAGTTCTTGGCCATGCCTGCCGAAGGGGACGCCTCCGCCCCTTTAGGTTCTTCGACCGGGGGATAAGATCGGCCTTCCGTGCCGAGCCGTAGAGCCTGCGGTCGCCCCGGCGGGCACAACTTCATCTACCCGGGCCTCATTGCGAGCGCAAGCGGGGACAAGGAACGCACGGATGTCGGGGGGGCAGGAGGTTTATGGCGAGGCGCTCGGTGCGGCGCTCTCGAGGGCGCGAACGGCCTCGGAGGGACAGCATCTCGCGCGCCTTGGCGACCTCCGGTCCGGCACCTCCCCGGTCACCTTCCGCGCCCGGGTTGTCGAGTCGGAGTGGCGCGAGGTCTCGCGCCGCAAGGATGGCGTGAAGGTCGTGCTCTTCTCCGGTCTCTTGTCGGACGGCTCGGCCCAAGTGCGTTTCACCTGGTGGGACGATCCGAAGCGCGATCTCTTGTTGGCAGGGAGCACGTTCCGCTTCATCGGGGCCGAGGTGCGCGACTGGCAGGGTCGCCCGGAGGTCCGGCTCACCCGGAACACCCGCTTCGAACCGCTCAAGGCCGAGGAGGTCCCGATGCCCGCGCGGGAGCGCGGGGACCGCGCTATGCCGCTATGGCAGGTCAAGGGGGGCCCCCCCGCTTTCCCGGCGCGCGTGAGCGGTGTGATCACTTCGCTCCTTTCCTCCACGGGTGTGGTCCATCGGTGCCCCGAGTGTTCCCGCGTGCTGCAGGCGAACGTCTGCGGGACCCATGGTACGGTCGAGGGCAAGATCGACCTGCGCCTCCGGGCGGTGCTCGATGACGGCACCGGAACGGTCACGGTGAGCATCCGTCGTCCGGATGTGGAGCGCATCGTGGGCCACCCGATCTCGGATGCCGATCTCGGTACCCAACCCTCCACCGTCCTATCGGAAACGTTGCATTCGCATCTCGTGGGCCATTATTTCCGCCTGGAGGGGCGCCTTCTCAACGGAGAGTTCCCGACCCTCCTTGTCGAGTCGTATGAGCCGGTGCCTGCGCTCCCGGCAAAGCGCCTGGCCGAGCTTCGACGGCATCTCGCCCGTGAGGTCCTTCCGTGACACCGTCTCGTGAGTTCCGAGAGCGAGAGGTGGCATGGCGGGTCTTCGCCCACGAGCTCAATGCTTCCCGGGTCGAGGTGCGCGGCGCCGGGGACCGGGGCCGGTCATACTTGCTCAGCCCGTTGGGGGCCACGATGAACCGGGTGCTCCTTTCGGGCCGGATCGTCGGGGTGGACCGGATGGCCGGGGAGAACCCGCTCCTGCGCGCCCGGGTGGAAGACCCCACGGGGTCGTGTACTGTCACGGGGAGCAGTTTCCATCCCCGCACGCTCGCATACCTTTCGCAAGTGGTGCCCCCGCAAGAGGTCCTCGTGATCGGCAAGACGCACTGCTTCGTGAGCGAGCGGGGCGTTTCGTACATCTCGGTGCGGGCGGAAGCGATCGTGCCGGTGGACCCGGTCCGATCGGTCGAGCATCTTCTGGATATCGCGGAAGCGACCACCGAACGGCTGGTCCTCGGCCGGACGCTCCGGCGGCCGGACCCTCCGGGGCGGGAGGAGCTCCTCAACCGGGGCATCCCACCCATGCTCGCAGAGGGGGCCCTCGAGGCGGTCGCGGGGTACCCTGGGCTCGACCTCGAGCCGTACACGCGGGCGGTCGAGACCGTCGTCTCCCGCCTCGAATCGATGGCGGTGTCGTCTAAGGGCCCATCGGCGGGTGCTTAGGCCGGGTCGCCACGGCCGCCACGACCCCCGCCACCGCGATCACGACGGCCCACAGCAGGTACATGCCCCAGCCCGTGAGAAGAGAGGCCGAACCCGTGGTCTGACCGACCGTATGGGTGACCGTTGCGAACGTGATGTAGACGGTTTGCCCAAACCCGGCCACATGCACGGTGCCCGGGTTCGGACTGCCCTGATACCCGGTGACCGTCCCGAGGGAGTACGACCAGCTCCCATTGGTCTCGTAAAAGACGTCCGAGGCCGTAGTCGAGGTGTGGGTGATCCCGGCCAGGGTCACGGACCACGACGTGCCCGAGGGGAGGCCGGTCTCGAGGAACTCCACAAGGTACGAACCCGGGGGGATCGCAAAGAACGTGATGTACACCGTGGTCGCCTGCCCGGACACGGAGAACTGCCCGTTCGGCTGGTTCGGTTGGTACGATGGTGTGGAACCGGTGGAGTACTGGTAGTTCCCGTTCGTGAGGACGAGGGTCATCGAAGGGGTGGTGGACGTCTGGTTGGTGGACCCATGGACCCAGACCCACCAGGCCGTCCCGGAAGGGACTCCCGTCTCGTCAAAGGTGACAGGGAACCCGCCTCCGCTTTGGACGGTGAAGGCGATGGTCGCTCCGGCCCCCGGCCCGCTCACGGTGATCGTTCCCGACGTGGGGTTGGCCGAGTAGCCCGTCACCCCGGGCACGCTGTAGGTGTAGGTGGCGTTCGGCTCAAGGAACGTCACGGCGGAGGGGGCGCTCGCGTAGTGTGTGGTTCCCTGAAGAGCGATCGCCCAGCTGGTGCCGGTGGAAAGTCCGGTCTCGGAAAAGGTGACCGAGAATGTCGGCGGGGTCGCGGTGGTGAACTGGATGGACTGGGTCACGTTCGCCCCCGCCACGGAGACCGAACCCACGGCGGGGAAGGGGGTGTACCCAGTCGCACCTACCGAGAAGGCATAGTTCCCGTTTGGTTCGAGGAAAGAGACCGTGGGGTTGATGGAGGTGACGTTGGTGCCCGCAAGCACGACCCACCACGGCGTGCCCGGAGCAAGACCGACCTCATTGAACGAAACGGTCCATTTGGAGGCGACGAGGGAGAAGGTTACCGGCACCGTCACGTTACCATTGGTGACATTGGCGTACCCGGAGAAGGGAACCGGGGCGTAGCCGGCCACGTTGGGAATGGTGTAGAAGTACGACCCCTTGGGGGCGATGAACACGATCGTGGATATTGCGGTCGATTGCTTCGAGCCGTTCTGTGTGACGGACCATGTGGTGCCCACCGGGAGCCCCGTCTCCACGTAGGAGATGTTGTAGGTGGTGACGCCGATGGGAGTAAACTGGACCAAGGTGGAAACGGGTTTCCCCGCTACGGTGATGGTCCCGGAGGATGGGGTCTCACGGTACCCCGTCACGGTCCCCACGGTGAACGAATACGTGCCGTTGCCCAAGGAATAGGCGATCGTGGTGGTCGCCGAGGCGGAATTGGCGCCGCCGAGGTCGATCGACCACAAAGTGCCCGCGGGCAGCCCGCTCTCTGTGAAGTTGACCCAGTACTTCGGTCCCGAGAAGACGGAGAAGGTGATGGTCTGGACCACGGCCGCCCCCTTGACGGTGACCACGCCGCTCGACGGGTTCGCCGTGTAGCCCGGCACGGATCCCACGGAATAGGCATACGAACCGTTCGGGGCGGAGAACGTGTCGGTCGTCCCCGTGGTGGACCGGGTCGCCCAATTGAACGTCACCGACCAGTTGGTGCCCGCCGGGAGCCCCGACTCCGTGAAATTGACCGCATGGTCGAGGGAGGACTTCGGGGTGTACGTGACGCTCACGCTAACGGGGGCGGTCAAGACGGATACCGAGCCGCTCGTGGGTGTGACCGTGTAGCCTGTCACCCCTCCCACGGTGTACGCGTACGATCCGGCCTTCTCGTCGTACGACACGACCGTCGAGGTCGAGCATTGGGAGGTCGCGTTCAGGCTCATGCACCAGTCGGTCCCTCCCAAGAGCCCCGTCTCGGTGAAGCTCACGCTTTGCCGGCCCGTCAGGGTAGGGAGGTAGGGGGCAAGATCACCAGTGAGCGGATCGACGGCCAGTGCGGCGAGGGACCTCGGGTCCACCGCAATGGCCGCGGGCCAGGCATTCGAAGAATAGAGCACGGGCGGCAGGAACACACCGCGCGAGATGTCGAAGGGGATGAGGGTGGCCCCGCCTGCGTTCTCGTAGGTCCATAGGAGGGCCTCGTCCGCACCGCCGTTGATGATCGAGACACCGACGGCGTTCTGTGCCGGGGATGGGATCGTGTAGTTTTGGACCGAGAACGCGGGGACAAGCTGCACGACGGAGACCTGCGAGCCGCACCCGACCACGAAGTCCTCGCCGCCCGGGTCGTAGGCGATGCCGATCGGGGTGCCCGAGATGCTCACGTTGGTGACCCATCGTTGCGTCGTTTCGTTCACGATGCCGAGCACGGCGCCGAGACCCGCCGATTGGTAGGGGAAGGCGATCCACCCGGCCCCCGGATCGAAGGCGAGAGCGGAAGTGAGCGTGCCGGTTCCGACCGTGATGTTGTAAAGGAATCTCCCGCTCCCATAATCATAGAGTGTGATGTCGTTCCCATTGTCGAACATCACCACCTCATGCAGCGGATCGACGGCAATGCCGGAGCCACCGGTGACCACGAGCGTCCTTACGACGGTCAGGGTCGAGGTGTTGAAGATCGTGACGTCCTGCGCGGCACCTCCGTTCACGAAGCCGAGCCTGTGCACCGGGTCCATCGCAATGTGAGCGTAGTTGCCGGAGGTGACGGTGAGATTGCCAACCGCGGTCCACTTCGATTCGTTGACGACCTTGACGGCATTCGAACTGTTCACGACGTAGAAATCCCCCGTTGCCGGGTCGAACGCATCCCCGTACCCGCTCCCGCTGACCGGTGTACCCAGGGTGTAGTTGACCTCGAAGTAGGGGTTGGCGAGCGGAGAGAGTGGGTGCGGTGGGGCCATGGTCCCCCGCGAAGCGGGAATCCAGGTGGAGGCGAGTACGAGAAGGAGCAGAAGGCCGATCGCTCCGAGCGTTCGGGATTCCAGGTAGATTCGGGTCGGGGTTGGGAAAGCCACGGGCGACACGGACAGAGGTACCATGTGGCCTCCCCATATAAACGCGCCATGAAAACATAGGAAGTCCTACCGGATGAGATGGTGTTATGTGCGGGATTGACTAATCCCATCAATGGCCAGTGCGCCACCCTACCCCCCGCCGCCCGATGTTCCCCCGCCCCCGACGTGGCCCTCCCCCGAGCCCCAGTACGGTTGGGCCCCCCCCCCGGACGGCGGATACCCTTCCCCCTCTCCCGAGTGGAGCGGGGGCCCCGCCATGGGGAGCGTTCCCGTCGGACCGTCGGCCGTCGAGCGGAAGAACGCCTTGACCCCGGCCATCGTGGTGCTCGTCGGGGCGGCCCTCCTCGTCGCCGCCCTCATCCTACCATGGTACTCCTTCGACCTTAGCGGCTCCAGCTCGAACAACGGATCCCTCGTGATGGAAGCCGATCTGGATGCCTTCGAGATATGTGTGAGCGGCTCGGGGGCGAACTCCGGCATCAGCGTCAGCACGGGTCAATGTGCCCTCTACATGGCCGTATCTCCGGGGACCGGCATTCTCTTTTTCATCCCCGCGCTCCTCCTCGTTCTTTCGCTCATCCTGGGCCTCGTTGCGGGCGCTCTGGGATTCAAGGCATCCAACGACTCGGGCCCGGTCGTTCGGAAAAAGGTGCGAAGGCCCTACGCGCTCACCCGGCTTTCCCTCGTGCTGCTCCTCGTCTCCATCATTCTCTTCCTCATCTTCGATGGGATCGTAGGAGGTTTCCTTGCAAACCAACTCTGCGCACCCGGATCGTCCACTTCCGGGTGGGGCGGCGCCTGTGACTATACTCTGAACAGTTCCTCGGGCGGCTCGGTCTCCGGCACGATGACCTGGGGTCCCTCCTTCGGCTTCTTCCTCGCCATACTGAGCTTCGTTCTTCTCCTGGTTGGAGCGATCCGGTTGCGCGGATATTTCCGCGCAATGGAACCCTTCGACCCGGCTCATGCCCAATTGACCGCACCCCCGGTGGCCCCCCCGCCGGCGTACCCCGGCTATTGAAGGGGCGATCCCCGGCGAGCGAGGATCGACCCAAGCGGACGGCCCCCTACCGGGCCCGTTCCACTCGCTTGAGCACGCGCAGGGCCGTGAGCGTGATCCACTTGCTCGGTTCTCCAGGCCGTTCCAATGTGAAGGGCCGTCGGCCACGGGCGGTCCCTTCCGGCACCTCATCCGGATGGACCCGGTCGAGGGTCCAGGTCCCGTCCCCCCTCCGTTTGTCTCGGAGCACCTTGAGCGCGGGGTCGAGGCGTCGGTCTCCCCCGTAGCCAAGTTCGGTGAGGACGTCGAGCCCGGCCAGGACGTCGTAGAAATAGTGCCTCGGGTAATGGAACCGGAACCACGGGGCGTAGCGCCGCCCCTCCTCGAAGAGCTTCCGTTCGAGATAGAACTCGGCCCCCCGGTCGACCGCGCGTTGCATCGCCCCGCTCCGCCTCTTCTTCGGGACGGCAGCGAAGGCCGAGAGCGCCTCCCAGCAGTCGAGGGTCCCGGGACGCCCAGCGGCGCAGTTCCACCCCCCATCCTCCCGCTGGTCCTCGATCATCCAATCGTAGAGCTTTCGGACCCGCCGGTCGTCACCGTACCCGAAACCGTTCAGCATGCGAGCGACGTTCCCGACGATGCACACCTCCTCGGTGTAAATATTGCAAAATGAGTTCAGCGGGAGCAGGTACTCGAAGACCCGGTCGACGAACCTTCGGATCCGCGGGTCCGAAGCGGTGAGTCCAAGGTCGGATAGGACGATCCCCCGCCAGATGGAGGAGCGGTACGGGGGGAAGCGCAGGAAGTTGACCCACTCCCGGACCGATCTCGGAGGGTGGGCCTCCCAATACCCCTCTCGTCCTTGGGAAGCGAGGATCTCGCCCGCCCATCCGGTCCGGGGTATCCGTGCGTGCGCCTCGCGCACCGCCGGGTCGTCGCCCGCTCGCCCCAGGATGTCCGCGAGGGTGAAGTAGCGGACCGAGGGCTGGCTTGCCTCGAGCAGCCAGTCGATCACGCGGTCCTCCGCCATGAGAACGGAAGGTCTTCCTCACCTATCAGTTGGGCGTCGCTGACCCCACTACGTCCGGGGCCGCGCTTAAGAACGCTCCCCGTATGAGTTCACATTCCCGGAAGGGAGGTACGCCAAAGCAACGCATGTCCTTCGGCATCCTCGGGTCCATCGTCTCGGGAGCCGGGCAGCTCCCCATCCCCATCGGCATCGTTCCGCTCGCCATCCTTTGTGGGATGGGCATCTACCTCTGGCTCGACCACCTGCGGACGCTCGCGCGCAAGGGAGCGGTCGTGACCCCGCTCGATCCCGCAGCCACGGAAGCGACCTCCGCGCTCCACTCGGGTGTCGTCTCCGTGCGTCCGCCGGCCTATTCCAAGGGGTTCGGCCTGCGCCTCGGGATCGCGTTCGTCGTGATCCTCATCCCCATCGCCCTGTTCGCGAAGTATTTCTTCTTCGGTTACGACCTCGGGGTAGGGTCGATGGGCCGGGTCCTCTTCTGGCCCCACCCTTGGCCCGGCTGGACGCAGGTGCCCACCGTGGACCATCTCGCCGCCGACTTCACCTTCATGATCTTCTTTGCGTTCATCCTCGCCTACCTGGTGGCGAGCGGGATCGTCTGGGCCCGGGGCCGGTTCACCGTGACCCAACGGATCTCCGCCGGTGTCGTGACCCTGAGCTACGTTTTCGCCGCCATGATCTCGGATGCCTTCCTCTTCACCGTCCCCTCGACGTTCCTCGAGTCGGTCAGCATCATCCTGCGCGCTTTCCTCGGCGGGATCTTCTTCTCGTTGCTGCTCTTTTCCACCCTGATGAAGCCGCCGCCGCTCCACATGCCTCATCAGCCGCAGCGGGCCCCGGTCGCCTTCCTCACGTTCCTCTTCAGCCTGGTCTCGAGCCTGCTCCTATCGCTCGGGGCGCTCTATCTCATGTGGGACCGTCTCGGGATCGGACGGGGCACCCTCATCGAAGTGCAGTTCCGCGCGATCATCCTTCTGCCGTTGCTCACGTACACGGTCTGGGCGCTGGAAGGACGGGCCATCTACGCGCTCGACCTGCGCCGTCATCCGCCGGCCCCGCTCTCCTCGTACCACCCCGACGTCTCGATCCTCATCCCGGCGTACAACGAGCAGGCGGGGATCCACCTCTGCATCCGTGCGGCGGATGCCGCCGCCCGTTTCTATCCGGGTCGGACCGAGATCCTGGTCGGGAACGATGGGTCCGAGGACCGGACCTCCGAGATCGCCCACGCCGAAATGCGGCGCCTGCGCTATGCCCGGGGCCGCTGCATCGACCTTCCTCACGGCGGCAAAGCGAGCGCCCTCAACGGCGCCCTCAAGGAGGCGACGGGCGAGATCGTCATCCGCGTCGATGCCGACACGTTCATCCACCCGGGGAGAGGGTTCGCCTCCATGATCGGGCACCTTGCGGACCCGCGCGTCGGCGGGGTCCAGGGGATGATCCTGCCCTACCAGCGGACCGGGTGGATCCGCAAGATGCGGATGCTCGAGATCGTCTGGCGACACATGTTCCTCTTCCGTTCCCTCATGGGCACGCGGACCATCCAAGTGGTGGCCGGCGGATTCTCCGGCTTCCGCCGGGCGGACCTCTTGCGCCTGGGGGGGTGGGTCCCGTGGAACGGCGAGGACTGCGAGATCACGCTCAGGTTCCAGCGGGCCGGATACATTCTGCGCTACGAACCCACTTCGCGGGCCTTCGAGGACGTGCCAGCCACGTACCGGGCGCTCTACAAGCAACGGGTACGCTGGAACCGGGGGGGGTTCTTCTCGCACGCGCGTCATTACGACGCCCTCATCTCCGGGGCCCCGGAATGGGGGGGGCTCGCCATGCTCTACTGGTTCGTTCTCTATGCCCGGGGGGGGCTCCGCTACCTCGGCTTTGTCTATACGTTCCTCGTGGCCGTCTTCTTCCATCTGCTGACCCTAGAGACCGCCCTCCTGGTACTCGGCCTCATCATGCTCCCGAAGAGCATCGCGATGACGTACTATCTCGCCAAGGAACGATACTGGAGCTACATCCCCTGGATCGTGACCTGGCCGGTCACCTCGGCGATCAAGCAGTACTTCAGCGTCGAAGCGTGGGGGACCATCTTCCCCGGGGCCTTCCCGGAGTTCTCGGAGTAGCGCATGGGGGATCGGTCGGACGAAAGGCTTATGGAGGGCTTCGCCCCTCTCCTCCATCCCTGTGACGAGGGTGTTCCGCCTCCCAAGGAATCTCCTGCGCTCCTCGGCCCCATGGACGGTGTGCGTGGTCCTCTTCCTGTTGGCCTCTTCCGCTCCGGCGGCCGGCGTGGCCCCTCCCGGGGCCCTCCCTTCGTCCCTCCGCATCTTTCCTCGGTTGAGCTCGGTACCGAGCTCCCCGAACATCCTTTCGGGGAACCCCCATCCGACGAGCATCGCCCTGTACTGGTCGTCTCCCGCCTATTCGGGCGGCTCTCCCATCACGGGATTCACCGTCACTTGGTCCCCCGCCGGGACGACCAACGGCTCCCGCCGGGTGGGGAACGTCACCTCGACGGTCGTGGGCTCGCTTGCGCGCAACACGAGCTATACGTTCCAGGTGGCGGCCTGGAACACCCAAGGAGAAGGTCCCTTCTCCAGTCCGTACACCGTGAGCACGGGGGACACCCCGGGGGCCCCGGCCAACGTCACCGTCTCGGCGGGGGACACGGATGTCTCGGTGAGATGGTCCCCGCCCGCGCTTCCCTTGCTCTATCCCGTGCTCGGCTACCTCCTCAACCTGACCCCGGACGGGGGAGCTCCGCTTCTCTATCCGAATGTGACCTCCCCCGCCTTCGTAGGAGGCCTCACGGACGGGCGGCACTACACGATCACGGTGCAGGCCTGGAACGCGGTCGGCTGGGGGGCCACATCGCCCCGGGTCCTCGCCACTCCCGTCGGCCTTCCCAATGCCCCGGGGAACCTCACGGCCTCGTTCAATTCTACCGACGGCTCGATCCTCGTGACCTGGGCCGCTCCGGACCTTTCTGGAGGATTGCCCATCGAGGGCTACGCCCTTTCCTGGACGGCGGAGAACGGAGTGGTGGGCGATGCCTACGTCGTCTCGGGCAAGCTCAATTACACCATCCGGGGCGTGGCCCCCGGAACGCTCTACACGATATCGATCTCGGCCCAGAACACCCTCGGAGAGAGCGCCGCCGCCATGATCTCGATCCCGACCCCCGGCTCGGGTTCCCCCGGGACCGCTCCCACCTCTTGGACCGAACCCTGGGTGGTCCTCGGGATCTTCGCCGGGATCATCACCGGGACCTTCGCCCTGATGACGCACTGGGGGCGCCGCCGGCACGGAACCCCCCCCCACGCCCCGACCGCATCGGAGCCCAACGATGAGCGCTCCCCTCCCCCACGCAGCCCCTCCCCGAAAGCATAGTCTTTCGCTCCTCCTGCTCTCCCTCTTCCTGGGATTCCTCTTCCTCTCGGGGGTCTACTTCGCTCTGCCTCCGGGCACCGGCAACAGTGGCACGGGCGGCCCTCCCGTCACCGTCGAGACGCTCGTCAACGTCTCCTCCAACGCCACGAACGAGACCCCCCCGCTCCTCGGGGTGAACGTGCGGGCCGACGTGTACGGTGGCCCGACCCTCCTTAACAAGGCCGCCCTGCCCGAACTTCACATGTTCCGATGGCCCGGCGGGGACCTCTCCGAGCGGTACGACATGATGGGCGACAACGGCCAGGGGACGATCTATACGAACGGGGTAGGTGCGCCCGCCCCTTGGAGCACGGCCCAGTTCGTCCAGTGGTGCGGGTCGATCCACTGCCAGGCCATTTTCACTGTGCCTGCCGAGATCGACAACGCCACGTATGCCGCCACGCTCGTGAGCTACGTGGAGGAAGGTCTGGGGTTCCATCCCACCTACTGGGAGATCGGCAACGAGCCCGGCCTCTGGACGCACTTCGGGATCCCTTGGAACGACTGGACCTCCTCGCAGCAACTGGCGGTCTCCCCGTCCCAGTACGCCGGCGTGGTCCACGCCTACATCGCCGCGATGCGGGCCGTGGACCCCACGATCCGTATCATCGGCCTGGGCGGGGCCGGCAGCAACAGCGTGAGCGAGGACGTCTGGATCCAGCAGACCGTGGACGCGAACGGGGCCAACCTGTCGGCCATCGCCATCCACGTCTATCCGGCGGGGGCCGGGTACGCCGGGGAAGGGACCGCCGAGATCTACGGCTCCCTCGGATCGACCCAGGCCCTGCCTTCCGTCGTGCCGAAGGCGCTCAAGGCGATCCGGTCCGCGTGCGCCACCTGCAACATCTCCCTCCTCGTGGACGAGTTCAATGCCGCCACGGGTACGGCTCTGGACGGGTTCATGTCCACCTACGCCCTGGTGCCGTACCTCGCCGCCGAGGTCATGCAGGGGCTCACCCTCAACATCACCTCGCTCGACCTGTGGGTGTTGCAGGGGGGATACGCCGGCTCCCTGTTCACCACCACGGGGAATCCCCGCCCCACCTATGCGTTCTTCCAGTACTTCCTCCCCTCGCTCGGACCCGCGGTCCACCCGGTCGCGCTCCAACCGGCGCTTCCGTATGCCTATGCGGTCGCCACGCAGAGCTTCGGGGCGAACCCCGAGGCCGTACTGATGGTCGCCAACCTGAACCTCACGAGCGCGGTCGAGCTCACCCTAGGGGGCTCGGGGTTCCCGCTCTCCGGGTCGACCACCCTCACCTTCTGGGGCGGGGCCGCGTCCGGCCCCACCACGGGGACGTTCGCCTCGGCGAACGGGAGCTGGATCCTGCCGCCCGATAGCATCGGCCTCTTGAGCACCCCGGGAACGCTTACGTGAGCGACCGGGGAGGGGCCGACCCGGGGCCCGCTAGAACAGGCGACGCAGGAGGATCTTGTCCTCCAGGCTCGCATCGATGACGAGCTTGCGCGTCACGAGCGCCTTCATGGGGCCGATCTCCTTGCGGACGAGCCCTTCGAAGGTCTTCGTGTCCGTGGTGATCGTGATCTCGGGTTTGGCCCCGTTCGCACCGCCGGGGAGGGAGAGCATCCCGTCCTTGAGCTCGATGTGGTAGCATTCCCCGTCCGTGAACTTGACCTGGATGCTGCGGACGAGGTCCTTGACCTCGTTGTGGACGGCCGGGTTCTTCTGAGCGTGACGGTTGAACCGGTCCACCAGGGAGACTAGGTCCTCTTCGATCATGGTCCGAACGATTCGAGGGGACGGAGGGAACGCTCTCTCATAAGGATATCCACTGTCGCCCACGACCTTCGCACATAGGGCGGCAGCGGGCGCACCTTCAGGATCTCCCGCAGGCACTCCCGGGTCACCCGGTCTGAGGGATACCCGCTGCCGAGGTCCCTTCCCGCCCGGCGGGCGATGCGAGCGATCGCCCGGTCCCGTTCGACCTTGGCCACGATGCTGGAAGCTCCCACCACGGGAAAGTCCCGGTCCGCCTTGTGGTGGGCATGGACCTCGACCGGGCAACCGGCCCGGGCCGAGCGATCGGCCAGGTTCCGCCCGAACCGCTCCGCGTCGGGGTCGCACGCGTCCACCACGACGACCTCGGGACGCAGCCGTACCACGAGGGAGGTCATGAGGACGAGCTCGAGTTCGTTGAGCCGGCCGTCCCGGACGTAGCGATCGATGAGGGCCGGCTCCGCCGCGGCGTAGGCCGTCTCCCCCAAGGTACGCAGACGCCGGAGGACCTCCGTCCGCCGCTTCGGGGTGAGGGTCTTCGAGTCTCGGGCCCCGGCCGCCACAAGACGGCGGTGCGTGCCCCGCGGGGTCCCCCGGATCGCGAAGGCCCCGACGACGAGCGGGCCGAAGACGCTGCCCCGGCCCGCCTCGTCCAGTCCTACGAGCAGCCGCTGGTCATCCCGCACTGGGTGCAGGCGTAACAGGTCCCGGAGCGCATCATGATCCCGCCGCAGGAGGGGCAGGAGGGCGCGTCCTCGGACCGGTCCACCTCCTCCTTCTCGAAGGCCTCCAGGGGCTTCTCCTTGAAGACCGTGGTCGACGCAGGCGCCGGCTTCGAAACCTTCTCGGTGGTCTCGGGCGCATCGTGGTCCTCGAGACCGAGGCCGCGGCGCTCCTCGTCTGTCATGAAGTTCTGGGCCATCCAGCGGGCCACGTAGTCGGGGATCGACTTTGCGAAGCGGATCTTCGGGTTGCTCGTCATTCCGGCGGGCTCGAAACGCATGTGGGCCAGCTTGCGGACGAGGTCCTTCAAGGGCACCCCGTGCTGCAGCGCCATGCTCATGGAGATTCCGAGGGCGTCCATGAGCCCGTTCACGGTGGACCCTTCCTTGGTCACCCGGAAGAAGACCTCGCCCGGGCGACCGTCGGGATAGAGCCCCACGGTCACGTAGCCGTCATGACCGCCGACCGAGAAGTGGTGCGTGATGGCATTGCGGTAGTCGGGGAGCTTCTCGCGCTTCGGCTTATTGCGGAGCGTGAGACCGGTGAGCGTGTCCTTCGAGGCCCCCGTGTCGTAGGGCTGGCTCGCCTTGCACCCGTCCCGGTAGATGGAGACGCACTTGACCCCGAGCTTCCAGGACTCGAGGTAGATGTTCGCCACATCCTCGACCGTCGCATCGTTCGGGAGGTTGATCGTCTTCGAGGCGCCGCCGGAGAGGAAGGGCTGGATGGCGGCCAGCATCTTGAGGTGACCCATCGGGGAGATGATCCGGGAGGGGCCGCTCGCCGTAGGCAGGGCGGTGTCGAAGACGGGAAGGTGCTCGGGCTTGAGCCCCGGGGCCCCGATCATGGACCCGGTCGATTCGACGTGCTTGACGATCTTGTCGGCGTCCTCGGCGGGATACCCGAGCGAGCGGAGCGCCTGGCGGACCGTCGTGTTGACCATCTTCATGATGCCCCCACCGACCAGGTTCTTGACCTTCACGAGCCCGATGTCGGGCTCGAGGCCGAGGGTGTCGCAGCCCATGAGGAGCCCGATCGTCCCGGTCGGGGCGATCACCGAGATCTGGGCGTTGCGGTACCCGTGCGACTCCCCGGCCTCGACCGTCCGCTCCCAGGCGGCGGTGGCCGCCTCGGCGATCCGGGCGGCACCGGGCTCGGTACGCGAGATCTTCCGGGAGTGCTCGAGATGCTTGCGCATCACGCGCCCCATCGCGTTGCGGTTGCGGTCGAATCCGGGGAACGGGCCGACGCGCTTTGCGATGTCCGCGCTCGTCTGGTACCCCTCGGCGGACAAAAGAGAGGTGATCGCTGCGATGAGCGATCGCCCATCGTCCGAGTCGTAGGGGAGCCCGCGCGCCATGAGGAGCGAGCCCACGTTGGCATATCCGAGCCCGAGGGTCCGGTACACGTGGGAGTTCTCGGCGATCGTGGGGGTGGGATACGTCGAGGCGTCCACGAGGATCTCCATGGAGACGATGAACGTCCGGACGGCCTTGCGGAAGAACTCGATGTCGAACTGCCCTTCGGCATTCACGAACTTCATCAGGTTGAGCGAGGCCAGGTTGCAGGCCGTGTCATCGAGGAAGAGGTACTCCGAGCAGGGGTTGGAGGCGTTGATGCGCCCGCTGTTCGCACAGGTGTGCCAGTCGTTGATGGTGTCATCGAACTGGACGCCGGGGTCCCCGCAGCGCCAGGCCGCCTCGGCCATCTGGTGGAAGAGCTCTTTGGCCTTGTAGACCTTGGCGACCTTCTGGGGCTCGACCACGAAGTGCGTGGCCCAGGCGCCGTCCCGCTGGACGGACTCCATGAAGGCGTCGCTCACGCGGACCGAGTGGTTCGCGTTCTGGTAGGCGATGGACGCATAGGCGTTGTCGGGGTCCGTGCCATCGAAATTGGCACTGTACCCTTCGCGGATGAGCGCATAGGCCTTGTCCTCCTCCTTGACCTTGGACTGGATGAACTCCTCGATGTCGGGGTGGTCCACGTTCAGGACGACCATCTTGGCCGCGCGGCGCGTCGTGCCGCCGCTCTTGATGACCCCCGCCATGGCATCGAAGGCCCGCATGAAGGACACGGGGCCGCTGGCGATCCCGCCCCCGGCGAGGCGTTCGACCGAGGACCGCAGCGGGGAGAAGTTGGTCCCCGTACCGCTACCGCCCTTGAAGAGCATCGCCTCGCTCTTCTCGAGGTTGAGGATCGAATCCATCGAGTCGCTGATCGATTGGATGAAGCACGCGGAGCATTGGGGCGGCTCGCGGACGCCCACATTGAACCAGACGGGAGAGTTGTGCGAGGCGGCCTGGTGCAAGATGAGCCAAGCCAGGTTCTCCTCGAGGATGGCGGCCTCCTCGTCCGTGTCGAAATAGCCGAGGCGGAGCCCCTGGAACGCGATCCAGTGGGTCACGCGGCGTACCATCGCCTCGATGCTGTTCTCCCGCTTGCCGTTGACCAGCCGGAAGTACTTCGAGGCGGCGATGTTCAGCGAGGCGTCGCCCCAGTCCTTGGGGACCTTGACCCCCTTCGCTTCGAAGATGATCTTGCCCGCGGGGTTCTTGATCACCGCGTCCCGGTACTCCCATTCCACAGTGTCATAGGCTCCCTTGCCCTTCGGCAGGAGCCGAGGGAGCGGGATGGTCTCGCGCCGGCCCTTCACCGGCTGGGGGGTGTGTTCGTTGTGGGTGAGCCCATTGGTTTTACGGCGTGTAGCAGCCATGGAAAAGAAAATTCTTCCTCCGCGAAACGTCCCAATAACCTCCCAGTAGATAAAGGTGCTTTTCTTGGAACGACAAAATCCGTGCGCGCCGCGCTTTCCGGTGGTGCCACGGCGCGGGACACTCCGAGACCGAGCGGTCAAAAGCCTTATTTCGACCGGGTCCATGTTCCCCGCTGACATGCCTCCTTCGGACCAGTTCCGCACCGCTGAGCTGCCTGCCCAGTGGCAGGGGGAGCTACGGGCGTGGCACGAGAAGTACTTCCCCGAGATGTCTGAGGTGCTCGATGCCGCGAAGTGGGAGCGCTTCTACCCACGCATCCCGCTCCCGCTCACCACCTGCGTCTTCGCGGAGCCCGAAGGGTTCTCGAGCTACGCCGCCCGCGTCGTGGGCGCCGTCCCGGCGACCGGGGATCTCTCGAACCGGGTCTGGAAGGCGGAACAGATGCCCGACGCCCAGTTCATGACCGCCCTCAAGGTGATCCGGGCCCAGGCCTCGACCGAGCTCGGCTCCATCCAGCAGCACCGTCTGGTGTACCAGCGCCTGGACCATGGCTTGCTCACCGGGCTCGACCGGGAGATCGCTGAAGGCATCCACCGGACGGACCCGACCGGGACCCAGCTCGACGCCATCTCATTTTCGAAGAAGCGGGTGTGCGTCGAAGAGCTCCGCCACCACATCCAGATGGCGGGCGTCCTCATGCTCGACGAGACGTTCGACACCCCCCGCTGGGGGCACCACTTCGCGACCGAGGTCCTCGAGGAGCTCTTCGCCATGCGGCCCGGGGAGCACGTCCTCGACGCATTCAACATCGAGTTCCAGAGCCTCCTCGACACCTCGACGTTCCTCGCCCTCATCGACCGGGTCGGGAAGTACCAGCTCGAGATGCAGCACCACTTCATCTACGGTCCGATGGCCACCTCCATGCCCTGGATGCGCTGGCACGAGGAGTCCTACCACCTGGCCGCCGGGGAGAAGCTCCTCCGGGCGATCGCCGTCGCCGCCGTCCGGGACGGCGGGAACTTCGGGGTCGAAGAGGTCCAGAAGACGATCAACCTCTGGTACGCCCGGGGCCTCGAGATGTTCGGGAGCGAGCTCGGGGGCGACCTCGTCAAGGGGGTCTTCAAGACGCTCAAGAACGGGGAGGCCCAGGAATACTACATCGATGAGGTCCGCGGGAAGCTCCGGGAGATCAACCTCGCCATGGTCGCCGCCAAGTGCGGGGTCACCCGGGAGGAGGCCCAGCCCATCCTCGCCCGCCTCCAGGCCGGGGAGCCGGTCCGGGGGATGACGCAAGAAGATGTGCTCTTCCTGCCCGACCGGCGGTTCTTCCGGATCCGTGGCCTGCGTGAGTACGGTAGCTACGCGAATCCCGGGGCGCTGACCCCCGGGGTGGGCTATGTATACCTGCCCTACGATGTGAAGGGGAACCTTTTGTCCGAGCGCGGCCACCCCATCGACCGGGCGGCCTACGTCGATTACCTCCGGACGGTCCTGCCCGAGCGCTATCTCTCGAGCCGCCACTTCCAGTTCGTCAAGGACGAGTTCATCTTCAACGAGAAGTGGGGCGCGCCCGAGCAGGTGGCCCCGCTCCCGTCCTAGTCCGGGGGAGGCGCCGGGTCCCGGCCGTCTTTTCGTTCCTCGAAGCGGATCGTGGTCATCGACAACGCCCCGCGGAGGGTCTCCTCGGCGAGGACGTGGGCGCGGAACGGTCCGGTGAGGACCCCGGAGAGGAAGCGCAGGGGAAGCTCTCCCCCCTCGGGCTCGGCGGCCCGGTAGAGCAGTTCCGGGATGTCCCATACCCCTTCCCAATCCCCCTCCCCGAGGGCCGTCTCCACGGCGTGCAAGTATTCCCGGGCCGACCGGAGCGTCTCGGGGTCGGGTTCGGAGAGCAGGTCGAAGTTGTGGATCAGGGAGCCGGTAGCGATGACGAGGACCCGGTGGGTACGCGCGAGCTCGCGGGCGGCCCCTCCCAGGAGAACGTGCGCCTCCGTGCCCAAGTGCGGGCTGATGGACAAGGGTACCACGGGGACGTCCGCCCCGGGGAAGAGATGGAGGAGGGCCGACCAGGCCCCATGGTCGAGCCCCCAATCCTCGGTGAGCCCGAAGGGGATTCCCTTCTTCCGGGTGAGAAGCTCGAGCTCTCGGGCCACATCCGGGGCCCCGGGGGGTTCGTAACGCACGCGGTAGAACGCCTCCGGGAACCCCTGGAAGTCATAGACCTGACGCAGGCGGGGCGTCCCGACGGCGGCCAGTGAGTCCCCGGTCACGAAGTGCGGGGAGACCACGAGGGCCACCTCGGTCTCGGCTTTGAGCGCTTTGCCCAACTTCGAGAGGGCCAGTTCGTTCTGCGGGTGCCCGTCCCAACCGGGCATCGGCCCGACCAGGGTGGGGCTGTTCGGAACATAGAGGACGCCAACGATAGTCATGCCGCTCCTACCGGGTTGTCCCTATTTTACGCTGCCCGGGACGGAGCATGTCATTTCCCACCCATCGGCGCACCGCAAGTGGCGCAGAACTTTCCCTCACCCGAGGAAGGGGCTTGGCAGGAGGGGCACCGTTCGGCTGGGACCCCCGGGGTCGATGCGGTACCTGCGGGGGCGGGTGGATGAGGAGGAGGCGGCGTGGCCGCCGGGGGTGCCGCCGATGGGGATGGACCGAACAGCGGTGACGAGGGTGGCGGGGGCGGAACACTGCCGGCGACGGGCTGGGCCTTCGCCTGTGCGGTGAGGGCGTTCCAGAAATCCCAACGTTCCTGGGACCAGTCGCGCTCGTACTCGTGCCAGGACACGGCCGCACCGACCACGGCGACCGGAAGGAGGAGGACAGCGACAACGACCCCGCCCGCGGCCACGTCGGCGCGCACATCGGCCCGGAAGTGGATCTGGACGGTCGTGCCTTGGCCGTTGGGCACGACGGTGACCTCGACCACCCGGTGGATCCCCAGCTTCGAGTGGAACGAACGCCCGCGGAAGGCGGAGCCGCTCAGGCTCTCGAGCTGGTAGCCCCGCTGGTTCCAGAAGCTCCAAGCGGCCGGAAAGACGTCCACCGGGCCCGGCCGCTCGAAGTTCCAGGTCTCGTACTTCTCGAAGACCATGGTCATGCACCTTCAGGGCCTGACGCCATGGTGGGGGGTGGCCCGCCCGCAGGAGTCAAGCCCTCCCACCGGGACCGAGGACCGTTCCGCATGATCCGGGGTCAGCACGTAGCGACACTAGCCCGGGTGGACTCCACCATGGCTCCCAGTCCCGACGCCGAATGCGCATTGCAGACGTCGCATCGCAGGATCCGGACCCCTTGCCCCATGGTCACCGTCATCGGTCTGCCACAGTGCGGGCAATGGGGGAGGAGTCCCCCGAGCTCGACGGTGGGGCGCTGACTGCGGGCCCGCACTGCAATCGCGGCCAGGATGAGGACCACGGCCGAGCCGAGGGCCATCACGACGAGCCCTTCGGGCGAGAGCAGCCAAGCGATGGCCCCGCCCCCTGGCTGGAAGGCCATGGCATTGAGCCATACGGATGGGTCGTAGAAGAGCGCATCGTAGCCTCCGGCGACCCCCGTGAAGAGGAGGCGGACTCCCGAGCTCACCCCGTTGTCCGAGGAGAGCGTGTGTGCCGAGACGTTGGCCTGGCGGGATGCGCCCGAGGGGTACGTCACCGTGGCGGAGTTGC
This sequence comes from Thermoplasmata archaeon, assembly GCA_021796385.1. GTDB lineage: Archaea > Thermoplasmatota > Thermoplasmata > Lutacidiplasmatales > UBA184 > JAJYEA01. The sequence goes on along the minus strand of JAJYXQ010000023.1, from coordinate 108,059 downwards.
CCCAGGTCAGTGAGGCGACAGGGGCACCGCTCGCATTCTCCCCCTCGGTCACCCCGTCATCCGAGGCGTTGGTGGCGACATGGGTCGCCGATTCCGCCTCCACGTCCAGGGAGGTACCGAGCTCATCCGATGGGGACACCCAGGGCCATCCGTTCACCGAGAGGTCGAACTTGACCGTCCATCCCGAGGGGCCTGACGAGTTATGAAGGTGGAAGGTCAGAACGATGCTGGCCATCCCGATCGGGTTTCCGAGTTCCTCGGGGAGCCCGGAAGCGTTGAAGGAGCCCTGCGTGAGCGACGCCGGTACGGATCCGGTGAGGTTCACCAGAAGTCCGCCCGAGACGTTCGTCCAGGAGAGGTTCCAGCGGCTCCCTTCGGACGAGAACGGGGCATAGGCCACGAGGCCGCCCGAACGGTTGACCTCGGCGATACCCTGGACCGACACCGAGAGGCCGACCCGGCTGTCGTTCAGGGAGAGGACGTGGAACGAGGGTGACTCCCCGTCAAAGACCACCTTGATCGGTCCCTGGGTCCACACGAACGGGGAGGGGTGGCTGTTGTCGTCGAGCGGGGTGACCGCAGCCCCCTGGGCGTGTCCGGGGACCGCCCAGACGGAGAGCATGGCCACGAGGAAGATCGGCAGTAGGGTTCGCATTCGGAGCGTCTTCATTGTCTTGGCACCTTCGATGGATATCGAGGCGGGGATGGGGGGATTAAGATTTTGGTGCAAACCCAGAAGCCATTGGTGCAAACCCCAGGGACCCCCCTCACTCCCGGAGCAGACCGCTCCACGCCTCGACAAAGCGGTCGACGAAGCTGTCCTCAAAGCTCTCCTGGTAGGTTCGCAGGAGCGCCGCCAGTCGCCCCGGGTCCCGGAGGCGGTAGCGATGGACATTAGCGTCGGCTTGGCGGTCCACGATCTCAAGGTCCAACATGTGGCGGAGGTGGAAGGAGACGGTGGAGTTGCTGAGCCGCACGGCCGCGGCGAGCTCGAGGAACGAGAGGTCGGGACGCTCGAAGAGCGTCATGAGCAGGAGGCGTTCCGTCGGGCTCCGGAGGAGGAGAAGGGTCTTCCGGTCGCTCCAACCCACCTCGGGGGTGAAGTAGTAATCCCGGTGGCCCCCCCGCTCCCGGCGGAGCGCGCCCGCGCTCGTGAGCTGGTTCAGGTGATAGGCGGTCTCGCCCCAGCCGAGATGGAGGGAGCGTTGGAGCTCCCGGGCACTGATCCCGGGGTGCTTTTGGATCTTCTCGTAGATGGATTTCCGGGTCCCTTGCCTGAGAAGGTCATCCATGGGCCTTTCCGGGGGGCTGGGGCCGGGAGTGTACCATGGAGGCATAGAGCAGGATCACGGCGACGACCAAAACGGCGAGGGGGAGCGTTTGCACTTGGAAAGGTCCCCCATAGAGCGGGGACAGGTTGCCGACGATCGCCAGGATGCCGACGAGGGCAAGGGCGAGGAACGCCACCGAGATGAACAGGATCCGCCGGTCCTCGAACCGGCCGGCGGCGAGGATCCCCACCACGGCGAGCACCGCGGCGAGCCCCGCCAGCACGACGGAGAGGAAGAGCCCGGCCAGGTCCATGCCCCTCCCACATCGAACCCCCTATTTGGGGATTCTCCCGGGATTTCGTGGTTTGCACCAAAGAATTCGGTCTTTGCTCCAAAACCGATATACCCCGCCCCCACGAGTTTCATCCCTTGATGAACGAAAACGGGGATCACCATCATGCGCCGGAGAGGCAGAGCGGGTCGGCCGCGGCAAGGAACGTACCGGATCGGACGGGGACGACGGGCCTCCTCATCGGACTCACAGTCCTCGTGGTCCTGTCCGGACTTGCGAGCGTGGCCGGGGCGGTGCCCGCCATCGCCGTCCACCCCTCCCGTGGGATGGTCCTGCCCGGCTGGCCGATGTTCCGGGGGAACGTTTCCCTGACCGGGATCGCATCCGGGACGCCGCCCGAACGCGCCGCGATCGCTTGGTCCTCGGTCTTCCCGAACTCGAATCCCCAAGGGAACAATCCGCCGTACCAGTCCTCTCCCGTGGTCTCCCAAGGCTTGGTCTATGTCACCATGGACAATGTGCTCTATGCGGTGAACTCCACGACCGGGATCACCACGGCCGCCACCTATCTCCCGGGAGGACCCGGGAGCGGTCCGGCCGTAGGCACGCCATCGCTCCTGAGCGGGAACATCCTGGCGGTGGCCCAGGACGGAGGCCCGAACTCGGTCTGGTTCCAGAACATGCCGGCGGGAAGTGGGGTACAATGCCCTGTGGGTGGCAACCCGATCTCGGGGAGTGCGGTCCCGGCGAGCGGCGCGGTCTTCCTTTCCGACACGGCGGGGAACATCTGGCGGGTCACCCTCGGTACCCTCCTCGGTTGTCCCAACACCCCATGGCAGGCCAGTGCGGGTGGGGCGGCCTATTTCTCCACGCCAGCCGTCGGCTACGTGGGCGGGGCTCCGGCGCTGTTCCTGCCCGACCAGGGGACCCGAGCCCTCGACGGTTTCCAGGGGACGAGCGCGGCCACGGCCACTCCCCTTGCCGGATTCCCGACCCCCCTCCTCGGATGCCGGCTTTCGGGTTCGCTCGCCCTGCTCAACATGACGAATGGCACTTCCTCCATGCCCGTCGGCCTCCTAGGCGATGACTGTCGCGGTGGTGGTCCGAGCCATATCCTGGCGGTCGATCTCGCCACGGGCCATCTCCTGGCGAACCTGACGATACCGCTGCCTACCGGCGGCGGTAGCTCGGGGTTCTACGCCTCCCCCGCCCTGGGGGCGGCCGGTCCTGATCCCCGCGTCCAACCGGTCTACTTCGCCAGCGAGGATGGGAACCTCTCCTGTGCCTACTTCGCTACCGGCCCGACCGGGGGTCAGATGACCTGGGGATGGAATTTCACGGGGAAGGCGCCCTTCTACGCCTCCCCGGTGGCCTGGGGAGGGCTCGTTCTCGACGGGGATACCTCGGGCTGGTTCTACGCCCTGAACGCTTCCACCGGCGCCCTTGTCTGGGAGGTCGACCTTGGTAGCGCCCTCTACGCTTCCCCCGCCGTGGTGGCTCCCGATGTCTACGAGGTCACCGCGCAGGGAATGCTCGTCGCCATCGGGCCCGCCGCGCCCCCCCTGACGATCGTCGCCCCGGCCACCGAAGGGGCCGGGGGGATCGCCCAGATCGCCGTCCATCTCGGGGCATTGAACGCTTCCGGGCAGCCGGCGGGTGGCCTCTCGGGCGCCACGGTGACCCTGAACGCTTCCGCCGGTTTCCTCGCCTCGAGCACCGCCGTCACGAACAGTTCGGGGGTGGCCGTTTTCAGCTGGACGGCCCCCGCCGGGTCCAACTCGCCCATCTCCGTGCTCTTCCAGGCCCGGACCCAGCCCGCAGGATACGGCACGGCGACCGCCCAGGCGGTCACCTTGGTCCCTCCGGGATCCGGGACGGGGAACAACCCGCTCTCGGTCGCATTGGGGGTCACCCAATCTGTCCTAGCCCCGGGGCAGTCCTCGTCCGTGTCCGTGACGGTCTCTCAACTGGGACTTCCCTTGTCGGGCGCGAGCGTGACGCTCGTCCCTTCACCGGCACTCGGAAGCGTGACCCCTTCCACCCTCACTACGGGGGTCAGCGGTTCGGTGCAGTTCAGCTACACCGCGCCCGCGCAAGTGCCGACGACCACCGCGGTGACGCTGGAGGCCATGGCGACGCAGGGGACGGACACCGGCTCGGCGGCCGCATCTATTGCCCTGGTGCCTGCCGGAACGGCCTCGGGGCTCTCCCTCCAGTGGCAGAACACGAACCCCCAGGTCTCCTCGCTCGGTTCGATCGGCCTGTCGCTCACCGTCGTGAGCGCAGGCTCGGGGGCTCCGGTCGCCAACGCCTCCGTCGCACTCTCGATCCTGGGCTCGGGAGGCGGTAGCCTGACTCCCGTCTCCGTCGCGACCAATGCCCAGGGGGTCGCAACGACCACCTTCCAGGCGCCCTCGGTGGGAGTGACCACCCCGGTGCTGGTCGAGGCCCGCGGGACATTGGGGAACGCGTCTGCATCGTCGGTGCTCGAAGTCTTGGTGATCCCTCGCGCCCTCACGCTCTCTTGGGTGCTACCTGCGAAGGGGATTGTCTCGGGAGGTCCATCCCAGATCGGGGTGGTGGTCTCCACTGGCGGATCGCCGGTGGGCGCCGGGATACCGGTGACCTTCGCCCTCACCCCCGTCACCTCGGGGACGGCGAACACCTCGACCGCCACCACGGATGGCGGTGGAACGGCTTGGTTCACGGTCACGCCCACCAAGGGGGTCACAGCCCTCACGCTGTCCGCATCGGCCGGGGGAGGGAACGGTCCGTACGGGGCCGCGAACACATCGCTCTCCGTACCGGTGGGCAACGGCGCGGGGACCTCGGGTGCGAGTTCGGCATCGGCGCCGCCCTGGTACCTGTGGCTCGCCATCGCCCTCGCCGCAGTGGGTCTGATCGCCCTCGCCCTGGCGCTCCTCGGTGGCGGGCGTCGGCGACGCACGCGCTCGGAACCGTCGGCCCCCGAGACGAAGGTTTCGTCCGAGAAGCGCTGGGACGGAGGGAAGGCGGAACCCCCCGAGAAGGAGGCCACAACGTCGGCATCCGATGGGAAGGCGACCGTCACGTCCTCGGCCCCGGCCTCTACCGCTGCTTCGGAGGAGCCGACCGAGCCCGCCAAACCTGCCCCCTCCAAGGAGGGAGCATCGGGTGCGCACAGCCCCCCGGGGCCTGACTGGGCCGAAGAGTGAGCGGCGGGGGTGGCGCCTCGGGCGCCCTCCACCCCCACGGACCCGTCCGCGTAGACACAGCCTTTATAGCAACCGGGAAGTTGCGGATTCGAGATAGAACCATGGCCCTCACCTACATCTCGCTGGAGAAGAAGAACCGCGTCGCGATCGCCAAGCTCAACAAGCCGAAGGCCAACACCTACGATGCCGACCTCATGAAGGACCTGAGCCAGGTGGTCGACGAGGTGCGCTTCAGTGATGATGTGGATGTCTGCGTCATCACGAGCGCGGTCGACGGGGTGTGGTCCGCCGGGGCCGACATCAACCTCCTCGCCACCTCGACCCCCGAGTACAAGGCCATGTTCTGCCTCAACTGTCAGGAGACGCTCAACAAGCTCGAGGTCACCCCGAAGCTCTTCATCGCGGCGATCGACGGCCACTGCGTGGGCGGCGGGCTCGAGATCGCGATGGCGACCGACCTAAGGTTCATCTCCGACGGGCCCTGGCGGATCGGTCTTCCCGAGGTCACCCTCGGGGTGCTGCCCGGGACGGGGGGCACCCAGCGCCTGCCCCGGCTCGTCGGCAAGAGCCGGGCCATCGACCTCATGGCCACCGGCCGGTTCCTCTCCCCGAAGGAAGCCATGGAGTGGGGGATCGTCAACCGTGTCTTTCCCCGGGACAAGTTCTTGGAGGAGACCATGGCCTACGCCCAGAACCTCACCTACCCCCACCACGCGGCCCGTGCGGTCGGTGCGATCAAGCGCTCCGTGATCGAGGGCTTGGAAACGTCGATGCACGAGGGGCTCTCCCTCGAGCGCGAGCTCCAGAACCGCCTGTTCTCGATGGCCGATGCCAAGGAAGGCTTCCAGTCCTTCCTCGAGAAGCGCAAGCCGACCTTCAAGGGAAAGTAGGCCCGCCTACCGCAGCCCCATGCCCGGCGTGCCCCGCGGCGGTGTCACCGATGTCCACGTCCACCTGCAACCCTTCGAGGATGCGCATCCCGGAGCCCTGGCGCTCCTAAAGGACCGGGTCAAGGGGTTCGCCGAGATCCACGCCCGCCTGAAGGATCCCCGCGGTCTCCTCGATTACATGGACGCATCCGGCGTGGATCGGGCCTGCCTCATCAGCTACCCGGCGAAGGAGGTCCTCGGGCTCGACCCCGACCTGCGGGTCCTCGTCCAGTACGCTTCCGCGGATCCCCGCCGGCTGATCCCGATCGGGTCCGTGGACCCGCGCCACACCCGGAAGCCGGGGGAAGCGGTGGAACACCTCGCCTCCCTCGGGATCCGGTCGCTCAAGGTCCACCCGCCCCACCAGCTCTTCTCGTCGAACGCGTACGTCGATGGGGGATTGCCCGGGCTCCGGGAGATCTACTCCACCGCCGAGCGCCTCCACCTCCCGGTCATGGTACACACGGGCACCTCGGTCTTTCCCGGGGCCCGGACCAAGTACGGCGACCCGATGGGGCTGGACGACGTCGCGCAGGACTTCCCGGACCTCGTCCTCATCATGGCCCACGGGGGCCGGCCCTTGTGGTGTGACCTCGCCTTCTTCCTCCTCCGACGGCATCGGAACCTCTATCTCGACATCTCGGGGATCCCGCCTGCCCGGTTGCTCGGCTGGTTCCCGCGGCTCGAGGAGATCCGGGACCGCATCCTCTTCGGCTCCGACTGGCCCGGCCCCGACGTGCCGGGCATCCGGGAGGAGATCGCAGCGATATCCGCCCTTCCCCTCTCGGAAGAACTGCTCGAGAAGCTCTTCGTCCGCAATGCGAAGAAGGTCTTCCCGCCGTGAGCGGGGCCTATTCGAGGTTGACGAGCACGTTCTTGACGTGCGTGTAGAACAGGATCGCATCGAGCCCCTGCTCCTGGCCGAGGCCGGACTGCTTCCAGCCGAGGAAGGGGACCTGGGGGAACGTGACCGGGTACTCGTTCACCGAGACCATGCCCGTCTGCAGGCGCCGGGCGATCGTATGGGCCTTCCCGACGTTCTGGGTCCATAAACCGGCGGAGAGCCCATAGGGGGTGTCGTTCGCCCGGGTGATGGCCTCGTCTATGTCCTTGAAATCCCACACGGTGAGCACGGGGCCGAAGACCTCCTCCCGGGCGACCCGCGCCGCCTCGGGCGGGTCCTCGAAGATAGTGGGGCGCACGAAATTGCCCTCCCGTAGCTCGGGCTCCTCGGCCGGGCCCCCTCCCGTCAGGAGCTTCGCCCCCGCTGAGCGGCCCTCCTCGATCGCAGAGAGGACGTTCTGCATGTGATCCCGGGAGACCAGGGGTCCCATCTGGGTCCCCTCGTTCAGGCCGGGGCCGAGGCGGAGGCTCGCAGCCTTCTCCTTCAGCTTCGCAAGGAGCGTGGGCGCGACCTCCTCGTGAACGACGACCCGGGAGCCGGCCCAGCACATCTGGCCCGAGTTCTGGAAGGCCCCATACAGGATGCCGGTGAGGGCCCGGTCCAGCCGGGCGTCCGGAAGGACGATCTGGGTGTTCTTCCCGCCGAGCTCCATGGTGGCGGGGACCACGCGGTCGGCGACCGCCTTCAGGAGTTCCTTCCCCGTCTCGGTCGATCCGGTGAAGGTCACGCTGTCGACCCCGGGATGGCGGGCGAGGGCTTCACCGACCTCCCGACCCGGTCCGGTGACCACGTTGAGGACCCCCGGCGGAAGACCGGCGGCGGCCACAAGCTCCCCGAAACGGAGCGAGGAGAGCGGTGTCAAGGTGGCCGGCTTGAGGACCACTGTATTGCCGGCCGCCAGCGCCGGGGCGATGCCCCGGCAGGCGAGAAGGAGCGGATAGTTCCAGGGGGCGATGTGGGCGGTGACCCCGAGGGGTTCCCGCAGGGTGTAGTCGAAGCGGGCGCCGGGGACAGGGATCGTGTAGCCCTGGATCTTGTCGGCCAATCCCGCGAAATACTCGAAGCCGCGGGAGACGAAGCTGATGTCCACCTTAGCCTCCTTGAGCGGCTTTCCCACGTTCTGCGATTCGATACGCGCGAGCTCATCGGCATGGTCCCGGACCTGCTGGCCGATGGCCAGCAGGATCCGACCACGCTTAGCGGGGTCCATACCGCGCCAATCGGGGGATTCGAAGGCTTTCCGGGCCGCCTCGACGGCGTCGTCCACGTCGTCCTTGCCCCCCGAAGGGACGGTTGTGATCGGCCGGTTCGTGGCCGGGTCGAGGACCGCAGAGAAACGGCCGGACCGGGCCGGACGGCGCTCGCCCCCGATGAGGAGGCCGGGGCCACTCTTTTCCGCGCTCGCGCTCATGGATGTTCGCCCTGGGGAAGCGTCAACCCATAGATAACCTGAAGGGGGCGGCCCTAGGCCTTCAGGTCCGTTGCGTAGAACCCGAGCACCCGCTTCCAAGCGTCCTCGGCGGATTCCCTGTGGTAGACCTGCGGCCGGGTGTCATTGAAGAAGGCGTGCTTCGCCCCGGGGTAGACATGGTAGCGGAACCTTTGCCCGGCCTTCTTCATCGCCGCTTCGAACTCGGGCACCGTGTCGGTGATCCCGTGGTCCTCGCCGCCATAGAGCCCGAGGACGGAAGCCCGGATCCGGGGCACCTCATCGAGCGGGGGGTTCTGCCCGTAGAAGATGACCGCCGCCCGGAGGTCCGGGTCGACGGTAGCAAGGCGCGCCGTCATCGCCCCTCCGAAGCAGAACCCGACGGAACCGACCCGGGCCGGGTCCACCTCGGGCAGCGTCCGCAGGTACTGCGTCACCGAACGGAGGTCGTGAGCGAAGGCTCCTTGCTGCACCGGGTTCGTGATCCGGCCGAGGACCGCGAGGACCGGCCGGCGCTCGGGCGGTTGGCTCTCGGCGAACTCCCGCATCCGCTCCGGATTCCGGCGCAGTTCCGGTGGGGCTTGGGCAAAGGCCTGCATGGCGAGCCCGATGTTCTGCGGGGTAAGGACCTGCTGGATCTCCCCGGTGAAGAGGTTCGGCGCCGCGGCCACATACCCCTCCGCGGCGAATCGCCGGGCCACCTGCCGGATGTGGGCATCGACACCGAAGATCTCATGGATGATCACCACGGCCGGGCGTCGCCCCGCCACACCCTCGGGAAAGGCGAGGAAGCAATCGAGCTCTCGGTCACCGGTCGGGATACGCACATCGCGTTCGGGCATGCCTTGGCCACGCGTCATCCCCCTTTACATTTGCGCGGGGGACTCACTCCGAATAGCGAAGGGCTTCTGCGGGCGGGATCCTCGAGCCCCGGTACGAGGGCCCGCCCGTGGCGAGGAGGGTCAGGCCATAGCTCAGCCCGACGATGAGGGCGAGGCTCACCCACGGCACCGAGAAAGAGAGGAAGCCCCCCACGGACTGCGAGAGGGTGTAGGTGAGGAGAAGTCCCAGGGCCGTGCCGATCGCAATACCGAGCAGCGAAAGGAAGCTGTACTCCGTGAGGAAGGCGATGAGGACCTGGCGACGGCGGAAGCCCATCGCCCGGATCATGCCGATCTCGCTCCGCCGTTCCACGATCGCCCGGAGGGCGAGGATGCCGATCGCCGCGATGCCGACGATGAGCCCGAGGGCCACGAAGATCTCGAGCAGGTCGAGGAACGAGAGCAGGAACTGGAGGGAGGAATCCAGGGTCTGCTGGAAGTCGATGAGCTGAAGGCCATAGGGCAGGAACGCGCGTTTGAGGTCGTAGATGACGTGCTGGGGGTCCGCTCCGGGGGCGGTCGTGACGAGGAAGAGCGCGCTCTGGTTCGTCCCGAGGGTGGATTCCATGCTACCGGGATTGATGAGGATGACGGAGAGGATCGTCTCCGACAGGATCCCGATCACGTGGACGGGGAGGACCGCTTGCGCTCCCGGCACGGTGATGTTGAGCACGGTCCCCAGCGTGACGGCGGGGCGGGAGGGGCCGAAGGAGAAGTCCCCGGCGGCGCCAAAGTCGCCCGAGACCACGGCGACGGAAGCGTTGGTCTCCAGGGTCCGCCAGACCTGGGCCGCGGACATGCCCGATTCGGTCGCGGTGAAGTTGTACTGGTTGGCGCTGTAGAAGTCCTCCCACGAGGGCACGCCGAGCGGAGCCGCGGCGATCTGGGAGGAGAACCCGACCGGACCCTTCTTGGAGGCCATCTCGACCGCGCCGTGCGCCGAAAGGAAGGCGACCGCCGTTCCGATCTCGGGCGCCAGGGTCGAATTGTTGTGGATCGTCCCGGGCAGGTTCCCGATCGGGGTGTCCGAGAACCCCGCCATGGTGAACCCCCCGGACTGGGCGGTCATGGTCCCCTCCAGGTTCGCCGAGATGCCGCTCCCGATCGAGGCGATCGCGACGATCGTGAAGAGGACCATGGCGAAGATGGAGAGGGTCATGGCGGTGCGGAAGGGCTTGTGGTAGGGATAGGAGAAGGCGACCATGACCACGGGGACTTGGCGGGGCTTCCGGCTAAGGAGCCGGCTCAGACCCTGCATCACCAGGTCCGCGTTGAAGAGGTAGACGAGGATGGCGGCGAGGATGAGGAAGATCCCCTCCACGAAGAGCACGAAGATGGAGCCGGGATGCCCGGTACCGAAGAGCCGCTCCCGGAGCGGGTAGTAGCCCCAGAACACGATGAGCAGGACCCCGACGGCGGAGAAGGCGTAACGGTTGGGCACGAACGCCGCCGCCAACAAGCCGGCACCGAGGATGGCGATCGAACTGCCCAGCTCCACGTAGCCGATGTCCTGGGAGGTCGGGAGCCCGAACCGGACGAGCAAAAGTCCGATGGCGAGGATCCCCGCCCCGAGGATGCCGATCCGGAGGTAGGAACGGCGGGAGAGGGGCGGTTCGGGCAGGCTGCGGATCGCCCGGACGATGTTGAGGCGGCTCACGTAGGCGACCGTGAAGACCACGGTCGTGAGCGTCAGGAGGAACCCCGTCACATAGGCGGTGAGCAGGGAAGAGGGGAGGACGGTGAACGAGGCCAGTACCGCCTGGGAGGAGGTGCTGGGGGCCACCAGGTTCACAAGAACGAGGACGAGCAGGAACGCGACCCCGACGCCGAGGAACGTGCCGAGCAGGGCCGATCCCAACGAGTAGGCGAGGCCCTCGAAATAGTAGGACTTTATGAGCTGCCACCGGGTCATGCCGACGGCGCGGGCCACCCCCATCTGCCCCCGCCGTTCCTCGGAGAGGAGGACGAAGATGCCCACCACGAGGATGCTGCCCGAAACGATGGAGAACAGCCCGATCACGAGGAAGAGGGTGGTGAGCTGCGAGGCGGAATTCTCGGCCGAGCTCACATCGTCTTGGAGGACGTTGTGGTCGGCGATCCCGGACGGGAGGGTGCCGTTCGGGAATCCCGCCTCAATCGAAGGGAGCGCCGTGTCGATCGCCGACATCACAGTCGAGGTGTACTGGATGCCCCCCTGCGCCCCGCCCGAGTTCGTCACGGCGATGTAGTTGACGCTGCCTAGGGCCCCGGTGAGGGCCTGCGCATCGGCCAGGGAGAGGAAGACATCTCCCTCGCCGTTATCTTGGAAGCCGCCCCGGGCATCGGCCTGGACTAGGCCGAGGACGGTGACATTGGTCTCGGCCCGGGGGCCGAGGGAGAGGAGCAGGTGGTCCCCGGTGTGGGCATCCAGCGCCTGTGCCGCCGTCGGGTCGAGCAGCACGGTGCCCGGGGCGGGACCAGACAATCGCCCCCCGGAGGTCGTGGTGAAGGGGCCGAGCGCTCCGCTCGAGTTGCCATCCGTGCCGATGAGGTTCATCCCGGTCTGCGGGATCCCGCTCTCATGATCGAGGCCCGAGAGGGTGCCGATGGAGATCAGGAGCGGGGAGACGCCCGCAACGTGGGGCTGACCTTCGAGGGAGCGGTTAAGGTCCGTGAAGAAGCTCAGGGGGAGCGGTGCGTAACCGCCCGCCTGTGAGGCATAGACCGCCTCGTGGACGTTACCGTCGGTGATGTAGACGAAGTGGGTGGAGAGGGAGGCCACGGTGTCGCCGACCACGAGGCTCGAGGAGATGATGGCGGTCCCGACCAGGAGCCCGAGGAGGAGGACGATCGTCCGTCGTCGTCCCCGGACAAAATTTCGGAAGCCGATCTTCAGGGTGATGCGGTCCCGGAGCGCGAGGATGGCGGAGAAGAGGAGTACGATGGCAAGGAGGACGAGGAGGAGCCCCGTCGGGGAGGTGAAGAGGTCGGCCACTCCCCGGGCCCCGAGGTGGAAAACGTGGATGGCGTCCATCATCCGGGGGGAAGGAGGTTACCGTCGCGCATCCGCAGGACCCGGTCGCAGGACTTCGCTACCTCGGCGTCGTGGGTGACGACGATGAAGGTCTGGTCGTGGGCCTTGTTGAGGCCCCGGAGGAGCTCCATGACCTGGCGGGAGTTCTCGCCGTCGAGGTTGCCCGTGGGCTCATCGGCCCAGACGATCGCCGGGTCTCCGACGAGGGCCCGGGCGAGCGTCACGCGCTGCTGCTGACCGCCGGAAAGGGCGAGCGGGCGGTGGCGCTCCCGCCCTTTGAGGCCCAGTTCCTCGAGCCAGCGCAGGGCCCGCGCCCGCGCCGCCTTGGGGGGGACCCCCGAGACCAGAAGCGGCAGTTCGACGTTCTCCACGGCGGAAAGCACGGGGAGGAGGTTGTAGGATTGGAAGACGAACCCCATCCGGCGGGCCCGGTACTCGCTCTTCTTGTTGTCGTTCATCGCGTGGATGTCGGTCCCCTCGACCCGGACGGTGCCCTTCGTCACATCGTCGAGCCCGGAGAAGCAATTGAGGAATGTCGTCTTTCCGCAGCCCGAAGGGCCCATGATGGCCACCATCTCCCCCTTGGTGATGTGGACGTCGATCCCGCGCAGGGCCTCGACGGGGCCGGCCTCGGACTCATAGATCTTCCAGACCTTCTTGCCCTCGATGATGAGCTCGCCCGTCATCTCGACCTGGGGACGGTTCACGGGCCGGGCTTATTTAAGCGGGCACCTCCCCAAGTCCACCCGGACAGCGGCGAGGGCGCGTTTCGGACCCCGGAGCCCCCCAAGACTTATGCGGCCGGGGCGGTTGCACACGTCGTAGTTCGTATCATGACCGGCCGTTACATCCGTACCCCCATCCGCGAGGAGTCTCGGGAAGCCCGGGACCAAGGCTTCGTGGAGGTCCTCGAGCCCTTCACCGAGGACGAAGCGGTCATCGAGGCGCAGCGATGCCTCCAATGTGCGATGCCCTTCTGTGTGCAGGCCTGCCCGATCACCCAGGACTGCCGGGGGTACATCCACCACATCGCCAACCGCGACTTCGATGCGGCCGCCAAGCTCACGGTCCGTGACAATCCGCTCGCCACGGTGCTCTGCAAGACCTGCTATCACTACTGCGAGGAGGATTGCGTGATGGCCGACCGGGGGAGCCCGATCGCGATCCGGCACCTGAAGCGAGCCGCCCTCGAGTACGGGAAGTCCGACCTTCCCTATGTCGTGACCGCACCACGCAAGGAGGAGAAGGTGGCCGTGGTCGGAGGGGGTCCGGCCGGCATCATGGCCGCCTGGGAGCTTGCGATCAAGGGGTATCCGGTGACCGTTTTCGAGGAGAAGACGATCCTGGGCGGCCAGATGGATACGATACCAAAGTATCACCTTCAAGGGTACGAGTTCGAGCGGGACCTTGAGCGCTTTGTCAACCTCGGGATCCACTTCGAGCTCGGAAAGCGGGCCGGGGAGGACTTCACGCCTGAAAGCCTGCTCAAGGAGGGATATGCGGCGGTCCTGCTCGCCCTCGGGGCCTGGGACCCCCGGACCCTGGGGATCGAGGGTGAGCACCTCCCCGGGGTCTTCTACGCACTTCCCTTCCTGCTCGCCATGAACACGGGGGAGGGCGGCCTCCTGGGGCGCAAGGGGCGCCGGGTCGTCGTCGTCGGCGGAGGGGATGTGGCCATGGACGCGGCCCGCTCGAGCCTCCGGCTCTCGACCCCGGGGAACGTGGCCGTGGCCTACCGCCGGGGGGAGAAGGACATGCCCGCGGGCGTTGAAGAGCTCGAGGACGCCGAGTTCGAAGGGGTAAAGTTCCTGTACAACCGGGCCCCGGTGAAGATCCTCGGGACGGAGCAGGTGGAAGGGATCGTCCTCCAGAAGACGATGCTTGGCCCACCCGATGCGAATGGTCGCCGGCAGGTCGTCCCGGTCCCCGGATCCGAGGAGACGATCCCTTGCGACACGGTCATCATCGCTGCCGGTGAGAAGGCGGAGATCCAGGCGATGCCGAAGGAGCTCGGCCTGAAGGTCTCCCCGCACGGATGGGCCGAGGGGGGCAAGGAGGACTGGATGACCGACGTGGAAGGGATCTTCGCTTGCGGAGGCCGGTCCGTGGTCTATGCGATGGGGGCGGGCACCCGCTCCGCCAACGCCATCGATGCGTATCTCAGTCACAAGGCGGGGCGCCAACCCACGGCGCGCCCGGACCCTCTTGGAGGCCCGGTGCCACCGACCCTTCCGGAAGGGTACGGCGGCCCAAGTTGGCGCCTTTAAACCCGGGGGCCCCCGGAAGCACGGGCCGGCCGTTGCCATGGCAAGGAGGGGGCTTTTATCCTCCACAGACCCTGCTCCGTACGGTGAACTGAAGGTATGGCAAAGGTCAAGGACCCCGTCTGCGGGATGATGGTCGATACCGAGAAGGCGAAATTCAAAGGCACCTATCAGGGTGTCACGGTCTACTTCTGCGCCGCGAGCTGCCAGAAGGCGTTCGAGGCGAAGCAGGCCAAGCACTAGGCCCTGGTTCGGTCCGTGGCGACCGACCCCGTGTGCGGGATGCACGTGGATGAGGCGACAGCGGAGCTCAAGCTCTTCCGCGACAACCGCACGTACTACTTTTGCAACGCGACCTGCATGGCCACGTTCGCGGAGCCCGAGCGGGAGCTCCGGTCCCTGCGATGGAAGCTAGTCGTGGCCTGGCCCTTGTCGATCACCACGCTCCTCCTCACCTACCTCTGGCATCCGGAGGACTGGGCCTACGCCGCCTTCGGGCTCGCCACGATCGTCCAATTCTATCCCGGCCTCCCCTTCTACCGCGGCACCTGGGATGCCCTCCGGAGCCGCATCGCTAACATGGACGTCCTCATCGCGGTGGGTACCACGGTGGCGTACGTCTACAGTGCGGTGGCGCTCTGGGTCCCCTCCGCCCTGCCTGCGATCTACTACTTCGACGCGTCGGCGTTCATCGTCACGCTGATCCTGACCGGGAGTTACCTTGAGCACCTGACGCGGGAGAGGGCCCGGGGTGCCTTGCGGGAACTGCAGACCCTCCTCCCCACCACGTGTCTCGTGGTCCGGAATGGGCAGGAAGTGGAGATCCCTGCGGGCGAGGTCGTCACAGGGGATCACCTCGTCGTGAAGCCGGGAGGTAAGATCGCTGCCGATGGGGTGGTGCGGGAGGGCCAGTCCGAGATCAGCGAGGCGCTCATCACGGGGGAGAGCCTCCCCGTCGACAAGGCTCCCGGCGACCGGGTCCTCGCGGGGACCGTGAACGGTCGGGGGCGTCTCCTCGTGGAGGCGACGAAGGTGGGGGAGGACACCACGGTCTCCCAGATCGGCACCCTTCTCGCCGCGGCCGAATCAAGCCGGGTGCCCATCCAGCAGCTCGCGGACCGCATCGCATCGTACTTCGTCCCCGTGGTGCTCGGCCTGGCGGTCCTGGCGGCGATCGGATGGGCCCTCTTCGGCGCCGCCCCCTTCAACATCGCGCTCCTCGTCTTCGTGACGGTGTCCATCACGGCGTGCCCGTGCGCCTTCGGCCTGGCGACCCCGGCCGCCATCGTCATGGGCACGGGACGGGCCGCGAAGGAGGGGATCCTCTTCAAGGGAAGCGACACCATCGAGAAGGCCTCCCGCATCGATGCCGTCCTGACAGACAAGACCGGCACCCTCACGGTGGGCCATCCGGAACTTACCGACGTGGTGCCGGCCACGGGGCGCTCCGCACCGGAGCTCCTTTCGATGGCTGCCGCCGTGGAAGAAGCTTCCGAGCATCCGCTGTCCCACGCGGTCGTCGAACGGGCGAAGAAGGAAAGGGTCCCGATACCGAAGGTGGAAGGTTTCACGGCCGTCCCCGGTGAGGGACTTCAGGGGAACGTGGAAGGGACTTCCGTCTCCATCCGCTCGGGACGCTCGGCCAATGCCGAGGCCCTTTCCCGAGCCGGGCTCCGCACGGAGGCCGATCGCCTGTCTGAAGAGGGGAAGGCCTGGTCGCTCGTCGAGAGGGGTGGGGAGCCCCTCGGACTGCTCGGGTTCTTCGACCCCCCCGCCCCCGGGGTGAAGGAGGCGGTGGCCGCACTGAAGGCGGACGGCATCTCGGTCGTCATGCTCACCGGGGACCACGAACGGGCGGCCCGGCGCGTGGCCACTGAGGTCGGGATCACCGAGTACCACGCCGCGCTCGATCCCGCCGCGAAGCTGCGCTATCTCGAGGATGCCCAGAAGGCCGGTAGGCATGTGGCCTATGTCGGGGACGGGATCAACGATGCACCGGCGCTCATGGCGGCGGAAGTGGGGATCGCCATCGGGGCGGGAACCGAGGTGGCCCGCGAAGCGGGCGGGGTAATCCTCATGCGGACCGACTTCCGGGGAGTGGCCCTGGCGCTGCGCGTCGCCCGCCGGACCGTGGGCAAGGCCCGCGGCAACCTCTTCTGGGCCCTCGGGTACAATTCCGTCCTCCTTCCGATCGCCGCGGGGATCCTCGTGCCCCTGTTCGGGTTCGGCATCTACGACACCCTTCCCCTCGCCGGGGCCCTCGCCATGGGGCTCTCATCGACCACGGTGCTCCTCAACTCTTTTTCGCTACGATGGATCGCCCTTCCCACGAAGGTCACCGCCCCGGGGTGAAGGACCGGGGACTGCGCCCCGCTCCGGGCCCGTTTCAGAGCGGGTCTCCGGATATCTTGGCCCAGCGGGAAGCGCCGGAAGCGAAGTCCAGGACAAGCTTGAGGACGTCGTTCCAGTTCTCGACCATCCAACCGGTGGTGTGGTCCGCGCTCTCATCCACCCGAATATATGCCGGCACCCGGCTGGTGACCGATTCCCCGGAAGAATCCTCCAGGATGACCGTGCACTGAGGGACCCCCTCCTTCCTGAGACGGGAGACCGCCTCCCGGATCCGGTCCTGGGCGCTCGAGGCCCGGGACCAGTAGATGATCGCCCGGGCCGGGTGAGGCAGGGCCGTGCGCCGCCCCCCATGGGCGCGGCTGTCGCCCATGAGGCGGAGGTCGTGGCCCGACTCCAGCAGGCGTGTGGCGATCCGGCGCACCGGGCCATCGTCGTCGCAGGCGTGGAAGAAGAGGAGCGTCCCCTTGGGCGGTGCCTTGCGAGTCTGGCGAACGGCGCGCTTCTTCGTGGCGGGTCGCCGGAGCATGCGCTTCGGGGCTGTCGCCTTCTTCCCCATGCTCCCTGCTCCGGAACGTCGCTACACGTCGAGGTACATCGAGAACTCGAGCGGTGTGGGGCGGAGGGTGACCTCGAGGGCTTCCTTCCGCTTGAGATCGACGTAATGCTCGAGCAGGTCCTTCGGGAAGATCCGGCCGAGGAAATCGTGGTCCGACTCGAGGTAGTCCAGCGATGCCTTGAGCGAGCCCGGGAGCTCCCGGATCCCGAGGTCCCGGCGCTGCTTCACGGTGAGCCGGTAGATGTCCTCATCCACGGGGTTGCCAGGGTCGAGCTTGCGCTTGATCCCGTCGAGGCCAGCGGCTTGCATCGCGGCGAGCGCAAGATAGATGTTGCAGGAGGGGTCCGGGGTACGGAACTCGACGCGCTTCGCCTTCTCGACCGTCTTCTCGTAGACCGGGACACGGCAGTTGGCGGACCGGTTCCCGCGGGCCCAGGCGATGAACACGGGGGCCTCGTACCCGGGGACCAGGCGCCGGTAGGAGTTCGTGGTGGGGTTCGTGATCGCCGTGAGGGCTTGGGAGTGTTCCATGAGCCCTCCGATGTAGTACCGGCACGTCTGGGAGACCTCGGCGTACGGCTCGTTCGGGTCGTAGAAGGTGTTCTTCCCGTCCTTCCAAAGGCTCTGGTGGGTGTGCATGCCCGAGCCGTTGTCGCCATAGAGCGGCTTCGGCATGAACGTCGCGACCCGATTGTAGAGGAGGGCGGTCCGCTTGATCGCCATCTTCATCGTCGTGATCTGGTCCGCCATATCGAGCAGTTCGGAATAGCGGATGTTGATCTCGCACTGCCCGGCGGTGGCCACCTCGTGGTGGTGCGCTTCCACCGAGACCTCGAAGTAGTCCTCGAGCACGCGGCAGATCTCGTTGCGGAGGTCGGCGAGGGCGTCCCGCGGCGGGGCCGAGTAGTACCCCCCTTTCAGGGCGAAGGGAAGCAGGTTGAACTCTCCCCGGGTCCACGGCGCCTCGGCGGACTGGATGTGGTATCCACTTCCCTGGCCCGGCTGGGAGGCTCCCAGCGGCGAGGGATCGATCTGGACCCGGTCAAAGACGAAGAATTCGAGCTCAGGCCCCCAGTATGAGGTGTCGAACCCCTGCTCCTTGGCGGATTCGACCGCCCGCTCGGCGGCATAGCGGGGATCGCGGGAGAACCGCTCGTGCCGATATCCTTCCCAGATGTTGCAGATCAGACGGTAGGTCTTGTGCGGGGGATCGTACCAGGGGAGCGGACGAAGGGTGGTGACGTCCGGAGACAACCGCATGTCGGATTCATGGATCTCCGTGAACCCGCGGATCGAACTTCCGTCGAGCTTCGGGATCCCTTCGGTGAAGTGCCGGGTCTCGAGCGAATGGGCGGGAATGGTGACGTGCTGCAGCAATCCCGTGAGGTCGACGAACTGCAGGTCGATCCATCGCACATTGTCGGCATTCAATCGCTCGATCAGGCTCTCCGGACTCTTCTCCATAGGCGGCATGTTCCCCCCCGCTTTCCCCCGGGGGGGCACTTAGTCTCCTAAGAGATAATGCTTTCCTTTCCAGTCCCGCTCCGGTGATGTTCCGGCGAGAGGTGAGGGCCCCTGCGGGGAGATGCGGGCCCTCTTTGCTAAGGTTTCCGGACCATTTGGCGCGCCAGGGACTTGGGTTCCCAGTGTCCGAGGGGCATGGTGACTCCGTTGAACTCGAACCCGGCGTTCTGGTACGTCCGGACCGCAGCCTCCACTTCGGGATTCACCTCGAGCAGGGTCTCCCCCGGTGGGAAGGCGGCGTCGATCCAACGAAGGCAGGCGCTCAACAGGGCCCCGCCTACGCCGCGACGCCGGTGCGCAGGGTGGACCCACATTCCCCAGATGTGAGGTCGTTGCTCATGCGCAAAAACGCCGACCATGCCGATCCACCGCCCGGATGGCTCCTCCGCCACGAAGGTGGCCTGGTCCTGTCCGGTGGCGCCCCCATCGGCCCATCCCTTCCACTTCTCGACAGGGTATGCCGACTCCCGTTCGTAGCTGCTCCCGAAGGAACGGGGGTCGGTACGGAGCGCCTCGAGGCGCAGGGCTCGGAACGATTCCCATTCCCCTTCTCGCAGGCGCCGGATCCTTCTGTCCTCCATGGTGTTGGCCCGGTACTGCCCCATTGACGGAGAGAAAGCACCGCCGGTATATACCCACCGGACTCCGGACAGGGCTTCCGTACGCCTCGAGGAAACCTGTAAAAGCGAGGACTAAAACCGAAAGGGATCGGGCCACGGCCGTCTATACCCTGCCTTTCCAGTCCATCGGAGAGCTTAAGAGCCTCCGGGGGAATGTTCTGTCTGACGAAAACGGCAAAATCGTCAGACATCATGACCGAGGAGTCAGACCGGGTGACCGTGAGGATACCCCAGGAGCTTCTCTCGAAGCTCAAGCAGATCCAGGAGATGGAGGGACATCCCACGATCTCCGACACGATCCGGGAGAGTCTGATAAAGTATGTCGAGATCAAGATGGCGCCTCCCAACATCCGCAAGGTCGTCGTGGACCTCTCCCGGCAGGACAACACCCGCCTCGAGGAGCTCGTCCAAGGCGGGGGTTCGGTCTCGGTGGATGACGCGATCCGATCGGCCGTCCGCGAGTACGTGCGCTCCCGAATGTATGCCCAGCGCGGCGACACGGAAGAATCAGATTCGGCCACACCGTGAGCGGGGTTCCATCCATGTGGACCGCGCAGGACGAGGCGATCGAGCGGTTGGCTGAGCGGCCGAGGATCCTCGTGATCGGCCTGGGAGGGGCTGGCGGCGACATCATCGCGGACCTCGAATCCTCCGACCTCCCGGGATCCATCGATCTCCTAGCCGTCAACACCGACAGCGTCCATCTCAAGGGACTCAAGGTGCGCAACCGGATGCTGGTGGGCGAGGCCGAGCTCCACGGCCGCGGCGGGGGAGGGGATCGGGCCCGCGTCCGAATGGCCATGGAAGGCGAGGAGGAGAAGCTCAAGGGACTCCTGCGGAAATACCACCTCGTGTTCGTGATCGCGGGGATGGGCGGGGGCACCGGGAGCGCCCTCCTCCCCTACGTGACCGGGATATGCCGCTCGGTGGATGCCCTGTGCGTCCCGGTGGCCATCCTTCCCTTCGAGGTGGAGCTCCAAACGAACACCCAGCGGCGGGAAAACTCCCGCGGGGCGCTCCAGGAACTGATTGCCCTCGGCGGGATGCTCCTCGTGCTCTCGAACGAGAAGCTGCGCCGGTTCGAATCCGAGCCCTTCCGCGAAGTGCTGCGGATGCGGAGCACGTATCTCAAGGAGCTCGTCCAGAGCGTTGTCGACATGGTGGACCACCCTTCGGAGATCAATGTCGACCTCGGGCACGTGCGCCGCCTCATCGAGGAGGCGGGGATTTCCACCCTCATGGTGGCGGAAGGGCACTACAGCGACCCCGAGGCGCTCGTGCACCAGGCCATCGAGGAGAGCTTCCTCGACTTCGAGATCGTGTCCCCGGGTCCGGTGCTCCTCCACATGGAAGGGGGATCGAACCTCTCCCTCCGGACGCATCACAGCATCCTCGAGGCGTTCCGGGCGGGATTGCACGAGCCGCGGGAATTCA
Source organism: Thermoplasmata archaeon (assembly GCA_021796385.1). Classification (GTDB taxonomy): domain Archaea; phylum Thermoplasmatota; class Thermoplasmata; order Lutacidiplasmatales; family UBA184; genus JAJYEA01. The sequence goes on along the minus strand of JAJYXQ010000023.1, from coordinate 87,396 downwards.
CCTTCGGCACCCGCATCCGTGGGGAACGGTCCGAGGTCGTACGGGTGACCGCGATCATGGGGCAGATAGGGGCGGCGGCCGTCAACCGGCTCCTGGGTGCCCGGCCGCTCCAGATTAAATAGAACCCAAAGCTCCGCACCTTGACCCTTGACGATGCCCGCTTGCTCCCGTAGTCTAGTGGTCAAGGATAGAGGCCTCTCGAGCCTCTGACGCGGGTTCAAATCCCGCCGGGAGCATTCCAACAATATGTGTGCACTCAACATGGGGCAGGATACGACCAAAACCTTTTAGTATAAATGACATATTTAGCAGTTGCTAAAAACATGTCTTCCAGTGAAGGACTTCCAGTCACCGAGGCGGAGACAGCCCGCAGGATCCTCGAAGGGATTCCGAGGGTGATCCCCTCCCTTCAGTTCGAGGGCATTCGACGGGAAGTCACGCTGGGACCGGGCCTTAAGGTTGATGCCGTGGCCAACGCAAAGGTGGGAGGGAAGATCCAAGAGCTCGTCTTTGAGGTGAAGTCCTTGGGAGAACCCAGAATGGTAGAGCTGGCTATCATGCAGCTCCGAAGGGTGGTACGGATCCGGCCACGAGCCTACCCTGTCCTTTTGGCCCCCTATCTCAGCGCGCGCTCGCGAGAGATATGCAAAACGGAGGGAGTCGGGTACGTGGACCTCGTGGGGGATGCCTACCTTCAGTTCGGCTCCGTGCTGGTGGACATAGTAGGGTCAGAGGGCCGAACGCTAGAGAAGAGAAGCTTGAGGACCCTCTTCTCCCCCAAGGCCACCCGCGTTCTCCGAACCCTCCTCCAGCAGTCCGGACAGCCGACGACGATTACGAAACTTGCCAAGGAATGCCGGATGAGCCCGGCCGGGGTGTACCTCGTTGTCGACCTCCTGGACATGAAGGGCTTCGTGACCCGAGGAAAGGATCGGAAGGTCCTCTTGGTGGAGCCTAACCGCCTTCTGCGAGACTGGGCGAAGAACTGGACCTGGGAGAAAAGTCCAATGAGCTACTACTTCTCCTTTGACAAGACGGCAGACCGGATCATCGCCAGGGTCAGTGAGACCGCCCAGCGTCTCGGATTGGAGTACGCCCTTACCGGAATGGCTGGGGCGTCGTTGGTCGCGCCCTTCGTTCGGTACGCTGACGTCTCGTTCTACCTACGGAGCGGGAAAGAGCAGTTGGTCAGGGAGATGGACCTGCGACCCGTCTCCAGCGGTGCCAATGTGGTCATTTTGGACCCGTACGACGAGGGGGTCTTCGCCGGTGCAAGGGAAGTCCGTGGCTCCCGGGTGGTTAGCGATGTGCAGCTCTTCGTAGACCTTTACAACAACCCCGCGCGGGGGAGGGAACAGGCTGAGGCCCTCTTCGAGAAGGCCATCAAGTTGCCGGGAATCTCATGAACCCGCGGTTCGTAGCCGACTTCAACTCTCAGCTCACTCAGGCATCAAGGTCGGCTCTCTTGGAGCTGGCCCGTGCACTCAAGCCCTATTCGGGGGCTCTAGTCTTGGTGGGTGGATGGGTCCCGTACCTCTTGATCGAGAATCATCTGAGGCCGAAGAATCCCTTCACCCATGTTGGCTCAATCGACATCGATCTGGTGGTAGACCCTGACAGGATAGGGGAGGATGAGTACCGAACGATTGTCGAGACGATTGCCGACATTGGGTGGAAAGTGATAGAAGGAAAGCGGTTCAGCTTTCTCCGAACGGTTCCCTGTGCAGATGGAGCTTCCAGAGACATCCAAGTGGATTTTCTGTCCCCGGAGATGGAGGGACCCGGGAAGAAACACCGACACAGGCTCATTCAGCCAGATCTGCAAGCACGGACCATGAGGGGAGCAGAACTGGCCCTGACCCACCAGGAAGTCCGCAGACTCTCGGGGACCCTTCCGGGCGGAGCCGAAACCACGGTGGAATTCTTGATGCTCGACGTTGTCGGGTGCCTCGGAACGAAGGGAATCGCCCTGGGAGAACGATACAAGCACAAGGATGCCTACGACATCGTCTCTGTCCTGGATGACTACGGGAATGGTATCTCTGAGCTCGCTCGGCTCGTCAAGCCCTTCGCGAACGAACCCCTGGTGGGGGAGGCTCTCCGGGTCGTCGCTGAGAAGTTCAGGAATGAACGCTCAGAGGGTCCGATCTGGTATTCGGAGTTCCTTGGCGGTGACGGTGCGGTAAGAGCGACCAACACTCAACGAGCTTTTCAGCTCGCAGCCGAATTCCTCCGGCTTCTCCAGTGAACAATCATCGCAGCCCGAAAGTCTCATTAGTGCTGGAAAGGGAGGTGTCGGAACCTGTCGCCTCCCGGGCCCACCCGGTCAAGCGAATGGCCGTCACCAATATGATATCATTATTCTCGGGGCCCTGCCTCGAGTGCCCGGACCTGTCGTTCGAGCTACGCGGAGAATTCCATGGCAATCACCGAGCGCTCGCTTCCCCCCTCGCTCTTACCTCCTTGGTTCTCTTCAAGGGTCCTCTTGAGCCAAAGATGATAGATGACCCGCAACTCGCACGGAAAGCACAAGAGCTCCCTCGATATCATTCATTCTTCTTGTTGCGTAAGTAGCCTTGCCCAATGGTTGCAGGATGGAGAACCTCGCCAACGGAATCTGCCTGGCGTGCAGATGTACCCCGGGATCCGGGTCATCCGGTGGAGTACGCGAGACCGGAACTAACTCTTGGGCTGTGATGCGTCCGCCCACTTCACATCGACCGGGACTCCTTGGCGGATGGCTTCGGTCACGACGCAATAATCCTCGAAAAGACCCTTGCATCGCTCGAAGGCTTCCTTGTGCTCGGCGGGGATCTGTGGATCGAGGGTCACGCTCACGCGGGAGAGCCGCCAACGTCCGCGCTCGTTACGCGCGACCTCGGCGAGAGCCGTCACTTCGATGCCCTCGGACGGGGCATGCGACCGTTCGAGGCAGTACAACAGGCTGGAAGAAAGGCAGTGGGCGACCGCAGCGGCGACCAGTCGGGAGGCGTTCGGCCCCTCCCCCTTTCCCAAGGGCGGTGGTTCATCGATGATTCCGTGCTCGGCCGTCGGAAGGCTCCAATCCACTTCGAACCGGTACTTCTCCTTCTGGGTCATTCGTAGTGTGATCTGTTGCGTGACGGGCATGGTCCCTTCGAGAGCGGCTCGCTATCTAAGTTTGCCCGGGTCGATCCCCGGAAACCGAGGGATCGGTTCAGACCCCGGGTGTCGTGGTAGGCGCAACCTGTGAGTATCGCCCCTTCAAGCGATAAAGGACGACGTAGATAGCCACAAGGAAGAACACGACCAGATAGTCCCCTAAGAATAGACCGATGACCACGTCCCACGGGATGTACCACGAAAGGATCCCGGCGGCAAAGTAGACGCAATGCAGGGAGTTCGCCGAGCGACCCAGGTGTTTCCGGGCGAGATAGAAAACTCCCGCCGCGGTAGCGATCTCCCCAAGGATCGATAGCACCGGTACCGAGAGGAGATAGGGTGCGGGGAGGTAGAAGAAGAACCAACCGGCGGCAAAGGCGATTCCGAGACCGAGGAACCAGGCCGGGGAGCGCTGAGGAAGTTCCGTGCGCGGCCTTACCCAATCGGCAGGACAATAGCGGGCCACCCCCACGAAGGCCGCGAGGGTGACGAGCAGGAAGCCGAGGACCGCCCATCCTTCGAAGTACTGCGGCACGAAGCCGAAGAACCCGAATGTGACCGTCGCCGCCAGGATGAGGAAGGTCCCCGCGAGCCCCCGGTCGGACAACCACCGTTGTCCTCGGGTCCCGGGGTAGAGAAGGCCGACGATCAGGATCGGCAGGGCGATGCTGTACACCGCATGGAAGATGTCGATGACGACGGCAAAGTTCCAGCTGACCCCGAGGAAGTGGCCGTACGTCGCAAGGTGACCGGCCGCACCGCTATGCGGGTAGACCATCGTCTTCGTGGCGATCCCCTCTTCCGCGATGCCGTAGGCGAGGCCCAGGGGAAGGATGGCGGACCATCCCTTGCCCCATCGGATCGAAAGGTCGCGGATGAGGAGGACCCCGGCCCCGTAGAGCCCGAGCAGTCCGGCGAGCGCGATAGGATCGATAAGGTTCAGGACGGGGGTCGACCCCGTGAGTACCTCCGGGATGATGATGGCGAGGGCGACCATCACGATGGGTGCCCGGTGGAGGGATACCCAGTTTCGGAGCCGTGTCAGGGCGCCTGGTGCCGAGGGTCCTGCCGGCGGGCCACCGGTTGCCACGGTCGGCTGGTTCTCGGGGCCGTTCACCTCGGACGGGAACCCGGGGGAACTCTTGAAGGCTGCTGGGAGCGATGGTGGGTCGTCATTCCGCGGGCCCCGTCGTTCGAAATCGGGCCGGGACCGACCCCCTCCTTAGCCTCGACCCTTTAGGGAAGGGACGCCCCTACGGGTCGTTCAAATCGCAGAAAAGTCGTGATGAGCCCGCCTTCAAGCGAGAGCGCTCTCCGCCGGGTTCGCCCCACCCTCCAGCAGGAGGGCCCGCGCCGCCGCCCGTTCGAACTGCCGTTCCCGGTCGGGGTTCACGTGGACCTCATGGGTGAGATAGTCGGTCGCGATCTGGTAGGCATCCCACCGGGGGATCTCCCCCCACAGGGTGGAGCCGAAGTGCTCGGGGAGCTTTTCCGCCATGCGTTCCACGTGAAGCCGCGGGATCCCCTCATCGAGGAGGGCGGGCATGAACTCCGGGATGTCGAGGGTCTGGTCCATGGATTGCGAATAGAGGCGGATGGCCTCGTCGAAGTGCCTGAGCACCTCGTAGGTGGCCCTCTGGAGCTGTCCGAGCATATCCTCGGAGGAGGAAAGGTGGGGTTCCCGGAACTCCATGTACGACCGGCTCCCGGCATAGAGCTGGTTCGTGCAGGCGATCCGTACCGCGAAGGCCTCCATCCGCAGGGCCCACGCTCCGTCGAGGCTGTTCAACACCCGGATGCCGGGATAGAATTCGTTGGCGCCATCCAGCCCGTACCGTGTCCCAATCACGAGCTTCACCTCCATCCTGCGCCCATGGGCATAAAGACGGATCTGTTCCCTGGGGAAGTGTGGGCCCCGGGGGGCTTCGGGGCCCTCTCCGGGCACTTCGAGTGAAGTACCGATGGCATGGACCGCCTCCGCGACCGCCCGGTGTTGGAGCAGGGCATAGCGCGAGGAGACGACGGAGACCACTTCCCCGGTGTCTTCCCGCTGCACCCCCTGGTAGTTGTCCACCCGGCTCCCGGCGGTGTCCTGCAGGGGGACGATCCGGAACAGCGGCACCGCTTCGGGGGTCTCGACCAGGGTGGTCCTTCCTTCGTTCGTCCGGGCGTATTCCTCCAGCACGCTCACCATCCGCATCCATCTCACCTGCCTCTCGGGCAGGCCCCCGCGGGACGAGGGGGTTAACTACGCTAACGGTCCTCGCCGGGATTGACCGGTGACCCGCACTAGAGCACGGCGACGGGGACGATGGGGGAGGCCGTGGCGCCCTTGATCCGGAGGGGGGATGCGAAGAACAGGAATTCGTAGATCCCGTCCTTGGCCAGCTCATCGAGCTTGAGGTTGTCGAACAGGCGGACGCCATGGCGCGTGATCAAGAGCTGGTGGACGGGGAGTCGGGCCCCGGGGCTCTCCGCGGGGGTCACCTCGGTGGAGGGGCAGTCCGCGCCGACGAGCGCGACCTTCTGTTCCCCCAGCCACTTCGCGGTGTCGTACCCCACGCCCGGCGAGGCCTCGAAGTAGTCGTTGTAGCGGTCACTCTGGAACCATAGGCTGGAGAGCCCGGTGTGGAAGACCACGGCGTCTCCTGGCTCCACGGTGAGGGAATGGGCGCGCAGGAACGCTTGCGTCCGCGCGAGCGAGATGGGCTCTCCCTTCTTCATGGGTTCTCCGGTACCGTCGGTCCCGTCGACGAGGATGCCCCGGGTGAGGATCGGCGGCGTCGTGTCGATCCCGAGCTTGAGCGTGCCCGAGGGGGCGGTCAGTTCGAATGCATCCTTCCCGTTGTAGAGCTTCCCATCGTAGCCGATGTGGTTCAGGGCGTCGAGGTGGGTCCCGACGTGGTCGGAGAGCTCGAGGCGGCAGAGCGCCGCGCCGAACTTGTTCGTCGCCGGTTTCCGGAGGGGTGGACGGTGGTCGTAGACCCGTTGTGAGGTCCAGAACCCGAAGGGGCCGTGGGTCTCGACCCGGCCCGGCATGCCGACGAATATCGGGTGGCCGAGCGGGATCGACCGTCCTTGCTTCACGAGGCGGAGCGCGGCGAGCACCTTTTCCGGCGTCACGTAGTGGAGCGCACCGAGCTCATCTTCCGGCCCCCACGGGGCCGGGAACCATCCTTCTTCGAAACCCGGGAACTCCGACATGCGCAGGAAGGTACCCCGGGGATTATACAACCGTTTCCCGGTAGAGCGAGAGCGCCCGCATCACGGGGGCGTTCGTGTAGGAGAACAGGATGGCCGGGGTCCGGCCCGAGGGGACGACCCGGTGCTTCGCCCAAGCCGGCACCACCATCACATCGAAGGGCTTCCAGCGGAACCTCTGATCCTCAACCTCCAAGGTCCCCTCCCCTTCCACGCCCATCACGATCCGGGATGCGGACTGCCGGCACGCTTTGAGGTCCATGCCGGGGTCGACCTGCTGGAGGAACGCATCCATCGTGGGGAGGATGGGCCCGCCGGTCAGCGGGTTGATGTACTCGATGACGCGGCCCTCGGTCGGGCTCCACGCGGTGCTCGGCATGCTCTCCAGCGCCTCCCGGGCGCTCGCGTAGGTATAATTGAGGATCGGGGAATAGTTGGAGGCGCGAGTTTCCCCGGTGGGGCGCAGGGCCCGGCCGTACGTCCGTTGGGAGCTGTTGGCCGCGTCGCGCACGGGGTGGGTCTTCTGCGGATAGTCCTCGTAGAACATGCCGGAGAGGGCGTTGACGAGCGGGATGTCGAGCGCATCGAGCCAGACGACCGGCCCTTTGGACTCGTTCCCATGGTCGTGCCAGGTCCAGTTCGGGGTCGTGACGACATCGCCCTTGCGGAGGATCGTCTTCTCCCCCTCGACGGTGGTGAAGGCTCCCTCACCCTCCATGACGAACCGGAGGGCGTTCGGGGTATGGCGGTGGGCGGGGGCGACCTCGCCCGGGAGGATGATCTGGATGCCTGCATAGAGCGTCTGGGTGACCGCAGCCTGCTCGGGAGGGAGGCCGGGGTTGAGGAGCATGAGGACCCGCCGGACGGCATCCTCGACGCGGACCACCTTAGAGCTCTCGTAGACGAGGTCCCGGATGTCGGCCCAGCGCCACTGGTATGGGACCTCCCGGGGTTTCGGGGTCGTGGGCATGAGCTCCCCCATCGCCTTCCAGAGGGGACCCATCCCCTGCTGTCGGACCCTTTCGAAATACTCCGAGAGGTCCGCCGAGGCCGTTGCGGGGCGTGGCCGAGAGGACGCGGCGGTCATCCTCCCGGTATCTCCCCTGCGTACTTGGCGGGCACGTCCGGCATCTTCAGCTCGTATTTCCGGGCGAACTCCTGGACCTGACGGACGTAGTCGGCCCGCATGGCGCTGTTCGAGCGCCGCTTGAGGCCCCAGCGGACGAAGAGCTCGTTGTTCTTGGAGTGGGCTGCACCAAAGAAGTCCAGCGCCTCGGGGAAGAGGCGCGCGAGGGTCGCGTTGATCCGCTCCCGGTTCCCCGGGTCTTCGTCAAGGAGCGTGCTGATGATCTCCCGTCCGAGGCCCACGTGGAACTTCTCTTCCGGGTACGTGTCCTTGGCGACCTTCCGGAGCGGAAGGTACGTGCACTGGACGAGGTCGTCGAGCTCGATGAGCTCGGCGATGTCCACGGTCGCCTTGATGACGCCGAAGTCCACCCAGTCCACGACGGGGAAGTCGAAGAGGGTCAGGGACTTCTTGTCCTTCCACGGCGCGTGGAGCTCGTCGGCGAGACGGGCGAAGAGGATGTGATGCCCGAACTCCTCCATCGTGTTGCGGCTCACGAGCCATTTGAACTTGGGGGTCGGGGCGAGCCGGATGGCCGGCTCATCGAACGTGAGCGCCCCTTTGAGCTCGTTCACCGCGTGGCTCACCACGATCTTCGAGATCGCGGTGCGGTATTCGGGAGGGTGGGCATCGAGCTCCTGGGCCGACCGGACCTCCCCCTGGAATCGCTCGGGGTCCATGGCAGGGTCGAAGAACCCTATTCGGCTATTTAAATCTGCGCGAAAAGTGCATGAGGTCGGTCTCCAAGGGGGTGAACAGCCCCTCCTTGTCCCAGGTGTCGAACGTCTGGGCGAGGAAGTCCTCATCGAGCGTCTCCTTTCCGGCAGTCCGGGCGACGCCCACCGGTCGGGGCTGGGAGAACAGGAACACCTCACCCCCCCGGACGCCGAAGACCTGCCCCGTGATCACCTTGGCCCGGGCGGAGCACAGATAGCGCACGAGCGTGCCGACGCTCGCCGGGGGTGCGACGTTCTTGACCGTGGCGAGGTATTCCGCGAGCCAGGGGGTCGTGGGCTCGATCGTCTCGGTCACCCGGGTATGGGCGAACGGAGCGATGGCGTTCACTGTGATCCCGTACCGGGCGAGCTCGAGCGCGGCGATCCGGGAGAGGGCCACGAGCCCGCCCTTCGCTGTCCCGTAGTTCGCCTGGCCCCGGTTCCCGATGAGCCCCGAGGTCGACACCACATTGAGGATGCGTCCCTGAAGGCCCTCCCGCATGTCCCGGGAGCAGAGGTGGGTGAGGTAGAACGCCGAGAAGAGGTTGTTCCGGAGGACCTGCTCAAAGGACCGCTCCTCCATGTTGAACACCATGCGGTCCTGCAGGATCGCCGCGTTGTTCACGAGGATGTCGACCTTGCCGTAGGTCTCCCGGGCGAACCGGTAGAGGGCTTGACAATCTTCCCAGCGGCTGACGTTGAGGGCGCTCGGCCGGACTTCCCAGCCCTCCTTGCGTAGGTCAGCCGCTACGGTGGCCGCCAGGGTGGGGTCCTCCTCCCGACCGTCGATCGAGAGCCCTGCGTCGTCGAGGATGACCCGGGCCCCTCCCTCCGCTAGGGAGCGGACGATGGAGAGGCCGATCCCGCGGGCCCCTCCGGTCACCAGCGCCACGCTTCCCTTGACGTCCATGGGAGAACGGGAGAGACCGCAGTTACATAGGCCTTCTGCGCGGTCGCAAGTGCGGGAGCTCGGGTCAGGTGGGGGTGCGGAAGTGCTCCTCCACGTACCAGCCGGAGATGAGGTTACCGATGATCACCGAGAAGATGGCGACTCCGATCACGACGGAGATGATCATGGACACGTTCTTTCCGGTGAGCGATGTGGACGCACTGAGGAGCGAGAACGATAGCGCCACGGGGATGGCGCCCCGGACGCCTGCGAGCGTCACGACACCGTACCAGGACCGTGGGAGCTGGGCATCCGGGCCCCGGAGGATCCGGGCGAGCGGCCGGTGGGCATAGACGAAGAGGGCCCGGCCCACGAAGAGGGCGACGAGCACGATCACGACGATGTCGAGGTACTGCAGCACGTTGCTGATGGCGAAGATGAGACCCATCGAAAGGAAGATGACCGAGGTCGAGATGTACACCACCACCTTCCAGAAGGTGGTGAGGGTCAGGCGTACCTCGGGGCGCATGGCCCGGGGGGCGACCCAGGTCCCCACCGCGATGCCAGCGATCGCGGTGGCGGCGATCCCGGAGGCGCCGATGTCTTGGGCCAGGAGGAAGGACCCGTAGGCCACGACGACCGAGAGTGCGGTCTCGACTGCAGGATCGTCCAGGTGGCGATGGAGCACGTAGACGGCGATGGCGGCAAGCACCCCCACCCCGACCCCGGCCCCCGCAACCCACAAAAAGTCGACGGCGGAGAAGAGCGGTTCGAACACCCCGCTCTCGATGTACTGGAGCACGACCACGAATAGGATCACGCCCACGGCATCGTTGAGGAGCGATTCGCTCTCCACGATCGTGGAGAGCTCCTCGGGCACCTTGAGCCGGTGGAGAAGATCGATGACCGAGATGGGGTCGGTGGGGGAGAGGATCGCCGAGAGGAGGAGGGCGAGGGCGAGCGGGATCGCCAAGAGGTAGCTCACGACGAGGCCCGTGAAGAAGGCCGTGAAGAGCACGCCGAAGAACACGAGGGACAGGATGAGCGGTGCCCGGGCCCGGAGCTTCCGGAAGTTCACGTGCAGTGCCGCCTCGAAGATGATCGGCGGGAGGAGGACGTAGAAGAAGAGGTCCGGGGTGAGGACGTTGCTCGCTCCCCCGATGACCCCCCGCAGCCCCGTCCATTCCGCCGCAAGCCCGAGGAGGGCGCCGAGGACCACGAGCGCGACCGTGTAGGGGAAGTGGAACCGGGTCGAGATGATGACGATGATGATGGCCGCCAGGAGAAGGAGGAGGTAGGGCTCGATGGCGATCATCGCTACCAAATAGCAGTGAGAGGGATAAGATTTGAAGCGGCCGCGGACCGGACCCCGGATAGGAAGCCGGAACGCCCGGGAAGAAGCGTAATAGGGCCCGGACGCTCCGTCCCCGGGAGAGTCCATGGCCCCGCACAGGGAACGCTTCGACGTGCTCATCGTGGGCGCGGGCATCATGGGGAGTGCGCTCGCCTATCATCTTGCACGGGACCATCGGAAGACCGTCGCCGTGTGCGAAAGGGACTCGCCCGCCGCGGGCGCCTCGGGCAAGGCGGGCGGGCTTGTCTCCGCCCAGTGCTGGAACGACTGGGACATGGTGGCCGTCGAGGAGTCCCGTAAGGAGTACCTCCAGCTCTCGAGGCTCGCGGACACCGGGCTCTACGAGCCGTCCGGTGGGATCCGCGCGGTCGGCACCCCGGAAGGGGAACGATCGATCGCCCGGACCTTGGACCGGTTGCGATCGCACGGGATCCCAGCCGAGATCCTGCGGCCCTCGGAGCTCGCCGCCCTCTATCCCCACGGCAACTTTGCCGGTATCCGACAGGCGCTCTTCACCCCGGAGGATGCCCTCGTCCTCCCCACAGACATGACCCAGCTATACTACCGTCAGGCGGTGGAGGCGGGGACACGGGGGCTGCCCGCTCCCGTGGAAGGAACGGTCCAGCGGAAGGGAGACCTCTGGTCGTTGGAGACCGCGGAGGGGGAGGCCGCGGCTCCGACCCTGGTCATCGCCGCGGGGGCCTGGTCGAAGAAGGTGCTCGCCACGATGGGCCTCTCGGCGCCGCTCGCCCCCTATCTCACTCGGGCCTGCCTCCTCAAGGTGGGCAACTCGCAGCGTTTCCCCTACTTCCATGATGCCGATCGGGACGTCTACCTGCGGACGTTCCCGGGAGGGGACATCCTCGCCGGGGACGGGACGGAGCTCGTCGAGGTGGACCCGGATCGCGTCGCGCCGACGGACAACCTTGCCTTCGTCGAGCACATCGCCGAGTTCCTCGAGGTCCGGTTCCCGGACTGGGCCGAGGCTCCGCTCTCGAGCGCCTGGCACGGGGTCATCACCTCCACGCCGGACCGGCGGCCGCTGCTCGGTCCGTATCCAGGGGTCCCCGGCCTGTTCCTCGCCACGGGTTTCAATGGGTTCGGCCTGATGCGCGCCGGCGGCGCCATGCGGCGTCTCGCCGAGAGCATGGTGACGGGAGACCTCGCCCCGCTCGGACCCTGCTCGGCCCTGCGTTTCCCTCCCCCGCACACCCCGTTCGCTCCCCAGTCGGGCTTCACGCTGGATTGAACCTGGGGCGACGCAATGGCCCAGTAGCCCAGCTCCGGTCAGAAGGATTATCAGCCATGACGCGGTATCCGGCCCATGGCGATGATACGCAAGGCGAGCGCACACTGGCAAGGAGACCTGATGAGCGGCAAAGGGACGGTGGGGTTCGAATCGAAGGCCCTGCCCGAAGTACCGATTTCCTGGCGCGCCCGAGCGGAAGCTGCAGAGGGCAAGACGAGCCCGGAAGAACTGCTTGCCGGAGCCCACGCCGCCTGCTTTGCCATGGCGCTCTCGCATGGCCTGGCGAAGGCGGGAACCCCGGTCGAGCACTTGCAGGTGCAGGCCGAGGCGACCTTTGAGAAGGTGGGGGACGGCTTCAAGGTCACGCGGATGCATCTTACGGTGGCGGCCAAGGTGCCCGGAGTGGACGCGGCCAAGTTCGCGGAGCTTGCCCGTACCACCGGGGAGAAGGGATGCCCGATCTCCCAGGCCCTCGCCGGGAACGTGGCGATCTCGGTCACCGCCCGGCTCGAGTAGCCCCCAAGGGGGAGCCCGACCGGAACGTGCGACAGGAGGCTCCACCACCCGTTCGACCATGAGGGTCCCTTGCGAGACCTTGGCGAACGAGGTACCCCGAATAGGGTCGCAGGATTGATAGGGTCGAAGTCGTATCCTTTGGTCTTAGGGCCACCATGGATCCTTATGCACGGTGTGAGCCAATGAAGGCTTGGACACCGCTTGGGGGTAGGGCATGAACAAGGACCTCGCCACCGGCGCTGCCGCCTTGGTTTTTGGGCTCCTCCTGTTCTTAGTCGGCCTCGTTGGGGTGTTGGGGTGGGGGGGACTCGGGAGGGGCGATCTCTCCCTGCTTCTCCTCCTCCTTGGCGGGATCATCGCGCTGGGCGGCGGGATTTACCTCGTCCAGGGGCAGCAGGAGGCCAAGATGACCGCTCGAGAGCGGTCCCAACCCACACCCGGGCAGGATCCCTCCAAAGCGCAAACCACCCTCTCGCAACTTTCCTCTTGGCTGGGGGTCACCGGGCACACCCAGTTCACGGTCCGGGACCTCAAGGCCGGCTCGGGTCCTTCCAGTTCGTCCCTAAAGATGTTCTACGGACGGGGGATCGGACTCATCCCCATCCCGGTCAACCATCCCGTACAGAAGACGTACGGGGTCTTCGACGAGGCGGACCGGGAGATCTTTCGTTTTTCACCGTGCGTTTCCTCGTCCACGAATCCCCCTCCGCAAGAATTGGCTCACCTCGGGGACCTGCAGTTCGCCCTCCTCCGAGGGGGGGAGGTCGGGGCGGTGGTCTTCGATCGGATCTATCCGGACTCGACCCAGGTCCACACGCTCGTGGGGGCAGGGTGGACTCCCTGCCTTGAGTTCCGGACGGACCCGCGACTCGTTTCTGGGGACAAGTTGACCGGGGGCTTCCCCGGAGGTCCCGTCTCTTGGAAGAGTTCGGCCGATGCCGTCAGCGACAACCTGAAGGTCACCGATGCCACGGGTCGGACGGTACTCGCCCGGGTCCACACCCAGCAGTTCACCACACAAGACACGTATCATGTGAAGTCCGAACCGGGGGTGGACCCCCTGGTCCCCCTCACCATCGCACACATCCTCAGGCCCGGCGTTGTCGGGGTCTGATCCCCGGTACGAGAGCAGGACACACCGGCCGGGGAGATCGTGGTGAAGGTCCCTTGGGTGGGTCCGACATCCATCTTTTCCTTCCTGCGGGTGCCGGAGTTCGTTTGGGATCTGCTGCGGATTCGGGGATGCGTCCCAAGCGGTGACCTCGTCGGCGGCCTTGCCGTCCAGCAGATCGAACCGGTCGCTATCGCCGGGACCCCAGAACATCACGAAAGCGTCGACCTCCTTGAGCGCGGCCACTTCGGTGGCGCCCAGGGTTCCTCGGGTGCGGCATGGACCCCGAACGCATCGACCGGTAATGAAACCCGTACGTTCACAAACCTCACTAATTTGCAACTGGGGCAGACCGGGTCTTCGGTGGACGGAGCCTCCGGGGTGCGGGCGAACGGTCCACCCCACCTGAATTCCGGGCGAGCCGGGTCCAGTAGATCTTGCCGTGGTAGTGGATGGTGTAGTGCCGGCTCCCGGTCCGGGCCGCCTCCTCATCGAGCAATCGGTCGAGCTTTCGGAAGAATGCCGCCCGGCGACCGGGGGGTAGTGCGGAGATGAAGCTGATGCTTCGGTAGCGGTCCATCATCCCCGCCTTGTCGAAGAGTTGCCGGTTCCGGAACCGGAAGAGCCGGAGTGGCTCGAAGGCGGCATCCTCCCGGAGGGCCCACTTCCATCGGCCGGAGGTGTATTCCCACGCCCGTTTGGGCCGGTAGGAATCCAGGAGGGCCTTCATCCGCTTCCCGCGGATCCCCTGTTCCCGGCGCTCGTTGTAGACCACGGCCACTCCGCCCCCCGGACGGAGGATGCGACGGAACTCCTCGAGCGCACGGGGGGCATCCAGCCAGTGCATGGCCTGGGCGATGGTGACGAGGTCGGTGGAGGCGGCGGGGAGACCGGTCCTCTCGCCCCGGCGGGCCACGACCCGGACCCCAGGGACGGCCTGACGGAGCATCCGGCGCATCGCGGGCAACGGTTCCACGGCGATCACCCGTGCCCCCGTGGCGCAGAGTTGCCGGGTCCATTTTCCCGTCCCGGCGCCGATCTCGACGATCGTCTTGCCGGGCCCGAGACCAAAGGTCCGGGTGAGGAACGCACGCGCCTCGTCGGGGTAATCCGGACGGGACTTCTCGTAGGCTTCCGACCCGAGACTGAAGCCACGGACCACGCGTGGGTCGATGCGTTTCAGGGGAGCGGGTCGGAGCGATCGCTTCGATCGTGTCGGCCGGGTGGGTACCACAAAGGCCAGGGAGCCGCACCGGGCTTTAGGCTATCGCGGTGAAAGAGGTCCTCCGCATGGCGCCTTGCGGAACCCGGACCCGAACCAGGGTTTCGGGGGATTGTTCAAACAAGTCATGGGTAAGGCCGTCACCTCCACCGTAAGTGTCGAAAGCGAACAACCCAAGGTTAGGCCGTACTGGTTCAGCGGTCCCATCGAAGCCTCTTGACATTCAACTTGCAACCCGGAAGAAGGATTCTCGCCGGTGGCGGGATGTGGGGATGGTGCTCGCGAGAGCACGGATCGCAGCCCATTCGGGGATACACCGTCCAAGAGGGGCTCGCCACCACGGTCGAGAGGTTCGCTTAGTTCACGGTGAGGGGGCGCTCCCGGATTCGTGCTTTGAATGGGGGGCCCTCCCAGAGTGGAGGAGCTCTGTGAAGTAACCTCACCAAGCGATCCTTAGTGGAGTGGAGGGGGCGGGTTAGCCGGTGGGTAGACGGGTCCGGGGGGGGGTGGGGGAGGTGGCGGCGAGGACCTGCTCTTCCGGACCAGGTAGAGTGCAACGACGACCGCGACGACTGTAGAAACTAGGACACCCAAGACGACGAGGTCTGCGGCCACGCCCCAGAAACCGAGGAAGCCACTGGACCCACTCTGCGCCTGGGGGTTCGGCGTGACGGTCAGCGTGGTGGTGGTCGTCACGTAGTGCCCCGCACTGTCGTTCACGAAAACCCGGGGCACGTAGCCACCGGCCGTAGAGGGAGTGCAGGTCATCGTGGGGGAGTTCGACGAAGCGCACCCGGGAGGGAGACCCGTGTAAGTATAGACATAGGGTGGCGTTCCACCACTTGAGATCACAATGAAAGTCGTGGACTGGTCAACCGAGACCGGGTTGGGGGAAGCGAGGAACGAGGAGATGGTCATGCCCCCGGTTCCCGTCGTCCCAGAAACCGTCAGAACGGTGGTATCGTTCGCGCTGTTTCCCACCGTATCGTTCACGTACGCGCGCACGGAGAAGGTCCCGGATTCGCTGGGAGTGCACACTAGGTTGTCGGAATCCGCGCTCGAGCATCCGGACGGCAGGCCGGCGTAAGCGTATCCCAGGACTCCGGTGCCCCCACTGGCGGTTACCGTGAACGTCGTGCTTTCTCCCAAACTTAGGGTCGACGGACTTGCCATGAAGGAACTTATGGTGGGACCCCCTGTGGGTGCACTAGGAGTCAAAATGGAGAGGGTCCCCGACTTGGCATTGGTGACCAAGACTTCGCCATTCCCGCTGTCGACCACCAAGTCCGTCGGTTCTGAACCCACGGCGATGCCCGCCGTGACCGTGTTCGTTGCGTCCGAGATCACGCTGACGTTGTCCGAGTCCAAGTTCGACACAAGGACCTGACCCGTCGCGCTGTCATAAGCGATGCCACTCTGAGCATAGCCCAATCCGCTGACAGTCGTTAGCATGGAGTCTTTGGAGTCTGAGATCACGCTCACACTAGACGAAGCGACGAAAGCGAACCCCACGAAGACCTCGCCCTTGGCGCTGTCATAAGCCTCCGCGTCGGGATTGGTCCCCGCGGCGACCGAGGCTACGATCTTGTCGGTCGCATCCGAGATGATGCTCACGTTGCCGGCGTTCTCGTTCGAGACGAAGATCTCACCCTTGCCGCTGTCATAGGCCACGCCATCCGGATTAGAGTTAGGCCCCACCGGGATCCCGGCCACCACCTTGTTCGTGGAATCCGAGACGATGCTCACATTGTTCGCGACCCCGTCCGCCACGAAGACCTCGCCCTTTCCACTATCGTAGTCGAGCCCCAGAGGGACGCTGAGGGGGATGCTCGCCACAGCTTTGTTCGTGGCATCGGAGATCACGGTCACGTTGTTCGAACCGTAGTTGCTGACGAAGATTTCCCCTTTCCCACGGTCATAGACGATCCCTTGCGCAAAGGTACCCACCGGGATAGATGCGACCACCTTGTTCGTCGCATCGGAGACCACACTCACGTTGTCCGAGTGCTCGTTCAATACGAACGCCTCCCCCTTGCCGCTGTCGTACGCCAAGGCATCCGGGTACAAACCAGGGCAATCTGTGGGCAGGTCATTGCCTGGGTACAACGTGTTGGTGCAAAGATCCAGCGTATGGGAAACGCGCCATCCAGTCGCGGTGAGGGGCGGTACCCCTGGCGGGCGGGATAGCGGTGCAATGTAAGGGCTCAGAACAGGGGGCTCTGCCGCTTGGAGCCTTGTCCCTAGAGCAGTCCCCGGAGAACCGAAGCCAGGTTGTAACCCTCCCACGGCTACCAGAGACGAAAGGACAACCACGAGCGTCGCGCTGCGCCAGAGCCTCCAGCGGCAGGGATACGCCACGACATTCCAATCTGGTTTTGGGTATATGAGCATTTGCTGGGGCACGAGCGGGTATAGTATCCCACGATAACTTCCTTCTTCTCGAAGCCCTGGGTGAACCCACTGAGCAGGTTTTCCCCAGTTATGTCCAAGAGGTCCTCGACCGCCGCTGCCTTCGGTCCCGCCACCAGTCCTCCATCTACGTTCTCTCCCGCTCGGGAGGAAGTATTCATGGGATACCACCGCATTTCCGGTGGGCAAAAGGCTAATGTGCTCCCACCCTTCGCAAAGTGTCGTGGCTCCCCCACCTCGGGCCGTGTACTCTCCCCAGCAGGTCCATCAGGGATACTCCTCGATGCCCGGGAATGTGCCAGGCCCCGCCTTCGGCCCTCCCATCCCGGTCCCGGTGCCGCAGTCGTTAGAGGATCTGGACCCGTGGATGGCCAACGCGCTCCGTCGGCACAAGCAGGGGGCGTTCCTCTACAGCATCGCATGGCTCGCCATCGGGATCGCCGTCGTGCTCCTCGCGCTCGACCTTGCGCTGATCATCAACGGGGTGGTGGGGGGCTCCTCCGGCAGTTCCTCGGGGACGCTCGAGATGGACCTCACGCTTTCGAGCCTCGGGCTTCTGGGGAGCGGGCTCGTGGTGCGGGGCATCGCCTTCTCCCTGATGATGCATGCCGGCTTCCTCCTGAAGGCGCGGCTTCCCCCGGAAGCGAACGCATTCCCGTAGGTCCGGTCCCCTCAAGCGAAGGCGGGTGGCTCCGTCTCTGCCTCGGGAGATGGAACGGTCCGTTGCTTCGGGGGTCGTCCGCGGAATCCCGCGAACGTGAGGAGCGTGATCGCCGATAGGAGCGCGATCGGGGCAAAGAGGGCGAGCCACGTCATCGGGGTGAAGCCCGCGCTTCCCGCCGTCCCGGGGTGGCCGGACGATGTGCACTGTCCCGCCCCGACCACGGTCACCGAAAGGTTGGTCACGGTGGACCGTTGCGCGGAGTCCGTCACCCGCACCGAAAGAGCGTAACTTCCGGAGAGATTGTAGGTGTGGGTGACCGAGGGGGCGCTCGTCGTGACCACCGGGGTACCATCCCCGAAGGTCCAATTGTAGGCATAGGGGGCGGTCCCCCCGCTCACGCTCGTGCTGAAGGTCATGGCGGATCCCGCGCTCACGCAACCGCCGGGTTGGACGGTCGCCTGGAGCGGGGCGATGGCGGTCACGTTCACGAGGACCCAGGCATCGGCTACCTGTCCTGCGGAGGGCGCATCGGTCACTCGGAGCGTGACGTTGTAGGATCCGGAACTGTTGAACGTGTGCGTGGGATTGGCGGCGGTGGAGACCTGCGTGCCTCCGAAATCCCAGGCGTAGGTGAAAGGGGCGGCGCCGCCTAAGATCGTCGAGACGAACGAGACCGTGAGGGGGGCCGGGCCGCTCGTGGGGGTCGCCGAGACGAGCACGGAGAAGGCGGGCGCGGACACCGAGATGGACTGGCTGTAGGTGGAGGTGTTGCCTGAACCGTCGGTGACATTGAGTTCCGCCGGAAACACCCCGCTCGCTCCGTAGGTGTACACCGGGTTCGTCACGGTCGAGGACGCCGAGCCGTTGCCGAACGTCCACCGGTATGCATAGGGCGTCTTCCCTCCCGTGACGTGGGGGGTGAAGTGCACGGTGAGGGGAGCCGTGCCCGAGGTGGGGGTCGCCGTGAAGGAGACCGAGAGGGCGCCCGGGGGCGCCGCGATGGAGACGTTCACGGTCGCGGATGCGGTGACCCCGGTGGCATCCGTGAGGACGACGCGGGATGAGTAGTTGCCCGCGCCCTTGTATGCATGGGTGGGGTTCTGCAGGGTGGCGTTCGAGCCATCCCCGAAGGTCCACAGGTATTGGAACGGTCCGGTCCCCCCCGTGGGGCTCGCCGAGAAGGAGATGTTCTTTCCCTCGAGCGCCGTCGTGGGGGAGGCGGCCGCCGATACCTGAGGGTCCGGTGCCACCGTCACGGTGAAGGAGTGGGTCACCGTCCCGCCGGCGCCATCCTTCAACGTCACGACGGCGGTGTAGGTCGGGGCGCTCGGAGAGGTGTAGGTATGGGAAGTGTTCCCCACGGCGGATTGCTGTCCGTCCCCGAAGCTCCAAGAGTAGGAATACGGGCCCTGTCCTCCGGCGGCCGTGGCCGAGAAGGACACGGATTGGTTGACATCGACGGAACTGGGAGTGACGGCCGCGGTCACCGTGAGGGGCACGCTGAAGCTCCAGGTGTCCGTGTCATAGGTGCCGTTCGACTGTCCCGCGAAGAGGACGGGGGGCCCGGAGTTCGGGGCGCCCCACATCGCTCCTTCCCGGGGGGACGGGCCACCCGAGGCGGCAAGCTCCGTCCAATGCCCCCCGATGAACGCCCAGGTGTCCCCGAAGTCCGAAGAGGAAGGCCCGCTGCCGCCGAACATGACCACCTGCCCGAGGGTGGGGTCCCAGAACATCACGCAGGACGACCGGGGGGCGGGGGAAACGGACAGGGTCGATGTGATGTTGGTCCACTGGTTGTTCTTGAAGGTCCAGGTGTCGCCGAAGCCGACCGAGCCCGAGTACCCTCCGAATAAGAGGAGGTAGCCGTCGGTCGGGTCGTAGGCCATGCAGGGGGAACTGCGGGCGGAAGGGGAGGAAGACGGAGCGATCTGTTTCCATCCCGCCGTTGCGGTGAAGATGTAGGTGGTGGCGACGAAGGTGTTGCACGTGCCGGACAGGACGGCGAACGAGGTACAGCCACCGAACATGACGGCCCCGCCGACGGCCGGGTCGTCGGCCATCGTGGCGGACAACATGGCGGCGGGCGCGGTACCGGTCGTGTCCTGGGTCCAGGCACCCCCGGAGTAGAGCCAGGTGTCCCCGGCGGGGCAGTTCGAGAGCCCTTCGCACCCCCCGAAGAGGACGATCTCGGAGGAGGTGCTGTCGTAGGCGAAAGCCGGGTCGGCCCGGGCCGCGACGGATGAAGAGGAGGAGAGCTCGTTCCAGCCATGGGCGAGGGTGAAGTTCCAGGTGTCCCCGAGGACCGCACCGCCGTTCTCCCCGCCGAACAGGATGTACGCACCGGCGGCGGTGTCGTAGGCCATGCCGCCGTAGGCCCGCTTGGAGGGCGGGGTCGGATAGTTCGCGCTGAGATCGGTCCAATCGCTCGTGGCGGTGAGGCGGGGGGCCGTCGGGGAGTGGACGAGGCTCGCCGCTTCGGCCACCGGGACGGAACTCGAAAGGAGGAGCCCGATGGCGAGGAGGAGGACTAGGGCGGAGGATGAGCATACCACAGGAGGGCCTAGGCGCCCTCTCCCGCCGATCGACCGGGACCGCCGGAGAACCGCCGCCTCCATCAAGAAGGCCGAGAGGGCATGGGGAGTTATTATGCTAGTGCCACGGCAGCGCACGGCCGGGGTCCCGGATTCAGACCGGGCGGTACGGAAAATGCGTACGGTCCATCAGGAAGGCCATGGTGTCGGAGAGCGCCTCGACGATCTCGCTGATCCGGGTGAAGGAGTGGCCCGACGTGGCCTGCGTGCGCAGCAGCACCGGTTCTCCGGACGCGGTCGCCGCTTGCAAACGCGCGGTCATCTTCCGGGACTGGAACGGGTTCACCCGCCGGTCGTTCTCTCCGGCGGTGAAGAGTACCGCCGGGTAGCGGGTCCCGTCGGTCACATGGTGGTACGGGGAATAGGCATGGAGCGCGCGGAACTGCTTCGGGTCCTTCACCGTTCCGAACTCGGTGACGTTGTACTGGCCGTTCACATCCTGTTCGCTGCGCAGGGAGTCGAAGATGCCCACGTGCGCCGCGACGGCGCTGAACAGGTCCGGCCGCTGGACGAGCGCTGCGCCGACCAGAAGGCCGCCGTTGCTCCCTCCCTCGATCGCCAACCGTTCGGGCCGGGTGTATCCTTGTCGGACGAGGTGCTCGGCGCAGGCGAGGAAGTCGTCGAAGACGTTCTGCTTCCGGGTCAGCATCCCCTCCCTATGCCAGCGGTCCCCGTACTCCCCTCCCCCCCGGAGGTGGGCCACGGCCACTACGCCTCCGGACTCGATCCACGGAAGGTCCCAGAGGACGTACTCGGGCAGGGAGGAGATGCCGTAGCCCCCATAGCCGGTCAGCAGCACGGGATTCTCCCCGTTCTTGGGAAGCCCTCGGGGGAGCACGAGGCTCATGGGGACCCGGGTCCCGTCCCGGGAGACCGCCACCTCCCGCACCACCTCGAACCGGGAAAGGTCCGCAAGGGGCTTCGCCGATAGGGGGGTTTCGCAGGCATCCTTCGCGCCGCAGCGCCAGCGGAGCACCCGGGGAGGAGCGAGATGGGTGGAGACTTCGAAGAGGACTTCGTCCCCTAAGAGCCGAGTCAACCAGGGGATCGCACAGATCTCCGGGAGCATCGGGGAAGTGAACTTCCCGGTAGAAAGCTCGAGGGCCCGAAGACGCTCGGTGCCACCGAGCTGCTCCCGGAGGACGAGGAAGGACGGGGTGGCCAGGATCTCCTCGATGATCCACTCTCCTTCCTCGATCACGCAAGAGGCCGTCCGGGCGGAGCCTCCGGAGAGCCTCGTTGAGAGCACTTTTCCGTAGGGGGCGCCCTTCCGGGATACGAGAAAGACCCGGCCATCCGCACCGAGGGTTCCTCCCACGACCCGGTCCTCGGGGCGGGAAAGGCGCGTCCAAGGCTTTTGACCGTCCCCACCCCAGTGCTCGAAATCTCCCCCGTCCCCGTGGGCCACCGAGAGGAGATAGGCGTCCTGGGTGGTGGACCCTTCGAACTTGACCTCCGCGATGCGGGGGAATTCCCGGCCGAGGACGTAGCGGTCCGACCGTTCGGGCGTCCCGAGCGTGTGGAAGTACACCTGCTGGTAGAAGTCGAGGTCCCGGTCCGGCCGTTCCCCCTTCCGGGGGTACCGGGAATAGAAGAACCCCCGGGCATCCCGGGTCCAGACCATGTCGCCCCCGCCGCCGGCCCGGGCCACCCCGTGCACGAGCTCGCCGGTCGAGCGTCCGGTCCGACCATCGAGCACCTCGAGGTCTCCCTCTTCCGTTCCTCCCCGGGAGGCGCACACGGCCACGTAGCGCCCGTCCGGAGAGACGGCGTAATGGTTGATGGCCGCCGGCATCCCCCGGCGGTCCCATCGGGAGGGATCGACCAGTACGCGCATGCCCGCCAGGTCCTCCAGCGGGGAATAGACCGACAGCACGGGATGGTCGACCCGGGTGTCGATGCGGAGAGCGAACAAGCGCCCACCCGCGGCGTGCGGCATGTCGTGGACCACGAAGCCCTTCCGGAGCACTTCCTGGTACCGCGCCCGGATTGCCGGAAGGTCGGGCAGGGCGTCGAGGTAGCTCCGCGTGTAGCGGTTCTGCGCGGCGGTCCACCGGCGGACCTCAGGAGCATTGGACGGCTCGAGCCACCGGTAGTCCTCGCTCACCCGGACGCCATGGTAGGTCGTCTGTACCTTCCGCCGCGGGGAGGCGGGATAGGGCGGGAGCGAGCGCATGGAAGGGTGAGCCGCCGCCACAGATGAAGTTGTGTGTGCGGGCACCTTCCCGGGAAAGAATGGAATGCGCTCCAGGAACGGAGGTCCCAGCGGGACCCTCCCCCTGGGGGTTCGTTCTCCCGAATGTGTGCCCGGGGGAATCCGGGGCGCGGGTTAGAGCACGATCCCGCCCCAGGTCGTGGGGCCATTAAAGCGGGTCAGGCGGGCGCGGCCGCCGCCTCTCCCAAGGACCGGATCCATCGTCTCACCACGCGCCAACCTCCGGCGAGGAGTCCGATGAGGATGGACAGCGTGAGCTCGGGGAGGGGGGCGACGCCGAAGTGGAACACCGCCGCCACGGGAGGGACGAAGAGCGCCACGGCGAGGACCGCCGCCACCAGCACGACCATGAGCCGCATGTTGCGGTTCGCCTCCTTTCCGGTACGGGGGTCGGCGTCCGCCTCTCTCCGGTTGGAGATCATCAGGGCGAGCGAGGCGGCCACGAGGCACGTGAACGACAGGCTCCGGGCCACGGCTTCCGCATACCCGAGGTCGAGCGCCAGGAGGAACAGGAGGAAGCTGCCCGCCAGGACGATTCCGCCCTCGGTAAGGGCGCGCAGTATGAGGGTGCGATCGAAGATGGGCCGGTTCGGGTCCCGCGGGGGGCGCTCCATCACGTTCGGATCGGCGGGCTCGGACTCGAAGCCCACCGAGACTGCCGGATCGATGAGGAACTCCAGCATGACGATGTGGATCGGGAAGAGGAGGAGCGGGAGACCGATGAGGACGGGAAGCAGCACGAGCCCGATGATGGGGATGTGCACCGAAAGGAGGAAGGAGACCGCTTTCCGCAGGTTGTCCACGATCTTCCGACCGGCCCGGATGGCGACGACCATGGTCGGAAAGGAGTCCTCGAGGAGGACGACGTCCGCCGCCTCACGGGCCACGTCCGTTCCCCGGCGGCCCATCGCCACCCCCACGTCGGCCGCCTTGAGGGCGGGGGCATCGTTCACCCCATCCCCGGTCATGGCCACGATCTCGCCCGCCTGTTGCAGGGCCCGGACGATGGTCAGCTTCTGATCGGGGGTGACCCGTGCACAGACGTTCACCTCCTTGAGGCGGGAAGCGAGCAATCCGGGGGGAATGGCCGTGATCTCGTTTCCCGTGATGACCTTTCCGTCGGGGAATCCGGCCCGCTTGGCGATCTGGACCGCGGTCACCGGGTAATCCCCGGTGATCATGATCAGCCGGATTCCGGCCTGGTGACAGGCGCGGACGGCCGCCGGGACGTCCGGTCGGAGGGGGTCCTCCAGGGCCACGAGCCCCAGGAAGCGGAAGCGCCGATCCCGGGGGTCCTCGGGCAGAGCCTCCTGGGGAACCACGCTCTCCGCGACCCCGAGGAGGCGGAACCCCTGCAGGGCGTTCGCGGTGATGACGTCCTCCCAACGGACCCGCTCGGGGCCTGTCATCGCACACAGGTCTAGGATCGCCTCAGGAGCGCCTTTCGCGGCGAGGACAGGGTGGTCGGGAGCGGCCCCGGACCACGCTTGGCAGACGGCGAGGAAATCCGATCGAAGGGGGTACCTCCGGAGGAGCCGGTAGCCTGGCCGGTTCTCCGGGAGAAGGAGCCCTTCGGACTCCCCGAGGCGGCGGAAGGCCTGGTCGATCGGGTCGTAGGGGTGGAGGTCCGAGGCCAGCATCGCTCGGTCGAGGACCAGCGCGGCCCCGGGACCGAGGGGAACGGGCGTCAGGGGATCGAGCGTGGATACCCCCGCGCTCGTCACGATCGTGCGGATGGCCATCTGGTTCTTCGTGAGCGTGCCGGTCTTGTCGACACAGAGGACGGTCGTGGCGCCCAGCCCCTCGATGGCCGCGAAGCGGCGGGTGAGGGCCCCCTCCCGGGCGATCTGGGCCGCCCCGATGGCGAGGAAGACCGTGAGTATGAGCGGTATCTCCTCCGGGATCACCGACATGGCGAGCGTGACCCCGGCGAGGAGCCCGCCAATCCAGCTGCCACGCAGCAGACCGAAGAGGAGCACGACGCTGGCGCAAGAGATCAGGGCCGCCAGGGCCATCCCGCGGACGAGGCGGTGACTCTCCTGCTGGAGGTGGGTCGTCGACTCTTCGAGGAGCCGGAGCGACTCCCCGATCCGGCCGAGTTCGGTGCGGGCACCCGTGCGGAGGGTCCGGGCGTATCCCGTCCCGCGCACCACGAGCGTGCCGGCGAAGACATAGGGAGTGTCCTCCCCGCCCGGGACCGCGTTCCCTCCCGTGGGGGTCCGGGCGCTCTTCCGTACGGGCACGGATTCGCCGGTCAACAGGGATTCGTCCACCTGGAGGTCATTGGTCTCGAGGACGAGGCCGTCGGCCGGGATGCGGTCCCCCTCCAGGAGGACCAGGAGGTCGTCCGGGACCACCTCCGCACGCGGGATGCGTTGCTGCCGTCCCTCGCGCACGACGATGGCTGGGGGGGTGGAGAGCGTCCGGAGGGCCTCGAGGGCTCGCTCCGTCTTGCCGTTCTGCACGACCGTGATGGCGATGATGACCCCGACGGAACCGAGCAGGATGACGGCATCCCGCGGCTCTCCAAGGAAGAAGTAGATCCCTCCGGCGAAGAGCAGCAGGAGGACCATCGGTTCGCCGAGGACCTCCCACAGCAAGGCGGCGATGCCATGCCCCTTCCCCTTGGGAAGCTCGTTCGGCCCGAACCGTTCGAGGCGTTCGCGCACCTCGGACGCAGAGAGCCCCGTCCGCCCCTCGGGGGGGGACAACGGGAGAGGAGGGGATGATGGTGCGGCCGGTCCCTCCTGCGACATGCCCGTTCTCCTCAAGGGGACCGAAGACGTTCGATCATGCTGCCGGACCGCGGGGACCTGCCGGTGCGCATGCCCTCAGTGGGCACTCCGGGTCTGATGAGCCGGGGGCATCTCCTCGACCGAGATGTGGTGGCGGAGCGTCCCGATCCGGCTCACCTCGATCTCGACCACGTCCCCCGCCCGCAGGTACCGCCGGTCGTTGTGGGCAGCGACCCCGGAGGGGGTCCCGGTGGTGACCACATCCCCGGGACCGAGGGTGTTGACCTCGCTGAGATAGGAAAGCAGTTCCCCGGGGCTGTAGATCATGTCCTCGGTCGAGCCCGACTGCCGGAGTTCCCCATTTACCTTGGTCTCGATGGTGAAGTTGAAGTCGGGCGCGTTTTCCCTCGGGAGGATCCAGGGGCCGATGGGGAACGAATCGTCGAAGGCCTTGCCCATGACCCAGTTCTTCCCGTAGCGGGGCGCCTCCCGGAACTGGTAGTCGCGGAGGCTGACGTCATCCACGATCGTGTAGCCGAAGATGGCCTCTTCCGCCTCCTTCCGGTCCCAGTGCTTTCCTTTCCGGCCCACGATGATCCCGATCTCCCCCTCATAGTCGGCCTGGGTCACCTGGTGGGGGAGGACGACCGCACCCCCGTGGGGAACGGCGGAGGAGGGGAACTTCAGGAAGAAGTAGGGCTCCGAGGGGACCTCCATGTGGGCCTCCTTCCCGTGCATCCGGAAATTGACCGCCGGGCAGAAGATCCGGTGGATGGGGAGCGGGGGCAGGAAGGTCCCCGGCGGTTC
This sequence comes from Thermoplasmata archaeon, assembly GCA_021796385.1. Taxonomy (GTDB): domain Archaea; phylum Thermoplasmatota; class Thermoplasmata; order Lutacidiplasmatales; family UBA184; genus JAJYEA01. The sequence goes on along the minus strand of JAJYXQ010000023.1, from coordinate 61,450 downwards.
CACCCACTCTAGCGGGGCGTGGTCGCGCTCCGCCCAGAGCTTGAGCATGCTTTCCGGGGTGTCAGAGGGGTAGGCCTTGCGGTCCACCGGCACGAGGAAGCGATCGCCCTCGCGCACGCCCCAGGAGGCCTCGGACCCGAACCGGGCCCGCAAAAGATAGCGTTGCATCAGGGGCCTCCCTCGAGCACAGCCCGGTGACGGGCCGGGACGGGTTCGAGATGGATCCCCTCGGGTCCCAACCGGGCCCAGCCCCGAAGCTCCCAGCCCTCGGAGAGCGTCTTGCCCTCGGGAGAGGACACTTCGTGCCGCACCCGGAAGGTCTTCTCCGTCAGATCGGCAAACCGCGACCGCAGGCGGAACTCCTCATCATAGTGCAACGGCGCTTTGAACTCGACCCCGGCCGAGAGGATCGGCACGACCACGCCTTCCCGGGCGAGGTCCTTGAGCGCGATACCGTTCGCGCGGAAGAGATCGTGGGTCGCGTTGTCGAACCATTGGAAGTAATTGGGATAGAACACGATGCCCGCGCTGTCCACCTCTCCCCATCTCACCCGCCGGGACTGTGTTATCTCGCTCAAGAATACCCCCCTTGCCGGGACGTAGGCGCCGGGGCTCTTGATGCTTCCGTCCCGGAGGGAAAGCCTGCGGGCCCGGGACCAAAGAAAGGGCCAGAAAAAAGGGAAAGGGGTTCACCCCCCGCACCATAGCGGCGCGGGGGATGGTCTGTCGGGGAGAAATGAGAGAACGCCCTTCAGGCGTTCTTCATCTTGGCCTTGGATACGTAGCCGTTCTTGTCGAGATAGTACATGTATCCCGACTCCCGGCTGAATTTCTCCGTACCAACCTTGGCCTTCTTGCCCTTCTTGTTCATCTTCATGGGCGACTTCCACATAAAGCCGTCCTTGCCGAGATAGTACAGATAGCCGCTCTCCCTCTTTATTTGCTCCTTTCCGATCTTTTGTCCCATGGGGAACACCCGGGTACGGACATTACACCGGGAGTATTTCAAGCCACCGGCGGTACACCGTCTGAAAATCGAGAGGGGTTCGGGGGATTCTCGGGGGCGATTCAGGTGGCTAGCCGCGGTGCTGTCATCGTCGCGCTTTGTTACTGTTGCGTCAACCTTACAAGAAACACGACCAATAGGAATTATGTTTCGTGAAGACATCAGTTAACGAACATATGTGTATTTATCAGGCATAGATAGTGGCGTAGGTGTTCCCGAGGGTTCGCGTTCGGTTCCACCGAGGATCGGGAGGTAGGCCACACGCGCGCGTCTAAGAACGGGGGGAAGCGACCCGGTGCGGACCGCATCCAGCCGGACTCGCTCCGGCCCGGGAAGCGATGTTCTGGGGGATGATGCTCTGTTGAATGACTTCCTCGTATTGCAGACACGGGTGTGAGGTTCAACCAGTTCACAGAGCTGGATGCCCAGCACAGGGTGATCGTGAGGTGGTGGGGCTAAGGGTCGAGCAGTTCGCGAAGGGCTGGACGGGGCTCGACGTGATCGAGATGGAGGGGTAGTCCACCTCGAGAAGCTAGCATAACAAAGGGGGGGTGCGCCTCTCCCGAAATATCGGCGTGTACGGTCATGCTATCCATGTCGAAGTTCGGTTTGGAGTTGAGCGGCGACCAAAGAATCTCCCCGACCTCAAGTGTGGCTCAGGTTCAGCGAGGATGGCGCTACCCGAGAACCGACCGAGATGGGCTACACGATACGGGTCGCGAAGCCGGGGGCCCGCCGGAATCGAGGTTGAGTCCGGGGATTTCACCCTTGCGGCGCCGTATCTTGTACTACCGAAACGTTACCAATCAGCGGAGGAGCTCCTCCCATGTTGATGCTGGCGTTAAAAGTTGTCGCTGCAACAATGTTCAAGCTGGAGGCAAGAACCGCGGTCGCCTTGGCTTCCAACAGGACCGACAGCAGATGGATGAGGAATGGGAACGGAGGCGTGGGGCCACTCCAAGGGATCTCGTAGCTCATGCCAAGGAACCCCTCGTGAACGGCCTGCGTCACCTGGCGACCATACCCATCCACCAGTGGGATAGAATGGGTCACCACAACGGAGGAAAGGGTAGGCGGGTTGGTCCGCGACTGCAGGGATCCCGAGGGGAAGGTTGCACCCTCGTCTAACAGCGGATATCGGTGCCAGATCGGGAACCCTGCCACGGTTCGGGAGATGAGCATCGCGTGTCCGGCGTTATCAAAGAATGTGGCGGCTGACCGACGAAGCCCTCGGGGGGTGTCGTCGCCTCTGGGCAAGGGCCAGAGGGGAACGCATACAATCTGACTCCCCGAAGGGTCCGTAGTGGTGACTTCTCTTTGTAAGGTGCCGACGATCTCTCCGCCATTCCCGAGCACCCGGTAAACACCGAGGGATCGCGGTGCGAATCCGTGGGAGGGACCGGGGTACCAGTGGCAGAGCGACTGGGGCTCGAAATCTAGAATGGGGGTCTTGGCACCATCCAGAAGGGTGAAGCGAAAGCCCGACTCCTCGAGTTGGCTCTCTCGAAGATGGAACATTTGTGAGGACCCCAACTTGGCGTTGAACGGGGAGAAGTCCGGGGTTCGGTCGACTTGAAGGGGGGACTGGGAGGGAAGGGGCACGGCCATGACCGATCGAGGGTCGAAGGAAGATAACATTTGAGGGCGCTCCCGCTACGTATCGGCTAGGGTTCATTCAACACAGCAGGGGGATGAATCAGCCTTATATCACCCTCGGTTATCTCAAAATCATGGGGTCTTTCTGGAAGCCTGTAGTGTACGCCACGGCATTGTTGTTGCTCTCGGGGCTGGTCGCGAGCCTCGGGGGAGTTTCGGGAGCCCCCATCCAGCCTTCCACACCCCATGCTTGCACGAACGCGCCCTCCTTGACGATCCAATCCCAGAGCGTCCGGGGATTCTTCGCCACCGTCTCCGGCACGGCGATCGCCGGCGCGGGTGCCGGATGCCTAATCAACATCATCACGATCCAGTGGGGAGATGGGGCCACGAACACCCAGTACAACTTCTCCTACCAGGCGAACTTCAGTTTCACCCACAACTACGCCACGGCCGGGTCCTACCCGGTGACCGTGACGGCCCGGGATTCGAGCGGCCTCTCCACCACCTCCAACCTGGTGCTGGCCGTCCACGGACCCCCGTACGATGTGCAGGTGGCCTTCGACCGGGCCTATCACCTTCCCGGGGACCGCGCCGTGCTGTACATCAATGTGTACAACTCCACCACGGGCGGGCTCCAGACCTCCACTTCCTCGCTTACCTTCTTCGTTACGACGTGCTACGACCAGCAGACCAACCCGGGCGTCTGCACGCCCGTCAACACGATCAGTTCCCACCCGGCAGCGACCAACGCCACGGCCATCCCCTTCACGGTCCCCCCGGATGCGATCGGGGACAGCACCCTGACGGTCCAGGTCGAAGCGAATGCCACCCTTCCCACGGGGCTCTTCAGTGAGAACAGCTCCGTGACCAACCTCTGGATATCCTCCCCGCAGCTCCCGAACGTCTGTGTGGGCAGCACCATCGGGGGAGGCGGCTCCGCCTGTGCCCCGAACACGGCCCAGATCCAGCCCGGTCAGAACTTCGTCCTGACCATCTACGGGAGCGTGAGCGGACCCTCGGGAACCGAACCGTGGGTCGGCGGGTCCGTCCTCGTCACCTTCTACCTCAACAACCAACAGGTTTCCCCGGGCTTCCCGAAGTACCCCTTGATCACCAACAGTTCCGGCGTGGCGCAGGGTGTGGTGCAGACCGCGGGCCTCGGCACCGGTGACCTCAACATCACGGCCGCGATCAGCGACCCATCCAACGCCGCCGTCCAGGCCATGCACGAGACGGTCTTCGTGAACATCGCCGCCTCCCCGGCCGCTCAGGTCCAGGTGACCGTGGGCTCGGCGGGTTACTATGGCGGGGACACGCTGGCCGCGAGCTTCGTGGTCACCTCGTTCACGGGGCACCCCGTGTCCGGTTGGTCGGCGAACGCCTACTACATCTTCGGGGACGCCGGTTCGCTCACCACGACCGGTGCCTGTGGCGTCACCAACCTCTTCCTGGCGGAGGGGCCGCTCTCCGGCACTTCCGGGAACGTCCCGAGCTATGCGATCCCCACCTCCTTCAGCGGTGTGCTGACCATCGAAGTCCAGGCGAACAATGCCACGGCCTCGGTCTACGGCAGCGTCTGCACGCTCGTCAGCCCCCCCAAGTTGCTCGTGCAGCCGAGCGAGGTCGTCTACCACTCCGGGGACACCATCCATGTGAGCTTCACGCCGGAGGGGCAGGTATTCAACACCGCCTCCTACTTCGCCAGCGTGTCCGGGACCGGCACCAATGGGAACACGGTGATCATTTACAACCAGACCTTGGGCACTTCGACCAGCTTCCAGTTCACCATCCCGTCTTCGGGCACCCTCCCCACCTACACGCTCACCGTGATCGCCCAAAACACGACCGGCGTGATCGCAGGCCAGGACCTCCAGCTCTACGAGTACTCGGGCTATGCGCTCGTGGTGTCCATCGCGACCCCATCCCAATACTCGGATGGGAGCTACCAGCCCGGGGAGAGCGTGACGTTCTCGTACACGTTGGCGTCCCTCGGACTGGCGACTCCCCCCAAGTTCTTCACCTTAAGCGCGGGCTTCCTCAACACCCAACAGGGTGAGACGGTCATCCAGGAGACCTCGACGAGCGGCTCCTTCACGTTGCAGGTGCCGTCGTCGACCGGCACCGGGATCTCCCTCGTCGTGTTCAATGCGGGGATCCCCACCCCCACCGGTGGTCAGACGGTCGGGACCGACGTGGCGCTCCTCGTGAACCCCTCTCCCTCCGCGCTCAACTACGAGATCGGCGCCGGCAGCGGGTTCACGGTCTCCGACATCCTCGTGATCGTCATCCTGATCGTCGCCGCGTTGCTCGTCTTCCTCCTGTGGCGGCGCCGGCATCCCCGCGAGCCCGGGATGGTCCGGCCCCACAAGAAGCGCTTCGGGAAGTCCGAGCCCGAGCCGGCGAACGCCGGGGGAGTTCAAACCTGGGAGCAACCCGCGCCAGAAGGGGGAGCGCCCCCCGCCGCGGAGCAGGGGGCCGCTCCGGCCTCCGAACCGGGAGCAGAGTACCCTCCACCGATGCCGCCCCCCTCCCAGTGACGCTCCCGGGGTGATCTGGCCACGACCCTCACGATCGTCATCGGGGCCCAGTTCGGGGACGAAGGCAAGGGCCGCGTCACCGATTTCCTGGCGGGTCAGGCGGATTGCGTTGTCCGGTTCCAAGGAGGACCGAACGCGGGCCACTCGATCCACATCGGAGACAAGCACATCGTGCTCCACCAACTCCCGAGTGGCATCCTCCGTCCCGGTTGCACTGCGATCGCGGGGACGGGCATGGTGTTGTCCCCCCCGGACATGGTCGAGGAGATCGCCCGGGTCAAGAAGGCCGGCCTCCTTCATGGGAAGCTGCACATCAGTGAGCGGGCCCACGTCATCCTCCCCCTCCACCGGACGGCGGATGCGTGGGAAGAGCACCAGCGAGGTGCTTCCCCGGCCGGCACCACGCTCCGGGGCATCGGCCCCGCGTACATGGACCGGGTGGGACGGTGGGGGATTCGCATGGGCGATCTCCTGCGCCCGGACACTCTGAAGGAGAAGGTCGAGCGTCTGTACAAGGCCCGCGCTTACGTGAAGTCGGACAAGGGCCACGCCCTTCCGTCCCTGGAAGAGACCCTTTCGGAGCTGGAGACCGCCCGGGAGAAGCTCTCCGGTTTCATCGGACCCACGGAGCCCATCCTTTGGAAGGCCCTCGAGTCCCAGGAACGGGTCCTCTTCGAGGGGGCCCAGGGTACCCTTTTGGATGTGGACTACGGCACATACCCTTTCGTGACCTCTTCCCATACGACCTCCGCCGGAGCCTTCGTGGGGGCAGGGATCCCGCCCCGCACCCCCGATGCCGTCGTCGGGGTCACGAAGGCCTACTGCACCCGGGTGGGGACCGGGCCCTTCCCGACCGAACTCGCGGACGAGCTCGGCGAGAGGATCCGGGAAAAGGGCGGAGAGCGGGGAGCGACCACCGGACGCCCCCGCCGCTGCGGCTGGCTTGACCTCGTGCTCCTTCGCTACGCCCACCAGGTCAATGGGTTCACCTCCTTCGCCATCACCAAGGTCGATGTACTGGGTGGGGAGGAGCGCGTGAAGGTGGCCACGGGGTACCGCAATGCCAAGACCGGCGAGGTTCTCGCAACACCCCCGACATTCCCGGAGGATTATGCCGATCTCGAGCCGGTGTACGAGGAGTTCCCGGGATGGCCCGAGTTCACCCCCGCGCTGCGCGCGCGGATCTGGAAGGAGGGCTATGGCGCCCTGCCTCCCGCGCTACGGAAGTACCTTTCCTTCATCACGCAGGCGACCGGAGTACCGTACCTCTTCGTGAGCTACGGTCCGGGCCGGGAGGAGGCGGTCTTCCCGGGCGCCCGGCGAGGGCTGCGCGAGTGGCCCGGGTCCTGGGACGGCTCGGACCGTCCCGACGGGACCCCGGATGCAAACTTATATTAGCCGACCCTTCTTTCGCCGGAGCATCCCCTTTCCGGGGTTGGGTGGGATCGGTCGAAGAAGGGAGAGCAGTCGGTCCGCCAAGGGCTCGTGGTCTAGTGGTTATGACGGGTGTCTCACACACACCAGGTCGCCGGTTCGAATCCGGCCGAGCCCATGGACGGATGCCCTCTTGGTCCCCGTTCCCGATGCCAACCATGAAGGGGCTTAGCAGCTAATGGGGAGAAGTATAGACAAGTCAGAATTCATCCATGGGATAGCGAGTACCGAGGCGAGGGCCAAGCCCGGTGCGATGACCGAGAATGAAGTCCACGCCCGACGGGGAATGGACCGATGGGGGTATCCGGTTGCGCGACCCGCGCGTACAACCAACGAACCGACGGGTCCTGTGATCATCCGCATCCTAGGATGAGGCTCGCCGCCAATTCGGCGGAGAGGATAACCGCTGGTGGAGGAACGAGGTCCATGCTGGTAATGTCAGGTGCGGTCCTATGAATCCGGAATCCCGTGTCATCGGTGCTTGTCACCAATGTCTAGGTATGGGAGAACTGGTTCAGTCCTTGTCCTGAGTGGTCAGGGCTGGCTTCGGGTCGGGAACCGCGGTCTTCCGCTTCCCGAAGCCCCACCAGATCCGGTCCTTCCCCACCGAAAGGATGGCAGGGGTGAGATAGGTCTGAGCGACGAACGCTTGGAGCAGGGTGGCCAGGCCGATCCCAAGCCCAATCGCGGCGACGAGCCCGAGCGAGCTCGTGAGGCCCAGGATGAGGAAGGGACCGCCCAAAATGACCGCCGCAGCCGTGATCACTCCCCCAGCGTGGGTCACTGCCCTCCGCACCGCCCGGATGGGGGTGTAACCCTTGAGCCGCTCCTCCTTGACACGGGTGAGGAACAGGGCATTGTAATCCATCCCGAGGCCGAGGACGAGTACGATGAGGATCAAGGGGAGGAAGAACAGGAGCGAGACCCCCTCCAAAACCCCTACCACGTAATAGACGAGGGCCCACGACCAGACGATCGAGAGCCCGATCGCCCCGAGGGCGAGCACCGGTACGAACGCGGCGCCCAGGATCACGAGAAGTACTACGAAGATCCCGATCACCGCTCCAAGCAGCATCCCGGTCATGGCGTTGTTGGTAAGGGTTTGGTAGTCTGCGGTGGTCGGGGCGGCTCCCCCAAAATACACCGCGGAGACATCGGGATGCCCCGACTGGAAGGACCGGACCTTGTCCTCCAGGGTCCCGAAGGTGGTGCTGGCGGCCGCCGAGTAGCCACTACCGGCCGTCACCACCAGGAATTGGACGGTCTTCCCATCAACGCCGATGTAGGACGGCACTTCCATCAGGAGGGCCGTCCGAGAGGCGATGGGAAGCGAGGAGAGGTTGAGCCACGCGGAAAGGGGTCCTCCTCCGGGGCCGACTAGGGAACCAACCTGCGAGATGCCGGGTGTCGAGTTCATGAGCCCGGTGAGCGAAGCCACCTCCTCGAACTCCTGGGCGTCCACCATTCCCCCGGTGATGAGCGGAGCCGAGAAGGTGACGAGCACATAGCTCGAGGACAGGGAGGACTGACCGAACTGCTGTTCGAACACGGTCAGTCCCTTCTGGGCGGCGTCGGATGAGGGGAGGCCGGTGTTCGTGAGGTCGTAGGAGACCGGTACGTTCACCGCAACAAAGACGATGGGCACTGAGAGGAGGGCGATGACCAGGAGGATGGCAATCGGGTGGCGCGTCGCGGTGCGACCGGCCCAGCTGAAGTAGGTCCGCCCGGAACGGATGTGGTGTCGCCGCTGCTTCGCGTGGCGTGCGAAGCGATCCCCGGTGTAGGGCCAGAAGACGCGGGGGCCGACCAGCCGGAGGACGGCGGGGATCACAGTCAGTCCCGCGAGGATCGCCACGACGACGGCGATCGCGAGCGCCATGCCGAGCTGGCTCAGGAAGCTCAACCCCGAGAAGGTGAGGGCGATCGCCACCACGAAGACCGTGAGCCCGCTCGTGGTGATGCTCTGGCCCGCCCAGCGCACGGCCAGGACCAGGGCTTCGGAGGAGGTGCGCCCCCGGACGAGCTCCTCCCGATAGCGGGCCATCATGAAGATCGAGTAGTCCGTCACGATGGCCATGAGGAAGACCAATAGGATCGACTCGAGCAGTGAGGAGATGGTCGTCACGTACCTGCCCACGAGGTAGAGTCCGGCGAGCGTCACGAGCATCGCGACCCCGATGGCAAGGAAGGTCACTCCCGGGGCGGCCGGGGCCCGGAAGTAGATCATCATGATCACGACGAGGAGTGCGATCGTCAGGACGAGGAGGAGGCCCAACGTCGAAGTGGCCTCGTAGCTTACCGCATCGTCCAAGGGTGCCGAGCCTGTCTGGTAGAACGCGATCCCATCGTAGGCGGGGGAAGAGGCGAGTGCCGCGGGGCCGTCGGTGTTGATCCGACTGACATCCTGGAAAATAGGGGTCTGCCCTCCTTCCGTGAAGTTGTCGGGCTTGGTGAAGGCCACGAGTAGGAGGGTCGCGTTGTTGCCCGGGCTGACAAAACCGGAAAGGATCGACCGGGGTGCGGGGAGCGGCCAATCCGCCACGGGTGTCCCTTCGGCGATCCCGGCACTCCAAGCCATGATCGCGGCCTGGGACGCTGTCCCATTGGGGAAGTCCGTCCAGAGGCGCAACAGGAAGGCGGAGGGCAGTCCCGTCTCCTCCCCGAGCAGGGTCGCCCCGATCCCTTGGAGGGCCCCCCAAGAGGTCATGTTCTCGATGACGAGATCAGTTACGATGAGTTGGGGAAGGGCTCGCTCCGTGGCATTGGGGAACAGGGTGGGCAGGAGTGTCGAAAACGTCGTCCTCGTCGCAACATCGGCGCACGGGGTGACGTTGTGGGAGGTCAGACAAACCGGGGTGACGGTGGCGTTGAAGCCGGGCACCGAAGGCGTCCCGTTGTAGAACGTCGTGAGGATCTGCTCCTCGACGGCGCTTGCATTCAACGCGCGCATTGCCGACTCGTACGCAGGCCAGTTTGCATCAGAGGGAGGGGACCCGGCAGGGAGGCCCGCTACGGCCACCTCCCACGATCGGACATAGGTCGCCGAGGGCCCCCAGACAATCATCGCCGTCAAGTTGAGCGAAGCGGGTAGCGAAGGGGTCGACCCGAGCGCACCTTCGAGCACTCCGAGCCCGAGATCGGCCTCGCCCCCGAGGTACTCCCCATAGACCGAGTAGAGGGACTCCATTCCTCCCAGGTACCGCACCTGGGGGTCACCCTCGATGGAGTGGATGACCGCCAGGGTGGCGTTCTGACCCACCGGTCCTGTGATATCGTTCCCCACGAGGAGCACCGTGGAGGAGGAAGGGGGCTGGGTGACGTTCGGGAACTCCGCAGAGAACTTCTGCTGGGCGACCACGCTCGTGTCCGAGTTCGGCAGCGAGGCGGACATGGAGTTCGAGAAGACCGACCCGAGACTCGCCACCGCAGGGAGAGAGATCAGCATGAGCACGAGCCAGAACCCGAGGTAACGCCAGGGATGTCGGACCACGCTCCTCCCGAGTCTTTCGAAGGCCGGCCGAGGGTCGGACCGCCGCGAGCGGGACGGCGGGTTCGCAACGGCCTTCATGAACCCCCTCGGGCCGAAGTGTCCCTGGCCCTTGAGCGGAGGTAGATCACAAGCCCTTCTGGGAGAGACCGCGCGGAGCGGTCGGTGGAAATCCAAGGTGCTTTCACTTCAGATGGCTCCGGGAGGTGAGAGAGGCTCCTGAACGACCTCCCATGGTACTGACTTATAACGTATTCCGGCGCATCGGGAGACTTCCCGGTCCCACGCTCATCCGAAGGGAAGCATGCCTCCCTTTGGTCAGGAACACGACCGAACTCCGTATTCACGACGATGTTCGGAGATGGTCGCCGTCTTAACAGCTTCCCATCGCAAGACCTTTAGATCAGCTGTAAAGAGGGTCGGTCCGCCCCTCTTTCACCGTTCAGATGAGTATTTGCCGACGCGTTGGGAAGGCTCGGACCCGAGCGATGACCTGCCTTTCCTTGCTGCTGTGGGGAGCGGGACCCTTCCGAGGTGACGGGGCATCCTAGGGCAACACCCCCCCCGTCCGAAGGGATTCGAGTGCCCTAGCGTCAAGCCGTTCGTCCGGGTATTCTGAGCGTCATCGGGTAAAGCGGCTGACCTCCGCACGAGGAGGACACAGCGCGCCTCAAGTTGTCCCAGTTCACGCGCGTTACTGCGAACACGACTTTGTCCGCGAGCGGGTCGCTCACGGTGTTTCTCCATCCATGTTACTCTGTCTGAGCCGCACTAGGGGTTGACCCCCGTGCACAAGACACCGAGGTGCGTTCGTTGGTCACCCTGCGAAGCCTAGCAGGGTTGATAAACGCACGGCCATATCCAGGTCTCCGTGGGGGAGGGTCGCGGGTGCCGACGAGGTGGAGTCCCACCCTCGCGTGCTGTGAGCCCGACCTCTGGTTCGATGGCCGCCCCGTCTATTCGAGGGGGTTCGCCAGGTCGCCCGAATCCGCTCGCAGCCTTGCTGGGGCCATGTTCTCCGGGTTTGGGCCGGACAGCGCCCCACTTTCCCGCGGGTGATGGTCCCCAACTCCCGTGAAGCTTGACCCGGACGCGGCCTCTTCCCCGGAATTCCACTTCGTGGGACGCCGTACAGAGACCGGGATCCTGAGAGCGTGCTTGGAACAGGCGAAGAGCGGCCGCGGGGCGACCGTGCTCATCACCGGGCCCGCGGGGATCGGGAAGACGTCCCTTCTCCGGTGGTTGGAAGAAGAGGCGGGACGACAGCGGGTCCAGGCCCGTTGGGGGTACTGTCTACCGGGGATCGAGGACCGCTACTTTCCGCTGAGACAGGTCTTCCCCGGACCGAAGGACTCCCCCGGGGCCGAAGCTACAGCGTCCTTGTCGATACCGGAGGAGGCGAAGCCGCCCCGAAGGCCACACCCACCCTCGGCAGGTTCCGGGAGAGGGAGGGAAGGGTCCCGCCCCTCACCTAGGGATCCGGGCGGGCGTCGTACGAATCGAAGGGCAGCCGAACCCCGTTCCCGGGGTTCCCTTCTCCTCGAATATCTCTGGACATTGGAGCGGGAGGCGTTGTTGGCCCCCCTCGTCATCCTCCTGGACGACTTCCATTGGGCTGACCCGGACTCGGTGCAGGCGCTCCGCTTCCTTGGCCGAAACATGCCTCGTCTGCCCGCCCTCCTCGTCGTCGCATTCCGAGAGGACGAAGTGGACAACCCTCTTCTCCGGGGTGTGCTTCAAGACATCCGACGGGAACACCTGGTGCGCACGATCCCCCTGGCGGGGTTACAGAGGGAAGAAGCGAGGCAACTCCTCGAAAGCGTCCTGAAGGCTCCCTTCGATACGGGAAAGGTGAGGGGTGCCCTCGTTTCGCTGCTGCGGCGGACGGGGGGGAACCCCTACTTCCTTGTGGAGACCGCCCATCAGCTGCAGGATTCCGGAGGAGTTCGGCAGGTCGCCGGAAAGATGGTCCTCCCGGAAGGATCCCATGGGAACCCATCCGAAACGGATCTGGGGATTCCCCAGACCGTCTCCGACCTTCTCCAAAGGAGGCTAAGCCTGCTCTCTCCTGAAGAAGCTCGAATTTTGCAGGCCGCTGCCATCGTCGGGGAAGAATTCGAGGAAGAACCTCTACGGGCAGTTCTCGAGCTCGGGAGGGAACCTGTCCACAGGGTATTGGTACGGTTGTGCCGAGAGAAGGGAATCATCATCCCGAAGGAAGAGACACGTCAGGAGTATGCCTTTCCGCACAGCCTGATGTGGGAGGCGGTCAAGGACGCCACCCCGGAGGCGACCAAGGTCGAACTTTCCCGTCGTTTGGCACGATGGTGGGAACAACATCACCCGGCAGACCCCGAGAGAATATTCCAGCTCTACTCGGCCGGGCAAGAAGAGGAACGGGCGATGCGCTGGCTGGACGAGGCGATCACTCTTGCCTTTCGCGACCACGCCCACCAGAGAGTGTTCCGTATGTTCGAGCGCGGGTTGGAATTCCTGACCGGCCGATCCTGGGGACCTGAGCCTATCGCTCGGTGGGGGATCTCCATTCTGGAGAGGTTGTTGGGGGATGGTGCTGATGGGAAGCTCATCCACAAGGTCAGCGTCAAGCTCTTGGACCTCAATCCCCCGCCCCCTTGGTCTTGGAGCATCAAGGTACAACGGGACGTGACGAACGTTATACCCTTGCAGGAGGCTCGGCAAGAGCTGGAGCTGGTCCGGGCAGAGATCAAGACCCTCGGGGGAGCCACCCCTGAACTCGAAGGTCGGATACTCCTTCGGTCCTCCGAGCTCTCCTATTATGAAGGGTCGGTGGAAAAGTCCGTAAGGGAGGCTTCGGAAGCGCTCACGCAGCTTCCCGCAGGGGACACGTACTATCGTGGGCTGGCGCTCTACGACCTGGGATGGGTCGCCATGGATTCCTGTCATTGGGAAGAGGCCCGACGCTACCTTGCGGACGCCCGGAGTGCCGCCCAAGAGGGACGTCATTGGGGGCTCGAGCTCATCCTCTTCTCCTTCGAGGCTGCCGTGAGTTCGCTCTGCGGGGACCTCCCCCGAGCCGAGGCACTCTACGAGGCCGCAGCCGAAGCCAGCGGTAGGCAAGGTAAGCAAGGGGGTCACTCGATATCGCTCACAAACCTTAGCGGAGCCAAGATGCATCGCGGGGATCTGGCGGGGGCCGAAGTGGCCGCACGGAAGGGCCTTCACGTAGCGGAGACCTTCGGTCTCCCCCGCGAGACCGCCATGGCTATGCAGTACCTCGGAGCCGTCCTGATGAGGCGAGGTCAGCCCACCCTAGCGATGCAGTGCTTCGAAAAGGCCAAGGCGATCGTGGAACGCCACTGCACTTCGGAAGAAGCGTTGGGGTTGCGCCTCGACATGGCGCAGGCGCGGGCCATGATGGGGGAGCACGAACGCGCGGTAGAAGAGTTGACGGCGCTCGAGTCCCCGCATATCCCCCAAGGGGGGATTTCGGAGTTGCTGGTGGTCAAAGGGAAGGCGCTCATGGCTCTCAACCGCTCCGTCGAGGCGCGAATGGCGCTCGATCGGGCCCTGGCCGAGGCACGCCAGAGAGGCATGAGGTACCGAGAGGGGGAGGCCCTGTTGGCCCTCGCCGATTGGGAACGTTCTTTCGGGGTCTCGGAAAGGGCGGCTGCCGTACGTTCCATGGCGGAAAGGATCCTTCGGAGCTGTGGGGTATACGAACCCGGTCTGGCGCCAGTCCTTTCCGAAGCCCGCACCCCAGGACCAACGGAGGCTTCGGTACAAGGAGGGGCCAAGCAGGCCGTATCCCTACGGATCTTGCATCACCTCTTTGGGCAAGGGGGGCTGAGCTCCACCCTGGGGGCCAATGAAATGGCCCCCTTGTCCTTGACCCAAAAGGGGATTGCGGCCGGTCTTGGGATCCCTCGCAACCAGTTCAGCGTGGCCCTCCGGCGCTTGGAAAAACGCGGCCTGATCACAGGACGAACTCGTTTCGTTCGGGGTTCGCCCCGCAAACTGAAAGTCTACCTCTTGACCCAGATGGGCGAGGAGCACCTCCGCCGCTGAACCGAAGGGATAGGATCCCTCGCCGCACCGTCACAGGGGTCACTAGAGTGTCACATGTAGCGCGGAGGTTCAAATAGCAGGCCCCCGGATGCTACCGGCATGTCAGCGAAACCGACACACCCAAAGAGCTCGAAGATAAGCGAAAGGATCGCCATGGCCAAGCGGAGGATGTCCCTTCACCTTCCGGTGATGGTGCTCACCTGTCTCCCAGGGGGGAATTGGGTGGAAGTGGAGGTGTGCCCGTGAAAGCACGGGGTTATTCCTTTGCCCTGTTCGGAGTCCTCGCCATGCTTGGGGCATCCCTCGCCGGTGTGGTGTCGGCGGGTCTCCTCCTCGGGACGGGAGTCCCCTCCACCCACTTGGAGGGGGGACTCGGCGAACAATCCAACATGAGCGTGTCCGGAGGCACATCGAAAACTTCCGCAAGCATTGCCAGCAGTGGCTGTAATCCCGCGATGAGCTCGGCGCTCTTCTCCTGCCTCCAGAACGAGCTCTCGGGATCAAGCGGAAGCAGCTTCCTTACCAATGACGCTTTTCTCGGGATCGTGATCCAAGGTTCCGAGACCATCGGGCAAGAGTATGGATTCCCCTGGGAGTACATCTTCGCCCAGATGCAGGGGGTTGAGTGCAGTCAGTGTCAATACGCGCAGTTCCCGGGCCCCGGTGCAGGGGACGTCAACAGCGGGCAGAACTGCTTCAACTGGTGGAGCTCCACCCCTGGGGGGCCCGGGGGCTATAGTCAATCCAACTACTGGGCTCCTCCCAACGGTGTCGAGGCGGAGTCCATCTCAGGCTATGGTTGGCGGTGCTACAACCCCTCGGATCGAGCGTACGATATGACGGACTTCAATGTGGCTCCTGGCGGAGTCGGGACGAATCCAGACTCAGAAGCGCAGGCCTTAGATTCGTTGCAGGCCGCCACGACGGGGCCGGTAGGGCTCACCCATTACATCTCGCAGAACCTTGGGGCCATCTACGAAAATCAATGGCATGGCTCGTCTATTCAGAACACATGTAACATCGCAACCTGGTCCGGTGGAACCTTCGCGATGTTCAGGCCCGGTTCTACGGAAGCCGCCTACGCCTCTGACATCGAGAGCGCGGTGACCTCGATCTTCGGCTCAGTCGCCGCCGTCCAGAGCGCCGCAACCGTCGGAGCGAATGGCGGTTGCACGACACCTTCGGCGGTCACGGCGGGTGGGACGGGCATCAGCTACAACCGGGCCGCGGTGGTATCCTTCGCCCAACACTACTACAACCAGGTCGTCCCGGATGGCTACTTCTACGCAGACTCGGAGACCTTCAGCGCCAACAACAACGGGGCCCCGAACGCGATCAGTGGTGCAGGCGCCTCCCAGTGCGTCTGGGATAGCCAAGCATGGGAATCCAGCAACGGCGGGTACAACTACGAGTGCCAATGGGGCCCGGACCAGCCGCTCAGTTCCTTCGGGAACCCGGCGGGAACCGCGCTCAATCATGGTGTCGACTGTGCCCACTTTGTGAGTGCAGCGATCGGTACCGACTTTGGGGACGGGTTCTCTGGCGGGGGACTCTACCTCGGGTCCGACTTTGCCGGCACTTCGCACATCTACGGGGTCCTGAACGTTCCCGACCTTGTGACCCAGCTCGAGAACAAGGATGATGGTGTGAACGAGGGGACCAACTGGGCGCAGGTCCAGCTGGGGGATATGCTGGTCTTTGGCAATGGGGATCACATCGAGATCATCGTCGGGACCACCGCCGCTGATGGGACCTTCTCCCCGACCACGGCGCTCCTGGCCTCGCATACGGCCTCCGCTTGGGACCAGCCTGCCATCGACGCCATCAACGGGTTCGGAGGGGTCTACTACGTGCTCCACATCAAGAGCTCGGACCCGACCCCGAGCGGAACGACCTTCAAGGTCTCTCCCGCGATCCCCACCGTCGGTATCGAGGTGAACGGCCGAGCCGTGGCTAACGGCCAGGTCATAGCCTATCCCGACAACACCATCCTCTCCGTGACCCCGGTCCTCCCCAAGGGGGTCGGATACGTCTTCGGGAGTTGGACAGTAATGGGTGGGCTCTCCCTGTGGTACCCCTCAGCCTCGAGCAAGGTCCTGGTGAGTTCCTTGATTGGAACCCTCACCCTGAACCTCCTGAAGATCGGTTGCCCAGAGAACCCAAAGATCAATGGGTGCATCTCGGGAACCGCGCGGGATGGGGCGGGACCCGGCTACTGGATGGTCGGGACGGATGGCGGGATCTTCACCGAGGCCGGGGCCAAGTATTATGGATCCATGGGCGGGAAGTACCTCAACGCGCCGATCGTTGGGATGGCCGCGAACCCGACCGGGACCGGCTACTGGATGGTGGGGGCGGACGGAGGCGTGTTCAGCTTCGGGGCCGTCGAGTTCTACGGGAGCATGGGCGGCCAACGCCTGAACGCCCCGATCGTGGGCATAACTTCGACACCCGACGGCAGGGGATACTGGCTTGTTGCCGCGGACGGTGGGATCTTCGCCTTCGGGGACGCCCACTTCTACGGATCGATGGGAGGCCACCACTTGAACATGCCCATCGTCGGGATGGCGGCAACCTCGGACGGCCATGGGTACTGGCTCGTTGCGGAGGATGGTGGGATCTTCACCTTCGGGGACGCCCACTACTACGGGTCCGTGCCTGGGCTGCACATCAGCCTGAAGGCGGGACACTACGTCATCGGGATGGCCGCCGGTCCCAACAACGTTGGCTACACACTGGCCGCACAGGATGCTGGGGTGTTCGCTTTCAGCACCAAGTTCTACGGCGCCGGCGGTAGCACGGACGTTGTGGCCCTCTGGGCTTCTCCCACCGACAGTGGATACGTCTTGGTGACGGCGGGGGGTACGGTGCTGGCCTTCCCGTCGGGCTTCACAGCATAGGGGGGCCGGGTACACCAGGTGGCACAGACCGAAAACTCGTAGCCCGCCGGCAGAGGGAGTGCGGCTCCCTCTGCTCCGAGGGTGTCGAAGTCGTCACGAACGGCACGGCACCCTCCAACCAGTTCGCCCCACTCGCCAGGAGTTTCAGCCGGATCCCTTCAATGCAAAGGTCCATAAGCTGGGAGACCCATCCCGCTCAGGGCACGGTGCGTGAAGGGGAGCTCCTTGGGTTCGCCTGGGCAGATCTGCGTTACGGGTGATAACCACGCGGGTTCCGCCCCGTTTCGCGCATGAACCGTCCCTCGACCTCGATGGTTTCTCCAGGTCACCCTCGATGGGTCCCCGTGCTGGTCTTGCTGGTCTTCGCGGCGGCTTTCCCCGAGGTCCTCTCGCTCTCGACACCGGTCCCGGAATTGCTGAGCCCACGCGGCGCCGTTGGGTTCGTGACGCTCTTGGGCATGTACGGGTGCGGCGCCCTCCTTGTCTGGGAGGCCGCCGCTCGTTGGGGGAAGGGCTGGCTCTCCGTGCTGCCCCTGGGTGCCGCATACGGGATCGCCGAGGAAGGGTTTGCGACCAAGACGTTCGTGGACCCGGGCGCCCAGTTCCGGATCACCCAGATCCCGGGGGGGTACGGACGCGCCCTGGGGATTGAGTGGGCGACCTTCATTCCCATCGACATCTTCCATGCCGCGGTCAGTATCGGCCTCCAACTGCTGGTCGTGGCGCTGCTCTTCCCTGTGTATAAGGGAAAGCCACTCCTAGGTTCCCGAGGGACTCCGGTCGTCGCAGCATGCTTCACTGTCGACATCGGCTTGCAGTTCCTGAAGTCGGACCCCGATGGCATCATGGCCTTCCTCCCGGCCCTACTCTTCATTGCCGCGTTGGGACTTGGCCTGATCCTCCTTGCCTGGAAGATCCCCATGGATGGGTTCACCTCGGTGATGCGAACACCTCGGCCGTCGGCACCCCCTCGCCAGTTCTTCCTTGTGGCATTCTGCTGGCTCTTCTCGCTCCTGTTCGTATACATCATCGGATCCCACTCCGTGGCCTACTGGGAGGTGTTGGGCGCCTTCTACATCCTCAGCAGTGGGCTCGTGTTGTACTTCCTCCTCACCCGGGCCGGCTGGAAAGAGAACCGGCTCCATCAGACAGCCTTCGCTATGGGTATGGGGGCGGCGTTTCTGCTCTGGGATGCCGTCTTCGGGACCCTGATCGGGGACGGTCTCTCGGTGCCGTTCGCGATCGTCTTCCTATTGCTCTTGGTCTACGTATGGAGGCGGGAGGGAATCAACCTCGCCACTCGGCTCTCCCTAGGCCCTTCGGACCACCTCGAATAGTCCTGGCCAAACCACCGGGGGCCCATCGCTCCCGGGACCAAGCTCACTCTGACGTTGTTCCGCAAGCTTGTCGGTCTTGAGATCCTCGGCGAGGAATGTGTTTCGTTTGCACCATCGCTTTAGTCTGCGGGGAAGGTCTGAGGATGCAGGTGTGCTCGCTCCAATTCTTCAGGAGGAGCGAAGGTTTGAATCGCTTAGGATTCACAGAGGGTGGGTTGGGAGGAGCTTCTCGGCGACCCCTTTGAGCGCTCGCAGTCTGAAAGTTGGGGCTTTCGGGGCGGCGACGGCTGCCCGCCCTATCGGCCTACCGTGACTTGCGCGCTCGCAGGTCTCTCGGGTCACTTGACCTTTTACGGCTGTGCGGCGACTCCTTGCGCGGGGGTTGCTGAGACCTACATGCCCTCTACTTGGACAAACATTTCCACAGGGAGGACCAAGACATCCATTTCCTGCACCCCGAATGGCACGACGAGAGGGGTGGGGGCTACGGGTTGCACCCCACTGGTCGAGTTTTCCCACCTCAAGGTCGGCTCAGGACGAAACCCGAGACCTTTACGAGTAAGCTTGGAGGAGGTCCATGGAAGCATACGAGGGACACCTACGTTGTCCTTCCTCAAGCCCTTGAGTCTTAACCGAACCACAGGACTCCCACCAATCATGCGCTTCGAATGGGGTGAGGGCAACTAGGCGCAACTGAGAGTACAAGGAAGGCGCGTCGATGTCCCGCTACGTCGGTCCCGGGGTCTGGGTCTTCGGGGGTTGCTTCCTCTGGCGCAGGAAAAGGACGACGATGACCACCAACGCCGCGGCCACGACCCCTATGACGATGGCGATCACCTCGAGAGCGTTGCCCGATGTGCCGCCAAGGCCCGGATTCGATGAGCCGGATGCGTTGGAGGTGAACCGGATGCTCTCCGTGAGCGAGGAGCCGTTCACGGTGAGGTGCCCGGTACTGGGGCTCACCCGGTACTGGCTTTTGTTCAACGTACCCGTCGTGAAATTGTACGTCCCGTTGGTGAGGTACATGACGATGGTGGGGTTGGTCGTGGTGTTCCGTTCCCCTCCACTGGAGTATGTGAGGTTCACGTACCACCAAACCCCGTTGGCGAGCCCCGACTCCGTGAATGTCACGTTAAAATGGGTCAGTCGTGGCAGTGGGGAGAAGTATACGAACACCTGCATCCCGTTGCCGTTGACCGTGACCTGACCCTTGGCCTTTGCCGGGGTGAAGGCGCCCGTGTTCGGGATGGTGTAATTCTCCGTTCCATTCGGGGATGAAAAAGTGATCGAGCTCGACGTCGAGGTCAACGAGGTAGATCCCAGCAGGACCGTCCAACTGTGTCCCGTAGGTAAGCCGGTTTCCTGGAACTGCACCGAATAGACGCCCGGAGGAAGCGGGATGAACGTGACCGTCACCATAACATTGGCGCCACTGACGGTAACGTTCCCGGAGGCCGGGGTCTCCGTGTACCCGACGTCATCTTGCACGGAGTACGGGTAGGTGCCATTCGCCATGGAGAAATTGATGTACCTGAATCCGTTCATGAAGGTCTGGTTGAGCGTCACTCCGAAACCCGTGCCACTGGGGAGTCCCGTCTCGTGGAAGGAGACCGTCTTGTTCGTGCTGATCGGATAGAAGATGAGGGACACTGAAGTCACGGCAGCTCCCCGGACCGTGACATTACCGGCGGTGGGGGAGACGGCATATCTCCCGAGGGTTCCCACCACATACGAGTAGGTGCCATTCGTTACGCTCACGTTCAACAGGGACTGGCTCGAAGTGTAACGGTAGCCACCTACGTATACGGACCAGGTGAAACCCGAGGGAAGGCCCGTCTCGGAGAAGGAGAGGGTATAATGGGGAGGAAGGCGCCCGGTGGGAATGATCGCAACCGAGCCGGCTCCCGAGTTCTCCACGCAGACGTAGCCATTGGTCGTGTCCACGGAAACTCCCATGGAGGGACCCCCTACGACGGGAATCGAACCCACGACACTTCGGCTCGTCGCATTGATCACGGTCAGATTGCCCGAATTCTGATTGGCCACGTAGACGAATCCGTTGAACGAGTCGAAGGCAAGGCTCGCGGGCTGGCTCCCGACCCCCACGCTGCCGACCACGGCATAGGAGGTGCCGTTGATGATGGTCACGTTGTCGCTGCCTTGGTTCGAGACAAAAAGCTCCTTGGCGACGGGGTCGTAGGCAATCCCCGACGGTCTCACCCCTACCGGGATATTGGCGAGCACGGTGTCGCGGGTACCGTTGACCACCGTGACATTGTTCGAGCCAGAGTTCGTTACGTAGAGGTCCCCATCCGCAGCATCAAAGGCAATCGAGGTCGGGGCCGTGCCGACCGTGACGTTCTTCACGAGGTAAAGTGGGATGTCATCGAGCACTTTGACGGTATTGTTCAGGGGTTCGACGAAGTAGAGCCGCTGGTCATCGGGGTCGTAGACACCCGAGGAGACGGCGGTCCCGATGTTGAAGGAACCGGCCAAGTTGTTCCCGGTGAATATCACGGAGAGGTTCTTCGAAACGTAGTTTCCCACAAAGAGGTTCCGTGAGGAGTCGTGGAAGACCGCGTCCGGGCCGCTGCCGACGTTGATCGAGCCCAAGACCCTCCCTTGCCCCACGTTCACGATCGAAACGTTGGCAGTGCCCCGGTTCGCCACGTAGAGGTCCCCCACGGCCGGGTCCCAGTCTCCGGCGTCCGAGCTCAAGTTGTTGGCGGCGCACCCTTGGGTGCCGTTCAATAGGATCCCATCAGAAAGACAAAGGGTCCAGGCCACGGAGCCCATACCGTGCGGTAGCGACCCGGCGAGCGGCGCCGCTCGGTGCGAAGAAAAGCTCGCCTTCGGGACCGTAAGACCACTCGGCTCCGAAGCCGAGTGGATCCCCGGAACAATGGGGACCATGAGAAAGGCCACGACAAGGATGGCACAGGGTCCAAAGCGGATCCGGGTATTCCAACAGCCCCGCCTCAACCCGACCACTGTAATTGCAATGCCGCCGCGCTATTTCAAGTGGCCGAGAGGACAGACCATGGAAGGTGTGTAAGTGCTGCTTGAAAAGGGGTTGATGTCAGGGAGCGCCTTTCCCCAGGTTGAGGCCGCAAAGAGCGTAAGGCTCGCCGATAAGACCCATGCAGAGATCAAGGTCGGGACGAGACCAGAGTCGGCCTTCCAAGGCCTTTTCTATTCTGTAAGACGTATAGCTGCAGTTATACAACATCAATAATCCATTAGAACCGTTTCTATGTTTGAGCCTCATGATTTCCCCCATGACCCGGGGCCACCTAGGGCAACCGAGCCAAGGCAAGGTCAAGGTGACCGTCTACCTGCCCGAGGAACTGGAGCGGGAGATCCGCGCGCAGGTCGAGGAGGAAATCCGGCCGTTCAGCGACCGTGTGCACTATCTCCTCCGCCTGGGGCTTCAGGCGAAGAGGCAGAGGAAGTGACACCCAAAGGACGATGAATAGTTCGCCCAGGGAATCCAGTGAAAGGACTCGATGGCCAAGCTTCCGATCATCACCCACAATCAGCGGAACCGCACGCAGCTGTCTCTCACCGTGGGGGAGGACGACAGGGTCGAGGACATTCTCGACGTCATCGGCAACGCCCAGGGCTCTCCCACGTATGCCATCCTGAAGCGAGGGGGGAGGGACGCCTCGTTCTCAATGCCCACCGCAAGCCGAAGTTCGTAGAGGACGTGGTCCGCTCGGTGCTGATCCTCGCCGCAGAACGCTTCAAGGACATCCCCCCTTTGACCGAGGTGCTTGCGGAAACGGAGAGCGAGGAGTCGATCCACAAGTACGATGTCCGGGCATCGCACCGGACCACGATCTCCGAGCTGACCTCGGCCCTAGACCGTTCCCGCTGAGCTGGCCCCGGTCTGGTCAAGAGAGCGGGCAATCGCATCGTAGAGCTTTCGGGCGTCCCAAGCGGCCACCCGGGAGTGGCGCACCCGGGGTTCCCAAGGCTTCTCAGGGCGGGGTATCTCCGCGCGCAGCCGCTCCACGATCTTCTCGTGGACCTCCGGGGGAACCGTCACAAGACCCCAGAAGTACCGGAGGTCCCGCCATCGCTTGGCCGCCTCGGGGTCGGGTGTGTGCTCCTCCTCAAGCTCGAAGATCTCTTCGGGGGGGAACCGTTCGAGGATCTTGTTCCCGTTCTCCCAGTACCGGGTCTTCACCTCCACCGTATACCCCATCTCACGCGCGAGTTCGATGTACCGCGTCCGGACCTCCCTACGGATTGCACGACCCACCCCCCGGTGGTCGGGCAGGTAGGTGACCACCCTGCAGTCCGCCACCCGGGCCAACTCCCGAAGGACGGGAAAGGGGTCGGGGAGGAGTTGCAGCACGTGGACGATGAGCGTGGCCTCGAAGTAGCGATCCCGGAACGGGAGGTGGTAGAGGTCTCCCCGCACCAGGGAGTCTAATCCCTTGGCGCGGGCCCGATGCATCATCGGGAGCGAGAGATCGATCCCCGTCAGGCGAAATCCCCGCTGAAGAAGGGGGAGGGCATACCGCCCGGTTCCCACGCCGCCCTCGAGTACCCTGCGCGCGTCCCCCAGGGCCCTTGCCACCGCCTCAAGCTGCTTCTGGGTGGGTGGAAGCCGCGTCTCGTCATACATCGGGGCGACGAGGTCGAATTCTGCCATGTCGACCTTCAGTACCACTGCACCGACTTACCCTTTGCGGCCTTGCACAGGATTGCGTGTGCATTTCATTCGTAAATCAGGGTGGGGGAACCACGCATATTACTGGCTCCGGCGAGGGGCAGTTGGCAGGTTTAGCATGCGACACCGTGAACAGTTGCCCATCCTACACTTCCCTCGGCGTGCCGACGTGGGAACGCCCGACGGACTTATGGATAGTTTGCCCAAGGAATCCAGTGAAAGGCCATCTATCGATGGGTGGAGGGCTCACAAAAGGCGCGAAAGTCCGCTGTCTCACTTTTTAGAAGAGGGGTCGGGCTGCCCCATCATCCTGAAGTCGGTTGGTCGCCATAGTCCCTAACGAGCCCTTAGGATCTCTCCTCGTCGCCTTGAGGGAGGTCATTCTCGACCCTGTTTTCCGCATTAGGGTCTCGACCTGCGATGACCTGCCAAGTGTGCCCCCGTGGGGGTAGGGGCAAATTGCGCGGTAGGTGCTTCGTTGTGGGCGCGGACACCGCCACCGTACTCTGGCTCTCCTTTTCCCGCTTTTTCCGCACCTTGACGAAAATGATGATCGCAGTGACCGTGACGGCAATGATCACGAACCAAACTATCGCTGATGACGGAAAGGGTGTGTTCAGAGGGATGTTAAACTTCAATCCGGCGAAACCCAAGATCGACAGTGAGCCGGACAGGGCATCGGCGACATAGACGGCACGGTCCGCCGGATCGTAGACGAGGGCCGTTGGGTCCTGGCCGACCTCCACGGTCCCTAGGACTGAGTTTGATGTGGCATTAATCGTAGTCACGCTGTCAGATCCGGAGTTTGCGACCAGCACATCGCCCGTGTCGGGGTCGTACGTCAATGCGGCAGGCAGCAAACCGACCTGCAACGTGTCGACCACCGACCCAGTCGTGGTGTCAATGGCTGAAACGGTTCCATCAGCTACATTAGCGACATAGAGGTCGGAATCGGCCGGATCATACAACACCGCCTCAGGTTGGGTGCCTACAGGGATCATTCCGAGCACGCTACCGTCTGTCGCTCTCACCATTTTGACCGTATCGGATCCAGGGACCGTAACATACACGATCCCGTTGGCAGGGTCAAAGGCAACCCCCCAAGACCCCCCCCCAAGCACAATCGGGGTTGTCAGATTATTGTCACTCTCGTTGATTACGCTGAGATTGTTCGTGTAGGTGCTGGCAACATAGAGTCGGTGGATTGCGTCATCCGAGGCCAACCCCTCGGGCTCGAAAAGGCCCATCGAAACAGAGGTGAGCCGGGTCGTGAGACTAGCGTTGAAGACCAAAACGTCATTTGAAGTCGCGTTAGAGAGATAAAAGTCTCGGCTATAGTTATCCCAGAAAAGATATTCCGGCACATAACTTACTGAGGTGGTTCGTGTTACGGCACCGGTAGTGCCGTTCAACAATGCGAGGTAGCCGGGTTGATAATTTATTCCGCCGGTTGCTACACAGACATCATGGGTGTCACCGTTCAAGGCAAGTTGGGTGGGAAGCGCACCTAGCGATATGATTCCTTTCGACGTGATGCCGGAAAGCTCACTGACGTCATTCGAAACGAGGTTCAAAATATACGCCTGACCGGTGCCAGGGTCGAAGGTCCCTGCGATGGGAAACGAACCCACGTTCGAGGTCCCCACCAATTTGTTGCTTCCCGCGGAGAGCACATCGATCTGATTTGCGCTTGAGTTCAAGAGATAGAGGAGATTACCCGCCGAGTCGAACACCGTGTCTGAGATTCCCGGCGGCAATGGAATCACCGGAACCACAGTGTTACTGGTCGTGTTGAGCTCGCTTAGGTTCGACCCCGACAATAGATACATCTCTCCATTGAGATCATCATAGGACCATCCGTACGTCGGTTGTCCGATAGAGACCACAGACACCACGGTGTCCGTTGACCCGGACACAATGGTGACATTTCCCGAGAGACCGTAAGCACCAATTATGTATAGGTCACCGGTGGAACTGTCCAAGGCAATGGCATCGGATCCTAGAGGAACCGACTCACTGGCCACGGTAACCAAGGTCCGATCACCGATTGCTAGCAAGGTTGCACTGTCGATCAGCTTCGAGTCTGAGAAGCCAACGATGTTGAGACAAAGTGCGTAGATGTACCCGACCACACTATCGGCCACAATGTCGGCAGGTGCACAGGGGGGGTGGATTGTATCGACCACGGTGTCATTTTGCGCGCTTATCACTGAAATGTCACCCGATTGGTAATTTGCCACAAAAACTTGCCGGGTGGAGGGATCGTACGTGATAGAGACGGGGTCTTTCCCGACAAGGACGGTGCCAGTCACTCTTTGAGTGGATGCGTTCACTATGCTTACCGTACCGTTGCCGTACCGGCTAGGGAATCCCCCAGCGACTTGGATGCCGATCGACGTCACGTAGAGGTGTCCATAACTTCCATCCGTTGTAATGCTCATCGGAGATATCCCATTGGCGGGGAGGAAGTTCCCTTGCACCACGGAGTGATTGAAGAGCACGAGAGTTCGATTTACAAAGTACCCGGAAGTGGTGCCCAAGATTGCAGCGCTGACCGGAGCCTTGCCTTGTATCCCAATGGATTCCGCTAGTACGGGAGTCTCGAGGAAAAGGACAAGGGCGATCACCAGTACGGTGACATGAACTGACAAGGCCGTTCCCGACAGCTGCTTGTTTCGCAAATGTTGCATTGTTCTTGGGGTTGTGGATGTCATCGTGCCAAGACAAGTAGTCTGGCGGAGAAATTGGAACCCCACCGACTTCATGGGATCAATCCCCCTTCCAAGATCGGTCGGTCCCTCTCGCTATCCGCCGTTTCGATTTTGCCCACCTCACATTGGCAAACGCCAACGATGTATAACCCGCGTTGTATCCCCTCGGCCTGCGAGATGGTGCTGGAGCGGTTGAACCGGCAACCCAACTGAAAGCGACGGAGTCGGGCCTGCGACTGGTGTGCGACAACTACAGGGTTCTCCCCGAGAATCTCTCCGGTGTCCAAGTACGGATGACTCCAAGCCTGCGCTATTCCACCGCCACCGGCATCGCCGCCCCATCCGTAATGTTCTTCGAGTCTTGGTGGATTCTGTATCCCGGGGTACCCTTCCTTTTCCGTGCCAGCAGCACTACCACCGCCGTAACTGCTGCCGCCACCACCACTCCGATCATAGTGTAGCCATAATAACTAGGCAAGCCAACGAAAGTCGACTGAGGAGCTGTGATTGAAACCTGCGTGGAGGCGGTCACATTGGCTTGATCCAATGTCACGGTCACATGAATGGTCACACTTCCCACCTGGCCCCCAGCACGGAAGTTGGTTGACGCATTGTGAAGAGCGCTTAGCGTACCGAGGCTGGGATCGCTTAAAGACCAGGAGTATGTTTCGCCCCCAAGACATGGGTCGCTACTGCACTCGAGTTGAAGTCGTAAGGTAAAGGATTGATGCGGGGTTAGCGTCACCAGGTTGGGGCTTATGAAAGCCCGAAGCAAGGTTACAATCACCACTTGCCCCCGCGCTGACATTGTAAAGGTTCCCATCAGTACGACCAATGTGATGTTGATCGCTCCAGGCACTGCCCCTGCGACGAGGAGTACGGATCCATTGGGAAGGTTTCGAATTGAACCATTCACCCCTCGCTCAATCCAGGTCAGATTCACCGCCGCGGACGGACATGTCACCGGCTCACAAAGGAGATGAGGCACTAACGTTACGCTTTGCCCAGGGGCAACGCGGGAAAGATCGGGAGTGATTCCCACCGAAGTCAAGCTAGTGATGGATATGGTGGCCGGTTGACTTCCCAACGAATACTTTCCTATGCTGACATTTACCGTCACATTCACTCGTCCCGTCGAGTCGTTGGCGTGGAACGAGGCCGTGCTTCCATGATTTTGGATGAGTGTCCCCACAAGATAAGTGGTCATATTCCAAGTGTAGTTTACCCCCTCGGGACAAGCTAGGGGTTGGCACACTACCGATGCGTTTAAGGAAACATTTCCGCCCAAACCAATCACTGCGCTCCTCGGAGACAGCGTGATGTTCAATAGGGGGGATGGGATTATCCCTGGATTCACGAACGAAAGCGTACCTGAAACCGAGTTGGCCACGAGAAGAGTATCATTGGAACTTCCCCACGTCACGGCCAGTGGGCTAGCTCCCACGGAGATCTCGCCTGTCACGGTGTTAGACATCCCGTTGACCTCGGTCAGGTTGTCGGGCCCTTGGTCCGCAACAGGGCTTATGCCGACGATTGGGTATGTGTACATGTCCGAATCGGTAACATACAGGAATCCGTTGAGCGGGTCGAAACAGATCCCGTACGGGGATGACCCCACTGGGATGGATCCGATGAGAGTTCCATTAGTCGAAGAAATGATCATCAGGTCGTTCGAGTACGATTCGGCAACAAAGACTTCGGAATCCCAAGGGTCAAACGCTATCCCTTCTGGCCGCTCACCGATTGGGATCCGTTCAACGAACTGCTCGGTGGAGGGGTCGAGAACTTGCAACATGCCAGGGCAGTAAAGACTATTCTCACAACCCCATTCGCTGACGTAGAGATACCCATTGGTCGGATCTACCGCATCTTGCTCTGGAATCTCCCAAGTTGCGATGCTCCTGAGGACCATATTGGATTGGGGGTCAATAATCGATAGGTCCCTGTTCCCTGAATTCACCACGTATAGAACATTGTTTATCGGGTCATAAACTACGTCAGTTGGTTGGAGGCCAACTGCAATGGATGTCACCACTGTTCCGTTATTGGGATTTATGGCTGCCAGAGTCCCCGCAACGCAACAACCATCATAGTAGAGGGCATAGACCAATCCATTAAGAGGGTCTAAAGTCAAGGCAATTGGATTTTGTCGAGACGTTGAAGGCGGGACGTCAGCGATCTCCCTATGGGTCTTCTCGGAGATGAGCGAGATGTTCCCTGCATAGTAATTGGCGACAAGAATCAACCCACCTTGTGCATCTAAGAGAACCGAGTCTGGCGTAGTGATGGGTGGACCAGGTCCGCTCCCAGTGAGAATCGATGCTCCCGTACCGACTGTCGTGGAGCCAATGAGCGTCAGCACTGTGGGGGCAAGATAGTCAACGTTAGTGAAAGTGAGAGCGTCAATTACCCCTTGGATCGGGTCGAAGGACAGACTTTCGATCCCGCCCAAGTGGACCATACCCTCCTCGCTACCGTTCGTGCTCAGGCTCACTATTGTTCCATTGCTGTTCAAAACAAAGAGTGTCTGAGTAGCTTCGTCAAGAGTGATGGCCATAGGACCGTTGAGACCTGAAGTGAAATTCATCACAACAATCCCTTTTGAAAGATTGATTACCTGTAACGCACTGGAGACTGATGCTACAAATAATGTGCCGATTTGGGAATCCAGGGCGGCTGCCCCGGATGATTTGGTCGTGTTTATCCATCCTAACTCACTTTCTGTGATTGTATCGATAATCTGCGTACGATTTCCATTTTCGCTCGTCACATACAACAGTTCATTGGCAGAATCAAAGTTGAGAGACGGATAGAAACATGGCACGGGAATCCAATCAATGACGGAATCGACCGTGGGGTTGACTACGCTAATGTTGGTTGCGTTCCCTACTCCAGCGCAAGGATAGATTGGTGTAGCGAGGCATCCCAGGTTAGCGACGTACACGAGTCCGCTCAATGGGTCGAACGCCAAGCTCACTGGTGCGATTCCGACGGGAATTGAGCCGACCACCTCGCCCAACGAAGCATTGATCACGGTAAGATTATTCGTCCAACCATTGGCTACAAAGATCTCACCGTTGGAGCTGTCGAGTGCAAGAGCCGTGGGATCTCCACCAACCTCAATGTACTTTTCCGCAAGATGGGTGGTGGTGTTTATTTCCACCACATTGTCAGAAGCGGAGTCGGCTATGAATATCGCATGTACCGGGCCATCGTCAACCACCGAAGATAGCTGCAAGCCACTCTTGGGCACATAATTTCCCTGAACCAGCGTGTTGTTCCAGAGATCAAGGGTATCTTTCACCTCCGCAGCTCCCGGAGCACTCCGAGACAAAGATGTGTGGTTTCCCTTCTTCTCACTATCAGGATATCTGGTTTGAACCGGAACTGTGGGGAGCGGGGGTTTCAGGGAGGAAAGCTTCCCACTGTCGGCATGCCCTAACTGCGTCGCCAATGGGAACGAAGAATACGTCCCAGCGTCCGCGGGAGAAATAACGAATAGAGAAAAGATAAAGATGGCTATGACTCCATTTAACATCTTCTCTCGGCGAAACCGCCGAATCAACCCACGTCGCACGTGATATCTATGCCCGCCAAGCTACTTAAGCCCGAGTTCCTGGTGGAACACCGCTATTGAGCACAAGCGGAGAAGTTACCAGTATAATGCTCTATTTTGGACCGCAAGCCTTGCGCGCTGTCGTGAATCCATCCTCACGGGTCAGGATGGGTTTTGCCTCCGTCAAGCCCCTGAGGGTGACCTTGGCGAACCGTTCTCCGAGGTGGGAGAGCGACCCGTAGACCACTCGGATGTACCGCGAGCCCAACACGGTTTTTGTATGGAATCCGGCTGGGAGTAACCCATCGGCGAACTCTTACGTTTGTCGAGGTGGAGTCCGCGGCAACAACTCCCATCGAAGAACGCCTTGTCCCGCTCGCTGTCCGTGGTTCGCACGCACCCACCAAGAATCATTGATGTATAACCCGCGTTGGGCGTCTTCAGTTCGCGAAATCTTGCTGGGGCCAATGGGCTGGCGGGAGCATTGATGTTCTCAAAGCCGAACCTGGGGCGATTCATTCTCGAGTTGGGGTGAGGGGCGAAGCCGCTCCCTCCCGCGCGTACAACTACACCAGCTCACGGAGAGAATCGGTCAACGCCGTCCAAGTACTGCACAGTGGTTTCGGGGGGTGCACCGGCGTGAGACCTGATAGAAACCCACACTCAATCGCGCATAGGGCCTACTGGGGAAACATCTCACCCGAGTTCATAGGCGCCGATTCCTGAAGTGCGTTTCGTTAGTCCGTCAGAGAGTCGCCTGCCCGTTGACATCGATGTTGTTGTCTTGGGCGGAACTGGTGGGGTAAAGAAGGAGATAGTCCCCGGTGCCTGCCAAGGGCCACGGGCTAATCACGACCAAGACATCCCCGGTTTGCACGGAAACGTTCCCTGTGCTCCATGTAGTCGAGTTGTTCATGGGGAAAGGGAAACTGTCTTGCCATGCACCGGAAGCATCCACCAGTACCGCATACCAGCCTTTCGAACTGGCGTTACATCCCGATATTCCCGAACCTTGAGAAGAGATGCAGGGAGGCACCCCGAGGGGGAGCAACTGGGGTGTTGAGGTGGTCACGTTGAGCACCTCGACACCGAACATATCCGTGCCCAGCGAGGTGTCCACCGATATGGATAGGTTGCTGTAGTACGTCCGTCCGTCGTGGGAGCGAGAATCCGCCACCTTGCCGAAGGTGACCTGAATCGAAGTCGGTTGGTCATAACACGAGTCAGGCGATACATTGCACCCGGAATAAAAGAAGGACACCAAGGCGACCGCGGCCAGAATCAGGACTGCGGTGGCGATGATAATGAGTATCTTTGAACTGCGGGACATGCCCCACCTGCCCCTACGGCCCTTGACTGTCAGCATCACTATCGATGGTTAAGAGTGGGGTCGCTTTTCAACTACGCGAGTCCTTCCACCCGCAACCTCCGGGATTTACCGGAGGTGGCCAGGGTCTTGGCACGGCTGATCAACCTGCTTTCTCAAAGTCGGATCGCGGCTTGTGTATGGACTTCGGCCACGAGTGAACCAAGGTGACCTCATGATTGTCGAGGCGGAGACCTGGTCAACTTCGCTCGATACACTCCTTCCGGCACTTTCCCAGTTCCTCGATAAGGAGGCGGGTCATCGGGGCAGGATGTCGAACCCGGGGTCCTGTGACGCAGGCATATCGCCGGGGAGCGGGGGCAAGCTTATATGTTAGCTATTCCTGACATCTGTCAGGGTATCATAACATTATGCGATTCCAGCACCCGATGGACGAACTCTTCGCCTCATCCTCCCGAGTGAAGGTGCTCCGGGTCCTTTGCCGATTTCCCACGCGCGAATCCACAGGCCGGGAGGTGGCCCGGCTATCGGGGTCCTCCGCACCCCAGGCGATCGGGGCCCTCAAGGACCTTGAGCGCGCGGGGATCGCACACATGCATCGGGCGGGTCGGGCTGTCCTGTGGAGGCTGGAGGCAGAGCACGTCCTTGTCCCTGTCGTCCGGGAAGTATTCCGAAAGGAGGACTCCTTGAGGGAGGATCTGCTGGAGACGTTACGAGCCGGCCTGTTATCGCCCAAGATTCTCCGCGCAGTGGTGTATGGTTCCGTCACGAAGGGTCAGGAGAGCAGCCGGAGCGACATCGACCTGCTCATCGAAGTGGACCGGGATCGGGACAAGGAAAGAATTCAACCCGATCTGGAGAAGCTGGAATCCAAGGTCTTCCAACGCTACGGGAATCCCCTCTCGACATTGACCTATACCAAGGACGAGGTCCGCACCCCCCGCAATCAGTCTCTCCTGAGGAACATCCAGACCGAGGGGTGGATTGTCAAATGACGCCGCCCAGACCTAGTGGTCGAACTAGGGATGCCTCCCAAGGAGCCTATCGCACGTACTTGCGCAAGGCCACAGACTTTGCCAGGCTTGCCTCTCTTGCCCTTGGCTCTGGCAATGCCAACGGGGCCGGGCTGGCGGCCATCCACGCTGTGATCTCAACGTGCGACTCCCTCACTTCCTTCCATCAGGGTATCCGGTCCGCGGCCGAAGGGCATGAGGAGGTGGCCGAGTTGGTTAGGGGACTCCGACTAGAAGGAGGCGAGGAGAAGGTCCGCCAAATCCGGAGCGTCTTGCACCTCAAGAACCTCATCGAGTACGAGGACCGGGAGGTCGAACATAGTGAAGCCGCACGGCTGGTAACGCAGGCGGAGAGGATACTTACTTGGGCCCGACGCCACTTGCCGAGCCAGCCTTAGCGCTTCCCCCGGCTGGCCCGGAGTGAGGGGGGTGGGCGCTGCCCGTGGTCAGTGCAATGGTGGCTCCACTTTTTCCAGCCCTGATCATCCTCACCCTGGTCCTCATCATCATATGGGCCATCCACCGGGCATTGTCGCCGAAGGCTCTCCCCGGGCCGGTGGTAGCTGTGGATGGGTCCGTGACTTCGGCCACGGTCGGCAGGGTGGTCACCATGTCCAGCTAGGTCCACGGCCTCGTGGGCCGTCCCGACGAGCTGCGGAGAGCCCCAGATGGAAGGGTCGTCCCCGTCGAGGTGAAGTCGTCCCGGGGGCCCGCGCCCGGGCGTCCACCTTACTTCTCCCACGTCCTCCAGCTCTACGCTTACTGTCATCGTTGAGGACCGCTACGGAGCGGCTCCACCCTACGGGTTGATGATCTACAGCGACCTGATCCCTCGGAAGATTGCGTGGGACGGCCGTGCTCGGCAGGAATTGTCCGACTGGGTGGCCAAGTTCCAGAAGCCTTACAGTGGTGACGCTCTCCCATCCGTTCCGAAATGTCGCAGATGCTCCTACTTCCCGATCTGCGATCAGGCTGCCCGTGTGAGTTGAGGGCCCACAAGCATGAGCGACCAAGACCAAGTCTGGGGGAAGGGTTCCCCATGACGTATAACTCGAGAGGGGCCCTTGCTGCCGCGCTTAGGACACCTACGGTGTCCTTCCCAACCGTGCGTGACATATAACAACGGTAATACGTCATTAGTAATCTATTACAACAGC
Source organism: Thermoplasmata archaeon (assembly GCA_021796385.1). Lineage (GTDB taxonomy): Archaea > Thermoplasmatota > Thermoplasmata > Lutacidiplasmatales > UBA184 > JAJYEA01. The sequence goes on along the minus strand of JAJYXQ010000023.1, from coordinate 28,661 downwards.
TTATATACCCCAGACCCCATGATCCCCCCATGACCGGGGGCCATCCAGGGCGGCCGAGCCAAGGAAAGGTCAAGGTGACCGTCTACCTGCCCGAGGAGCTGGAGCGGGAGATCCGCGACCAGGCCGAGAGGGAGATCCGGCCGCTAAGCGACCATGTCCACTATCTTCTTCGCCTGGGGCTGAAGGCGAAGAAGCAGAGGAAGGGGGCCTGAACCGAGGGTTCATGTAGGGTTAATGTGCGGGAGTCGTTAGGGTGGAAGTAATGCCAGCCATCATTATTATCCCGCTCGCCATCCGAAAGATGGGTCTTCGAGGAATACCGGGAAGGTGGGTGGAGGAGACCCTCAGTTCCCCGGACGAGACCGTCCCCGGCTATGGAGGGCGGCTTGTTGCGCAGAGAGTCTACGTGGTCAACCGCAAGAGGATGATGCTACGTGTCGTCTACGAACGTGTGAACAAGGATTATGTAGTCGTGACGGCCTATCTGACATCACAGGTAACGAGGTATCGGAAGTAAGACCATGGAGATTGAGTACGACGCAAAGCACGACCTGATGAACATCCAGTTCCTCAAGAACCGAAAGATCGTGGAGAGTGTTGAGACCGAGGACGGACTGGTCATTGATTACGGGAGGGGAAGGAAGATTGTGTCCATCGAAATATTGGACGCTTCGAAAAGAATCGAGGCACACCCTCTCGAGAAGTTCCACTTCACGTTGGTTAGCCCTGAACTCAGTGCCTAAACCATCTTCACTCCGTTCTCCCCGAACCAACGGCGGGGAGACCAGGACGTGAACTCCCCGGCTGTCAGAATGGTTCTGGCCTTATGCGCGATTAACTGCTGAATCGTCTAACGACTATCATTGCTCCCGGGTCCCCCCGCGGTTGAAGAGTTGAATCGTTTTCCGTGTCGGAATCGCTGGTGGTCCGATTCCATGATGGTAAATCGTGCCCTTGGCATGGCATTGCGACATTCGCTGCTGGGGGAGTCCCATGAACGCGGGAACCCAATGTCAAGCAACATGGGCAAATCATGAAGCCATGAAATGCGTTGATCCACCGTTGGGAGTTTGGGGTGTCCTGTCGGCGTGAGACCTGATAAGAAAGCACACCTAATCGCGCTATAGGCCTAGCCCGCATGGGTGCTCGAGGAGATGGTTGGGGGAGGCAGAGTTGGTCTCCCGGTTGAAGTTGCTGGATGAGATGCCGACTCCGGTGTAACATTCCCTCCATCCACACCGTGGAGCCCTTCGTTAGGCCTACGCCACCTTCGGGGTGAAATCAGCCTCTCACGTCGAACTCAGGGATCTCAGCGGGCGCCTGTGGTGTAAGTCTCACGGAATCCAGGCCCGGGAGTCCACAATTCCAACTTTGTCGAGGAGAATTCCTTGCCGAGTCCCAGAATCCTGCCGCTACCACGGCTCGTGCGATTGAGGGAGAGGGACACTCATCCTTCTAGAAATCGTTGACCCGAACCTGCGTGTGATAGCAGTCTGGCAATCACGAATTCCCTGACCTTCGATACGTCCTTCCACTTTCTAACGCGCCCATGTGAGTCCAACCCGTAGGAAGAAACCACAGCACGAAGATCTTCTAATGAAAGTGGCGCAATCTCCCGTTCCAGAGCCAAGTGTCCTCCCTCAGTGATGATCTTGAACAAATCAGGTCCGAGAAACTTTCGGGGCTGCGGTCGAACGGTGCTTGACCTGAGAATGCGGACCGCCCGTGAGAGTGCTCGTAAGTCACCAGACTCAATCCTTGTTGCCAGCTTTCGAAGCTCTGCCGCAACCACTTGGGGGTCGCGGCTTGAGACTCTTGGGTTTGCCAGGGGAGACTTGCGTGACCCATGCTCTTGGTGCGGCATGTTTCCTGCTTACCCCCCAAACGCATCTATCGCTTGCATCATCTCGAGGGAGAGGTTGTTGTACTGATCATAGAGGGAGGGTGTCCCGTAACCGTATTTTTGCTTGAGAGTGTTCACAGGCTGATCAGGCTCTACAGCAGACTCAGCCTTGCCCGTATCCTTGATAACTGTGTCGAATACCTTAGGAAAGACCGGCCCTTCCGGCTCACTATCTATGCCCTTGCCAGTAAGGGCACGATACCTTTGTACTGTTGTCTCGTGGAGCCGGCTCACCTTCTTGTACCGTGAGAAAACCACTCCAAGGCAGTTCAAAGGCCGGTCGTGCTCATTAGAGAACCGGTACGCTTGCTTTAGAATCTGAGGGATTCCATAGGTGGAAATCCAATCGGGGATGCATGGCACGAGAAAGAACTGACTCATGAAGAGTCCGTTTAAAGTCAGTGCCCCTAGACTTGGAGGGCAATCGATCAGGACGTAGTCGTACTGGTTCTTCTTCAAGAGCGGGCGCAGTGCTTTGTCCAATACCATTGTATGCGAGACTGCCCCGAACCGCTTCGTGGTGATGCGTGGGATATCATCCTGAATCTCAATGAAGAGAGGACTTGAGGGGATCAAGTCAAGCCCTCTGACCCCTCCACCAATGTTTGACGTATCCTTCACAAGGGCCGTGGCAAAGTCGAAAGGCGACGGTGACTTCTCTTCCAGAACCCGTTTGAAGTAATGGGCAAGGGTGAGTTCTCTTGTCTCGCGTGTCGTGTGCCACTGCTCTTCTCCCATTAGGACAACGGTTGCGTTGGTCTGCGGATCAAGGTCGATGACAAGGACTCGCTTGCGTCGTTCAATCGTCAGAAACTCAGCAAGAGCACACGTAATGGAAGTCTTCCCTACCCCTCCTTTGAGGTTGATTGTTGAGATAATCTTCGTTGGAAACGAGGGAATGGCCGGACGTACCACGGGAGAGGGGAACTCCATGCTAGCCGTTCGAATCTTGAGGTGATTCTCCTGGCTGAAGGCAACGAAGAAGGCTCGGACCCCTAGAGTGGCCGCATATCCACGAGCTTGTTGTATGGCCGCTTGAACCGAGGCTTCGTCTCCACACTCAGCCTTGCATTCGTAGATTGATTGGATTCCACCCTCGTCATTCACGATACGCAAATCCACTTTATCGAGTTCGATTGAGACTGACCTAGGAACAACTGATTTCTCCGTAACGAGGTAGACGAAGAGGGCTGCCCGTACCTGCTCCTCATCGGTAAGCGTGTAGGACTTGTCGGCTTGAACATAGGTGAGGACCCCGTCCTCCAACTTGAGTAGCCCCTCTTCCACACCTTTCCTCACGCACTCTTCAATTGTTTGTGTCATAGACCATCGCTCCCTCGGGCTGAGAAACTCTCGTTCGAGATGGACTTGGGTAAATAACTTCGCTGGTTAATCGAGCTCGAGGCGAAAGCATCGTCAAGAGCCACCTGGAAAACATGGCTGAAGAATGCAACCTTCGGCATAGGTCAAATTCCCAAGGAATTGTATCTACAGACCTTGATAGTTACTGCAACCTGCCCTGTCCAAAAGCCAGGACATGACGCAACTCAGTCCTGCAAGTGGCCAAGAGTCCGTCAAACCCAACTGCACGGTTGAGGTCGTAGGTCCTCTCTGATAGGAGGACGTACTCCCACTCCTGTGGCTGATTCAACTCGGGAGGGGGCTTGATTCGGCTAGCCGCTTCGCACCACCCCGTTGCGGCTCGCGCCTTCCTCGCCACCACTGCGGTGCCCATGTCCTTGTTGGCCTTAGTCTCCACAAGGTACATCTTCTCCTTGGTCTTCACTAAGAAGTCAGGGTAATAGTCCCGAGCTATGCCGTACTCGTTGACGTATCGGATACGAAAATCGTGTCTCTGATCGAGCTTGGCGTAGGCAAGCACACTGCCACTCCGCTCGAGGACGTCCCTCATAAACTTGGCTTCGAAACCCCCACCTTTGGCCGCTGGTGCTTGCTTGGGGTACACCGACTTGGTTGTGGTGACGGCGGTTTTACTGCGGGTGAGAATCTCGGGCACTCGAGATACTCGTTGCCACACCGCTTCGGATTGAGGCTCAAAGACAACTTTTCCGAGGAGGTCCGTCAGTGCGATTCGAAGTCGTTGCGATACGAAGTCATAGATGGGGACATGAACCAGCACACGGTAGTTGTCAGCGAGCGTGAAATCTACGGGCGCTCCGAAAAGATAGTCACTAGTGTACCGGTCGATGAGTTCCATGAGCTCGGAACGGCGTGCAGAAAGTGTTGTGCGGTCCCCTCCGTCGGTGGTTAACCTCAGTGCTATCTGACGAAGGAAGAAACCGTAATCGAAGAGTTCTGTCTGAAGGCCCCAAGTCGAGACAATGTTTTCGGTGACCTTGTGCTTGTCGGCAATCAGGATGGCATCGAATTCTGCTTTGACTTCTGGGAAGGTCTTGCCGAAGGTCGGTAAGGTCTTGGGGTCAATCAAACGGGGGTCTGGGATCCTTCCCTCATCGTGGAACTGTATTGGCCAACCCACGTCGTACGTTGAGACTCTCGTTGGGTCGACTTTGACAGGCTGGAGATCGCCGCTGGTGTTCACTCCTGAACTGTCGCCTGAGTAGATAGGGAATCCCTCGTTCCTGAGAGTCTCGTAGAACTGTCGGAATCTGGGGTGGTCCACCACGAACAGGAAGTCGAGGGCCGCCGAAGGAGTCTGTCCCTGAGAAACTTGTTCAAGGGCATGTAGCTTGGTTTCAAAGAACTCCGGGCCGGTAAACATCAGACGTAATCCACGCCCTACCATCTGTTCCAAGAGGATGTCGGATTCACTCGACCGGAGGACCACGGTGACGCAGATGCTCCGAACGTCGAATCCCTCACGGAGCATCATGACGCTGATGATGATGCGTTTGGGGTTCACCGACTCAGGGTCATCGATCGATTCGAGGAGGAACTGGTTTTCCTTCCACTCATCCTCTGCAATCCGGTCTTTGGCGTCACTGTGAATCACAAGTATCTGGTCTTTGAGAAGACGCCCTCTGTCGTCCGAACGGGATTTCAGGTGATCGTAGACCAGGTCGGCAACCTCGTTCTCCTCGCAAGCGACAAACATGACTGCCTTCTGCGAGAATCCTGATCGTGCGAACTCCTTGGCTATCTGATCCAATTTCTTGAGCCCAATCTCAAGCATCAGGAGTTGTCCAGAGCTCAAAGCCGCCACCGCCCCTCTCTTCTTGCCATCTGCGGCTTCTCGAATCGCTCTGAAGTCAAGGGTGGCCAGTTCCGCTGTGGTTGTTTGCCTCTCTTCGAGGAACAGCTGCTTTACGAGGGGAAGCGGGACCACCTTCTTCTGGACAGGAGACCAGCCGTTCATGGCGTCTTTGAGATCGTAGTCAAAGACGATATGGGGAAAGTACCGCTTTGCATTGCCTGTTCCCGTGAATGGGGTGGCCGAGAAGTCAACTTGCAAGAATAGTCCCGCCCTGCTACCGAGGCGGCGATTGTGTTCGCGGAGGCGCTTAACGGCCTCTAACCACTTTGCATCGATGTCCTTGCTCCCCTCACTTCGCGCCTTGCTGTGCACATGATGCGCCTCGTCATTGAAGATCACGAGGTCTGGGTAAGAAGAAAGGAAAGATAGGTATACCTCGGAGTTGTCTCCTTCATCTCGGCCGAAAATCTGCGTAGCGAGCGTCTCACGTCCATCCTTAGACGCAAGCTTGTGCCAGTTGAGCACCAGCACAAAGGCTTCATCTCCAGCAGAGGTAGAGGGATTGATATCCTCTGGACTCATTACACGCACATGGAAATCCTTCCGCCATTCTGGGGGAATGAACAGGTCGTTACGGAGGTCGGCCTTGGTGGGGTCTCGATTTCCGCTAGCATCCTTCTTGCCTAGGAATGCATCGAGAAGTCGCGATAGGACCACGAGTCCAGGAGTGACCACAAGAAAGTGCTTCGAGAACCTTCGAGGGGCCCCCTCTCCTCGAACCGCATTGAAATACTGCCACACGAGGGCGGCTTGTAGAATCCAGGTCTTCCCAGACCCAGTGGCCATCTTGAGGCAATATTTCTGGTAGTCAGTTTCCGCAGTTTCAGTGGCAATATGGGTGAACTGGTCAATCTTGTCAGGGACGACCCTTTCATAGATATCAGCTAGTTTCCCGATGGGCTTCCCATCGATTGTTCTCAAGACTTCGTGACAGTAAACCAGAGTTTCAATCGCTCGCCGTTGGGCGTCGTGGAACCGACTCGGGGTATCCACATCACGGTTGAACCAGTACCGAAGTAGCTCGTGAGTGGTCTGGGTGGTTCCTGGCCAGCGTTGATCAATCGGCAAGTCGTCCCTCGCCCAATCGTCAACAAGCTCTGCGAGCTTCTTGCTGAGGAAGAGTTGGGTGATATCCTCCTCCTCGAGGTTTCGTTGCCTTGGCATCAACTTACCTCAGATCTACACTTGTCGTTGCGGTAGCATCGTTCCCGAAGACGTCGACTACTCGGACTGCAATGTCGAACCGCCTAGACTCGGTGAGCGTTGTATTCGCCCTAGTGGTGATTGACCTGCCACCCTTCTCGTTCGATCGAAAGTCTTGCCATCTGCTGCGGAAAGTTTTTCCGTCGTAGTCCCAATCCACAGCCCAGTAGTCAATGAGAACGGCGAATCTATCTCCAGCCGATATCTTATGAAGCTCGATTCGGTCGTCTTCATTCTCAACTGGAATCTCGGAGAGAACATACTTTTCGATGGCGACTACGACGTTGTATTCACCTCCGCCTCTATCGGTAACCTTGGGGGACGTGACCTTGAGATAAGGCTTGGCGCCGAATTGAATCTTCTTAGCAAACTTTTCGATCAAGTCATCCTCGTTCTTCGACTTGCGCAAGTAATCATAGATACTCGATGGAATGAGGCGTGGTTCAACCTGGACTCCAAACCCCTTTCTGCGGACCTCGATTCCCTCATCATAGTTATACTCATAGTCCCAAGCGAGTAGTACCAACTTGTCGTAACCGACTCCGTCGAGAGACCGTGCTATCTTGACTAGCTCGGCGGTCTTCTTCGCGGTCAGTGGACGATCAGGGTATCCGACATAGACAAGGATTCTCTTTCCACCATCATCCAAAATCCCGATGTCGGTGTGAGCTGGATGGGGTTCTGCTCCGTAAAGTTTCATGACAATGCGTTGCATCATCGCAATATTCCCTCCTTCTCTGTATATCAACTCCCGTTGGTAGTTGCCGATGTTCTCGATTACAAAGGGCTTGGCACCGATATCTACGAGTCTTGTCCTGGAAACTTGGATTCCCACCTTTCCAAGGTCACACAACAGCCACCTTCGCCCTAGGGTTTCTGCTGCAACTGCGGTGGTGCCCGAACCAGCGAAGAAGTCACCAACGAGACCGTCTGGGTTTGAAGACGCGGAGATAATCCTCTTCAGTAAGGAGAGTGGTTTCTGGGTGTCAAATCCGGAATCTTCTCTTGCTTGGCTATTTACTGGAGGTACATCTGTCCAGATACTTTGCAACGGTATCCCTGACATTTCATCTAGATATCTCTTGTAACGTGGCCAACCCCCGGACGGCGGCCAATATATTCGTCCCTGAGCGTCAAGTATGTCAAGCTTCTCGACAGTAAATTTCCAGTGACAGCCCTTTGTCGAAGGATCAAAACCCTTCCAAGCCATCCCGGAGCTCCCGTGACTAAGACCCGACGCAGTTAGGTTGTCTGGCATGAAGAGGCGCCCGTCCTCACCTTTCATGTTGTAATGCGATTTTACGTACTCATCCGAGTACTCCCCATACATTTGATTCCAGATTGGCGCGTCTCCCTTAGAGTACACGAGAATCTCGTCATAATTTCTCCCCCACCCCTGAGTGTCGGAGTGAGCCGAAGTTCTTTTCCAAATGACCGTGGTCTGAAACCTTGCAGTTCCAAAGATTTCGTCCGTTAGCACCCTGACGTATGGGGCAACTGACGGTCCAAGGTGGATGTAAATGGTGCCATTGTCACTGAGTAGTGACCGCATTGTTTGCAGTCTGGGGAACAGAAAATCCAAGTAGGTGTCGATACCCCCACTCCAAGTGTCGCGATAGGCAAGCCTTTCTATCATACTAGGCGACTGTCTAACGTCTTTGACTCCGGCTATAGAAACGTTGTGGGAATAGTCACTGTTACTCAGGAACGGGGGATCGATGTAGATGAGCTCAAATTTCCCCGCGAATCCTTGAGCCAAGAGCACCTGCATGGTAAGCAGATTGTCTCCCCATATCAGACGGTTTAGTTTACTATCATCCACTTCACCCTCTGACGTTCGAGGTAAGAGTAGCTCGGTTTGACCCGCGGCACGATTAGGAAATACTACCTCCGCGGGTTGGAACTCAAGATCCCGCGGATTTGGCTCGCGGTGAGGCTTAGAGTTCCAAACCAGTCTCGCAGATCCCCGTGGCTTGACCAATGGCGCGATCGTCCCGTTTTCTTCTGAGGTTACTTTACCTCCCCCCTTGGCCATGGGGGGAGTGACTTCTCAGGGCACTTATCGCTTTGCGAACGTTCTCAAGTGACCTACATGTAGAACTTGAGCTGTGTGCCAGGTTCGCCCTCGGCACGGTATTCCGAAAGGACACTTCCTACCCTCTTGGAAGAAGCTAGGGTCACTGGAAGTAGGCATGAGTGGTCGGTACTATTCCAGTTGAGGCGAGTCAACCCCATTATGTCGGAGAGGACTTGGTCTGTGGAGGACTCCCCAAAATGCTCCAGCACGGCGAGCGGCGAGGGAGTCGCGGGCCCAGAATACGTGTGGTTGATGGGCACGTACCCCCTTGTGTAGATTAACCACCGACCATCCGGCATCCGTATCGAGGTCCCCCGCAGCGGGGGATACCTTCCAAGCCGGTAGTACTGGTATGTGCTTCCCGGCTCGATCGCAACCATGTCGAACAGCTTGATTCCAGCCTCCGTGATGGCTGACTCGATACCCTCCCGTTCTTCCAGTGAGAACCTTGAGCTCTTGTGAACCACCACACGGGCAGGATAAACACCCTGCATCCTAGTGTGGTAGAGAGAGAGTGATTGACTCACTAGGGACTTTGCACTGTGCGCGTCCAATCGTGGTGTTAGCCCCATCTCGGAACGTCGGGCCAGAGCACCTCCTCTGAAGACCAAACCATCACCCGAATCGGAGAAGATTTGGGCCATGCTACAGTTGAGACGGTCGTTCTCCGACGTCCTCTCATGGTAGAACGAAAGGCCGATGTAGCAGGTAGTGGTCGATTGCACTGGAAGGTGCCAGAGCCTCCCCTTCACCTTGTAATAAAGTCCAGAGAAGAGATTCCATGCAACGACGGCGGAGTTTTGTACCCCCACTCCCTGTTCCAAGGTTCGCGACCATATCACCTGAAGCGGCAACCCAACCCTCATCGCTTCGATTTTCAACGCCCTCCAAAGATTGCCGTAGTGGTCCACGGCGGCCGCCTCAGCCTCAATCCCACCGATGTCAGGGAGGAAGTCATATAGGCTCGACTGATGTCCGCGTGGCAGTGGGGCCAATCTTTTGGGAGAACGATACCGCCCGAACCGATCGAGCCCTGTGACACATCGCTCAATGACCTGATCGGGAAGTGGGCAGAGGACCACTTGAGGCGCAGGGTCCGAGCTCGACAGAGCTTTGAAGGAACGTGCGAAGAGAGCAGTGACCTTGTCAATACGCTCGCCATAGTCCTTCGGGGCGACCGCCTCTGCCACCTCAGACGTGGACAAGATGATTTGGATTCTGGGGTCAGTTCGCAAGCTTGTTCGAAGAGGTGAGTCCGCGTTGAGACCTGGAAAATAGGATGTAACACCCTTCTTGCTACGGCAGTATACTTCTGAGCTGACGGAGCGCATCCATGCGTTTGTGCTGGAGATGGATGTCCCGGTCCCGACTATTCCCACGGAGAGTTCTATCGGTGCGTCTTCCCTCGGCCCCGCAACAAGTGGAGCTGGCCCGTAAAGTGCCAGCCCCATACGTTGATCCCCAGACTTCTGCCCTCGTCCAAACACCAGCAAAGGATCTGGAGACACAAAGGCCCTTTGAGAGAATGCGGGCGTGAGACTGAGAGACCCCACGACCCTAGTCCTCCTTCTCGTCGCCCGAATCCGGGAAATCTCCGGGCTCGGACTCGCTCTCAGAGGCTATCTCCTTCGCAGACGGTATCTCTGGGCGCCCTCCCAGGATTTGGTCGAGTGTCCTCTGGTCATCTGGGATGCCGTGGAGTAACCCTTCACAGTAGGGCCCCTCGAGGCGTTTTTACCTTCGGTTGAACTCCCACTTTCACACCGGAGCTACTACCGAAAGGTCTAAAGCGCGAATTGTCTTCCTCTATTGCCGGAAGTATGGTTTCTCCGGCGGTGGACGGACTTCTTGCAGACGGGGCATCCGAGGAGACCCTCATCATTTCCAAGAAGAAGCTCGAGGAGCTTCTGGCTCGCCTTCAGCACCGCATCGAAGAGCAGGACAAGGAGATCGAGCGACTCCGCCATCTCCTCGAACTCCAGGAGGGAAGGCGAAGTCCTCCCCCTCCCTGGGTCAAACCCAACGTGAAGAAGGAGGGAGAGGAGAGTTCACACAAGCGTGGTGCGAAGAAGGGGCACGAGGCGCACCATCGACCACCTCCCGAGCAAATCGACGAGACACGGGAGGCGGAGTTGAACGCCTGTCCCGACTGCGGAGGGCCTTTGGAGGGCCCCTTCGAATGGGACGAGCACACTGTGGAGTCCGTCATCCCTGGTCATGTGCGCATCACCAAGTGGCGCATCGGTCGCTACCGATGCCGGGGATGCAAGAAGATCCGGAGAGCCCACATCCCCCACGACGTGGCTCCCCCGAAGTCGAACTTCTCGTGGGGAACGCACTTCCTCGTTGGTTACTGGTCCCTGAAGGGCTTGACCACCTCGATGCTGAGGGATCTCCTCAGCTCGGACTACGGACTGAAAGTGAGCGTGGGCGAGATCGACAAGATGCTGGCGAGGTCGGCTCGTCTCTTCGCCCCTGCCTACGAGGCGATCCGGCGGGCGCTGAAGGAAGGCAAGCAGGTCAATGCGGACTGGACCGGATGGAGAGTGGACGGGGTCAACTACAACCTGTGGGACTTCATCAGCCCGGATGTGAAGGCGGCCTTCTTCCGGGTGGACAAGTCGGCAGGCCACGAGGTTCCCGAGGGAGTCCTCGGGAAGCGTCGACCCAAGGGACAGGTGTTGAACTGTGATGGAGGGGTGGCCTTCAACGCCGTGCACGGGAAGAAGCAACGGTGCTGGGTCCACCTCCTACGGAAGGCGAAGCAGGGGCAGGAGGGATGGGAACGCCCCTCCGATGCCCCGGACTGGCGCGGTCTGCGAGCGATGGAGAAACTGTGCCGGCGGATCTTGGAGGTGGCCAAGTGGCCCACCGGGGAAGAGAAGGCCCGGGAGGCCAAGCGGTTGATGGCGTGGGCCCGCCGATGGCTGGGAGTGAAGCGTGAGGGCACGGTGGCCCTGACCCTTCAAAAGTACGGGAGCAAGCACTGGGACGAGCTGTGGTGGTGGGCGGAGATGGGTGTGGATGCTCACAACAACATCGCAGAGCAAGGACTCCGTCCTCACATCGCCGTGAAACGGAAGCTGTCCTGGGGATCCCGGACGAAGAAGGGGGCGGACCGCACCGCCTTGCTGGCCAGCGTGATCCAGACGGGACAGCTACAGGGGATCGCCTACCGAGAGCTTGGGACTCGAGTGCTGAAGGGGGAGATCCCGTTCCAGTTTGGCCCGGGTCCTCCAGCCCCCAAGTGAACCCTGAACTTGTCGGAATCGATGGGTCAGCTTGACTGGGCCATCGCCGGGCTCAACCGTGAAAGGTTACCATTCACGAATCGTACTCCGGTGAACGATAGCCCCCACACCGGATAACCCCTGCGAGGAGCCCTTCCTCACCAGACCCGGGGATCCTTGGGTCCCGCCCCCTCCGGAAACGGGGCCGGGTTCCCTCTCAAGATTCGTTCTCCCACCTCTCGGATGTTTGTGAGTCGCATCTGGGCAGTCGCATGCACGCTCGATGATACCGCAGTCCGGCGGGCTCCCTCCGCGCTTCGGCTTCCGCCACTCACCTTCCTCTTCCCCGCCTGATGGAACCGATCCCCCTGTTCCGCCAGATTGCTCTGCGCCAGCCCTCCGGTCGTGATCCATGTCGACAGAAACTCCCCACGCCCGAGAAGATACGTCTTCAGATTCCCGGCCCGCTCCTCCCCGAGCGGAAGCTCGGCGGCCCTCAACACGGCATCGACGGCGTTATTCAGCGTTGGGAGCCAGCGCCCGTCCGGTGCATCGGAGACCGTCTCGTAGCCCTGGAGTCCTTTTTTGGCGTGTCGGCGAATGTGCACCCAGTCCCGCTAGGGGCGCTTCTTCCCTTTCAGCTGATTGAAGCAGCTTCCCCCGTCGCAGACCCGTCTACTCTCGGTTCCCGGGTAGCATGATGCCTTGACGGGAATTCGACGTAGAACAGTGGGAAAAAGCCCCTCACAATGGCTATCCGTGGTGGGGGCGGTAGTTTATCGGAGCACGATTCGGAATGCTTACGCGAAAGCGAGTATTATTCAAACCTACCCGCGACTCCTTTATACTATTGGAACGTGAACGAGTTCCCAATCCATGTGTGGAATCGCCGGATACGTAGGCACTTTAGATGCAGTTCCCATCATATTGGAATCATTGGATCGGCTTCAATATCGCGGGTATGACTCCGCTGGCTATGCAGTACTCAACCCTGAGGGAACCATCCAACGGAAACGCTCACTGGGTCCGGTCTCGAGCCTCAGGGCCCTTGCACACTCAACTCCTGGCTCCGTGGCAGGCATAGGTCACACCCGTTGGGCGACCCATGGGAAACCCACTCTGGAAAACACGCATCCGATGGTGTCTTGTTCCGGGGAGATTGCCGTAGTGCACAATGGGGTCATCGAGAACTACTTGGAACTACGGGGGAAACTAGAGGCGAGCGGTCACCGGTTCAGCTCCGAGACCGATTCGGAGGTCATACCGCATCTACTGGAAGAATCCGTTCGGCTCGGAAAGTCATTCTCCCAGGCCTTTAGCCAGCTCCCCGAGAAGCTTCGGGGCTCGTTTGCCATTGTTGCCTTGGCGAAGGGAGACCCTCACCTCTATCTGACCAGAAGAGTGTCACCGCTTGTCGTCGGTGTTTCTGAAACTGGCTATCACCCCGCCTCGGACATCCCGAGCATCCTAAACTTCACATCGAAGGTCGTGTATCTCAGAGAGAACGATTGCCTTGAGGTCGGCTCTCGAGGAATCCATCGACTTTCCCCGATAGGGGGAAACCCTTCTCCCCTCGAACCGACGGAGGTCCAGTCCGTTTCAGATCCACCCGATGGCATGGATAAGGGCGACTTCGATCATTTCATGATCAAGGAGATCTTCGAGCAGGCCCGGATCGTCGAGAGTATCGTGGATGCACCGCCAGCAGGGATCGATGCGTTGGTATCTGCTCTCCAAGGGGCCCAAAAAGTGTTCATCGTGGGCATTGGAACCAGTTACCACGCTGCCCTCTATTGGGACCGGATGGCATCGCGCCTCGGACTCCATTCCGTTCGTTCGGTGATAGCAAGTGAAATGGACCAGTTCGAATCCTTGATTGACAAGGATTCCATGGTCGTGGTTCTTTCGCAATCCGGTGAGACAGCAGACACGATATCTGCGGCCAAGGTAGCCCTCAACAAAGGTGCCCATCTCTGGGGCATATTGAATGTTCCAGCATCTACTTTGGGCCGGCTGTGTCACGGAGTTGTTCCACTGAACTGTGGACCCGAGATTGCGGTGGCGGCAACGAAATCCTACACGGCCCAGGTCGCGGTCATCATCGAGACCCTGCACCGTATGGTCTACAAGGGCGGAGAGGGAGAGCGACTGCTAAAGGACGCTGTGGGAACGATGTATGACCTCACGTCCACCTCGGTCCGCGAGCACGTGCAAGGGTTGGCGAAGCGATTGAAGGATTCTCCTGACATATTTCTCCTAGGAAGGGGACTCCAGAACGTAACGGCGCGCGAGGCCGCCCTAAAGCTCAAGGAGGTGGCGGGAATCCGGGCAGAGGCCTTCTACATGGGGGAGATGAAACACGGGCCTTTTGCCCTCGTACGGGAGGGAACACCTGCCATGTTGTTTTACAACACCAAGGAAAAGGCAGTTGCTGAGGTCGCCTCGATGGAGTTGGCGAGCCGTGGCGCCTTCATTTGTTCTGTGGGGCCGGAACCACTTACATCGTCGAAATGGCACATTCGGACCAACGAGTCAGGGACGGGGTTCCCGCTCACCCAGATCGTCCCTTTACAGATCTTGAGTTATGATATCGCCGCGCTCAAACAAATGGACCCAGACCATCCACGCAATCTTGCGAAATCGGTGACGGTCGGTTGATAGAGCCTATGGGCGATACGGGTTCATCCCTTGGCACAGATTCGATCAAAGTACGTCCGGCATCAAAGGCCGACCTTAGCCCCATTGCTGAGATTGGTGCTAACGCCTTCTCAGGGCTCCGTCCCAAGGATATGGGCTTGAAATGGGTCTCGGCCTGTTTTTCCGCATTCCCAAGGATGGAGTATTGGGTAGCGGAGAGCGAAGACGCAATTGCGGGTTACATCCTTTGGAACGAAAAGGGAGGGTTCCGAAAGGATGCGGTTTTGGAACTGGAGCAGATTGCAGTGGTCCCGAACTTGCGCAACCGTGGGATAGGTCGCAGCTTGATATTCCACTCCTTGGCAGGGGTGCGAGAGCGGTTGCATTCCCGGGGTTCTCGGATCAAGCTCGTGGAGGTAACCACGGGGACAGAACAACAGGCTGTAGAGTTCTATCGCCGATCGCTTGGTACCGATGTCGTAGCTAAGATCCCAGATTACTTCCGGGGAGACGAGTTCGTCTTGGTTTCCAGGAAACAGGACGAAACCTGATCTCGAAGTATGCCTGAGCCCTCTTCTACAGATGTAGTAGTCCTCTGTGCTGGTTTAGGAAAGCGTCTGCGCCCGCTAACCAACACGATACCCAAGGCGTTGGTTCCCGTTGCCGGAAAGCCGCTTTTGGCTTATCACCTAGAAGCGATGCGAGATGCTGGAATACGGAGGGTCATTTGCATTGTAGGATACTTGGAGGGTAAGATTCGAGAGTTCGTTGGCGATGGATCCCGTTTTGGTCTCGAAGCTCAGTTCGTCTCCCAGTCTCCACCTAAGGGAACGGGAGATGCGCTGGCGGTCGCTGCTTCTTACATCATCTCCGACCCATTTGCGGTGCTCTATGCGGATGTGTTCTTCTATCCCATGCAATCGGCGTGGGAAACGCTTCTAGATGGGGACGATGCAAAGATTTTCTGCGCAAGGGTCGAGGATACTGCTCACTTCGGCAGGGTGGAGACCCGTACTTCACCGCAAGGGGTCATGTTGGATAGAATCATCGAGAAGGATGGGAAGACACGACCTGGACTGGTGAATGCCGGACTACTCCTACTTCCCAAGACCATCTTTCAAGCCCTCAACGTGCAGACCGTTACAGAAAGAGGAGAAGTTGAACTCCCGCAGGCTGTGGAACAGATATCCAAGCACGGTACCAAAGTGTTAGTGAAACAATTGGATGGCTGGTTTGATATAGGTAGCTTGTCTGCCCTTGAATCCGCGAGTCAGTTCGCAAGATCAGCAGGCGAAAATGAAGGGTGAAGCGCCATTCCTGTCTGTCGTTGTTCCCGTCCACAATGAGGTAGAAACGGTAGAACGGAACTTCAAACACATTGTTGCTTTCTTGCGCGAGTCAAAGTGGACGTTTGAGGTCGTGGCGGTCAACGACGGATCCACTGACGGGACCGGACGACTTTTGGAAAAGATCACTTCTCAGATTCCAGAAATGGTCGTCGTGAGCTACCCCCAGAATGCGGGCAAGGGATACGCGATCCAAAAGGGCATTTCAGCAACCCAAGGGAAGTGGGTGCTGACTTTGGACGCGGATCTCGAACTCCCGGTGGAGTTGTTGGATTCCTTTTTCGAAGTTCAGCGCAGGACCGGAGCGCAAGTCGTCATAGGATCAAAATGGCATCCCGACTCCAAGGTAGAGTATCCCTCATCCCGAAAGTTCCTTAGTAAGGGACTTCATCTCTTGGTCAGGCTGCTTTTCCCTTTGTATGTGACGGACTCCCAGGTGGGAATCAAACTCATTGAAGGGGACTCCGCGCGCTTCATGAACAGGATCACCCTGGTAAAGCGGTTCGCTTGGGATATCGAATTCTTGCTTGCTGCACGGGTAGCCCACCTAAAGATTGCTGAAGCACCAATTATACTAAAATTCGGAAGGGAGGGGCTTGGGAGAGTACGACTGAAGGCAATACTTCAAATTTGTCGGGAGTTAGCGGGAACATGGTACCGTCACTTTATTCAAAATTATTATTCAGGTTCTCTCACCTCACGCCCAGGCGATTCAATGTCCGCTGGCTCCTCCACGGGAGTCATGTGAAAAAGTGGCACAAGCGTGAAGTAGATTGAAGATGCGAACGCTTTCTTATCAACTAAAATTGTCTAACGGCCAACCTAAAAGAAAACAGGTATGCCGAGCTATAAGTAAGGTGGCATAATGACTACTCCTACCATCGAAATTGACTCTAAGAAGACATTTTAGCAAAGTTCCATTCTCATGAATTGCACTCAATGGGTACAAGCTAATGCTCTCAGGACGCTGTGCATGGTCTCGCAAGCCATTGCTGACTAGGTGCGCATGAAGATACTTGTCCTGAATTGGAAAGACCATCATCACCCGCTTGCGGGCGGAGCGGAGGACTTCACCTACAACATAATGAAGAGGCTGGCACAGGATGGCCATGAGATTGTGTGGTTTACCTCACTTTATCCGGGGGCAAAAGAGACTTCACATGAAGATGGGATTGACTTTGTACGTTCTGGGTCTTATCGAACAGTTCACGGAAAGTCTAAAGCATTCATCCGAGCGATTTCACCTGGTAACAAACCAGACGTGATACTCGACGAAGTCAACACCCGTCCTTTTAACCCATCTAGATGGTTACGGGTAAACGTACCTGTTGTCAACCTGATTCACCAACTTGCTCGTGAGGTCTGGTTCCAAGAGACACCACTCCCCGTTGCGCTTGTTGGCCGCTACGCATTGGAGAACTACTGGCTGAAGGCGATCAAGAATCATCTAACCGTAACAGTCTCAGAGTCCACTGAGGAAGACCTTAGGAACCTAGGATTCGAGCGCATAAGGCTAGTTTACAATGCCCTTGAGGTCATTCCAAAAAGAACATCAATCGAGAAGGACAATCCTCCCAAGATTGTCTACCTTGGGAGGCTATCTCGTGGGAAGCGTCCGAAGGATTGCCTCGAGGCGTTCCGATTGGTCCGTAGGGAGCGTCCGTGCACGATGACAGTTATGGGTGACGGGCCGCTAATGCCAACACTCCAGAAAAGGTATCCAGAAGTAGACTTTTTGGGGCACGTCTCCGAAACGACTAAACGGAGTGTCCTAAGTCGAGCCACATTCATTTTAGCAAGTGGTACCAGAGAGGGGTGGAACAGGGGCGTACTTGAAGCGCAAGCATATGGGGTTGTGCCGGTAGTTCAGAACATACATGGGCTTAGAGATGCGGTAGGCAAGGGCAAAGCGGGAATAATGGTCCCTACCCGAAATCCTAAGGAAATAGCGAAATCGGTCTTGTCATTATTTGACAAAGAAAAATATTTGAGGGAGCTATCACAGAACTGCATCGAATGGGCCAGTCTATTTTCCTACTCGAAATCAAAGTCTCAGTTTGAGTCAGTGCTTACTGCTTGTGCACTCGGTGAACCTGACCCGTACTTGGACACGCATGTAAGCGGCTAAGCCGGAACTTCCTTTCCTCTCACATAACCCCAAACTCACTTTCTACTTGAGTTCTCCTTTCGACTGAAACGCAGACCGGCTGTCTCCCTTGCCCGCACACACGCAATAAAATTGACCCGGACCGGACTTTGACACGGGTAACTTGACCGTACCCGCCGATATTCCGGCGTAGGTTCACCCCCCCTTTCGAATACTACATGCCCAACCCAGTCCAGTCCTTCCGGAACGTCTCTTCCTCCAACCCTACGGCGTGGATGATCGCACGTTGCTCCTCCGTCGGTTCCGTGATCCTTGGGGACGTGACTCCCGTCTTCCCGACCGCCATCTGGTTTGCCACCATAGTCCGGAACCTCCGCACGGCCCCCCATCCGGTCATCGGACGATCGTCTTCCTGGAGCCCCGTCTCCCGCACCCTTTTCTCGATGATCCGCTCCACGAGATAGGCGAGCTGGCACAGAACCAAGTGCGCGGCAATCCGCCGCTGGAGCGCGGAGACCAGTTCCTCCGTGACGCGCCCGAAGTTGACAATGATTTGGGTCTGGACCTTGAGCGGTAATCGGTGACCACGCGCAAGACGCGCCTATATCCACCCTTGAAATCCGACGAAGTTGAAATAGAATCCAGGACCCTGGGGTACAAGCGCGAGAAAATAGCGCGTACATATACGATGTACTAACCATACCGAAGAGACGTATACTACACAAAATGTAACATCGGCGTGGAGGCCCCCTTCAAAACATCAATTTGTCGGGACCCGGCCCGGTGTGGGAGGGAAGAACTCGTACAGGTGCTACGAGATTTCATGGAGATGGACGGAATTGGCTGTCCAAGTCAAGCTCAGGACCCATCCTTGATGCGTTGGACAAGGCGCTGATACGCCGGGAGAAACGAATTCGACCACCTAAGTTTGTCCCTTTTTGAGAGCGCATTAGACCTATAACGCAAATACACCGACTGGTCAACAAAGATCCGCTTCACTGAACTTGTGAAGTCCGCCACCGTCACTTCACAGCTAATTCCAACACTCAACTCGTCCACTAAGGCGGCGGCTGGCGTGTTCCTTGAGACGATTACAGGTAGGCCGAGCGCTAAATACTCTTTAACTTTGATTGAGTCACCGAACTGAGCATATGCATTCGGGTCTGCCTTATAGAGCGCAATGCCAATGCCCTCCTTGACCAAGTCAGGTATGAGATTATGCTCGACTTTACCATGCCATGTGATGAGGGCAGATACATCAAGGTCCCTCGATAGTCTCTCGAGACTTGCCCTCTCAGGCCCGTCGCCAATGACATGCAAATGTATGAACGGGAAGGTTCGTACCAGATTTGGTACGGACTCAATAACTATATCTAGCGAAGTTAGAGACGTCAAGTTGCCAACAAACCACAATGTGTAATCCACGCTTTTCAAGTCAGCCAGGTGTCGAATGAACTCAGGCGGTACTCCATTTGGAACTACTTCGAAGAGACAATTTGGCCCAAGCTTTTGGAGTTCGTTCTTTATAGGCGTGCCGGAACACCAAACTTCATCAGAAAACTTGAGCGAGATTTGGCGTAGCGAAAAATACATAAATTGGAGAAGCGATAACGCGAACCTAACCTTTGAGAAGTCGATCGCATAATACACCACATAATCTACTCGGCGAGTAAGCTTAAAAGCGATCCCAACCTGAGCGCTAATCGGGTCTCCGCAGAATGCGACAACTCTTTTGTAGGAAGGTCGTCTGTATAACGCAATGCAATGAATTACATGAAGCAGAGAGGTTACTGCAGTCCACTGGGACTTCTCTTGATATAAACCTCTTGGCATATTTGTCTCAATATAATTTCCGGGGAATCTAAACGAGAGCGTTTCTACCTCGACGCCCTGTTGCGAAAGGAAACGAGATAACGCCTCAAACACCCCCCCTGGCAACCCATTTGAAAAGCCTATAAGTACAGCCGACTCGGGTATCTTATAGTCATTATTATCAGGCTTTGACATGAATACACCTTCTAAATAGGCTTGGTCGTAACCATGATGCAATCAAAAAGGCGACTATCGAAATGCAATAACCGCCGAATCCATCTAGGAGGGTCGACCTTTCCATTGACCCGCCAAGGAGTATCTCACCGATTATGACTCCTCCTGGCACTAGAAACTGAGTCGTGCCGAACGCTCCAATCAGCCCCCTTGAGAGATTTCCGCCTACGTCCAATTCCCAAAAAGCAGAGTATGGCAAAGAGAGCACTAGAAGCGCGTTTCTCTGTGAGTCGACTCTAACATGATATTCGAAAGGGGCATTGCCGAGAGAAACATTTATGTGAGGATCCGGGGTTGAAAGAAGGCTCTGTGGAAAGCCCACAATCCCAGCAAGGCGTATTGTCCCACTTACAAGCAACGAGAAATCGTACGTGCCATTTGGAACCGGAAACCTTACCCACGAGAAGTTAAGGTTATGAATATACGCGCTTTCTGAAGTGAATGGAGATACAAATGTCACGATAGCATATCCAGACAAATCTAGTTGAATGTCGGAATCAACCGACGATGCATTGTTCGAGAATGCCATAGATTGATTAGAGACCTCTACCCAGTTTCCTGAGAACACGTAAGGCTCAGCATGTGCCTGCACCCAGGAAATTCGGATATCACTGATATACAGTTCACCTGAAAAGGTCCCTTGGACTCGCAGGGTAAAGTAAGCTGATTGAGAGGGCAACTCTCCTGAAAGGGTCTCTGGCTTCCATGCGAAAGAGTTGTTGAGTGGTTGGCTCGAAAGTTGAGCGATGTTTGCAAGAGCGCCATTGGAGGCGAGAAGCAAAAGTTGGACGGATCCCTTGAAATCTGCACTGGTTCTGTAATTCAGAGATGCACTTGCTGACACGAGGGTACCTACTGAAACCGGGATGCCCTCCTCGCCATCTACAAGAGGTGACAAATAGTTTAGTGAATACGTGTAGGGGTCGCCGTCGAGTGGAGAACGTATTCCTATCGAATTCCCCTTGTCTACCGTAACATTGGCGAACCCACCTTGCGACCACGTTGTAACGGACCAGTTCTGATACGGTGGCATGAGGTCTTGGCTGTTACCAGGGGTAACCAATTCGTTCACGGTTTGGTTAGGGGTGCCAGTGAATCCCGTAACTGAATCTCCGATTTCCTGAGCGGACAGATTATTCGGTGTCAAAATGGATACACTCTTTCCATCCAACCGACCAGAAACATTTCCTACTGTGATACCGATGGTGTTCTGAATTCCTTGGAAAACAGAGTTAGGTGAAACAAATGTTGTTGATAGATTTAGTTGCGCTAGGACAGACGTGGAAAATGGTAGAGCCCAGCTACCCTCACTCAAGGAGACTGGTAAACCAGCAATGGAAACTGTCCCGAGAGATCTCGAGACCTGAAAAACCCAAACCTGCGGCGGATAGGCCAACACAAGCTCCATTCCGGGACAATGACTCAGAAACTGTACCACTAGGGACGTATTATTTAAGCCAAAAGCCGCCTGAATGGCAAGAGGTGGCATCTGGTCAACTACTATATACCGTATACCAAATTTAGAAAGCAAGGGAGCAACATCTGATGTAAGATTTGACTCTAATGCATAAGTCAACCCCTCCGGGGTTGACTCTGGAAGAGGAGAATTAGATGCAATGGCACTGCTCGACTTCCCATCGGTCCACGGATAGGACAGTCCCGCGGGCCCGGGCCAGTAAATGTTTCCCATTGCCTTGTCCTGTTGTTGCAGCCAAGAAAATACGTGTTCATCTCCGGTTGGAAGGGTCTCAGGGGAAAGTGCACCGGCGTCAGGTATCCCATTCCCGGACGATTCGGGGCTGTATCCAGCGGGGTAGAAATCCCCAGTTACAAATTGCCACGATGGAAGAAGCAAGATTACTATGAGCACAAATGGAAGAAAGCGGCCGGCCAAGTGGGAATGTACCCTCTTCCCAGAGTTACTATATTGGAAAACAAGTGTCCGCGTACCTAGTTTGCACTTAAGCCTGAATCCCTGCTTCTTAATCCATTTTCTGTAGCGGTCAACGATAGAGTTTATTGAAAAAATACATAGAGGGATGTATACTGCGACGGCTCCCGTGAGGGAATAGATTGGGACTCGGTAGGTTACCGCCCAGATAAATCCCACTAATGGCAGTCGAGTCATGGCAACCTCTAGACTGACAACTGGCGCAAGTGGGAATCGAGTACCCATTGCCGCGCCTGTGAATATGAGTGCAATCGCGGAAAGCGAGATCAACGCAGAGTTGAGCCTGCCGCAAAACAGTAGTGCCGCATATGTTACAAACGGCATGGCTATGAATGCCAAAACCCATGCCGATGGAAAAACTCCATACGGCGGATTACCTAACGTACTTGACGAGCCGATGGAGGCTCCAGATGTATCTAAAGGGGAGATGTAGGTAATTGTAGACCACCAGTATCCTAGTAAAGATAGGGCGTTGAGCGGTGTTGAATTAGATGAAATGACACCCACTGACTGAATGGTGGTAACTGTATTGAAATTAAGTGCTGACCCTCCTTGTGACCATATATATGAGAAGTAAGTAAGAACTATGCCTGGTAGACTGAAAAGGAGTGTTAATCCTGCAACTATAAATGCAAACTTTGGACGCTGTTCAATCATAATCTGGACGGCGGCGACTCCTCCGACTATCATTAGCGCCCAAATGGCGATGCGCGGGTCCAATGTCGCTCCCCAACCGATTGCCAAACCTACCCAAGCCGCTAGCCGGTAACTCTTTGAGCGAATACTCCATAACGTAGCTAAGACTACAAACTCGAGGATAGCAACCCCCCAAAGCAAAGAAAAGTACATTCCAGCTTCCCATTGGAGCGACACTGGGTTAATAAATGTTAATAAAAGAAATGCCACTCGAGTAAAAGTTGCCGTGCGAGCGGATGCCTCCGGCAGCGGCCGAGAAAATAATCTCAGGTAGTAAGTCGATGCGAAGTAGGAAACGATGAAAGTAACGACATAAATATAGATGAGAAACATTGTTTCTGTATCTCGTGTGGATGCACCGAATATGCTTGCTCCTAGAATCACCGGCCAAGTGCTAAGTGACCGGGTGTACCCCTCCGGGTCTGGGCCCATATTGGTCCAGTACGATGGTGAGAACACACTTTCAATGACAAGTGGGTGATTTGTATAGCCGATAGGCCATATCCAGTCACGATAAATAAAGAACGAGTTGGGGGTTATTAGCAAATCTCTTAGGCTGATTACGATAAGAGTAAACACAACGAGGATGTACGGCAAGGAAGAGTGAATTGACCTCATGAAGTGGAGGCTCCCAGTACTACATTCATTTCTCTTCTCTACTCGCTCCACTAAAGGGGGAGATGCAAGAGAGACTATGAATTCTACGCCACCTGAGTATCGGGGCAGTAGGTGACGCAGGTTCGTCCCCATGAAATCGGGGTTAGTCATCCTCCTTTGTGATGCTAGGTTTCCACCGACCGCGTCCCTACCCCTGTAGAGGTATCCTTTCCAGTTTCAGTCCTGTTTCCCCCAGCTACGCCTGACTTCGCGACGTGAGGTAGATTTCACGCCGACAGAGGTGTAGTTCAGTTATGAACCTTCCGCCCAATACCGAAAGGCTATTGCCGCCAGCTACGGTTGTGCCCGGTGCGGATCACGGAACAAGCCCCATGATTCCTTTTGCTCCCTTCACGGTGGCGGACTTCAACTGCGCGAATCGTTCCGCCATCCACGCCATATTCCCCTAGACTTCCCGTACATACCTCAGGTCGCGCAGGTTCTCGTTCATCATCGCCGGACCTTCCCGCCGCACCTGCCCTTTCACCTGTTCCATCCCCCGGATCCGGAGACCATACCGGCAGAGCTTCAGGAACTCCTGTTCCGCCATCACTGTGGTCCTTGGGAGCAAGGGGTGGACATTCTTCCCACCGACCTTCAGCTTCACGTTGGGCGCGAAGAGTTCCCCTGGGCGGACCCACAGGTCCCTCGCCAGGGTCCCCAACACCGCCTTGAGGCTCCTCACTGACGGGGAGCGGGAACTCCCCCCTCCCCACTTCGTCAGCTTATCCACTAGCCTCTCCAGACTCTGGCGACCCCGGTGGAGTGTAGATAATCGCCAAATTTAGGCCACTAGCGGTCACGAATTCTCTAGGCCACCTGGCCTCCCTTTAGCTCCCGCTGGGGTGATGCAAATGGTCGTGAGTATGGAAGAATGGGCACTGGTCTGGCACTTGCATAGGCAAGGCCTTTCGAAACGAGCGATTGCCAGAAGAACTGGGATTGCCAGGGACACCGTGAGGAAGTACCTTTCCCAGCCTACCACGACTCTACCGCACTACTCCTCCCGGGGGGCCAAGCACCCTTCCATCGACCCCTTTCGAGGTCACATCGAACAACGGCTTGTCGAATTCCCAGAGCTCACCGCCCAGCGGTTGTACGAGGAAGTGAAAGAGCAAGGCTACCCCGGTTCCTACCCTGTCGTTCAACGGCTCGTCCGACCCCTTCGCATGCCTCGAGAGCTGGAAGCGGTCTATCGGTTCGAGACTCCACCAGGACTTCAGGCTCTAGTCGATTGGGCTCACTTCGGGCACATCGAGGTGGACGGCCAACACAAGAAGCCCTATGCCTTCATCATGACCCTAGGCATTTCCAGAGCCAAATATGTTGAGTTCACCACGGATGTGACCACCCCCACCTTTATCGCGTGCCATCGCCACGCCATCGAGTACTTCGGGGGCCGCACAAAAGAGGTCCTCTACAACAACACAAAGAACGTAATCATCAACCGTGCCATCCGAGCCGCCGACAGCACGTTCAACCAACTCTTCCTCAACTTCAGCACCTACTACGGCCTGGTGGCACGACTGGCCCGACCCTACCGCACTCAAACAAAAGGCAAGGTCGAAAACAGTGTCAAGTTTGTGCGCTCTGGGTTCTTTGCCGGCACGCACTTCTCCTCCCTTCCCGAACTCAACCACTTGGCATATGGCTGGTGCAACAAGGTGAACCAGAGGGTCCATGGTACCACGCATATCCCCCCCATAGACCGGCTGGAAGAGGTAAACCTCCTCTCGGTAGCGGATAGGCCACCCTTTCCCATCATCTAGGAGTATCCCCGACAGATCCAGCGAGATGGGATGGTCAACTTCCTAGGTAACCGGTACTCCGTACCCTGGAGGTACTCGGGCCAGAAAGCGATCGTGTGATTGGAGGGGGAGACCTTCACCGTGTTGGTCGAGGGGCAGCAGGTGTGGACACATCACCTGCTTCCCGGGGTCCACCGGGAGGTCCGGGTCGAAGGGCACTGCGCCTGTTTGCTGGAGGCCATCCGCAAGCAGAACGAGGTCACGCAGAGTCGCCTGGAGCATTTCCAGTCATTGCCCCCACCTCCCGAGGTGGAACACCGGGATCTTAGGGTCTATGACAAACTATTGGAGGAGGAGAAATGAAAACAGAGAGACCAAACGGAGAGAGCGGGAGTGACGGACACTTGGCGTACGAGCGGCTGCATCAGAGCCTCGAGACGTTGAAACTGCCGACCGTGGAAGCCATTGCGGACGGGTATCTCTCGTCCACAGCCGCGGAAGGGCGCAGCACCGTGGAGGTACTGGACTACCTTGTGGGGGAGGAGGTGAAGGCGCGTCTGGGCCAGTCAGAGCAGATGAGACTGAAGATGGGAGCACGTCAGGGAGAGTACGTACAAACTGTGTGTAAGGGTTTCGTACGTACGTGAGGGGGGTGCGGGGGGAGGTCGACCTTTCCCTAATGTCCTGGCCACCTCGGATTTCAGGAATCTCAGTTCGAACATCTGCCGGAGCTCGTACCCCATTTCTGCGATCGTGGGCAGCGGTCTCCTCAGTCAGCGCTCGATTCGATTCTCGATCTGCACGAAGTAGTTCGCATCCAGGGCCTCCCTTGAGGGGAAGTAACCCCCCAGTCCGTGTCGCATCAACTCCAGCCCCGCATTCACTGATTCCACGATGTTCGTCGTGTAGAGGTGCTTCCTCGCCTCCACCGGATAATCTATGGAGACCAAGTAGTTCGGAGCCCGTTCCCTAAGCCACTACGCCAGTTCCGGGTTCTCCTTCGCCACCAAGTTGCAGGCCTGTTGGAAGTGCTGCATTCCCCCGGCCTTGCTTGTCGCTCATCGGGCCTGGTAGAGGGCCCTCTTTAAACTCGAGTAAAACGCTTTCGAGAAATGCCTCCGGAGGTTCCGCTGCATGTGGATGCAACAGAACTGGTGGTCGCTGTAGGGGAGAAGTTTGGCAATCACCTCCTTGAGCCCGGATAAATCGTCCGTCACGAAGAGCAGGGGTTGCTTGAGTCTTCGCAGGATAAGATCCTGCATCACTTCCACCCAAAACCCCAGGTTCTCCCTGGTTGGGTTCACCCGGTAGCCCAGAATTGACTTGACGCCGTCCAGGTCGAACCCTGCGGCCGTGTAGATGGAAATCACCGTCACCCGCTTGCCTTCGCCCCGCAGTTTGGCACGGTAGCCATCAATGAAAACAGCCAGCATGTCCGCGGTGAGAAGCATCTACTGTAAGTGCCTGAGGCGTTCCTGAATCATCAGGATGGTTTGTTCCACGGCTTCCCGAGAGTAGGGAAGGTCGAGCTTGTGCGGGGCCCGCTGCATCTCGGCCTGCGAATAGCCATTGACGAGGAGCGCGGCGAGGACTTCCGCGTATTCGCGCCCTACCCTCTTGTAGGGTGGGGAAGCGGGTAGGGCCGGAAGTCACTGGCATTGTTCCGCCCGGGGTACGCACAGGTGCAGCCGACCGATGGCGGACTGGAGCATCCGGGAGTGGTAGCCATTGGCGGAGTCTTCCACTCGCTCGTGGAATATCTCCCACTCTTTCGCCCTCGTGACCGAGCTTATGACCTGGACAATCTTGAAGAAGCGGGGGGCCCCCTTCTCCTTCCGGGCTTCTTGACCATGTCCACGAGTTGATAGGCGGCCTGGTTGACGGCGGACTGGAGTTGGGAGTCATCCAAGAGGATTGGGGAGCGAGGCCTCTGAACCTCATCCAGGGCGGTTCCCGCGCTCTTTCGAGTGATCATGGTCGGTTTCCCTCTGGGTCATCCTCTCTTGCGTTCTGGCACGTCTTCTTCACCGCTGGTTCACACTTGTTTCCCTCCATGTATCCCTTGCAAGTAACATGGGACACGGGGAGCAGAGCCCCCACCACCTCCTATAGGTGCATCACCCCATTTACACACACTCTCTTGCCTCCTCCCAACATAGTGTTGGCTTTGCTGCCGCGAAAAATCCCACCCAGAGTGTACGGGGTGGCGGCACGAAGATATTTGGGTGCGGGTGACTATTGGTGAGCGGTCTCTGTCAGGGGAGTCATCAACCAATCACCACACAGCACCAGACGTAACGCTTGTATAGAGTAAAGATACTATTGGTCTTGTCTACCCGCGAAGGGTGGGAACTCACTGTACCTAAGAGTCAAGCGTTCTGAGGGAGCACATGGTGTACGATCTGCCTAAGATAAGGAAAACCGAAAATCGAGGTACGGTTGGTGCCTTGAACGCTAACAACGAAGCAGAAGCAAGACCTGTAGCAACCGGAGACCTGCTACAGGAGCCCGAAGACCTGAAGACACTTGCCAACTCAGCGAAAGCGTGGAGATGTCAGCTTTCGTATGACACTTCTCCATACAATATTTCCCGATTATTGTATCATTATACCTTGATGCACCATAATAACGCAACTTCAAATACGTCCAAACGACCTTCAGACTTGTGTCTCGAGTGTGGCTCGACTGATAGGAGGACTAAGGACAAATCTCAAATGACGAACGGCAAGTGACAATGAGCAAACAAGTAACACTCGGCGTGGTTATTCCCGTGAAGGCCCCTTCCCCCCACCTCTCTTCGCTTATAGAGTCGCTACAGCAAGCCAGAGTACAGGCGGATTCCATTATAATTGCTGATGCGTCTGCTGATACAGGTATTGAGAGTGTCTGCAAACTATTTCGCGTAAAACACGTAATTAACGCTGGTGATCGGTCCTCTGCAAGGAATCTTGGAGCGACACTTTTGAGTACTTCTCGAATACTCTTCCTTGACGCAGATATGATTGTGTCGCGGGACGTTATAAGCGAATGCCTGAACTGCGACTCACCCGTTGCTAGCATAGTTGAGGTCTCTGTCGGAGAATCCCTACTTGCAAGGTCTAGGAGGTGGGAAAGACAATCGTATCTGAACTTTGGGATCTGCATTGCACCTAGACTATTCAACAAGTCATTCTTTGAGCAGTTGGGGGGCTATAATCCGGGAGTATCATCGGGAGAGGATTATATACTATCTCGTAAGGCCGAGGCCACACGCGACAGAATCCCACTACTCAAAGGCCCAATCCTACATATCGAGAGCGACATGACAATCCTCAATTACCTAGTTAAAAGGATCCGCTACTCTATTGAATTTGGTAACATACCTGGTTTGCTATCATCTAATGATGGCAGCACATCGGCATCATCTAGATTACTCTGCTATCTATCACATTTGAAGAGAGACCCAGAGATCCCGCTTTTTCTCTTTACGATATGCACTAAGTCGCTCGAATTTATTGTCGCGAGAAGCCGATCACTGCTAAGCCGAATGCCTTAGCGTGGTGTCCGGTTGATAGATCGGCGTATAACTAGTGCCGTGACCAGAGCTGTCGTCGGAGTTTCCCCCAACCATCGTAGTAGAGTGGGAGGCGGGGAGAACCCCGCCTCCCACTCTAATGAGAGGTCAGGAAGGCCGATACTCACTACGGGCCCGTCGCAAGGTAACCCTTCACAGTAGGGCCCCTCGAGGCGTTTTTACCTTCGGTTGAACTCCCACTTTCACACCGGAGCTACTACCGAAAGGTCTAAAGCGCGAATTGTCTTCCTCTATTGCCGGAAGTATGGTTT
>JAJYXQ010000044.1 GCA_021796385.1 Thermoplasmata archaeon | reverse complement strand
CCGATCTACCAACCCTATTAGCTCGGACGACAATCACGTTATAGCCTTCGTGCCCTATTTTGCAGAGATGGCCCCGACCCCCCCACCCCCCGGTTCTCCTCCGCCAGGACATTGGGTGTATCGGCCCGGACGGGAGCGGCCGCTCGGCGTAGCCCTCCTCGCCGTCATCATCGGGCTGATCGGACTGCTCTTTCTCTTCGTCGGGCTCTTCGCCGTCCTGGCTTCCTTCGTGGTGGGATTCCACCACACGGGGATCGATCTTGGATTCGGGATCGTCTCGGGAAGCCTGCTCGTGGTGGGGTTGATCACACTCATCTTCGGTGCGATCATCCTTGCCTTGGCTTTGGGCCTCTGGCACCTCGAGCAATGGGCGTTGATCCTTAGCTTGCTGGTCTTCGGGATCTTGTTCCTGGTCGATATCTTGAGCCTCGATATCTTCGCCCTCTTTTGGGGCATCCTCGTGGCGTACCTGATCGCAGTCCGAGAACACTTCTCCTGATTCACTATCTGAGGACAGCCCCGGTTGCTCTGGGAACTTACAGACCCTGGTATCCGCCGGACACGGATGTACTCCCAAGCCCGTAGGCCATGATATCATCCAATGTACCGATCAGGCTCACCGGACCGGTGTTAAATGAGACAATGTCCGTTCCATTGACCGGTACCGTCGAACTCCACGATGAATTTCCGGCAGCGAACGTCGACAGGACATTTCCATTGTAGATCACGCTCACCACCCAACCTGTCACGTACGCTCCCGAAGGTGCCAATATCTTGAAACCGAACACGCTGGTGGTCAACCCCTTGGTGTTGGCGATCGCAGTGAAGTTGAGCCAGTGTGCCGTACCTTTGGAGTTGTAGCCCGTGGCAAGGTCCTGGAGCTGCAAGTTCAGCGGAGCCGGGGTGGCACCCCTAAGATAACCCGTCACGAGAACGTAAAGCACGGCAGCGATTACTACGGTGATTGCGACCAACAGGATGGTGGCAATGATTGGTGATACTCCCCGCCTGCGCAACGAATAGGTGGCCGTCGGAATTCTTTTCTTGGACCTCACTTCCCTTCACCCAAGCTACTTCATTTGAAAAAGTCCTATATGAACTCGCCCAAGACACATACGTCATATGTCGAATATAGCCACGGCAGGAAACGGTTGAGGGTTGTAGCCTCAGATTTGTTTGGACCCATGTCCAGTTTGGAACATGATCATTGGTAGCTTATAATTTTCAAACCATAGTTGAATCTTGATACGAAAGAAAACAGGTTGGGGTGGCGTTCCTTGGGAACGCCACCCGGTGCGACGATCTAGCTTTCGGAGGTTCTACAGCCCTGAGTAGCCACCACTCACGGAGGCGCTTCCGATACCGACGGCTTGGATGTTGTCTCCGGAACCGATGAGGCTCCCTGCGGAGAAGAAGACTATGTTGTCGGATGCGTTGACTGGGACCGAACCAAACGACCATCCACCAGTCGAAGTATAGGTGGACTCCGAGTTTCCGTTCCAGACAAGAGTAGCGTTTATGAAGGACACAGTGGATCCTCCGGGAGTCAAAATCTTGAAGCCGAAGTCACTGGTGGTCATCCCGTTCGATGCCGAAACACTTGAGAAGCTCAGGTAGTAAGATGCGACTCCTGTGTTGCATGCTGCTACCGGCTGATTATTCTTTACGGTGGAACACTTGCCGTTCGCCAATCCCTGCAGGTTGATGCTCAACGGTGCGGAACCCGTCCCCTTGAGATATCCGCTGACCAGTACATACAGCACTGCCGCGATGACCACCGTGATGGCCACGAGCAGGATCGTTGCGATGATCGGCGATACTCCGCGCTTGTTCTTTCGTGCCGCTGCGAGGTGCAGCGGAGGCATTCCTCTGTTCTTCATTTCTGTTCTTTTCTCCAAGGATTTCTCCTTATCCTCGCTAAAGTGTCAGTAAGGGTATTTAATAACGCTTCCTGCCACTTCGACAATGGTCGATTCTGACTTCGACCGCTGTCAATCCCCATCACTGCGAGCGAGCTTATGCACCACGATTCCCCGTCCTTCGCAGGACGCAATCAAGTGCTACCCCGGGCCCGGCCGGAGACCGAGCCGGCCGGCGACCCGGCCGATTCGGACCCGAAATCCACCAAGGATTTCTGCAACCGGCGGTGCTCCTGTGGGACGTTCACCGGGTACTTCCCCACGAGGCATCCCACACAGAGGGCGTTCTCCTTCTTGTCGATCGCATGGATGAGCCCCGCCATCGAGAGGTACGCCACCGAGTCGGCACCGATGATATGGGCGATCTCCTTGGGGGTCCGTTCAAAGGCGATGAGGTCCCGCCGGTCCTTCATGTCGATCCCGAAGTAGCAAGGGGCGACGATGGGCGGGCAACCGACCCGGACGTGCACTTCCTTCGCCCCTGCGGCGCGGACCATCGCCACAATCTCCTTCAAGGTGGTTCCCCGAACGATGCTGTCGTCCAAAAGGACCACACGCTTGCCCTTGATGACCCCGGGCACGGGGTGGAGCTTCACACGGACCTCCTCTTCCCGCCGGCGTTGGTCCGGCAGGATGAACGTCCTCTCCACGAACCGGTTCTTGATCAGCCCCTCGGCATAGGGGACACCGGAGGCGTGAGAAAGTCCAAGCGCCTGGGGACGGCTGGAGTCCGGTACCGGTATGACCACATCGGCCGAGACGGGGCTCTCCTTTGCGAGCACCTCGCCAATCCTGTACCGTACCTCGTAGACCAGTCGAGTGTCGATGATGGAGTCGGGGCGGGAAAAATAGACCCATTCGAACATGCAGTGAGCCGTTTCTTTCCGTGCTGGACCCTTGATCGAGCGAACGGAGAGAGGACCTGCACTCTCCTCCTTCCCCCGGGCGCGCTCGACGACGATGATCTCACCAGGAGCCACGTCCCGGATGTCGGTCCCGCCCATGAGCTCGATGGCGACCGATTCGCTGGCCACGGCGATCCCGCCATCGAGCTTGCCCATGGACAGGGGTCGGATCCCAAGCGGGTCCCGGAACGCGTAAAATTTCTGCCCGTGGAGTACGACGATCGCATATCCCCCCGACACTTCGCCCATCAACC
The DNA here is from genome assembly GCA_021796385.1 of Thermoplasmata archaeon. GTDB lineage: Archaea > Thermoplasmatota > Thermoplasmata > Lutacidiplasmatales > UBA184 > JAJYEA01. The sequence goes on along the minus strand of JAJYXQ010000044.1, from coordinate 12,981 downwards.
GTTTGATGGCGAACTCAAGGTTCACCGAGTTTTGGTACTCGGTCACAAGGTAGTTCCCGACCACCTCGGTATCTGCGTTACCGATGAACTCGATCCCCTCTTGCTGCAGGCGTTTCCGAAGGGGTTGGTAGTTCACGATATCCCCATTCTGGGCAATCGCAAGGTCGCCGTCCCGTGCGGGGATGATGATCGGCTGTGCATTCTGGACCGATGAGGTTCCGCGGGTAGAGTAACGGACGTGACCGATGCCCATCGTGCCCCGGAGGGCATCGAGGGCGTCCCGATCGAAGACCTCGTGGACCAATCCCATCTGGCGACGATTATAGAAGCGGCCGTGGGAACTCGTGACGATGCCCGCCGACTCTTGCCCCCGATGCTGGAGGGCTCGAAGACCGAGGTAGAGATAGGGGGCGGCCCCTCGTCCCGGAATCGAGACGGCCGTCACGCCACACTTCTCCTGGGGCCCCACGATGGGCCAAGTAGATGGTTTTGTAGATAAAGCCGTGCTCTTTTGAAATCGAATCCTTGTCCTAGAATGCTCGGTAAGGCTCGACCCCTCCGTCCGCGCAAAGCATTTAGACGGCGTCGCGATATCCTCGGATCAGACCATGAAGAAGGAGCTCCTCGACATCCTGTGCTGCCCGATGTGCAAGGGATCGCTCACCCTTGAGGTAAAGCGCCAGTCCAAGGATGAGATCACCGCGGGTACGCTCACGTGCCAGAAGTGTGCCTCCAAGTTCCCCATTGAGGAAGGCATCCCCAACATGCTTCCCCCGGAACTGCGATAAGGTATCCGAACAGCTGGCGATTTCGAAGCAGACAACGAAGGCGTAACACGCTGCTTCCTTCGTCCGCTCCACGGCGTCCAACGGGCAAAGCACCTTAGCGAAGCGCACCCACAGGTTTAAGAACCCGGAGACAGTGCCCCTCCCTACCATGTCGGCACCCCCAACATCGGGCGGTTACCCAACCCCGCCCTACCCTCAACCGAGCTACGGACAGCAACCAGCGTATCCCGCGCCCACGTACGGGACCCCACCTCCTGCTGCACCGCCCGCTGCGCCGGGGATGGCCCCTGCGCCGGTCACGGGTGGCGGCTCGAAGATGAAGTCGCTCCTGCCTGTGATCCTCGGAATCGTGGCCATCGTCTTCGTGGTCGTTACCCTGGGAACTACCGCTTGGTACAACGTGAACTCATCGTTTTCGTACAGTGGCGGCTCCTATAGTTACTCGAGCAGCTTGGGTCTCTTTAGCGAGTGTGCCACTTCGAATGGTGTCTCGGCTTGCGCGGGCTACACGAACCTGAATGGGTCCGCCGGTTCGCTCATTCTAGGTACCATTGCGGTCACCATCCTAGGTCTCGTCTTCGTCATTCTTGGCATCGTCTTCACCTTCATCGGCTCCAAGCGACAGGCGGCGGGGAAGATGATGAGCATGCTGCCATTCATCTTCTTCTTGGTGGGAGGCATCATGATCCTCCTGGGTCCGTTCTTGTTCATGGGTGCCATCGACAATGTGTTTAATGGCCAGAGCGGGTTCTCCTTCTTTGGCAGTTCCACGAGCGCGAGCGGCGCTTCGGTAAGCAATGGCCCGGGGATCGACTGGTATCTTCCCTTTGGTAGCTTCGCCCTCTGCCTAGTGGCGGCGCTCATGCTCTTCATGGCCCGGAAGAAGGCAGCCAGCGCCACCCCTGCAGTTACGCCGGATTACACCCAGACCCAAGCCGGCTACGGCCAGTCCCCAGCCTACCCTGCGGCACAACCAGCGTACCCGTCCGCTCAGCCGGCGTATGGCCAGCCCCCAATGGCCCCCACTCCAGCCTACACTCCCTCCCCGCAGCCCACGTACGCTTCTCCCGCACCCATGGCACCCGCCGCGCAGCCTGGGGCGGCCCCAGTGTGCCGGACATGCGGACAACCCACCACCTATATCGCTCAGTACAGCCGATACTACTGCCAGAACTGCCGGCAGTACGTCTGAGAACGAACGAGTATCTCTAACCTAAAGGATTCCGGGGTCCCTCGCTCAGGGGCTCTGGAAGATGCGGGCACCCGGGGGCATACCCTGGGTGCCGCAAGAACCATGACCGATTTTGGACTGAAAAGGGCCCGAAGGTGTTCCCTTTCACTTAGCACCAATGGCTCTCCGAAGGGAAAGCCTCCCCGCTAAGGCGCGAAAGGGCGACTGTTCCTACGCCTTGCGGGAACCTTACCGAAGAAGCCCGGCGCCGCGGAGCTCTTCTGTGATCTTCTTCACGGCCCGGTCGACATCGGCGGGCTTCCGGGCCCCCGTACAGACCAGCTTTCCGCTGCCGAAAAGGAGGATCACCACCCGAGGCTCTTCGATGCGGCAGACGAGCCCCGGGAACTGTTCCGGTTCATATTCCACTCGCTCGAGACCGAGCGTCACAGCGATGGCGTTCAAGTTGATCTCGCTCCCCAGGTCGGAGGAGGCGACGATGTTCTGCACATCGATCTTGGGCTTGGCGAGGATCTTCTGGCCCGTCTTGCGGATCTCCTTCGCCACCTTCTCGATGGAACGCGCGACCTCGGCCATGCTCTTCGCTCCGGTGCACACCACCTTGCCACTGCGGAAGAGCAGGATGGCGGTCTTCGGATCCTTCAGACGGTAGATGAGCCCCGGGAACTGTTCAGGCTCGTACTCGGCCCCGTCCAACGATAGGGCGATCGACTGCAGGTCGAGTTCGTCTCCGAGCGAGGTCGACGCCACTACGTTCTCAATCCGAATCTTGGCCATAGGTCAGAGAGCATTTAAATACCCTTTATAACGCTTTTGACGTTCCCGCCCATCCACTTCATGTACCCCCACCATTGAAGGATTCTCGAGAGGGTACCTGGTGAACTCGGATTCAAATCGTGATATTTCCGGCCCCGCTCTTAGCACCTCCACGTTCCGAACCACCCAGCGATTGGCCCAAGGCGATGCACGGAGCCTCCGCAGCATTCCGGCTTCTTCGATCGATCTCGTGGTCACTTCGCCTCCCTACCCGATGGTCGAGATGTGGGACCCCCTCTTCGCCTCGCTTTCCCCTACCATTCGGGATGCCCTGGCCCGGAAAGATGGAAGGGAGGCCTACGAGCAAATGCATCGTGTCCTGGACGGGGCTTGGAGGGAGCTAGCGCGCGTCGTGCGGCCCGGTGGCCGGGTCTGCATCAACGTTGGGGACTCAACCCGCTCTATGGGAGGGACGTTCGAGCTCTATCCGAACCACGCACGGATCATCCAGGCGATGTTGTGTCAAGGATTCTCGATGCTCCCGGGGATCTTGTGGTGCAAACCCACGAACAAGCCCACCAAGTTCCTTGGCTCTGGCATGCTCCCTCCCGATGCCTATGCGACCCTTGAGCACGAGCATATCCTCACGTTCCGTCGCGGACCCCCCCGGCGTTCTCCGGCTTCGGCGACCCGAGAGCGCCGCCAGAGCAGCTACTTCTGGGAAGAGCGCAACCGGTGGTTCTGCGATGTATGGACCGACCTCCGGGGTACGAGGCAGTCGGCGTTCGCACCCCCCGGGTCCCGTACGGCCGCGTTCCCGCTCGAGCTCCCGTATCGCCTTATCTTGATGCACTCGATCCAAGGGGATCGAGTGCTGGACCCTTTCCTCGGGTCCGGGACCACGGCGCTTGCCGCCGCGTGCACCGGGCGGAACATGATCGGTATCGACCATGTCGAGGCCATGGTATACCGGGCTAAGGAACGCTTGCTCCAATCCCTCCCCGAGTTGCGGGAGAGGGTTCGGGAAAGACTCTCGACTCATCGCGCGTTCGTCCGATCGCGCGAGCGAGAGGGGAAACCCCTGAGGTACCGGTCGGTCCATTACGGTTTCCCCGTGGTCACTTCCCAGGAAACAAGCCTCCGCCTCCCCGTGCCCATCCGTATCGCCACTGTCGCCGGCGCCCTCGTTGAGGTTGAGTACGCGTTTCCCCGCAACCATTCTCCGTGATCGCCGGTGCGATACCTTCACCGTCCTTCTTTAGTATGAGAGCAGGCTATAGGGGCCGTGTACCGGACCAAGTATCCTTGGGAAAAGGAAGGACAGATCTGCAAGTATTGTCTCGGGTCCGGGTCCGGCCTCGGAGGCAAGTGCAAACACTGCCTCGGAATGGGCGTGCTCTTCGGGGGGATCGCCCGGGAAGCCTGTCCGGACTGCTCGGGGCGCGGGGAGAAGGATGGCACGAAGTGCCCCAAGTGTGACGGCAAAGGTTGGCAGACCGCGGTCGACAAACCCCGGAAGGCGTGTGGGTACTGCATGGGCTCCGGGAAGACCTTGGGCGGCGGCTGCAAGCACTGTGGAGGAAGTGGGTACATGGAGTTGGACGCCAACGGCCAACCCATCGACCTCGCCCTCGGGGCGAAGGCGAGGGAACAGAAGTGTTCCTACTGCCTTGGGTTCGGTTTCCGCCCCGGCGGGTACAAATGCGACTCCTGCGGCGGGACTGGAAAGAAGATATAGGAACCGGTGTTCCGGGTCCCTCGTGGCCGGGATAGGGTAGTCTGGTCCATCCTGGGGGACTGTGGATCCCTCGACCCGGGTTCAAACGGAAGCGGGGAATCCCCCCGTCTCCTGGAGTTCTCGGTCCCGGCCCTCCAACCCCGCGGGCGACAACCGGTCCAGGACCTTCGGCAGGTCCTCGAGGGAATAGTCCGCCCACGCCGCCCCCAGCCGCATCAGGTCTTGCGGGGTCATCACCCACCCCGGTAACTGGCACGCCCGTCCCACCACGATGATCCCCGGGAACCGCTTGGCGATCTCCATGTCGAAACGGGAATCGCCGACCAAGACGAACGGAACGCCGGGCCATCGTTGTCGGTAGGCCTCGAGATGGACATCTTTCGTCCCCTGTCCGGCCCCCATGACGTCATCGATGAGGAACGCGATCCCTTCCCGCTCCAGGATGAGGTCGGCCATCTCCCGCTCGGCTCCGGTGGCCACCACAAGGGTCCAGCCCGTACGCACCAGGCTCTTGAGCATGAGCGGGACCTCGGGAAAGAGCTTCACCTTAGAATAGGCCTCGGTGATCTTCACCTCGTGGAAGTGCAGGGCGACCCGGTGGATCTGCTCCCGGGAACTTTCCGGGTAGAGCTCGAGGAGCTGCCGCTCGAAAGGCATCCCCGTGGAGGCGTAGTACATTGCGTGCGCCTCGGGAAGAGGGGTACCGAAGGCCTCGTGCATCACCCGGGCGGCGGTATCTCCGATCTCGCGCATGTCGTCGACCAGGGTCCCGTCAAGGTCGAACACAACGATCCCTCTCAAAGGCTTGGATGGGGCGCTCACGATTGGCTACGGCCAGCCTCCGGGCATACTTGGGCTTGGCGCCCGTCCGTCGGGCGTCACCTTGATGGGGTCCGGAGCCTCGGGCACTCCAGCGCATGGCACGGAAGAGCGACGGACCTCCGGGACCGACGGCGGCCGACATCACCCGACGGTACATCGACGAACACCCGTCCATCCAGGACTGCCTCGGATGGGATGTGATCAACTTCACCGCTCTCGCCCGCCGCATCCAGGAAGAGAAGGGACTGAAGAACGAAGAGGCGATCACCGTGGCCTGCCGCCGCTATCAGCGTCACATGCATTCCGGCGTCTCCCGTGAGGAGCACATCCTCGGGGTGATCCGGGACTCCCGGATCGAGGTGCGCACCCGGGTCGCCATCATCGCGGCGCGCAACGATTGGGAGGTCCTCCTTCGAATGGACGAAGCGGCCGACGAGCTCCTAAAGGACCGCCGCCACCTCCTCCAGTTGATCCAAGGACAGGCCTCGCTCACCGTCCTCCTCGAAGACGATCTCCTCGCCACCGTCCTCGAAGCGCTGCCCAAGGACCATGTCCTCCGAATCCACCGGGGGCTCGCTGCCCTGACCGTGCGTTCGCCGATGACCATCATGGAGACCCCGGGAGTGCTCGCCTTCATGGCGAGCTCGCTCTCCCAGCGGGGGATCAACTGCCTGGAGATCGTGAGCTCGCACAACGAGAGCACCTTTGTCCTCGAGGAACGATCGCTCTTTCCGGCGTTCGAGGTCCTCGGAGAGCTGATCCACTCCGGTGACGGCGACTCGGAGATCGAGAAAGTGTCGCCTGCGCGACCTTCTATCCGCTAAAGGGACATCCGAACGGGGGACGAGTTCCCTCGCCGACACCGGGCTCATAGCCTCCCTTTCACTTCCGTTCCTTAAGGAGTCAAGGCAAATTGTCGGAGAGATCTGTGGCCGTCGTGGGGGCGAGCGGTTATCTGGGAGCGGAGGCCGTCCGACTCCTCTCCGGCCATCCTTCGCTGAGATTGACCCAGGCCGTCTCAGCCCATCACTCCGGTGAGCCGCTGTCCAAGGTCCTTCCCTGGATCCCCCGGAGCCAGGACCTGCGTCTCGCGAGCCCATCCGACCCGCTTGATGTCGATGCGGCCATCCTGGCGCTTCCCTCCGGGGAATCCTTGCGTGTCGTTCCGGACCTCCTCGCGCGCGGGATCCGCGTGGTCGATCTTGGGGCGGACTACCGTCTCACAACCCCGGGCCTCTACGAGAAGGTCTACGGAAGGGCCCATACCGATCCCGAAGGGCTCGCTTCGGCGGTATACGGTCTGACGGAACTCAACCGGGAACGGATCGCCACCGCCCGGCTGGTGGCCAATCCTGGATGCTACCCGACAGCGACCCTGCTCGCCCTCGTGCCGTTGGCCCGGGAAGGAGTCCTCCCACCCCATGTCATCGTCGATGCGAAGAGCGGGACCTCCGGAGCAGGGGCCGCCCCCGGACCGCTGACCCATCATTCCGAGGCCGCGGCCTCGGTCACCCCGTACGGAGACGGAATGCACCGCCACCTCCCCGAGATCCGGCAAGCCCTCGGGATGCTTGCCGGAACCCCCGCTGATGGGTCGCCGGGGATCACGTTCTCACCCCATCTCGTACCCCTCGTTCGGGGGATCTTGTGCTCGATCTATGCCCCGGGGGTAGACCCTGCCCTTCCCGAACCTTGGATGCACGTGTTGGAGACCGCCTACGCGGAATGTCCCTTTGTCCGCCTCGGTAGCGTCCCGAAACTCCCCTGGGCGACGGGGTCCAACGCCTGTCTCCTCCACGTCCAGGCCTCACCCCCGTCGCTCGTCGTCTTCTCCGCCATCGATAATCTTGTGAAGGGAGGTGCGGGACAGGCCCTCCAGAACCTCAACGTCATGTATGGCCTTCCCGAAACGACCGGGCTTCCCTTGGGAGGACTTGGGATATGAACGGCGCCGGGGTGACCATGGATGGTGGTATCACCTTCCCCCAGGGTTTCCGCTCTAGCGGTGTCGCGTGTGGGATCAAGCGTTCCTTCCGGCCGGACCTCGCCCTCGTGGTCACCGACACCGAGGCGGCCGCCGCCGGCGTGTTCACCACGAACCGGATCCGGGCGGCGCCCGTGGTACTTACGGAAGATCGCCTCGCGCGCACTGGCGGCAAGACCCGCGGGGTATTGGTCGTCAGTGGCGTGGCCAACGCACTGACGGGGCCTGAGGGACGGAAGGACAGCGAGCTCCTCCTGGATGCCGCGGAGCGGTCCCTGGGAGTTCCCGCCGGAAGCTTGTATCACGCGGCCACCGGGGTCATCGGCCCTCGCATTCCCGTGGACCTCGTCACAAAGCACATTCCCGAAGCCGTGGGATTTTTGGAACCGGGGCGGAACGCCGCCCGGCGGTCCGCCAGCGCCATCATGACCACCGACACCGTGGCCAAGGAGGCTGCGGTCGTGCTCCGTCGTGCAAATGGAACCAAGTTCCGTGTCGGTGGCATGGCGAAGGGGAGTGGGATGATCGCCCCGGCGCTCGGTCCGCCGCACGCCACGACACTCGGGTTCCTCTCGACCGATTGCCCCGCCACGCCCGAAGGCTTGCAGAAGATCCTCTCGGAAGAAGCGGACCGGACGTTCAACATGGTCTGTGTTGACGGGGATACCTCCACCAACGACACCTTGTTGGTCTTTGCCAATGGACGGGCGGGTGGCGCCCCGGCCGATGAGGATCCTGCTCTCCGTGCGGGGATTGGCCAAGTGTTGGAGCAACTCGCCCGCGCCGTCGCCCGCGATGGGGAAGGCGCCACCAAGATGCTCACCGTGAAGGTCTCCGGGGCGGCGGACACCGGCGGAGCCCGCCTTGCCGCGCGGGCGATCGCCCGCTCGGTCCTGGTCAAGACCGCCCTCTTCGGCAGCGACCCCAACGTGGGGCGTATCGCCTGCGCCCTCGGCTACTCCGGGGCCGGGTTCGAACTGGATGAACTAAGGGTGGACCTCGAGGATGGGAACCGGCGGTGGCCCCTCATCCAGGAAGGGCACCCGGTCCCCGGTCTCGACAATGGTGCGGGAAAGCGCCTCCATACCATCCTCCAACGGATGGACGAGGTTGTGCTCCGGGTCGAGCTCGGGCAGGGTCCTGCCGGGGCCACCGCTTGGGGATGTGACCTCTCCTACGGGTATGTCCAGATCAACGCGCAGTACCGCACCTGAAGGAAAGTCCATGAAACCGAATCGGACGATCGTTGTGAAGATCGGCGGCAAGGAGATCGCCCCTGGCTCCGCTTGCCGTCAGTTCGCCAGCTGGGCCGCCCACATGGCCCGGAACGGTGCGCGTTTCGTCATTGTTCACGGAGGAGGGGAAGAGGTCACCCGACGGGCCACCGCCCTCGGGATCCCGACACGGCGGGTCGACGGGCGCCGGGTGACAACCCCCGAGGTCCTTCCCCTCGTGACCGGGATCCTCGCCGGTGAGGTCAACCTGCGTATCGTGACGAACCTGCGTCGTCGGGGGTTGAGCCCCATCGGCCTCACCGGGGCCTCCGGAGACCTCGTCACTGCGCGCATCGCCGAGGAGGGGCGGTGGGGGCTAGTCGGGGAACCCGTTCGGGTGAACTCGGCCTTCCTTTGGAGCTTGCTCTGCAACGGGTTCACTCCCGTTATCGCCCCCTTGGCCCCCAATACAGGGGGGCAGATCCTCAACGTCAATGCGGATACGTTCGCCGCGGCGATTGCGTCGGCCCTGGGAACGGAACTCTTGTTCCTGACCGATGTTCCGGGGGTGCTCCGCACGGATGGGACTTGCATCCCGCAGATCACCTTGGAAGAGATCCCGCCCCTCGTTCAGTCCGGAGTGATCAGCGGAGGCATGATCCCCAAGGTGTCGGCCGCTTCAGATGCGGTCCGGACCGGAGCCTGCCGGGCCTGGATCGGACCGCTGGGCACGGTCTCGGCCAACCGGCCGTTCCCCCGGGGGGGGACCGCCGTGGTCCCACCCGCAGCACACCCATCTTCCCTATCCTCTCCGTCACCGACCGTGACCGGAGAAGGATGAACGCGGAGAAATCGAGAAGATGAGCAAGAAGAGCGGACATGTGGTGCTGGCGTACTCGGGCGGACTGGACACATCGGTGGCGATACCTTGGATCAAGGAACACTATGGTGCGCGGGTGACCGCGCTCTTGGTCAATGTGGGCCAGGTCGGGGAGCTCGGAGATGCCCTCGAACGGGCCCGGGCGAACGGGGCGGACCGGGCCATCGCCCTCGATGCCCGGGAAGAGTTCGCCACTTCGTATCTCATTCCGGCCATCCAGGCCAACGCGCTTTACCAGGGGATCTACCCCTTGTCGACCGCGCTCGCCCGTCCGCTCATCGTGAGCCGCCTCGTTTCCGCGGCCCGTGAACTCGGGGCGGATGCCGTGGCGCATGGTTGCACCGGAAAGGGCAACGATCAGGTGCGGTTCGACGTCGGCGTTCGGACCTTGGCGGGCGACCTTCGGATCATCGCCCCCGTCCGGGAATGGAACATGAACCGCCCCGATGAGATGGAGTACGCCCGTCAGCATGGTCTGCGCATCCATGTGAAGCCGGATTCCCCGTACTCCATCGACGAGAACCTGTGGGGACGCTCCGTGGAAGGGGGTATCCTCGAAGACCCCGGAAGCGCACCCCCCGAGGAGGTCTTCGACTGGACCGGTCACCCGGACGAGTGGCCCGCGACCCCACAAGACCTCCGAATCGGCTTTGAGGCGGGGGTCCCGGTCTCTCTCGATGGGGTCCGTACCCCTCCGGTCGAGCTCATCCACACCTTGAACACCCTCGCCGGGCGGCATGGTGTAGGGCGGATCGACCACGTCGAGGACCGGGTCGTCGGGATCAAATCCCGAGAGACCTATGAGTGCCCTGCGGCACTCACCCTCCTACCGGCGCATCGGGCCCTCGAGGCCCTCGTGCTACCCCGGGAGCTCCAGTCGCTCAAGTCCCAGCTCGAGCAACGTTTCGCAGAGCTGGTCTATGGCGGGTTCTGGTTCAGCCAGCTCCGGGAGGCAATCTCCGCCTTCATGACGACCACCCAGTCTACGGTCACGGGTGAGGTCACGATGCGCCTATACCAGGGAACCGCCCGTGCCGTGGCCCGCACGTCGCCCTTCTCCCTGTTGGCCCCGGAACTCGCCACGTACGGACGGGGTTCGACCTTCCCCGAAGGAGCGGCCGAAGGATTCATCCACCTCTACGGCCTTTCGACCGCCCTCTCCTATGCGCGCAAGCCCCCCGTCGAGCCCTCCACGGCCGGAGAAAGCCCTCGTGCTCCGTCGGCGATTCCACAACCCACTTGATCCCACCGCCAAGGCGTTCGGCTCCTCCGTGACGGAGGATGCCGTACTGTTGGCGCCGGACCTCCTTTCGAGCCTCGCCCATGTGCGGATGCTCCGCCGGCAGGGACTCCTCACGTCGAAGGATGCCCGGGCACTCATCCGGGTACTGGGCGGTCTCCTAGGGAGGGCCCGCACGGGAACCTTCGCCCTCGACCCCGATCTGGAGGACGTGCACATGAACGTGGAATCTGAGGTCACGCTCGTCCTCGGGGACGTGGGCGCGCGGCTTCCCACGGGCCGCAGCCGGAACGACCTCGTGGCCACAGACATCCTCCTCTACCTGCGCACGGCCCTCCTCGATATCATCGAACGGGTACTCGATTCGCAAGAGGCGCTACTACACCATGCGGAAGGTGCGTCGGGCCGATTCGTCTACCCGGCAGCGACCCATCTGCAGGATGCCCAGTGCGTCTACCTTGGCCAGTGGCTCCAAGTACATGCCCATCGGTTCGCCCGGGACGCAGAGCGATTGCGGGAGATCCGGGAACGCATCCGAACCTGTCCGTTGGGCTCGGGAGCGGTCGCCGGAAGCTCACTTCCCCTCGACCCGCGTTACACGGCCAAACTCCTCGGGTTCGAAGAGGCGGCTTCGAACTCCATCGATGCGGTGTCGGATCGCGATGCTTCGCTGGAAACCCTGCTCGCGATCAGCGTTCTCGGTGTGCACGTGAGTGGATTGGCGGAAGAGTGGGTGCTTTGGTCGACCTCGCAGTTCGGCCGGCTCCGGCTGGACGACGCGTTCGTCACCACTTCGAGCCTCATGCCCCACAAACGCAACCCGGACATGGCGGAGCTCCTGCGCGCAGAAGCCGGAGCGCTCACGGGGCTCGCCACGGCGTACCTTGCCGTGCTCAAGGGACTTCCCTTATCCTACAACCGGGACCTCCAGGTCGGAAAGCGGATCGTGATCGAAGGGATCGAGCGTGCGCGCAAGGCCCTCACCCTCCTCCCGACCATGATCTCCTCTGCCCACTTCCTTCCACCACCCAAAAGTGCGCCGGGTCGTGCCACGGCCAGTGTCGAGGTGGCGAATGCGCTCGTGGAAAAGGGGGTCCCGTTCCGGATCGCCCATGAGCGCGTGGCCCAGCATCTCCGGGACGTTGAGGAAGAGGGGGGTGTGCCGTTCGGCACCGACTTCGGCCGGTGGGCCCGGGACTTCCCCGAACTCAGTACCGCGGGTTGGAAGGTCCCCTCTCCCGCGGAAGAGCCCGAAGTCCGGAGGACCTATGGGGGAAGTTCTCTCTCCGAGGTACGCAGGGACCGGAATGCCCTTCGTACCGCCCTTCGGAACATGCGTTCCTACGCGTCCGTGGAACGAGACCGGGAGGCTCGGATACAGGCCCGACTCTGCTCAGGACCCCTTTAGAACGGGACCCAAGTGACCGGGGTCCACCTTATAACTCAATGGAAGCTGATTCAGTTCCTATGGCGAAGGTCTGTCCTGAGTGCGGTGCCGATTTGGTGATGTCCATCGAGACCGATGGAAGCATGATGGGAACCTGTGACTCCTGCGGGGTCACGGTGCACATGCGAGCGAAACAAGAGGAATCCGAGGAAGTCGAAGCGGAAGCGGAAGAGACCGTGCCGCATGGTTGCCGATCCTGTGGCGAACCCTTGACCTTCGAGGAGAACACTGCGGGCGAGGTAGTGGGTCAATGTGCCAAGTGCGGGGGCCAATTCACCTTCGTCCTGCGTGCCGAAGGGGAAGCGGATACCGACGAGGGGCGCGATGATCGCCGCCCTCGGGCGTCATTCCGCGGGGGAGGACGCCGGTTCTCCGACCAAGGCGGACGGCCTGCGCGCGGATGCCGTCAGTGCGGGGGCCCGCTTGAGTTCACCCCGAACGATGAAGGAGGGGTCACCGGCCGGTGCACTTCCTGTGGGAACCAGTTCAAGCTGCCTCCGAGGCAGCGAGACTCCGGCGGGGGATACGGCCGGAGGCCCGGAGGGGGCGGATATGGTGGAGGCCGCGGCGGAGGCGGTGGCTGGGGAGGCGGAGGCGGTGGCTCCCGAGGAGGCTATCGGAGTTCTGGAGGGCATTCCCAAGGCTATGGCGGTCGCGGGGGTCGTCCCGGGGGAAGAGGCGCCTATGACCGCCGGCGCCGCCCCCGTCGGGATGAGGATTGATCTCAGGGTAACCGCGTAGCACCGCGGCTCCCGACCGGCTGTCGGGAACAACTTTAACCGGACCGCGTTATCGACCGATCATGCAGACCGCGGAACGGTTCTCTTCCGACGTGGTGCTGAGCGATGGATCGCTCATCCGTGTCGCTCCCGTGGCCCCGGGGGATCGGGAGGCGCTGGCCCGCTTCCTTGAAGGCTTGT
>JAJYXQ010000011.1 GCA_021796385.1 Thermoplasmata archaeon | reverse complement strand
CAGAGAGAGGTATCCAGAAAACAGAAGGGGAGCCAGAACCGAGAGAAAGCCAAACACCGATTGTCCCGGGGCCATGCCCATGTGAGCAATGTGCGGAAGGGTGCTATCAACCGAGCCACGACGGTCCTGGCGAGCGCCAAGCCGGTCATCGTAGTTGAGATATTCCGACCGAAGAACTTGCTCAAGAACCCCACCTGGCCCGCTCTCTGGGGGGGGGCTTCGTCCGGGGGAATAACCCTCTGGCCGTTCGTGAGGGCTGCCTTGGGTGCGGATGGTGTGATCTAGAACAAAGGGGAGACAACCTACCCGGAACAACACCCTGCGGAGGGAGGTCGTAAATGCAATCTTGGGAAATCTTCCCAGTAGAAGAGAAAACCAAGGAAGACTCGAGGTACGCTCGTTTGGCTACACCTCCCTTACGTAGCACTGCACTTCGCTCTCCTATTGCTGAGACTGTGCCCGAGAGTTCGCAGACCATCGTGTTAGGTGGAGGATGCTTCTGGTGTACTGAAGCCGTGTTTTGTGACGTTACTGGGGTGGTCCATACAGAGGTAGGATATGCTGGAGGCTTCACCGAGGACCCCACGTATGAGGAGGTCTGTGGGGGAGGGACAGGACATGCCGAGGTCCTCAAGCTTGAGTACGATCCCGCCCAGATCTCACTCGATAAGGTTCTGGAAGTGTTCTTCAAGATGCACGACCCGACGAGCGTCGACCGGCAAGGGAACGACGTGGGATCGCAGTATCGTTCGATCATTCTGTTCCAGTCCGAAGAGCAGCTTCCCGCCATCAAGAAGGCGCTCGCCGACCAATCAAGACTTTATCAGAAGCCCGTCGTGACCCAAGTCGAAAGGCTAAAGGACTTCTATCCTGCGGAGGAGTACCATCAACGCTACTTTGAAAAGCATCCGACTGCCTCCTATTGTGCGTTCGTAGTCCGCCCCAAAGTGGAAAAGATCCGCTCCACCTTCCCAGAATTCACGACTTCCGACTCGCGCCGGATTTGAGGGGGTAGGCAAATCCATCCGAACTACTTCGGGTTGGGAATAGGATCTTCCAAACGGGCTTCGTGGCCCCGGAGCGCGTTCAACAGAGCAGCGAGGAGAGCAAGTCCTAAGGAGATGTAAAAGATAAGGTGGAGAGCGGACATGAACCCACCCACATCCAAGGCCGTAGGGGGCGTCTGGCCGGCAAATATCGTAGTCAACGTAGAAAGGGGAACCGTGCTGACCAAAATGGAAAAACCAAGGGCCAAGCTGCCCAAGTTCCCCGCATTGAGAAACGTGCTGGTGATGGCACCGGAGATCCCACGCCGCTCGGGTGGGACACTGGACATGACCTCGGCCCGGTTGGGAGCCGCGAACATCCCCTGGCCGACCCCCAGCAGGACCATCGTGACCGCAAGAAATGCGTAGGAACCATACGCCGGGAAGTCGACCATGATGAAGTAACCACCGGCCGTTATGACTAGACCGAGCGTCCCAAGGAATCGGGCTCCCTTGGTGTCGGATAGCCATCCGCTCACCGGGCCGGTGACCAAGAATCCGAGCGAAAGTGGGAGCAGTAGGATCCCCGCCGTGAGCGCATTGTCGAGCAAGAGCCCTTGAAAGTAGAAGGTCATGATGAACGCAAAGCTCCCTCGGGCAAGGGAGGAAAGGAGGGAGGCCAGATTCCCCATGAGGAAAGTCCGTATCTTGAGCAGTGCAAGGTCGAACATGGGAGACTTCACGACCCGCTCATAGAACACGAAGCCGGTAAGACTGGACAAGCCGGTAACGAGCAGGACGAGGATGGCCGGAGAGAACCAGCCGTCGAGCCCTCCGAGAGTGACCCCCACGAGGAATGTCGTGAGTCCGATGCCGAACAAGAGGTTCCCGATCCAATCAATCTTCGCTCCAGACTCCTGAGGGTGCAGCTCCTCGAGCCCGATCCAGGCCCAAAGGGTACCAACCAGCCCGATAGGGAGGTTGACCCAGAATATGGACCGCCAGCCCAAGATGGCGGTCAAGATCCCACCCAGCACGAGACCGAACATGGAGCCGGAGAGGGCGGCGACTTGATTGACCCCGAGAGCACGTCCACGCTCATGGACGGGGAAGGCATCCGTGAGGATGGCCGTGCTGTTCGAGAAGAGGAACCCTGCCCCCACCCCCTGGACGACCCGGGCGGACAACAGCATCGCCCCATTGACCGATAGGCTGGCAAACAGACTCCCAATCGTGAAGATGGCAAAGCCCATCGTGTACAATCGGACCCTACCAAACATGTCCGAGAATCGTCCGAAGGACACCAACAGGGTGGTCGTGACGAGGTTGTAAGTCAATACCACCCACAGGAGCGTGGCAGGATCCGCACCGGGAAGTTCCCGACCGATCGTCGGGAGGCTGATGAGGACGATCGAGGTGTCTAGGCTCGCCATGAAGGTGCCGATGGTGGTGTTCGTGAGCACCCGCCACTTGTGCTCGACCATGGGACTCACTATTTGCGGACCCTGAGAACAGATAGTCTTTCTGACCCAAGGACGGTTCCGGGGTCCCGCCTCATACAGTTTATAATGTCCCCAGGTTTGGACGCCGCCATGACCTACGAGATGTTGGGGATCAAGAAGGAAGAGGATGGAGTCGTCATCATCTCCCTGAAGAACCCGCCGGTGAACGCCCTCTCGACGAAACTCATGGCGGAACTCGAGACCGCGATCCAGGAGATCGCCAAGGACCGGACCCAGCGCGCGGTGATCATTACCGGGGACGGGCAGTATTTTTGCGCCGGGGCGGACTTGAAGGAGATGGCAGGGAAGGCGGCTGAGCTCAAAACTGAAGCCCCGAAGATCGTGGCGACGGGCCACCGGGTATATCGTTCCTTAGAACTCCTTCCCCAACCGGTGATTGCGGCAATCAACGGACTGGCGATCGGGGGGGGGCTCGAGATGGCGCTCGCCTGCGACATTCGTATCGCAGGCGACACCTCAAAAGTGGGTCTTCCCGAGGTTACGCTCGGTCTTATCCCGGCCTATGGTGGGACCCAGCGGTTGACCCGCACGGTAGGTCTTCCGAAGGCGCGTGAGCTCATCTTCACCGGGCAACTGATCGGAGGCAACGAAGCCTTGAAGATTGGGCTCGTGAACAAGGTAGTACCGTCGGGTCAAGAACTCCGGGCCGCTCGCGACATGGCCCACACGATTGCCCAGAAGTCCGCACCGCTGGCCGTGAGCGCAGCAAAGCGTGCGCTCCTCGATGGATTCGAGACCGACATCGACCAAGGGCTCAAGGGGGAGGCAGCCGCTTTCGAACATGTTGTCGGGAGCGAGGACCTCATCGAGGGGATCTCGGCACAGCTCGAGCGCCGGCCGCCGAAGTTCGCCGGGAAGTAGAGGAGACGACCATGACCATCGAACTCTCTTTCACCGATGAGCAAAAGGCCCTACGGGAGACCGTGGCCCGGTTCGCCAAGGATGAGATCGCCCCCGTGGTGGCGGAGATGGACGAGAAAGAGATCTTCCCGGAGAAGACCGTAGCGAAGATGAAGGAGATGGGATTCTTCGGGGTCCCCATTCCGGAAGAGTATGGGGGTCTCGGCCTCGGGAAGGTCGGATACTGCATCATGCTCGAGGAGATAGGCAAGGTCGACGCTTCGCACATTGCGATCTTGGCGGCGCATACGTCGTTGGGCACCAGCCCGCTCCTTTACTTTGGGACGCCCGAGCAGAAACAGAAGTTCCTCACCCCCGCGGCGAAGGGAGAGCGGATCATGGCTTTCTCCCTGACCGAGCCGGTCAGCGGCTCCGACTCGGGAGGTCTCATCACCGAGGCGAAGCAAGAGGGAGACTATTGGATCATCAACGGGGACAAGATCTACGTGACCAACGGGGTCGAGGCCAACCAAGTGGTGGTCATGGCGGCGAACGATGTCAAGAAGGGATCGCACGGTGGGATCACGGCCTTCCTTGTGGAAAAGGGAACCAAGGGCTTCCGCGTCGGACGCGAGGAGAAGAAGATGGGTCTCCATGGGACCAGCACGGCGGAGCTCATCTTTGAGAACTGCGCAGTACCAAAGGAGAACGTCATTGGCGAGGTAGGCCAGGGCTTCAAGGTGGCCATGACCGCGCTGGATGTTGGTCGGGTCTCCCTCGGGGCAGGTTCTCTCGGCGGAATGCAAGGCGCGTTGGAGGCCGCCCTTGAGTATTCCAAGAACCGGATGCAGTTCGACCAGCCGATCGTCTGGTACCAGGCCATCCAGTTCAAGCTCGCGGACATAGCGATGCACATCTTTGCGCTCCGGAACATGGTGTACCAGGCGGCCGCCTTCCAAGACCGCATGGGATACGACATGTCCAAATGGGGACGCACGGAACGCAAACAGAAGAGCCGCGACAGTGCCATCATCAAGTGCCTGGCGAGCGAGTGGGCTTCGAAAGCGATCACGGATGCGCTCCAGATCCACGGGGGGATAGGTTACATCCGGGGCACACCGATCGAGCGCGCGTACCGGGATGCCCGAATCAGCGAGATCTTCGAAGGGACCAACGAGATCCAGCGATTGATCATCGCCGGAGACCTCATCGAACGCGGTTGGGTCAACGACTAGCGCCCCGGACCTATTAGGGCGCCAGCGCCCTACATGATGCGTTCGCGTGAATCCACGTTGGATCGGAGGTATTCCTTGCCGTCGGTCGTGATGCGGTAGACCCCGGAGAGGTTGCGCTTGCGCACCCAGGAGTATTTCTTGGCCCCATCGAACTCGATCATCCGGTTGGTGTTGAGCATTGCGAGCATGTTGCGCAGTTCCACATGCCCTTCCCGAATGGCCCAGAACTCCAGGAGGCGCTCCTCAATCTCCTGCATTTCGAGGCCGTTCTCGACTTCATTGGCCGCCGTCTCCTCGCTCCGATTGAGCTCCTTTAGTACCTCAAGGATCGTCGCCCGGTTCGGATCCTCGCCCTCGGGGATCGCCGGACGTCCGGTCGGCTTCATGGGGACACTCTCTTACCATGCGAGGAAAGAAGGGGGCTGAGCATCATTAGTTCCGGACGGGCCCAAGGCACGGGGTGGATTCGACTTAGCATCGTTCTATGGAAACTCATGCCGCGGAAAAAGATAAGCACATTGGTCTTAGTGTCCGCTTGCCTTTCGACTTGAGTTCCACCAAACTAGTACGGGGAAGGCAAGACCGCAGACGCCGCGAACCTTCACCGAACCCCCCGGGGGGCGAAAAGGGGATATGTCTTCGTTCTACGGGAGAGACAGGGGAGATCCATGCTCTACGCAAGAAAGGTAGGAGTGATCGGCGCCGGTTCGATGGGAGCGGCCATTGCAGAGGTACTCGCTTTCAACGAGATTCCCGTGGTCCTAAAGGATGTCGACGAGGCGATGGTCTCGCGGGGTCTCGCCCGGATCAAATCGATAGCGGATGACCTGGCAAAGTTCAACGAGACGCGGGCCGACAAGGAGATCGAACGCATCGAAGGCGAGGGGGTTACCCTCACCGAGGAACAGAAGACCGCGTTGCGGGGCCGGCTCAAGCCCAAGTTCACCCGGCAACGCGCCGACGACCTCGTGAAACGCGTTACCGGCACAACCTCTTACTCATCCTTCGGAGACGTTGATCTCGTGATCGAAGCCGCCTTCGAGAGCTTCGACGTGAAACGAAGCATATTCTCCGAACTCGACAAGGTTCTACCAGACCATGCCGTGATCGCGAGCAACACCTCGTCCCTTTCGATCACCCAGCTCGCAAAGGGGCTCAAACACTGCCCGAACATGCTTATCGCGCACTTCTTCAACCCGCCCTTCACCCTGCCGCTGGTCGAGGTCGTGAGCGGTGTGGACACGCGGGAGGATGTCGTCAGCGATCTCATTGATTTCGTCCAGGGGTTGAAGAATCACCGGTACCCCATGGTACCCATCCGGGTCAAGGAGGTCCCTGGGTTCCTCGTCAACCGCCTGCTCATCCCGATGCTGAACGAGGCCTGTTTTGCCCTGGATGAAGGGGTGGCTTCGACCCGAGACATCGACAATGCCCTCAAGGCGGGGGCGGGAATGCCCATGGGGCCAATGGAGCTCGCCGACATGATAGGATTGGATGTCTGCCTTGATGTCTCAAACATCCTCTTTAGGGACTATGGGGACCCCAAGTACCGGCCAGCCCAGTCCTTGAAGCGACTCGTCAATGCCGGCCACTTCGGCCGCAAGACGGGACGGGGCTTTTACGAGTACGCGTAAGCGCATTTCGCTTTCCCCAAGGGACATCCGATTCCGCCCCCTGAGCCTTTCCGACCGGGGGGCCGTAGTTCGGCTCCTTGAACGGGCCGTCCCCCACGATTACCTGCTCCCCATGGTCCCCCAATGGATGGCAGGGGGACAGGCCATCGGGGGGTGGCGGGGTGCCGACCTTGTCGGCGTGCTCCGTTTGGATGACCTCGGCGGCGGAGAAGCGTGGATCGGGGGGATCCGGGTGCTCCCCGAACTTCGCCGGCAGGGTGTGGGGCGAGCGCTCCTCGAACATACTTTCCGCATCGCTCAAGGCCAGGGTCTGAGCCATATCCGAATGTTGATCGAGGATACCAACGGTCCCTCCCGCGCACTGGCCCGAAGCAGCGGTTTCAAAGAGAAGCTCACGCTCGGGCATTTTGCGGGGGAGGTGTCCCCAGGGACCGAGGTAGCGGATCGTCTCTCTGTTCCCCCGCGGCGGTCCGTGGTCAGGATGCGGTGGGTCCAGGCTCTTCACGGATACTTCTCCCCGATGGTGCCCCAACCTCTTCGGTTGGTCCGAACCACTCGGGAACGGTTGATGGGCGAAGCTCGCGTGGGGAATCTCTACGGTTTGGATGGAGGGACAGCACTCTACGTCCTGTCGTCGCCCTTTTCTTCCAGTTGGACCGACCGGCCCGTTCGCTCGTTCTCCCCGTTGGAGGGGCCCCTCGACCGGCTTCTCTCAGCGGCGGCGGAGAAGGGGGGGCACGTCTTGGATGCATTCCTTCCACTTGATCCAGGGACGTTGCGCACGGCTGAACGGTGTGGTTTGGTTCGCGGATACCTCTGGGGGGGGACTATCATTCTCAACGAGAGGTCCCTGAGCGAGCCAATCCGGGGCCGGCAAACCTTTTAGCGGGTCCGCCTTCCGGTCGGGGAGAAGTCCATGGGAAAGGGTACACCTTCCAAGCGAGGCGGCAAGATATCCCATATCGTTTGTCGCCGGTGCGGTCGCCACGCCTACCACGTTCAGCACGGGGTATGTGCGTCGTGCGGGTTCGGCCGGTCGGCCCGCCGCCGGAATTAACCGAAGTAGACGGGACGCACGTCCACGCTCTTCTTCTCCTCTTCCGGCTTGGCCGGCGTAAGGATATCGAGCGAGAGTATCGCTGCGCAGGGTATCATCCTTGTGAGGGCCTGCCCTTCGGAGTTCTTCCCGTCCATCTCGATGGACATGGCTTGGTCACCGCCCAAGTTGACGTAGCCGCGAAAGATCCCCTGGGTGACGAGGGGACTCTCTCCCTTGTCCGCGGATCGCAGGATCAGCAAAGACCCCGTGGTCAGCGAGACGGGAGGGTGGTTCTTCTTGTCCGCCATGGAGGGCGTGAGCGCGTAAGGCTTCTTAAGCTGACGGTCGGGAAGGCGCCGGTCCCTCTACCAAAATCGGGTGGAGCGTTCCCTCGAGACTGGGACTTCGTATCTAGGTTCGGCCCTTGAAGTGATGGACCCTCTCCGCCAAACCCTATCGTGGGAGGGGAGGGCGGATCTCGGGGCGGAGATCATGTCGGGACGCCCACGTTCCAAGCGCGTCAAAAATGGAAAAGAGTTCGAGGGCCTTTGCGGTGGGCTCATAATCCACCCGGGGAGGGATCTCGTTGAACGTGGTCCGGGTGAGGAGGCCGGCATCGACCAGATCCCGGAGCCTTGCCGACAAGGTGTTAGGCGAAAGTCGGAGTTCCCGCTGAAGCTCGACGAACCGTTTCGGCCCACCTTGGCGGAACGAACCGAGGATTGAGAGGATGTGGTTCCGGCCAAGGAGGTGAAGGACTTCGGATAGTTGACACCGGGTAGGGCCGGTACCCTCGGATGCTGGAGGGGACACGGGACCCGGGCCAGCCCGGAGGGCAGCACCTACGCGGTGGGCCGGGCGGGCATCCCGTTGCGTGCCCTGCGTCTTATCGCTTCCCACGGCCTGCGTTCTCCTCCGGTCAAACTATAAGCAGCATAGTATAAATACTTTCATTACTATAGTAACTGTTGGAACTCGGAGGCCAAAGGACGATGGAGGGGTACTACGTGCACATCGCAGAGCAAGACCTCAGGCATCCGGGTCCGAGGTTCTCCACTTCGCCGAGGGCGCCTACGGGCGGGACGAAATCTCCCTGGTCGGAGCGTCTGGACCAGGCGGAGGGGCTGAACGGCATCTTCCGCGTGGTCCGGCAGGCTGTAAGATCGGCCCTGGGGATTGAGCGGGCGGGACTGAGCCTAGCGCTTGCCAATCTGCCGACGACCATCGGTGCGTACTGGCAGTTGACCGGCAACGTCATCGTCATGAACGAGACGTTGTACCAGGGCATTCGGAGGGTGGTGGACTCCCCCACCGAGACCAACGCCTTTGTCTTTGTCATCTTGGCCCATGAGTACCTGCACACCCTTGGATACTGGGACGAGCGCAGCGTCCGCGAGGTCACCCTGCGGGTCTCGGAGTCGACGTTCGGCCCCGACCACCTCGTGACCCGCCTTGCCGGTGGGGACTTGTGGGAGCGCTACCCGTTCCTTCGACTGCTGCCGGAAGGAGATGGCGGACGGATGCGGTTCGTCAAGAGCTTCGACACGGACGTCACCGACGCGTACATCCGATGAAAGGGGTCCCCGGGGGGCTCACCGGATCTTCCGACCCCAGTTGACCACTCCGGCCGCCGCGAGCAGGCTCGCCAGCGCCTCATGGTACTCTTCGGGGGAGGCCGTGAGCAGCTTGCCTGCCTGGGATGCGTGGGCGCTTCCGAACTCCCGCTCCGTGTTGGAAAAGCGCCACTCGTGCTTCTCGGCTCCCTTTCCGATGGCGAGCAGGAAGCCCCAGGCCAGTCCCTTCACCTTCTCCTCCTCAGGAAGTTCGGAGGTGAGTCGCTGTTCCACGGCCTGGGGGCCCTGGGTCCGGTAGAGACGGGAAACGGATATCGCAAAGGCTGCCTCGGTGGCCGTTTCTGCATACTCGGGTAGTTCGGAAAGGATGGCCCGCTCCTTTCCCTTTCGGTGGAGCCGTTCGATCAGTTCGCTCACCCGTCCGGGGGAGCTCTGGAACTCGGCGAGCAACCGACCTGCTTCGGCGTCGTCGGCCCCCATCACCCGGAGGATCTCGAGGGCCCGGTCCTTCCAGAGCACCTCGAGGGTCTTCCCTGCCGTACAATCGGAAACAAGGAGGGGGCCGATGTGCTCGGGAAGCATTTGGGAGAGCACGATGCGTTCCGCTTCCGTAGGGGAGAGCGCTTCCACGAACGCGGTGGCGTCCGTCGCATAACACTGCCCCCCTCCTACGAAGCATTGGCCCCGGCTCCGGCGGAGGGTGTCCTCGGTCTCCCGAGTGTACTCCGCGATGAACGCTGCGTCCGAGACCTTGCCCCGGCGGTAGTTGCGTTCGGTGGCCGGGGCATGGGTCGGCAGGTCTGCTAACAAGCACGTCCCCTTGTGGTGGTGTTCCACAGGATACTCGAGGGAGACCTCGAAGCTGTTCATCGGGTCCGGGACGGCCATGTTCTCGAGAAGCGAACCTAGAAGATGCGTATCCTCCCGCGCGCACCGGCGGCAGACCCGGATGGCGGCCCGGGCGGCATCCCAACGGATCTTCAGATGGGGGAGCAGTTCCCCACGCTGGAGGTGTTGACAAACGAAGGAACGCTCGCCCGTGACCTCCACGGGGAACAGGCGATAGGGGACCCGGGCGATGGCTTGCGCCACGAACCGGTCGGGGGGCTGTCCTGAACGTCCCGTGCAGACGATCTTGTTCTCCATAGCGTAGAAATGGAGCCCGCCTCCTCCGAAGAGCCCGCCCTTCGCCAACTTGAGGTATCCCATGAGCAGCCGGCGCGGATCGTTGTAGTACTGGACGGCGATCTGGGCTTCGGGGGGAGCGTTGCCGAGGGGGAGGTAGGGGATGGTCCCGGTCGAGTACCTACCTATGGCCGTGACCACATCGGGGCGCTCCTTCAGGAAGAAGAGCAGTCCCGCATAGGCGCGCGGCAGGTCGGACCCCCGGACCATCCAGCGCTTCAGCGTCTCGACGTCGTCTGAGGACTCCTGGATCTTGTCGAGTTCCTCCCGTATGCGGTCAAAGGGCGCCGTAGGACAATCCTCGGTCAGCTCGGGGAGGAGCGGAGCAGGGTTCCGGCGGAGCTCCCGAGCCCGATTGAGGATCTGTTCTTCCTTTCCCCCAGAGGTGGACCGGATACGCGGCATTCTTGGATGAGCCTCCTAACGGTGGCAAAGGGCGAGGAAGTTCTGGAAGATCCGCTCGCCGTGTTCGGTATGCTCGACCTCCGGGTGGAACTGGAGCCCGAACAACGGACGGTCTTCATGGGCCATGGCTTCCACGGTGCAGGTCTCGGAACGGGCGATCGTACGGAATTTCTCGGGTAGACGGATGACCTCGTCGTTGTGGGAAGCCCACACCACGAAGGCGTCCGGGAGGCCGAGGAAGATGGGAGAGGAGGTCTCGGATATCTTTACAAGGGTGCGGCCAAACTCTGGCGTAGGAGCCTTGCCGACAGCGCCGCCAAAGTGCTGCGCCAAGAGCTCATGCCCGAGGCAGATGGCGAGAATGGGAACCTGGGCCTTTTCGAGGTACGATTCTTCCACTTCCAACCCACGGGTAGTGCCCTCCAAGCTCGGGGTACCTCCGCTCAGGACGATCCCGTCGGCCTCCAACCGCTCAAAGGGTGTGGTATTGGGAACAATCGAGGTTTCGACCCCAAGGTCCCGGAGGACCCGGTACTCCCGGTGGGTCCATTGTCCCCCGTTGTCAATCACCGGGACCTTCATTTCTTCTCGGGACCCCCTCGGAGGGAGCGCGCGAGGCCGTCCATCTCTTCCCGCAGCTTCGAAACGTCCTCTCGCATGTGGAGCATCTCCTCCTCGAATGGGGTGAACCCCTGCGGGGAGAGGATGCGATGGGCGATATAAATACCGATAAAGAGCGCGCCGACCAAGGCGAGGATCGTGATGAGCACGATCGAGAAGATGAAGGCGAGCGGATTGGCCAGCACGGCGACATAGCCCAGCGTGAAGAACTTGAACACCTCGGCCAGCTCGAGGACGACGAGGACGGCGAGCACGAGGGTCCAAAAAAGGATCGCACGCGAAGGTCTCATGCCTTCACCCCCGAGGAGGACCGCTCGGAGAGGACCAGGGCCTGGGGAAGATCGGTCACCGGCCACGTTTGTGTCTGGGTGGAAGGGAGGTTCCCGAACGGGATGACGGTCATGACAAGACCCGAGGCGGTGGGAGTTAGGACGAACCCATAACTGCCGTATGACGTCGTATAAGTGACGGGAGGAGGGCTAGCGTAGACGGTCGTGGCGTTGATGGCAAATTCGGTCGTGTTCTGTACGAATATCGAGAAGTCGATCCGGTCGGTGGCATTCTGCCAGTAGTTCCAATGAAGGGAGGGAAAGGTACCGGCCGTGGTGTTACCGAGCGAAGTGTTGACCCCGAGGGTGATGGAAGAGAACCGGACATGGCCGTAGCTCTCCACGTAGAGCGCAACGGAGGAGTTCCCGAGATAGTCTACGAAGAGCTCCGCCCGGCTGAAGATGGACCCGCTCGGGGTGGAGACCCCGTTCTCAAGGGCTGGGGTGATGAGTATGAGGAGTACGAGCAGAAGGGCCACCCCCCCCATGGAGAGGTGGACGTTGACCTCGCGCCGGGGAAGGGTGGGAAGCTTCACACCGAGCCCTCGTCCGATCTCCAACCCCGGTAGAGGGTATGCGGAACGTGGAGATGGTCGAGCACCTTGCCCGCCAGGTAACCGACGAGTTCGTCGACGGTCTTCGCCCGGAGATAGTATGGCGGGGATGCGATGAGCATGGTGGCACCGGCCTCGGTAAGGGCGGTCATGTTCCGGAGGGTGAAGACCGAGAGCGGAGTCTCCCGGGGGACGAGGATGAGCGGTCGACGCTCCTTAAGATGGACGTGGGCCGCCCGGGTGATGAGCGTGTCGGCCATCCCGTGGGCGAGCTTCGCTAGGGTGTTCGATGAACAAGGGACGATCACCATTCCGCGGGTCGGGGTCGAGCCGCTCGCCACCCGCGCCGTGAACTCCTTTTCTCCGAGCACGGTGGTGACCTGCGCTCGCAGGTCGTCGATAGTGAGCTGGCACTCCTCCCGGAGCACCACCTGGCCGGCCTCGGAAGCGATGAGATGGACCGGGACCCCGGCGGCATGGAGGGCCCGCACTACTGCTACGGCGATCGGAGCACCGCTCGCCCCGGTCATTCCCACGACAACGGCGTCGCTCGGTACCTCGGTCATGGTTCGAGGTCCTTCCAGTTCGCCCCTAGCCATTGCGTGGCGATCCCGCGTTGTTCCGCGGTGACGCCTTCGCGGGGTTTGATGAGCCACTTTTCGGGAGGGGCCTTGCCGAACTCGACCTCGACCGTGCGGAGCTTGGCCCGCCGGAAGAGGGTGATCGTTGCCGTCTCCCCGGGGGCGTACCGCTTGAGCGCATCCGAGAGCGTGTCGTACTGGACCCGGGTGCCATCCACGGCCAGGATCTCGTCGCCCGGCGAGAGCCCGGCCTTCTGTGCCGGGGAACCCTCGATGACGACCCGGACCCGGGGGATCTCCCGGACCTTTTCAGATTCGATGCCGAGGTATCCGGGGACTTCGGCATCCTCCTCGGTGTCCTTTTTCTCCTTTTCCACCGGGGTCACGGTCAACCCCGCGTGCCCGAGAAAGGTGTCGAAGTCGATCTCTTCCACCCCGGTCACGTAAGAGCGGAAGAACTCTCCGACGGAGAGACCGGTCGCTGCCTCCACTTCTTTCGGGATTGTATCCTCGGCGAAACCCACCCCCCGGGCGCCATACTCCTTCCACAGGTGGCGCATGACATCATCGAGGGACTTCGAGTTCCCGGACCGGTGGCGGAGTTCGAGGTCGAGGCAGAGCGAAACGAGCCCTCCCTTGAGGTAATAGGAGATCGACGCGTTCCGGGTGTTCTCATAGGGGCGGTACAGGTCGATCCAAGTGTTGAAGCTCGAGTCTTCCAAGCTCTGAACGAGACGGCCCGGGGTCTCCCGATAGCGTTTGATCTGCTTCCCGATCTCGGTGAGGTACCGTTTGGGCGTGAACAGACCAGACCGGCATAGCAACACGTAGGTGTAGTAGTCTGTCGTGCCCTCCATCAACCACAAGGTGTGGGTGTAGTTCTCGGCCGAGTAGTCGAAAGGCCCCAGCGCTTGGGGTCGGATCCGCTTCACGTTGAAGAGATGGAAGTACTCATGGCAGGTGACCCCGAGGAACCCTTCGTACTCCTTACGGGGGCGGAACACGGTGTGGGGCATCACGATGGAGGTGGAGGCTGCGTGTTCGAGGCCTCCTTCCCACTTCTCTCCCAAGTGGTAGAAGAAGGTGTAGTGGGACATGGGCAGGGTCCCGAAGAGCTTAGCGGTCGCCAACACGATCTTCCCGACGTCCTCTTCCACTTGGTGGGCCGGCACCATCTCGGAGGGCCCGCAGAAGACAAGGTCGTGGGGGACCCCCGAAGGTCGGATCGTGTGCACGAGCGGCGTTCCGATGTCGACAGGGGAGTCGATGAGCTCATCGAAGTTCTTCGCCCGGTAGAGGTGGGGGTCCCGGGAGATCTCAGGGAGTTCGACGAACACCGACCAATTCGCAGGGGGGTGGACCTCAAGCTCCAAGGGGAGTTCCTTCGTCCCTTCAATCTCGCAGAAGACCGCGGCGCCGGTGAAGTAGATGTGTTCCGGGGTCACGTCGAACCCTTGGCACGAGAGCTCATGGCCGTAGACCGTATAAGTAAAGGAAAAGCGGTCGGCATCGTCCGCTTCTACGCGCCAGCGGTTCTTGGTCTCCTTCACTACCGGAAGCGGTTTCCCGTCGGGACCCATGGCCCGCATCTCCCGGACCTTCTGCGCATACTCCCGAACGATGTAGGAGCCCGGGGTCCAAACGGGCATCGAGAACGTGACGGGGCCCTTTGCTCCCGGGGATCGTGTCACGTTGGTAGTGATGCGGACCTTGTGGCCAGGCAGGTCCTGCGGGTCGACCACGTAGCGTACAGCAAGCATTTTCGTTCGATCCATCCCACTTCTGGGAAGGTAAGAGGGAATTAACTCTTTTACTATGTCGCGTATCGCCCTTCCCAGTTCGATGGCTTCCAAGGAAGGTCTGGAGCGGATGCGGGCATGGGTGGGGCAGCTCCCCGATCAACTGGAGGAGGGATATCGGCTTGGCCGGTCAGCACCCATCCCGTTGGGGGGTCGGGGACCCATATTGATCCTCGGGATGGGAGGAAGCTCCATCGCCGGCGACCTGCTCGCCGCTTTCACCCTTCAGCAGGGCGGACGACCGATCTTTGTTTCCCGCTCCTTCCGCCCACCGGCCTGGACCAGCCCGGAGAATACGGTGATCGCCGTCTCCTATGGAGGGAACACTCCGGAGACTCTGGCCGCTTTCGATGACTGCCGGGCCAAAGGGATCCCCGTCGCCGTGGTCACTTCCGGGGGATCCCTGCGAGAAAGGGCGACGAAGGATGGGTCTCCGACGGTCCTCTTGCCTGGGGGACTGCCTCCCCGGGCGTCCCTGGGTTTCCAGATTGGAGCCCTCCTCGGACTTCTCAGGAAGCACCTACCCGGGGACGGGGCGCAAGTCCAACAGTGCGCCACTGAGCTCCGGGCGATCCGGGAGTCCATTGCGGGTTTCGGAGGGGAGGCTAGTCGCATCGCCGGGGAATGGCGGGAGCGGAATCTCGTCGTCTACGTCCCCGAACGGCTCGCACCGGTCGGTCGCCGTTGGATGACCCAAGCGGAAGAGAACGCTAAGCGCCTCGCTCATTTTGGTACGGTACCGGAGGTATTGCACAACGCCATCGTAGCCTGGGATGCCCCCCACGAGCGGATGGTCCCGTCGGCCTTCATCGTGCTCATGCAGGGAGCGGCGGACGCTGGCCCCGTGGGAAGCCGGGTCCACTACCTCTCGAACGCACTCCGGGACGCTGGGGCGCACCCCTACGAGTTGCATCTACGCTCAACGAACGCTCTCACCGAGATCCTAGAGGCCGTCTGGATCGGGGACTACGTATCTTTGGCCGAAGCCGAGTTCCTCGGGGTGGACCCGATACCGATCGATGGGATAGACAAGATGCGCAAGGCACTGGTGGACGTGTGAAGCTCGGGAGCTCGCCATCCTTCCAGTGCGGTCTTCTCCTCCTCCTACTCCTTCTGCCACCGTTCGGGGCGGCCGCCGCGGCCGGCCCGATGCAAGCCGTTCCATCGCATATCGCCGCGCAGAGCCCCTTCGCCGGTGCGTATCTGCTCAACACGACAGACCCGAGCGTTTGGCCCAACTCGGGTGCGGCCATGAACCTCACGGAATTCGCCCTTCCTCACTATCCGGGCAAGGGGTTCGCCAGCTTCCAGGTCGCCGTGGACGAACTCGTGAACTCCACGCACCTCCTCGTCGTCGGGCTGGAGGCCAATTGGACCCTCGGGGGTTCCACGGCGTACCCCTTTGCCGCCGTGCTGAGCATCGTGACGGACCAGATCGTCACCTTCTCCACCGGAAACCCGGCCCCGGTCGGTGCGTTGGTCCAGGTCGCGTTGAAAGGGGCTCCCAACGGTGTCTGGACGGCTTATGTTGATGGCAACCCGATCCTCAACTATTCTGCGGGGATTGGGAACGTGACGACCCCCTCCGACACTTTCGTCACCATGACCTCTTCGACGCAAGGAGGTACGTGGGCACCCTCCGAGCTTTACCTTCCCGATACGCTGGAGGTTCTCAACGGGACACACTGGTACCGTCCCCAGAATCTCTACGCGACCTGGATCGGGAACGGCACCGCTCCGCT
The DNA here is from genome assembly GCA_021796385.1 of Thermoplasmata archaeon. GTDB lineage: Archaea > Thermoplasmatota > Thermoplasmata > Lutacidiplasmatales > UBA184 > JAJYEA01. Next base: position 189 of record JAJYXQ010000011.1, on the reverse strand, counting down.
CAACATCTCAGGGGAACTTGAGAACGCATCGCTCTTCTCCGGGGAGTTCCAGGCAGGGACCGGGATCGCATCGAACTTCCGCGGGGCGCAGACCATCGAACTGTGGAATCGGACCCCGATCCTGGCTGCGACCGTCTCGGGTGCAATTTCCCCGTCCCCGTCGGTCGGTGGAACGGTGACGAATGTGAG
>JAJYXQ010000078.1 GCA_021796385.1 Thermoplasmata archaeon | reverse complement strand
ACCCCTTCCATAGTACCTTCCGTCCTCCCGAAGGCGGAGCGAGTGCGGAGGGCTCTTCCAACGCTCCAGTTGCTCCTCGGGGACGGGGACCACGTCGAAATGGGCGAGAACAAGGAGCGTTTGCGACCGGCCACGATCTAGGTCGATCACCACGTTCGGCCGCGGTTCGACGAACCGGTCCTTCCCGTCCTTCAACTCCTCCCGGGCATCCCAGACGCGGGCGTCGAGGCCAAGGTCCTTACCGCGAGCTGAGATGTATTGTGCCGCCCGGAGATAGTTGCGTTTCTCCATGCGTCCATTTCCCGGGTCCTCGAGGTTCGTGGTGTCGATCGCCACGAGGTCTTCGAGGAGCTTGCGGGCCCCCCCCTCTAACGACGCTGGGGAACGTTCAGCCATACGTGACTCGCGTGGACTTCAGGGCGAATCGGAGTCTTCTGTGGGGTCGTCGTCATCGAGCGGTAGGTCCCCCTCTTCTTCCTCCATCAAGCGGAAGCAGTCGGGACAGATGAACGACACCGATCCGGACTCCGGGGTGTTCAACGCTGACCAGCCTTGGACCGAGAAGACCATCTCCCGGATAGGTGAACCTTCCACCACGGAAAGCGCCACGGTTCGTCCACAATCTCCTACACAGGCGGCGGTCAATCCCTCCTTGGAGCCTCCTGATGAACTGGGCTTGGGCATTCCCTTCCCCGATTTCGCAGGACCTTTCGGCATGAAGGATTCGAGCGCAGGAAGAAGATATACTTTGGGTGCCCCCTCTTCCCCCCTCCACCCGCAGTCTGGAATGGGTCACTTGTACCGAATGTGACGAGGAGTGCCCCAAGTTCGACCGGTGTCTTCGGGGAACGACTCATCCGCGAAATCGTTCCAGGATCGCTTGAGGGTGCCTGTCGGCTTTAGGCGTACTGGTTGCACGCGTAGCAGTAGTACCGGTTGTACTGGGGGATAAAGGTGGTCGGCCGCCCGCAGGTCTTGCAAAGAGGGGCGAGGGTGGGTGCCGCCGAGGGGGAAGCTGCGGGCGGCGCCGTGTACGCCCCGGCGGGTTGGACATAGGTCTGGTACTCCGAGACCGGGACCATCGGGCGTGTGAAATAGTAGACGATCGCCGCGGGCCAACAGAAGATGATGAGGAGGACCAGTATGAGCAGGTCGAACTGTCGTTTGTACTGGATGGGCCCCGGCGCCATCACGGGTTGACCTGCCATTCCTACTCCCCTTACACGAGAATCTCCGCGATATAATAAATAGCAGGAAGGGGCTGGACACGTGAGGCGCGCAGGAGTCTGCCATGATTGGGGCCCAAGGTCCGTCGGCACGCGAATTCCTGCTGAGCCATCACATTCCCGCCCGGTACGATCGGACCCTCTCCTTATGCATCGGGACCCGGCGGCTACACCTCTGCGCCCGGTGCTCCGGTCAACTTCTGGGGGGTCTCGCCTTCGTCGTACTGTTCTTCACTATCCCCGAGTTCCGCACCCAGATGTTCACCCCTCCCTACCAACTCCTCATTGGGATCGGGCCCCTCGGGGCGACGGTCGATTGGCTTACCCAATCCGTGGGCCAACGAAAGTCCCGAAACCCGGTCCGAGTGCTCACGGGGGCCCTGCTTGGGTTCACGTTTGTGGATGCCCTTTCCCTCATCCTTACCGAGCGTTGGCTCGACGTGATCGCCGCCGGCATCATTTTCTTCGCCTATGCCCTCGCCATCGTGGCGGTACTGGTCCGGTCGAATGCGATCGAGGCTGTGGTGGCAGAGCACTTTCCGCGGTAGGACCCTCCCGGGCACGCACGAACAACTGAAAAGGGCCGGAGCCCTGCACGATCCGTGACTCGAGATCCCGTTCCCACTGAGATACGAACGGCGATCGAACGGCTCCGCCGGGAGTTGGTCCACGGTTCGTCCTGGTACTTTGCCCAGGGGATTCGCATCCTTCGAAGTTGCCCTTCTAAGAACATCGCCCAGGTGCTATCCGAACTGGGGAAGATCCGCCCGGGAATGGCCTCCCTTGAAAACTTGATCGAAGTGGTGGCCCGCACAAGGCGACACCGCCAGAACATCGATCCGGTCCTCTTTCGTTTGGAAGAACACCGCCGGACCGCTCAGGAACGCCTTCTCGCGGTGTTGCAGGGAAGGTCCTTCGGACATGTGGTCTCGTTGAGCTTCAGTTCCGCAGTGCTCCTCCTCGCCAAGGCGAAAGCAGCCCGGGAGATCACGCTCTTGCGATCGGACCCGGGGCGGGAATCGAAATGGGCGCTTCGCGAGTATGTTCGCTATCTCCCGGTGCACCCGGTGCCGGACAGCATGGCGGCGCAGGTCCTAGCGACCGCCGACACCGTTGTCATGGGTTGCGACGGCATCTATACAGAGGGAGCAATGGTGAACAAGACCGGAAGCCTTCCTTTGGTTCTGGCTGCGCGCGGACTAGGGGTGCCAGTCCATGTCTTGGGGGAATCGTACAAGATCGCCCGGGCAGTCCCTTCGCTGCGGGATACCGTACCCTCGGTGATCGACGGAGTCCGGGTGGAGGTCCCCCTGCTGGAGTCCGTACCCCTGCGGTACCTCTCCTCAATAACGACCGATGCGGGGACATTCCACCGTC
>JAJYXQ010000063.1 GCA_021796385.1 Thermoplasmata archaeon | reverse complement strand
CCCGTCGACCCCAAGGTCGAGCAGGCGCGACGCCTCATCGAGGAACTCCGGAATGAAGCTCGGGGAGTACTCCTTGAGACCCAGGTCATTGCTGTTCAGCGTAACGAGGAACTTGCGGTTCTGGGCGTGGATGTGTTCGATGTGGCTCCGGAACTTCTCCGGGGTGACATCCGGAAGGATGTAGGGAGGGCGACCCCCCCCGGTCATGCTCACCGGGAATCCTCCGAAGAACGTGGACACCGGGAGATCCCGGGTCCGTTCCAAGAGGGCGTCGTCGAAGTTTGTCGCCAAAACGAACTCGTTGGCCGGCATGCCGCAAGGAAGAAGTGGCGGCTATATAAGATGTGGCAACAGTTTTAACCGCTCCGGTTGTCCGACAGGGAGGGTGAATGGATTGTTCAAGGCGCGCGTCAAGATGGAGGTGCTACGCGAGCTCCTGGAGGTCATCTCGGCCATTGTCAACGAGGTGAAGCTCTCGGTCAGCCAAGACGGGATCGATGTGAAGGCCGTGGACACCTCCCACGTGGCGATGCTGATCCTCAGTCTGAAGAAGACGGCATTCGAGGATTTCTCTGGGGAGCCGGTCGAGATCGGGATTGATGTCGAGAAACTGAAGGGCGTGCTCCGATTGGCCAAGCCCGGGGACGTCATCGACCTGTCCTACGATGCGGGGAAGGGTCGTCTCGTGGTCTCCGTCGGGAAGTTGACCCGGCACATGTCGGTCATGGATGTGGCGGGGATCAGCGATCCCAAGGTGCCGAGCGTCAATCCTCCCTGCAAGGTGGTGATCAAGACCGAAGAGCTCCGACAGGGGATACGGGGCTCGGAGTCGATCAGCGACCATGTGACCCTGACCTTGGAGCCCGACGCATTCATCATGCATTCCGAAGGGGAGAACGACAAGGTGGACCTTCGCGTCCCCAAGGAAGGGCTGACCCACCTTGAGGCGAAGGAGGTTGCGAAGAGCATGTATCCTCTCGATTTCTTTTCCAGCATGGTGAAAGCGCTCACCTCGGCCGAAGAGGTGACGATGTCCATCGGGAACGCATATCCCTTGAAGCTCGAGTTCGGCTTTGCGGGTGGCAACGGGGATGGGCGGTTCTTGCTTGCGCCCCGCGTTGAAGAGGGATAGGTCAACGCACACCATCCAAAGGGATGGGCCCGGCGAATGCGGCGACGAGTCCTGCGGGCCGGTGCGTTAACGCAAGGGTTATTTCGGTTCTGTTACAGCCTACGCTCATGAATCCGGCGCGTGTGGCCATCTTAGGCGCGGTACGGACACCGATCGGAAAGTTCCTGGGGATGTTCTCGCAGGTGAGCCCCATCACCCTCGGCTCGATCGCCGTGGTAGAGGCCCTCCGTCGAGCGGGGACATCGGCAGAAGACATTGAGGAGTTCCTATTCGGGTGTGCCATCCAAGCGGGTCTCGGCCAGAACCCGGCTCGGCAGGTCGCACTGGCCTCTGGTGCCAAGGTCGACCGGGGGGCGGTCACGATAAACATGGTCTGCGGGTCCGGCATGAAGTCGTTCATGATGGGGGCGGACCTGATCCGTTCGGGGGAACGGAACCTCGTTGTGGTCGGAGGTATGGAGAGCATGAGCCGGGCCCCCTATCTGGCACCGGGAGTTCGGGAAGGTGTCCGTTACGGCGACTCCTCACTTCAGGATGCCATGCTCCAGGATTCTCTCCTCGATGCATACGACCATCTTCATATGGGACGGACGGGAGAGGATGTCGCTCGGCGGTATGGGATCACCCGGGAGGAAGCGGACGCGTTCGCCCTTCGGAGCAATCGAAAGGCGGTGGAGGCCCTGAACCGGGGGGAGACGGGAAAGGAGATCGTGCCGGTTCCGGCATCGGTGACCAAGGCAGGGGAGGCGTCCCGGGACGAGGGACCTCGCCCGGACACGACCTTGGAGAAGCTTGCGAAGCTGAAGCGTGCGTTTGCCCCCGACGGGGTCTTGACGGCAGGCAACGCATCCCAGCTCTCAGACGGGAGTGCCGCCTTGGTGCTCGCCTCCGCCGAATGGGTCGAGCGGACCGGGAAGACCCCGATCGCATGGTTCCATTCTTCCGGTACGGGCGGAGTCCCGCCCTCCCGAGTGATGGAAGCCCCGATCCCGACCGTGAAAGAGCACCTTGCCCGTACAGGATTATCCATCGCGGACATAGACCTCGTCGAGCACAACGAAGCGTTCTCCACCGCCTCGATCGCGGTCCAGCGGGCGCTCGAAATACAGGAAAACAGGTTCAATGTGAACGGCGGGGCTGTGGCGCTGGGCCATCCGATCGGCTGTTCGGGAGCGCGTATCATCGTCACGCTGCTTAACGCAATGCAGCATCGGAAGGCGCAGCGGGGCCTGGCCACCCTTTGTATGGGTGGAGGCAACGGGCTCTCGGTGATCGTGGAAGCCCCGTAGTCGGGGCCTCTAACGAGATGCCTACGAAGGCCTGGCGAAGAGGGGAAGTGGACTGGGCGAGAGTTTCCTGCCAGAGGTTCATCCTCCCGGCATTTTGAACTCGCGGCCTCTACCTTGCCAAGGTAGCGATCTTCCGCTGATCTACCAGCCCATTTCCCCGGAAGGTCTGACCCATGGACGAACATAAACCCTTCGAGTAGGAAAGGCTCCCTGCCCGCGACCCGGGGCTCTTCGGCATGGGGACGGGCGGTCTCCAACCTTTCCTCGTCCATTGCCTCGAGTCGGGAAA
>JAJYXQ010000069.1:24377-70916 GCA_021796385.1 Thermoplasmata archaeon | reverse complement strand
CGGTGCGGTCGTTGGAAGCGAGTACTTCACAGGCTATGGAATCGGATTCCTAGGTATTGCGTTCGCCTTCGGGATCGCGGTGCTGGTCATGGTCTATGCAATCGGGCCCATTTCGGGATGCCACATAAATCCCGCCATCACAATATCGATGTTGGCGAGTGGCAAGATCTCCGGAAAGGATGCCGTGGGGTATATCGTGGCCCAGTGCATCGGGGCGACGGTCGGTGCGGGTGTGCTCTTGGGCATCGTTTCCGGCATGCCCGGGTATGCCTTGTCCCTCAATGGGCTCGGGCAGGACGCCTTCGGTGGAGTGCATGCCTCGATGACCTCTGCTTTCCTAGCAGAGGTTGTGCTGACCTTCCTCTTCCTCATCGTGGTCCATGGATCGACCTCGCCATCGGCCCCGAAGGGCTTTGCGGGGATCGCCATTGGGCTCACGCTGTTTGCGATCCATCTCGTGGGCATCCCGATCGATGGCACTTCCGTGAATCCCGCACGGAGCCTTGGGCCCGCGCTTTTCGTGGGAGGCAATGCGATCAACCAACTTTGGCTCTTCATCATCGCCCCCATCATTGGGGGGCTCTTGGCGGCCGCCGTATGGATGTGGGTCCTTCGCCCCGCCAGCAAGGGAGTCAGCCTCGGAACCACGAAGTCCCGGACCGGTCCGACCGCTGAATGAATTGGGGAGATTCGGGAGTTTGGTCATGCCTCCCGTGCTTGGGAATAGTTAAGAGCCCTCGACCCCATCCAAGACCGTGACCGCTCCACCGGAGCCACCCTCGGCCCTACGGCAGGGGCGAGCGTGGAACCCCCTCATGCGATTCGGTACCACGCTCTCCGTGACCTTGACCGGTTCGAGCCACGGAACGAGCGTCGGTGCCGTGATCGAGGGGCTCCCGTCCGGAGCGCCGGTGGATCTTGATTACGTGCAGTCCGAACTCGATCGACGGAGCCCTTCGCATCGAAAGCTCGCCACGATGCGCAAGGAGCCCGACAGGCTCCTTGTGCGATCGGGGATCGAAAATGGGAGGGCGACGGGAGAACCCATCGTGACGTTGGTCGAGAATGTCGACGTCCGGCGCGCCCCATACGATGAACTCGTGGATGTCCCGAGGCCAGGGCATGCGGATTACCCGGCCCGGGTCCGATGGGGATCCTCCCTGGACCTCTCTGGCGGCGGGATCTTCTCTGGACGAATGACCGTTGGGCTCGTGATCGCAGGGGCGATCGTCCACGACCTCCTTCGCAACAAGGGGGTCGGAACGGTGGCATTCACCCGTTCCATTGGCCCCGAGAACTGGGAGGACCCGGCCACCGAGGTCACCATCGAGGACCTCCGACAACAGTCCCGGGCGAATGAGGTCGGATGCCCCGATCCCAACGCAGCGCTGAGGATGCAAACGGCGATCGAAGAAGCCCGACGTAACGGAGACAGCTTGGGGGGTATCGTGGAGGTCCGGGTCGAGGGGGTGCCCCCCGGTGTGGGCGAGCCCTTCTTCGATCCGGTCGAGAGCGTACTCTCGCACGCTTACTTCTCGATACCGGCGGTGAAGGGGGTAGAGTTCGGCGCGGGGTTCCAGGCCGCCCGGATGCGTGGGAGCGAGCACAATGACCCATTCTACATAGAACGGGGAGAGGTCCGTACCCGATCGAACCGTGCGGGGGGAATCCTGGGAGGGCTCACGACCGGAATGCCGATCGTCGCGCGCCTTGCGGTGAAGCCCACCAGTTCCATAGCGAAGGAGCAGGATTCCGTCTCGCTTTCCCGGCGGGAACCGGTGCGTCTCGTCGTCAAGGGAAGGCATGATCCGTGCATCGTTCCCCGGGCCGTCCCGGTAGTGGAAAACTTTACTTCCTTCGTGGTTGCAGACTTCATGGCAAGAGGGGGGTATCTATGAGGAGGCGGAAGGCCGCACTATTGGGCGCGAGCGGTTGGATCGGACAACATTTTGCGCGGCTTCTCGCCGACCATCCCTTTTTCGAAAACCCCATCCTTTGTGCGGGTCCCCGTTCAGCCGGCAAGCTTCTCGAAGAGATCTGGGTACTTCCTGAACTAGGGCCACCCCCTTCGCTCGCTGCCCGAACGCTTTCCACCGCCACGCCCGCAGCCCTCGAGAGGGAAGGAGTCGAGGTTGTGTTCAGCGCCTTGCCCACCGAAGAGGCAGGACCCCTCGAGACCGAGCTCGCCAAACGGGGGATGGCCGTCTTCTCGAACGCGGGCTCGCACCGAATGGACGCCGATGTACCTCTGGTCATCCCGGAGGTCAACGGGGCGCATTTTGACCTGCTCAAATCCCGAAAGGGAAAAGGATTCATCGTGACCAACTCCAATTGTTCCACGGCGGGAGTGGTCATGGCGATCAAACCCCTGATGGCCCTTCTCAAACCTCGGGAAGTGGTCGTCACCACGTACCAGTCGCTTTCCGGAGCAGGGTTTCCGGGCGTTGCATCGCTCTCCATCACCGACAATATCCTGCCCTATATTCCGGAAGAGGAGGAGAAGATTGAACGGGAGACACAAAAGATGCTGGGCACCGTTTCCGCTGGAAAGGTGCTCCCGATGGACCTGGCCGTCTACGCGAACTGTGCCCGAGTGGGGACCCGGGAAGGCCATCTTGAGGCGGTAACCCTGGACGCCAAGGTGGATGTCACCGAGAGCATGGTTCGGGAGGCGTGGGCGGGCTTCCGACCTCTCTCCGATGTCAAGGAAGGCACGTTGCCGACGGCCCCGGAGTCCCCGGTGATCTATCGGGCCGAGCCGAACCGGCCCCAACCGTTGCTCGACCGTTGGGCCGGCACTCCGGCTCGGGCGAAAGGGATGGCGGTTACGGTCGGTCGGCTCCGGGTCCGCAACCGGAAGGTGATGTTCTATCTCCTCGTCCACAATGCGGTACGGGGCGGAGCCGGAGGGTCGGTCCTGAATGCCGAACTCGCCCTACGCAAGGGCCTCCTAGGAGAATAGGGGATTGTCCGTCCGCCCGATCGTCATCAAGTTCGGTGGGGCTACCCTGGGACGGGAGGACCGCGTCCGTAGGACCGAGCGGCTCGTCCAGACCACCACGGGTCCGCTCCTCATCGTGGTCTCGGCTCGGGAGGGCGTCACGAACCGGCTCAAGAACGCGATCGACCGCGCTTCGCGGAACGAGACAAGTCCCGACCTCGAATCCTTCCTTAAGCGGTTTCACCCAGGGATCTCCGATGTCCTCTCATCCAACTTGAGAGACCTCGATCAAGAGCTCGGTAGGATACGCCGGGCTCGGACCGCACTTCCGGATGTCACGGATGCCATCCTTGCCCGGGGGGAACGCCTTTCGGCTCACTGGTACGCCCATCGCCTTGCAGAGATCGGACTTCCCGCGGTAGCGGTGGAGGCCGACCGCCTTGGGTTGCAGACGGATGGAAACCACGGCGCCGCCGTGATCCAGCAATCGGCCTCGCAAGCGAACGTACGACGGGGAATCGCTTCGATCTTCCGCCGGAGGTCCTTGCCCATCGTCACGGGTTACATCGGTCGGACGATAGACGGACACACCACGACTCTAGGCCGGGGCGGCTCGGACTATACGGCGACCTCGCTGGGGAGCATCGTAGGGGCGGAACGCACGATACTCGTGAAGACAGACGTGTCGCTGTTCACCGCCGATCCAAGGATCGTACGGCGGGCCCAACCGGTGGCGCGTCTCTCGTATGAGGAAGCCGAGGAACTGGCGCAGTTCGGGGCCAAGGTGCTCCATCCCTTGACCGTCGAGCCCGCCCGCGTCCGCGGCATGGAAGTGACGGTCGAGTCGCTCGAGCGTCCCGGGCTATCGACCACGATCGGTCCGGAGGTCAAGGGCCATGGCATCCGCGCAATGACCCTGCTCAGCCCCGTGGCCCTCCTGCACGTCCGGGTGCCGGGAGGGCGGCAACGCAAGGGCGTCATCGCCGAGGTGGCACGCATCCTGGCCTCTGCACGCGTCAACGTCGTGACCTTGTTCACCTCCAGTGCCCTCTTGAGCATCGTGGTCGAGGCCGCCATGGGTAAAGCCGCCCGGCAGGCGATCACACCGTTCGTCGTGAAGGATGGTTTGGGCGCATCGTTGGACGGCCCGCGCCGGTCGACCCTAGTCACGGTCATTGGTGAAGGCGTGGGCGCCGACATCGGTCGGATCCCCCGTGAGATCACTGAGCAAACCCTTGGGATCAGTGGAACTACGCGGACCCTGTCCCTAGCCGTGCCGATAGCTGAAGGACGTAGGACTCTCCGGGAGCTTCATCGGGTGCTCGTGGAGGAGCCTTCTCACCTCTCTCCACGGTAGGAACGATAGGAACCCGGGGCGCTACAAAGGTCGGAAGCCACGTTTCAAGCGCTTCCAAAAGTTCCCGAGACCGACCGCGTACATCGCCCCCCGTCCGATCCCCGGGCCTCCAAGGACCGTCGTTCCGTTGTGGAGCGTCGCCTTCCACCCGTCCTCAGACCAGGCGATCTCGGTGTAGCAGGAGCCAACCTCTTGGGGGGCATGCGCATCGCTTCCTCCGAAGAAGCGTAGGCCCCGCTCTTTGGCCCATTCCTTCGCCCGGCGGTTGCGCGTAGCGGAGGTATGCCCGTTGAGCACCTCCACTCCCTCTAAGGGCAGTCGGAGCGACCCCAGTTGGTGGGCGGCCCCGTGGAAGAGCCGGTATGGGTGAGGAAGGATGGCAAGGCCACCGGCCGCATGGACCTCCCGCAGCGTATCCACCAACGGCTGATGGGGCGCAGGAGCCTGGGAGACGAAGTACGCTAGCAGGTGACCTTCCCGCGTCGAGACTTCGATCCCTGGGAGGATGGTGATGCCAGAAACCTCGACCACCCTTCCGGGGACTGGGGAGCCCCACAGCAAATTATGGTCGGTGATAGCCAACCCGTGGAGACCAACCCGCTTGGCCTGAGAGACGGCCTCGTCGAGGGTCAAGCGGGAGTCGGGCGAGGCTGAGCTATGCACATGCATATCGATCCGGACGATGCGGCTCATGCGACCGAGGTACCGGCGGGCACGTCCCGGTCTGGAAAGAGCACGGAGCCGTCGGTGAGGCGGAGCACTTGGGCTTCTCCTTGAGCATCGTTCCGTACGACCTGGAGTGCCCCCGGAACGTGAACCGCTCCCGAGGCGATCGAAAGTCGGGCCCGGGTGAACTCCTCGTGCGAGATCAGGGTGGCATCGGTCGGAGCACCGACGAGACCGGTCCCCGGACGGGAACTGTCTTGAGCCCGGATGATCGAGACGATGGGGCCCGCAGAGGCCGCAAGGAGCATCCCTTCGGACCGGATGCCACGCAATGTGCGTGGTTCGAGGTTTGCAAGGAAAGCCACATGCTTTCCGCGCAGTTCCTCGGGAGCGTAATATGGGCGCAGCCCCGCCACCAGCGTCCTTCCCGTCGGGGTTCCATCTTCGAGCTTGAGGACATAGAGCCGCTCCGCATTCGGGTGCGGGCTCACCTCCCGGATGATGGCCACCCGAACGTCCAGCCGGGCCGGGACAGGAGTAGGTTCCGCAGGTGCCTTGGATGCTGGCCGCTCCTTGGGAAAGAGCGGGACGATTTGACCCAGAGGACGTCCCGCTTCAGGAGGGTCTTGGAGCCGGCGCCAACCTTCAGAACCGGCTAGTTCAGGCTCTCCTAGCATTTCGGCGACCTTTTGGCAGGAGAACGGAAGGTAAGGTGATAGTAGGACGGCCAGGGCTCGGATCGACCAGATCGTCTCGTACACGGTGGCATTCCGCGAAGCTTCTTCAGTGGACCAGGGTTTCGACTCGTGGAAGTGTCGGTTCGACTCCCGCACTAGATCGAGGGCGGTCTCAAGGCCTTCTTTCAACTGCACCCGGTCGAGTTCCACCTCATACTTGGAGATGGTCGAGCGCACTCGAATGACGAGGGCGGAACGTTCGGGGGTCCACCCGGAGGGGGGGGCAGGTATGCGGTTCCCGAGTTGGGACTTCGCAAAGCTCAGCACGCGTTGCACGAGATTCCCCCACTGATCCGCGAGGATCTGGTCTCGCTCATGGGTGAGCTCATCCAGGTTGAATTCGGAATCGTGGTTCTGGGGGGCATGGTATGCGGCGTAGAAACGGAGGGCCTCCGGTTCGTAGAGGTCGAGCAGTTCCGGAAGGAAGATTGGGGAAGCCGCCTTGCCTGTCGTGTCGGATTTGGAGATGCGGGAACCCGAGAGGTTTACGAACTCGTTGGCCGGGACATCGTACGGAAGCTTGAGCCCACCAACCGCGATGAGGATCGCGGGCCAGAGCACGGTGTGGAAGGTGATGTTGTCTTTCCCTAGGAAATTGTAAACCCTCCCGGGCTCCGACGCTGCCCAGAACCGCTTCCAGCCGTCTGGGTTGCCGGTCCTTGCGGCCCACTCCTGGGCAGCGGAAAGATAACCGATCACGGCCTCGAACCAGACGTAGATCCGCTTGGAGGAATAGCCTTCCAAAGGTACAGGAACCCCCCAATTGATATCCCGGGTGATGGGCCGCGGGCGCAAACCGGCTGCCAAGTAGTTCTCAGTGAAGGCCCGGACCGAAGGCCTCCAGTGTTCCTTCACAGAATCGTGATACGCCTTGATTTCGGAAGCAAGCTTGGGGAGGAGGAAGTAGAATTGCTCCGAGGGGCGGAAAATGGCGGGAGAACCACAGACCTTGCAGGTCGGGTTTCCAAGCTCACGGGCCTCGAGCACCCGCGCACAGGCGCTGCACTCATCGCCCCGGGCCGACGGGTTGCCACAATGCGGACAGGTACCGGTGACGTACCGGTCGGGAAGGAACCGATCCTCCTTGGCGCAATATGGGGAATCCTCCGTCCTCTTCTCGAGGTACCGTTTCTCGAGGAGAGTGAGGAAGATCTCCTGCACGGTTCTTTCGTGCGTGGGCGTGTGGGTATGGGTGTAAAGGTCGAACGAAAGTCCAAGGCGTTCGAACGAAACCTTGTCGATCTCGTGGAACTTACGGGCGAGTTCCTCCGGTGAGACCCCTTCCAGTTCCGCCCGAAGGGCCGTCGGCGTCCCATGCATGTCGGAACCGGATACGAACAGCACTTCATCTCCTCGGGATCGCTGATAGCGGGCGAAGATGTCCGCGGGCAGTAGGTTCCCAGCAAGATGACCCATATGCTGGGGACCATTGACGTACGGCCATGCCGCTCCGATGAGAACGCGTTCCATCTGTCCGGATTCCTAAAGTTTCGCGGCCTATAAACCTGCGTCCCTGTTTGGGAAAGCGATCGATCGAGTGGCTGTGCGGTAGACCCGCCATTCCCATATTCTGGGTGGATTACGAACCCTGCAAACTTGTCGACGTTCGGTTCTCCTGCGACATCAGGGTCGCCTTCCATGACCAAGATCCGAAGTCTCATGGCGCCAAGCAGAGATGCAAGGGCCCTTCGAAAGTCAAACCGGTCTGGGTGTGGGATGAGGCGGAGGGCGTTGCCTTCCTGGTTTGTGAAGTGTCGTATCCGTAAATTCATGCCCTGGGACGGGCGTGACTACCGATAGTCCCGAACTACCGAACTGGAAACGGCACTATGGATGAAGGAGGGGGCGGTCGAGTACGGGAAAGGAAGGCCAAAATCTCGTCAGCCATGACCTTAGGCGCTTCGACATGGGGAAAATGTCCTACTCCGGGGAGAAGGAATCCCTCCGCCTCCGGCAGGTCCTCCCCGATCCGTTGTGCGATATCCTTGCCTCCAAGCGGGTCCACTTCGCCCCAGAGCACCAGAACCGGGATGCCGGACTCAGCAAGCCTGGAGAGACGTTGCCTTGAGACCGCAAGCGACTCTTCCAGTGACTGGCCTAGTCGGGTCTGAGAACGCAGATAGCCTTGGATGTAACGCTCCCAACAGGTGGCGGCGAGGGCCTCATCCAATTGCTCCGGGCTACCGTAAAGCTTGAGCAACCTGCGCCGATGTGCGATCCGGTCGGTGGGAAGGTCACGTAGCCGTAGGAAGGGGCTCATCCTCGGGGAGAGGGAAGACGGCACTTGGTCCTCGTAGAGCGGTCCATTCGACAGTACTACACCGTCCAGGCGGTCGAGGGGGGCGTAGCCCTCGGCAAGCGCCTCGAGGCCGATTGGGAGACCAATGTCGTGCAAGACCATGATCGCACGTCCGCCCGTCACCGTGCCCAGAGCTTCCCCCAGGAAAGCGGCGTACTCCTTCGTAGTCATCGAACTCTCTTCCGCGAGTGAGGAGCCCCCAAACCCGGGAGGGTTGACGGCATGGACTCGGAATCGGTAGCGGAGTTCCTCCACCAACGGGGAGAGACCTGGGGATGCGTGCCATTGGTCGTAGAAGAAGAGTAGGGGTTTACCCTTGCCCTCGACCCAAGTGCGAACGCTATGACCTCCGACTTCCGATGTGAGTTCTGGCATAGACAATTGTGCTGTGCGTCCCACAAGAGACGAGCGTAGGACTAATCAGGATTTCCTTCGCACCCGGAATAGGGAACCAGGTGTCCCACTTCGGCATCGCACCTGATTCCCATATCCGAAGAGCCACCACTCAGGTTATATGTCCACAGGGGAGTAGTCGCGATGATGGCCCATGCAGCTTGAAACCGGCTGTGCATTCAGCTTCCCCCAGGTAAGATTTCCCAAAGCCGTGAGAGAAATCTGAGGTCCCCTCCATGGCCGATGCCACAGAACGAAGAGTGAAAGACCTCCCTGCAAAGACGGATTCTACTGAATTGGAGCAGGAGGAGGCCCGCGCAGCGGAAGAGGAGACTGCGGCGCTCTCTCGCCGGGCGGTCGACGTTTCGCGCAGCTATGGAGGCAAGGTGGAGGTGATACCCCAAGTTCCGATCACGGGATTGGCGGACTTCTCCTATCTCTATTCTCCGGGGGTGGCGGAGGTCTGCCGGGAGATCGCCAAGGACCCTGGGCAGGCGTTCGAACTCACCGGCCGATGGAACACGATCGCCATCGTGACCGATGGGAGCCGTGTCCTCGGGCTCGGAAACATCGGGCCCGAAGCCTCGCTCCCGGTGATGGAGGGGAAATCATTGTTGTTCAAGTACTTGGGTGGCGTCAATGCCTTCCCGCTCCCGGTGCAGGTCAAATCTCCGGAAGAACTCATCGAGACGGTCCGCAGGATTACACCCGCCGTGGGCGGGATCAATCTCGAAGACATAGCCAGCCCGAAATGCTTCCACGTGCTCGAGCAACTGCAGAAGACCATGCCCATCCCGGTGTGGCATGACGATCAGTTGGGAACCGCTGCCGCGACTGTGGCCGGTCTCATCAATGCCCTGGCGCTCACGGGCCGGGAGATCTGGAAGACTGGGATCGTGCTCCTAGGGTCGGGAGCGGCCAACATTGCGACCGCGCGCCTCTTGAAGGCAATGAACGCAGATATGGGTGCCTTGACCGTGGTCGATCACAAAGGCATCCTGCACTCGGAGCGGGAGGATCTGGACCAGCTCATGCTCCAGAATCGGTGGAAGTACGAACTGGCGCTCACCACGAACGAGGCGGGCACGAAGGGTGGCCTCAGGGAAGCCTTGCAGGGAGCGGATGTCCTGCTGGCGGCCAGCACCCCGGACCCCAACACGGTTCGCCCCGAATGGGTCCGCGCCATGGCCCCGCACCCGATCGTCTTTGCGCTCGCCAACCCCACTCCGGAGATCTGGCCCGAGGTCGCGAAGACCGCAGGGGCGGCCATTGTCGCGACCGGACGGAGCGATTTCGCAAATCAGGTGAACAACTCCCTCATATTCCCACCGGTTTTCCGCGGAGTTCTGGACGCTCGGGCCCGAGGGATTCCCGATGAAGTGGTCTTGGTGGCCGCGCACGAACTCGCTCGAGGTGCGGCGTTACGTGGGCTCACTCCGGATCACATCCTCCCAACGATGGCGGAAGCCGAGGTGTTCCCCAAGGTCGCCGCGGCCGTCGCGGTGAAATGCGAGGAGATGGGGATCGCCCGTGTCCGTCGCACCCGAGCCGATTACGAGGAGAGTGCGGTCCGCATGATGAACCGACCGAAGAAGCTCGCCCGCCTCCTCATCGAGAACGGGCTCCTCCCCACCGCCCCACCGGGCGCGACGGGGCCTATATCCCACGCAGGTGTATCATGACCATGGAACAGATCCCGGAGAAAGCGCTTCATCCACCGTTGAACATCCGCAAGGCTGGGGCGGAGGATTTGGAGACGCTGGCCACGCTCCTTGTGCGACTGAAGCGACTGAACTCCGAGTTCGACCCCCTGCTCTCTGTGCGGAGTGACGCACAGGAGGTCGCCATGAAGGTGTTGCAAAACGACATCGCAGACCCGCGTTCGCTGGTCCTCGCCGTTGAAGGGACGGGAGACGACTTGGGACGGGTGGTGGGGGTGGCCCGTGGGGCCATCCGGGAACGCGCGTTCTATAGCCCTATCAAGGAAGGTGTGATCCTCGATATCTATCTCATGCCAGCCTACCGCCGTGCAGGAGGCGGAGCGTACTTGCTCCGAGAGATCGTGGAGCACCTCAAGCGCCTGGGAGCTGGGATCGTCACCGCGGAGTTCCCCTCCCAAAACGTGATCGCAGTCAAGTTTTATGCAAAGCATGGTTTCCGTCCCATCACCTCGCTCCATGCCAAGGGGGTCTGACATCCCAATATGATGGAAAAGATTGTTGTCGCTGTGGACGGTTCGCCCCATGCCGAACGGGCCTTGGAATTCGCTGTCGACTTGGCCAAGCGTTACCACTCGGAGCTTCATATCGTGACCGTGGTCCCCACCATGGTCGTCGTCGCATCGACGGAACCTTGGGTCCCTCCGCAGCTGCCGGAGACCGAATCGAAGTATTACCACGATCTCCTCGACAAGGCTGCCAAGAAGGCTTCAGAGCTTGGGATTCCACCGAAGAAGACTGCGTGCCTCGAAGGGCATGTCGTTGACGAGCTGCTGGCGTACACCGAAAAGGAGTTGCCCGATCTCTTCGTCATGGGTTCGCGTGGACTATCGACGGCGCGTCGGCTGCTCCTGGGGAGCGTTTCAGACGCCCTCGTGCACCACCTAAAGTGTCCCGTGCTCGTTGTGAAGCGGGGTTGACCCGGCTATCGTCTCAGTGACCACCCCCGGGACCGGTGGGAGAAAGGATTCTTAGCCTCCCGTGTCTCCCGGGTCGCCATGCCTCCCCTTTCCGCCATCGTCCTTGTCGGGGGATTCGGGACACGGTTGCGCCCGGTCACCTATCATGTGCCGAAGCAACTCATCCCGATGGCGGGACAATGTGCGCTCTACCACGTCTTCGACATCTTGCCGAAGAACGTCGACCGGATCGGTCTCGCCTGTGGATACAAGGGCGAGGTCATCGAGCGGTACTTGAGGGAGCATCCCTATCCCTTGCCTGTTTCCGTGGTCCGGGAGGCCACCCCGCTCGGCACCGGGGGCGGGATGAAGAATGCCGAAAACCTTGCCACCGATCCCTTCATCCTGTTGAACGGGGACGTGGTAAGTGGTGTCGACATCTCGGCCATGATCAAATGGCTCAACGAGAAGGGAGGAGTGGGGGTGATGAGCCTCTTCCATGTCGATGACACCACCCCGTACGGTGTGGCGGACCTCGGACCGGATTACCGCATCCGCCGGTTCGTCGAGAAGCCCGACCCTGCGAGTGCCCCCTCCCACTGGATCAATGCCGGGGCTTCGGTCTGGAGAAGGGAGATCATGGAGGCCGTTCCCGCCGGAAAGGCGGTGAGCTTCGAACGGGAGATACTACCGGGTCTGCTGGAGCAAGGGGTTTTTGGACTCCCCTTCGATTCCTGGTGGGAAGATGCTGGTACCTTACCGCGAGTGCTGAACGCACAACGTATCCTCTTCACGCACCCGGAGCGACGGCGGACCCCCTGGAATACTCCCGAGGGAAACTTCGTCATGCCGCCAGTGGCCGTGGGGGCCGGGGTCACCATCGAAGCGAAGCGGGTAGGCCCATACGTCACCCTTGGGAACGGGGTGTCTGCCGAAGAGGGGGTAGTTATCGAGGATGCGGTGATCATGGATGGGGCGAAAATCGGCCGGGGAGCACATGTCAAGCACTCCATTATCGGTCCCGGATACTATGTCGCCGCGGGAGCCCGTGTCGAGAACGCCTGCCTAGCGCTTACCCCATCCGAAACCCCAGAGAAGACCTAAGATCACTCCTCCAGAAGACGGTGGGAACGGCACTCCGTGGCGACACCACCGACTGAAAGAGCGAACTCAGGTCTTGGCCGGAGTTCTCGCTCGGCGAGAAGAATTGACGAGGGTCCCATCCTTGACCGGCTCCTGGAGGATGGTCAAGGCCTCGTCCACGGTCGCCCGCTCGTGCACGATCGAACGGACCGCACGGATCATGGGCACGGGGCGCTCGGATTGCCAGATGTTCCGACCCATATCCACACCCACGGCACCCAGATCCACGGAACTCTTCACGAGTTCGAGGGCTTCCCGGTCGGTTTTGAACTTCGGACCCCCGGCCACAACGATGGGGGCAGGGCACCCTTCTATGACCTTGTCGAATCCGTCGCAGTAGTACGTCTTGACCACATGGGCCCCGAGTTCGGCGCATATCCGCGTGGCGAGCGAGAGGTAACGCGCATCCCGCTTTTCCAGCTCCTTCCCCACCGCCGTGATGGCGAGAACCGGCATCCCGTACCGTTCGCCCTCATCGACCAACTTTGAGAGGTTGACGAGCGATTCGTGCTCGTGGGGGGCACCGACGAAAACGGAAAGTGCGACAGCGCAGGCGTTGAGACGGATTGCCTCTTCGATCGAGGTGGTGATGTCTTCGTGGGAGAGGTCTTCATTGAGCACGCTAGCGCCGCCCGAGACGCGGAGGATGACCGGAACGTCCGCCGAAGGATCGAGCGAACTGCGAAGTACCCCGCGCGTCAAGGCGATCGCATCGCAGTACGGCAGGAGTGGAGTGATGGTCTCTCGGGGCTTTTCAAGGCGATGGGTAGGGCCCATGAAGTAGCCATGGTCCACCGCCAGCATGACGCTCCTCCCCGTCGAGGGTCGGATCATTCGAGCCATCCGATTCTCAAGACCCCAATCGGCCATGTTCACACACCTAGTATGACCCACAACTGCGACAGGGATATCCTTTTCGTGGTGAGGAAGGGTGTGGGAACTCACCCCTTGCTACTCTTCCTGCCGTTGCCCCAAAGGAGAGGCAGGGGCGAAGTTTTCCGCCGCAACAGAAGGTGCTATGAGCTACCGGAGCCTTTGCTTGAGGGCACACTTCCACTTTCCATGAGTATCAGATACGTTGAACATCCCCGTATCCGGGCAGGTGCACTGGAGGAGCGGGAATACCAGCGTACGATCGCCCACCATGCCATGGAAGAGAACGTGCTGGCCATCCTTCCCACGGGCCTTGGCAAGACAGCGATCGCGCTCCGAGTGATGGCCCACTATCTTGAGGCCGAACCGGAAAAGGGCGCACTATTCCTAGCACCCACACGCCCATTGGTGGTACAACATGGGGAGTCTGTGGGACGGATTCTGAAGACCGAGGGACCGCGGGTGTTCACGGGTCTCCACGGTCGAGGGGATCGGGACTGGACCCAAGTGGCGGGGCGGGTCGTAGTGGCCACGCCCCAGGTAGTCCTGAACGACATCCGGGAGGGGGTGCTCGATCCGTCGGTGTTCTCGGTCGTCGTGTTCGACGAGGTGCACCGAGCATCCGGGAGCTACCCGTACGCTTTCTTGGCCCGTACGTTCCGAGAATCGGCCTCAAGCCGACTCCTGGGGATGACCGCCTCGCCTGGCAACAACGTAGCCAAGGTGCGGGAGGTCATGGATTGTCTGGGTGTCCTCCCATCGGGTTTGGAGGTCAGGGATGGGTCAGAGGCCGATGTGCTGCCGTACCTGCACGAGATTCGGATCGAGACTGAGGAGGTGGATCCCCCGAGAGTTCTGCTGGAGCGGGGTCATATGCTGCGAGATTCTCTCGAGAAGGTCGAGCGAAGATTGGAAAGTACGGGCCAGATACCGCCGGGGGAACGGGTGTCCCGAAGGGGTCTTCTCGACCTCGGGGCTCGTTTACGCGGAGAGGTGGAACGGTATCGGGCACGCGGCCAGACCCCTCCCCCGTCGCTTTGGCAGACGGTCTCGCTCCAGGCGGTTGCGATGAAGTTGGTCCACGCGATCGAACTGGTCGAGACCCAGGGTGTGGAAGCTCTCCAAAAGTACCTTGCGCGGATGGATTCTTCGGAACGACGGAGGTCCCCTTCCACGCGCATGTTCCTTGCCGACAGCGCGGTGCAGAAGGTTCGGGAGTCTGTGAAGGTGGACCCTTCGGAGCATCCGAAACTGGCCCGAGCGGTGGCCCTTGTCCGGGGGGAACTGACCCAGCGACCGGACGCCAAGGTCCTCCTTTTCACGCATTACCGGGACATGGCTGACCTCGCCGTCCGAACGCTCAATGACCTGCATGACCCCCGCATCGTCCCTGCGCGTTTCGTGGGTCAGGCAAGTCACGGGGCAGGCGATGTTGGACTGTCTCAGAAACAGCAGGGAGAGGTCCTTCAGAGCTTTCGGGACGGGACGGTGAACTGCCTCGTGGCCACCTCAGTGGCGGAGGAAGGGCTCGACATTCCAGCCACGGACCTTGTCATCTTTTATGAACCGGTGCCATCGGAGATCCGCTCCATCCAACGTCGAGGAAGGACTGGGCGTACCCAGACCGGCAAGGTGGTCCTCCTTGTGACGCGAGGCACGCAGGATGTGGCCATCCATCATGCCGCCCGGGGAAAGGAAAACCGTATGAAACGTCTGGTCGAGGATCTCAAGGCGGGGGCGTCGATTCCACCTACCAAGCCCTCCCATTCTCGAAGAACAGTCGCTACCCGGATTGAGGAATACAACGAGAGCCGCCTCTGAATCCCGGCCGGGACCGCTCATGATCCTGGGAGGAGGGGGCCCGAAAATTCGTCTAGCTCCACGGAATAGCTGAAATACGGCGAGGCTCTCCTTTGGGTCGACCCATGCGTACGTACATCAAAGTCCAGTTGGATTCGGAGGGAGCCAGTTTTTCGAACATCGCGGAAGTGCTCGAGGACCTGGGGTTCCGTCCCGTCAAGGGCGAGTACGACTTCGTTTACAACTGGGACAAACAGGCGACCATAAAGGAGTCAATCTGGTTCGCTGACAAGGTCCAGCTAGCGCTCAAAGGCCTCGGCGTCTGGTTCCGGGTCGAAACGGTCGAAACGTAGCACCGTGGGCATGCTGACAGAGGCACGTTCCCAGTAGTGGGGGTGGCAGCCGCTGTCGGACAAGAATAAGCCGATCCGATTTGGCATCAACACCTTCGTCGGTCTCATCTCGGCGATCCTTATCCAGCTCCTCGGGTGGGTAGGTACCAAGCTGATCTTCCTCCACCTCATCCCGGGGGGACAGAATGGTGCGTATGGCCTTACCTTAGTGGGCAACATCACGTTCCTTTCTCTCCTCTTCGCCACCGTCTCGGGGATTGGTGGGTTCCGCATCGGGAACGCTCTCGTGTTCTTTGTCGCCCGGGGTGCGGACAAGAAACCGCTTGTCGGAACGTACATCCTCTGGCACATGACCACCTTTTCGATCCTATCGGGGGCCATCGTCTTCTTGGCGTACCACTTCAGTTGGATCTCCCAAGCCTACGTGTACCCGCTCCTCTTGTTCGTGGTCCTGGTCCCCATCCTCCATGTGATTCCTTTCGCTTACTCGGCCGAGCGGACCGCACTCGGGCAGGCAGCGTGGGGACTCTTGCCGAATCTCGTGGAGTCGATCGTGAGACTGAGCCTCGTTGCCTTCTTCGTGTGGCCGTATAGTCCGCTTGGAACACCGCTCACGGACAATCCTACGGCCTACAGTGTGACCGTGGTGACGAAGATCGCCTATGCCTATGTGATCGGAGGCTTCGCAGGGATGCTTGTGGCCACCCCAGTGCTCAGGGATGTTTCGTTCAAGAATTTCCTCCCAACCCTTCGAGACATGTTCACTTACGCTGCGCCCTTGATGTTCGCCATGGTCCTCACGTTCAGCGTGACGGCGGTCACGCCGTTCATGGTCGAAGCCCTCGCCGGGCTCAAGGTCTTCCAAGCGTACACGAGCGTGAACGCGTTCCTGATCCTACTCATGTTCCTACCGAACGCGGTGGTGCTGCCCCTCTTCCCCAATCTTGCGCGGCTTCACGCGGAAGGACAGATGGACCACTTGCATTCTCGTGTGACGAAGGCTATCCGGTACACCTTCGTGATCCTCGCGCCGGGTATCGTGGTGACGTCGGTGTTTCGGGTGGATCTTCTCAACCTGATGTACAATTCATCGCTCATCTCCCTCGCGGCGAACGCCATGATCGTAGTATCGATCGCAACGTTACCAATGGCCCTCTTCCTGATCACCGGCACTACCCTCGATGCCGTTGGCCTCCAGCGTCGGGAGTTCTACGCGTCCGCGGTCCAGCTTTGTGTGATCTTCGTGGGGCTTATCATTCTCGTGCCCCGGTATCAAGTAGTTGGCGGCACGCTCAGTGTCATGCTCGGCTCCCTCGCTGGGCTGACCATGAACGCGATCTATCTTCACCGGCACCTCCCCATCCAGGTACCAGTACGCTCGATCCTTACCGTGCTCTTGGCCTCCGTGGCCACGTTCGCCCTCTTTTCGAACACCGTTTACAGCTCGCTCACGGAAGTGACCGATGAGTTTCTGGGAGTGCGCTCACCGATCTCCCATATCCCGGTACAATTCTGGTACGTGCTCATCCCGATCATTGCACTAGGCGTTCTGGTCTACGGAGCCATCCTGATCGCGATCGGAGAGATCACGAAGGAGGATGTGCTTGAATTGACCCAATCCGCCGGACTTCCGGATTCGCTCGGGCACTCCCTCGCTAAACTCTGCTGGAAGACCTCGCGCAACCCCCGGTGACGGTTATTTGCTTCAAGAGCCTAGGCGGAGCATGTCGGTTTTGGGCATCGAGACCACCGCCCACACCGCCTCCATAGGGGTGGTCGACGATTCGGCCCGCGTGCTCGCACTCGCCTCCGATGTCTACCGCCCCGCGGCCGGGGGCATCCATCCCCGCGAGGCAGCCAACCATCATGCCGAGGCATTTCCGATGCTCTTGGATCGACTGTACACCGAGGGAAAGTTGGTTCCAGAGGAGATCGAAGGAGTGGCCTTCTCCCAAGGCCCGGGATTGGGTCCTTGTCTCCGCACCGGGGCCACGGTGGCCCGAGTGCTTTCCCTCGCATGGAACCGTCCCCTCCTCCCGGTGAACCATTGCATCGCCCACATCGAGATCGCCCGAGTGTTAAGCCGGATGGACGACCCGATACTCCTCTACGCTTCCGGAGGGAACACCCAGGTCGTGGCCTATTCCCATGGACGTTACCGGGTCCTTGGAGAGACGCTGGACATCGGGGTGGGAAATTTCCTCGACAAGCTCGCCATAACGCTGGGAGGAACCTTCCCAGGTGGGCCGCTCATTGAGAAGTGGGGAGAGTCGGGGAAGGAACTCTTCGAACTTCCTTATTCGGTCCACGGAATGGACTTGAGTTTCTCCGGGTTGCTTACCGCAGCCATCGCCGCCCATCGGGCCGGAGTTTCCCGGGAGGATCTCTCCTATAGCGTCGAGGTGACCGCGTTCTCCATGCTATGCGAGGTCCTGGAGCGGGGGCTGGCCCATCTCGGTAAGCGGGAGGTCGTCTTGGGGGGCGGGGTCGCGGCGAACAAGATGCTTCGCTCCATGGTCGAAAAGATGGCGGCACCCCGCGGGGTCAAGGTCTTTGCTCCTCCCCCTCAACTCTGTGTCGACAACGGTGCGATGATCGCTTGGACAGGGTTGCTCTCGTTACGTCACAATCTCCAGGCCGAGGTCGAGGAATCGCCGGTGCTACCGCGACAGCGGACCGATCACGTCGATGTGCCCTGGAGACACGGCGGCAAGACATCAGAACCGGGAGCGTTGGATTGAACGAGATGCGGGAGTCCAACCGGACCGAGGGCCGCATCGCCTCGCTCCTTGCCGTAGCCCGGGTCCTCCGGACGGGCATCCCTATGGAGGAGTTCCTATCGTTGCTACCGTCCGACGGACCCCGGTCGGATGCGGATCTGCGTTCGTGGTTGGCGGAACATCCGGGGAGTGCCACGGTCACCGGTGGATATGTTTTCTCTTCGGGCACGAAGCCGGACGCAGCCGTCGTAGAACGTCGACAACGGGAAAGCGAGCGACGGATCCAGGAGACCGAACGGTGGTTCAACCATGAATTACGCGCATTCCACGGTCTTCTATGCTTCGCAGCTGTCACCGGTTCTGCGGCCTTCGGTTCCGCGGTCCCGGAGGACGACGTCGACCTCTTCATCGTGACCCGAAAGGGGGCGCTCTGGACGTTCCTTCTCGCCGTCTACATTCTCGGCCGCATACGAAACCCAAAGGGGATCCCCCTTTGCCTGAACTATGTTCTGGACGAGGCTTCAGCCCCGGAAGAGTTCCATTCCCACCAACACCCGGTCTTTGCGAGGGAAGCGCTTGCGATGAAGCCGGTTTTCGGCCGTGATTTCGGCTCCCACCTCTTGGCGCAAGCAGTGTGGATCCAAGAATATTTTCCCCGGGCCTACCTCCCGGCCGTTGCGCGGTCGCCGCAGGAAAGCCGGGGAGGGGGCCTTTTACCCACCCTTGCCGGAGCCTGCATCTTCCCCTTCCTTGCCACGTACCTCCAACTGATGGGCCTGTACCGGAACCACCGGTATGCCCGCCGAGGCGTGGAAGAGGGAGTGTTCCGAACGGAATGGGGATGGCGGAAGCTCAGTTACAAGAGCCGGAAGTACGACCGGCTCATTTCCTTGTACGATCCTCGGACGGGAACCGACGCCGGTCTCGAGAGAGATTCGCAGGGCTCCCATACTTCCGGAGGGCCAACCCCTAGTAAAGGCGGGTAAAGCTGATTAGCTCCGGTCGGCTCTGTTTGATGCCGATGTGGATACCAAAGGTAGTGGCTGTGCTACTCCTCATCCTGTTGGCGATTCCACCCTCCACGGGGACGCATACCTCGTCGCAAACAACGGAGCGAACAGAGGGGCCCGACTGGACGATGGCCGGGGAGACCCCAAAGTTTGCCTCCGCTCCGCCACTCACAGCCATGAACCTTACTTGGAATTCGAGCTTGGCGAGTCGGATCCCCACCAGTGTGACCGGTCTTTGTGGACGTAGTTTGAGCGGCATGGTAACGAACGGAGGGAACGCCATGATCTTCCTCGCATCCTATCTGGGGCCATCTGGCTCTTGCACAAGCGCGTCATTCTCCTCCGACACACTCCTCTACAACGAGTCTAACAACACCTGGTGGAGCCTCCATAGCCTCAACCAGCCCCCCCCGATCGCCAACTTTTCCCTCGCCAGTGACCCCGGCTACTCCGGGGGGGTCGCCCTCCTCTTTGACGGGGAGTCTCCTATCTCCCAGACGCTGTACAACGGGACTTGGGAGTTCTACTTCAGCAATGACACTTGGCGTCAGTTACACCCGACGGGGGGCCCCTCGGCTCGGGTCTTTGCCGCCGTTGCGGCGGACCCCCGGACGGGTGACGTTCTCGTCATCGGAGGGGTGAACAGTACCGCGGGCTTTGATGACAACGATTGGTGGAGCCTAAACCTCACGACTGCGGTTTGGAGCTACCAGGGGTTGGCACCGTCCTTGTTCCCGGGCAATTCGCGAATCTATGGCTCATCTTTCATTTCCGAGGTACCGGGTCGTCTCCTTTTGTTTGGGGGGTGTACTTCGCTCATCACAACCTCTTGCTCGAACGCCACGGCCGATATCTTTCCCAACGGGGCGGGAGGGTGGACCTACGCCGTCAACACGACGTCCGGACCCTCCCCCCGGGCCTTCGCCTCCTTCGCTTGGGACCCATTCATGGGGTCTGCGGTGTTGTTCGGTGGGGAAGACCTTCGAAGTTCCCCGGCGTCAGTACTCAACGACACCTGGACGTTTTCTCCCCTCCAAAACCGATGGATCCGACAGGAGATGCCTCCCTGGGGACCCTCCCCACGCCTGACCGCCTCGCTAGGATGGCTGAACTCCCCAACCAACGAGACGGGGGTACTCTCCGGGGGGATTTCCACGGCCCCGGGCCCGGGGAACAACCTGTGGCGGCTCAGCCCCTCAGCCCACGTGCTCGTGAAAGTGACTAACCTGACCGGAGTACCAATCCTTTCGGCCAATGTCAAGGTCCATTCTTCGGGAGGCGTCTGGACCAATGTGACCAATGCCTCGGGCCTGGCCGTACTCTCCCAGGTCGCAGGGGGCGTGCTTTCGATTGTGACGAATGCAACGGGCTACTACCAGAACACTACTCCGGGTTACGTCCCCCCGAACGGCACGTTCACCATCACCGTGAAACTGACCCCTCTCCCCATCCTCAGGGTTCGTACCTATACCCCAGCAACCACGGGGAGGGTCCCACTGGGGAGTGTCTCCCTCCTGTGGGATGCGGGAACAACCCCTGTGGGCACCACCAATGCAGCCGGCTACCAGAACTTCACCGCACCCCATGGTGGACATATCACGATCACGGGAGTGAAGAAGGGATATCTGACGACCTCCAACAACACAACGGTCCCGACGGTCGGAGTAGCATTTCTTAATCTGACCCTACGGATCATCCAACCTGCCAACCTTACTGTTGAAGTTCGCAACCCCCAAAAGATGGCGCTGAACAAGGTCGTGGTCCGGGTTGTAAACGCCTCGGAAAACCTGTCCCTTGTGAACACGACGGATGCTCTTGGTCAGGCCAACTTCACTGATCTCCCGGGCTTCACAAGCATCAATGTGACAGCCACGGCCCCTACGGGCTACTATAGCAATACCACGCAGGCCAGCCTTTCTGCAGGCAACCGGACGTGGCTCAACATCACGCTTACCCCATGGCCCACGCTGCACGTCCACGTCCTCGGGACCGTGGATGGCGTTTCGACGAAGGTGGATGTCCCGGGAGCGGCGGTCTACCGGAATGCCACCTACCTTGGCACGGGCTCTTCCAAAGGATGGTTCAACGTGACCACTTCGCCGGGTGCCGCCAATGTGTCCGCCTCCGCCATCGGATTCCATCCCGGTTTTGTGAACGCCCGTCTGAACCGAACGGGCCCGACCAATGTCACCCTCCTCCTGGTGGCATGGCCTTCCCTGCACGCTCGGGTCTTCGGAAACCAAACGTCGGGGCCTGCCCTGCCCCTGGCCGGAGCGAACCTCTCGAGCAATGTGAGCGGCCCCCTCGGGGTCACCGGACCGCTTGGGTGGCTCAATGTGACGTTGGCCCCCGGTCCGGAGCGGGTCTCCGCAAATCATCCTGATTATCGGAGCGCGGCGTTGAACCTCACGCTCGGCTACACCGGGGTGCTCAACGCAACCTTCTTCCTCCAACCCCTTTTGGCCAATTTCTCTGTCCGCGTCCTCACCACGCTCGGAGTGGACTACATCAATGGGTCGAGCCTGCGCCCCCTAGCGTCGGCACAGGTTAACCTTACCAGGTCAACGGGAAGGTTCCTCTTCTTCATCACGGATGCCCGGGGGTACGCGAACTCGACCGTCGTGGAAGGGAACTATACCTTCGCCAGCTGGGAGTATGGGTTCAAGCATGCGCCCCCCCAAGGACCTCGGTTCGTCAATACGAGCGGGACGACGCTCCTCACCTTCATCTTGTACCCGGTCCCGGGCGCGAACGTGAGTGTCCTCATCCACGATCGCAACACCTCGGCCCCCATCCGGAACGCGACGGTCGAGGTGGGGCTCTACCATCAGGCGCTGACGGACCCGGTAGGCTGGGCGAATTTCACCGACATCCTTCCGCCGGCTCGATACACGGTCTTCGCAGCGGCCGCGGGGTATCGGTCCAACGAGACGAACGTCACCCTGACGTTCTATCAGGTCATTCCGCGTTTACTCTTGAACCTCACGAAGCTGCCACCCCCACCTTCTCACAATGAGACCGGTAATTCCAGTTGGTCCCTGGTCCCGCCCACCGAACAGTATGTTTGGTGGCCCTTCCTAGTACTGCCCGCGATCTTCGCGATCGGTGCGTTTGTCGTGATCGTAAGCCAGCGCTCACGCCGAAGGACTTGAAACCGGGAGTCCCACCGGCAGTGACGGGGCCTGCGCGGGGAGGGTTCCCACCATCCGAGGGGCCACAGGAGGCGGCGCACGCAAAGATGTCCGGGTCAATCCAAGGATAACGAACACGACGATGACAAGGGCTCCCAGCGTGGGCAGGAGCACCTGCTGGGGTGCATAGAGCGATGCCAGGACGAAAGCGAAGGTGAGGACTGCCGTGAGGAAGATTGCTCGCAACCCCGGAAGGTGACCGTAGGATGGCGATTTGGGGACCGTCCGCAAGGCGAGCAACTGGAGGGGTTTCTCTCCCAGATGCTCTAACTCAGGATCGTAGGCCATCCGGGACATCTCCCCCGCCTCGCGGAAGGGAAGTTCAGCACCGGAACCGGTCTGAGGCTTCAAGACGGGGGAGAGCGCGCCGACAAGGGCCATTCCTCCGAGCACGACGAGGGGTGGGGTCATCGCGGCTTGTAGCGGGAACACTAAGGTGCCTGCGGAGCAGGCACCGGGCCAGACGGACGCCATCGAAAGGCCAACCAGGTTCGACAAGCTACACGCCTGGGTGATGTTCACTTGGGCGTAGGCCGAGATGAGGTCCGGGGCGTCGACAGGGAGTCCCGTGGCCAGAAGGGACTGGATCGCTGCCACGATCACCACACCGTCGAGGAAGGAGAGCTGGAGGGCGGCCATCCGCTTTCCCGGGGACCCTTCCAACTGCCAGATCCAGGACTCAATGAGGAAGGGGGAAGCAAGGATGATCCCGGCCGAAACGTCCAGTCCCGGACCACCGAGGAGGCTGACGGCGAAGAACCCCAGGACCATGATGAGCACGATGACCCAGAGACCCGAGAGAGTGAGGTACCGACCCTTCCAGGGAACGAACTGTATCGCGTTGAGCAGGAGGATAGCGCCGAAGACCCCGGCGATGAGCGGGTCCCAGGCGGCATAGGAAGTGACCATCAAGAATCCGAGGTAGAGGAAAAGCGGCATGATGAGCAGGAACGAAAGCACCCGGTAACCGTTCATGAAGCGGACCCCCAGGCCTTCAATGTGGAGTACAGATTGAGGACCTTCACCGTGGCTCCACGGCGGTCGTAGGAGATGACCGGGATGCCGATGGACCGGATGAGATGCTGGGTCTGCCGGGCGAAGGTCCCCTCGACGGATTGGGCCATCGCGAGAGTCCGCTGGTCATTTTCCGTCGGGAGGGGGGGGTACATTGCGAACAGTTCCGGGGTGAAGAGATAGAGGCGGTGTCCGCGTGCGGCAAACCGGGAATAGCTTGTAAGGAGCGCCCGGGTCGGGGGTTGCGCCGCCGCAAAGGCGAACACATGGGTGCGGTCCTCAAGCCGGCGGGACAGGAGGTCGAGAGCGCCTGGCAGACTGAAGTGGCCGGCGCCTGCGTTGATGAGAGCCATTTCCTCCAAGACCCGGGCCACATTACGGGGTCCCCGCTTCGGGGGAAGGTAGACCAGCGGGTCGGTAGGAAAGGCGAGAAGTCCGATGCGGTCCTCCCCGTTCATGATGTAGCTCGTGAGCATCGTCGCCGCATCCACGGCGAGGTCCATGGCATCCTCCCCGAGTCGGCCCGCTCCCATGAACGAACCGGTGTCGAGCAGGATGAGGAAATCCTGACGCATTTCCTGCTCGAACTCCTTGACGAACAGGCGGCCCTTGGTCGAATGCTTCCAGGCTATGCTCCGGAAATCGTCCGAAGCATGGTACTCCCGGAGCGAGCGGAACTCGGTCCCGTAGCCACGCTGCCGGAGCACCGTAGTACCCAGGTACTTCGTCCGAAGGCGCATGGCGAGGTG
This sequence comes from Thermoplasmata archaeon, assembly GCA_021796385.1. GTDB lineage: Archaea > Thermoplasmatota > Thermoplasmata > Lutacidiplasmatales > UBA184 > JAJYEA01. The sequence continues at coordinate 47,053 of JAJYXQ010000069.1, read as the reverse complement.
GCCGGAAGGCATAGAGGCGTTCGATGGCAGAACGGTCACTTCGTGACGGCTGTCGAGCACGAGCGTACGGAACGCTAGCCCGAAGGCATCGTGGGCAAGGATGAACGTCGGACCGAGCGTGTAAGCCCCGCGACGATAGGGCCGGAACCCATAGACGACCCTGAGGTCCTCCCCGGGGTTCCACCATGTGAGGATCCTTGGGGAGCCAGTGACCATCCGGAAGGTCTGAGGGTAAGAGTCCCATACCTCCGCGTAGAAGGCCGTTTGCCCCTCGTGAATGAGGCGAAGCCCCATCAGCCCCAAGGCCTTGCGATTGACGCGTTTTGAGGCTTCGAAGCGTTCCAGTCGGAACCACTCCTTGGAAAACCCGCGGGTGGACCAGGCGAAGGTCAGGTATTCCGCGGCCACGAAGGCGACGATGAGAAAGCCTGCAGCGAAGAGGAGCAGGTGCAGCGTATAGAAGGCCAGTCCGAAGGATATCAAACCCCCGGAGATCAGCCCGGTACCCCGTCCGGACAACGTGGCAAAGTTCGCCGACATTCCCTCGGCTCCGGTTCAGCGAGGGGTCGGTACTCGACTCACGATGCTGTTGATGACCCCGGCATACAGGGAGGAACTGTCCTTCATGGCGGCGGAACCCTCCTGCATGGCGAGCACCTCCGGCGACAAGGTGATCCGGTGGTTCAGGGCCGGGACCACCATCGATCGGACATCGTCCGGGACCACATAGTCCCGACCTTCGAACAGCGCCAGGGCCTTCACGGCGTTCAGGAACTGGACGCCGGCTCTTGGGGAGGCTCCGATGAGGACCCGGGGATCGACACGCGTAGAGCGGATTATCCCGGCGAGGTAGGATATGACATCCGCATTCACGAAGACGGTTCGGCGCATCTCTTGCATCTGGTCGATGTCGGAGGATTCGACCACGCTTGTGGACGGTTCGAGCACGGTTTCCCCTGCCCGCTGGGAGAGAAGCTTCACCTCGTCTTCCTCGGAAGGGTAGTCCACGATCAACCGGAAGAGGAACCGGTCGAGTTCCGCCTCCGGCAGCGGGTAGGTGCCCTCCTGCTCGACGGGGTTCTGCGTGGCAATGACAATGAACGGGGATGGCAACGGGTAAGTGTGCCCCTCCATCGTCACTTGACGCTCTTGCATGGCTTCGAGGAGAGCCGATTGGACCTTCGGAGGGGCCCGGTTGATCTCATCGGCCAAGATCACATTGGCGAAGATGGGCCCCGGACGGAACTCGAAGCCCTGGGTCTTGGGGTTTAACACAATGACCCCCATGACATCGGCCGGTAGCATGTCCGGGGTGAACTGGATCCGCCGGAACTCGAGGTGCAGGGTTTTGGCGAAGGTTCGTACGAGGTAGGTCTTGGCTAGCCCGGGCACACCCTCGAGCAGGACGTGCCCGCCGGCGACCAATGCCACCGCCAAGGATTTCACAAGCCGATCCTGGCCGACGACGGCACCGCCGATGGCAAGCTGAAGAGAGTTGAGGGTACGGCGAGGATCCACTGACGGGGCCACGGCATCCGGTACCTTCACAGGATTCCCCTTCACTCCCCCCACACCTCCGGGACCCGGAGTGCCATCTTTGACATAGCCTTTCCGAGCCGGGCCTCATAGGACCGGATCCGCCGTCCCCAGATCAGTTCCCCGGTCATGTCCCCCGGGGAGCGCCCATCTATTCGCATGGCAAGATAGTAGAGCTCGAGGAGGTCCTTGTCGAGAGAGATCAGTTCCCGGTTCCCGGGAATCCCCAGTTTGGAGGCCTTGCCGCGTCTCCAAGGGATCTGGTACGGGTAATGTTTGAACCGGCGATAAACCGCTTCAGACCAACGATGATAGACGTACTGGATGACCGAAGTTCGGGAACCGCTGGCGATCGACCAATACAGGAGGGACACCGGGTCCGGGGAGGGATCCCTCCACACCGGCCGAGGGACCATGGTCGGTGGACTCACCTTGGGCATGAAGAACCACCAAGCAAGACCTCCCACCACGAGGGCAACCAAAGGAAGACCAAAACTGGTGGAAGTGAACAATGTCGTGAGGAATATGATTGGGTCCATGGGTTCGCAGCGGTTCTCTCGCTCACGGGGGGTGGTGGTAGGCGTCCTCGGCTCCGCCCACATAGAGGTTGGAGTTGGTCAACCGGCGTTCCCCGGGAAGGGGCGGACTTTCTCCCGAGGGGCGGGTGACATAGATCTGGGAATCTCGGAGCTTCACTCCAGACTTCGTGCGTCGCGCGCTGGTTTCCGGAGCGTTTGAGGAGACCTGCTGAGCGTAAAGCCGCCACATCGGTTCCGCAGAGTAGATGCTCTGGAGAAGGCTCACCACATCCCCTTCGTGACCCTTCCAACCGCCGGGTCGTCCGAACCGGACCGGCTCATAGAGCTCATAGAACTGTTCGAAGAGCGCCGGTAGATAGCCTCCCACGTTCTTCAACTCGCGGAACAGGATGTCCTTGTTCGTGATGGTGGGTGGGAAGACGACCTTGTAGGCCCGCTGAAAATCATACAGGGCGGCCTGGAAACCATAGCGGACGGCCTCGCCATAATTGGCTCGCATGAGGCACTGCTTTACGGCGGTGATCACCGGGATCTCCACAGGACGTACTGTTTCCACGTAGACCTGGTTCTCTCCCGGTTTCTTCTTGAACAGGGTCATTCGGTATCCAATTGAGTATCTCCTCTACTCTCTTTGTAGAGCGTGTAGATTTAAAAGCCCAACTCCGTAGCACAGGCGAAGTGGATAGTCCCTTCAACTTTGGGTTGATTGATGCTGGACTGGGACTTCGGTTCCGGGGCCGGTAGAGAGTTCGGTCCTGCCCGACGGGGTTCGAAGACTGGGGTGGTGAGGGACGTTGCAAGGAAGGCGGACCCGAACTTCTCGCCCGAGGTGGTGTGAACAAGCTTTTCTACATTTCGAGCATGGAACAACTAAGGTGGGGCCCTGAAACCGACTACCGAAAGATGCACTGAGGTTCGGTTCGTAAGCGAAGAACCGGTCGTTGCCTCGGAACTGCCGTGGGATTCCGAGGTTGGGACCACTGTGCAGCAATTGGGCCTTTCGTTTCGAAGGGCGTTCGACCGGAGCTGGCCCCGGGGGGAAGCCGGTACCGTGCTCTTCTCGGGAGGTCTCGACTCCTCGCTCTTGGCCCATCTTGCCCTGGGAGCTGGGCGGGAGAACACATTGTTCACGATAGGTCTTCCGGGGAGTAAGGATTTTTATGCGGCGGCGAACTCCGCCATCCTCTTGGGTACCCGGTTCGTCCCGAGGGCAGCGACCCGGGCCGAGCTGGGGGCCAGCGTCCAATACCTTCGGAAGAATCACCCCGAATTACGAGGGAACGATCTCTCCGTCCAAGTGGGCATGGATCTCGCCCTCGCACGCGCCCCGGGGAAGCTGATCGTCTGTGGCCAAGGGGCCGACGAGTTGTTTGTTGGATATCAACATACCTTCGATCTTTCCGGTGCCCAACTCGCCGAGCGAGGCGAGAGGGACCTACGCAAGCTCCAAGAGACCGACTGGCCCATCTCCTTGGAGCTCGCTGTCCGTCATGGGAAATTGCTGGTGGCCCCCTTCTTGGACGGAGATTTTATCGCCCGGGTTTCACGCATTCCCTGGGAGGTCAGAAAGGGTCCCGAACGAAAGAGCCTGTTGCGTCTTGTCGCCCGATCTTTGAAGCTTCCGGAAGAGATTGCGCGCCTTCCCAAACGCGCCTTCCAGTACGGCACGGGCATACACAAGGCGGTACAATCGCTCAGGGCAGACTAGTTCTCGACTACGGTGCCCCGCTTTCCTTTGAGAGCTTGCGGGAGCCCGTAAGCGTCGGTGATGATGGCCCGCTTCCCCCCATGGGAAAGGAACTGGAGTGCGGCCTCTACCTTCGGGCGCATGCTTCCTTCCCCGAATTCGCCATGGGTGAGATGCCGGGACAGTTGGTCCGCACTCACGCGTCCCAGAGGTTCTTCGCGGGCCGAATGGAAGCCGATGAGGGCATGCGAGACGTCCGTCACGATCGCTAGCGTTTCGGCTCGGATGATAGACGCCAGCAAAGCCGCCGTACGATCCTTATCGATCACCGCGTCGACCTCCTCGAGTGCACCGTTTCGTCGCCGTACGACAGGGACCCCTCCGCCCCCTCCGGCCACGAAGACGGTCGAGACGCCCATTCCGGCCGTGTACAGCCGTCTCAGTACGGGACCCTCGATCACGTCTATGGGAATGGGAGAGGGAACCAAACGTCGCCAGCCCCCCCTGCGTACATCGTTCCCCATGACCCACCCATGCTGCTTCTTGAGTAACCGGGCCTCGTTCTCGGAATAGTACGGTCCCACCGGCTTAGAAGGGTGCCGAAAGGACGGGTCCCTCGAAGATACCAAGGACCGGGTGACGATCGGCACGACGGAATGGCCCAGGCCCTCCGCCTCGATCGCGGTGGTGAGGACCCCAGAGATCAGCAGCCCAATCCACCCCTCGGTCATCGCCCCTAGGGCGCTCATGGGTAGCGGGGAGACCTGCGACTTGGCGAGTTCCTGCTGTATCAGAAGAGAGCCGACCTGGGGACCGTTTCCGTGGGTCACGAGCAGTTCGTCTCCACGGCCGAGTATCTCGGTAAGGGGTTTGGTCACGGACCGCATGTTCTGGACCGCTTCATCCCAGGTACCTTTCTCCCCAGCCTTGGACAGTGCGTTCCCTCCCAGAGCGACAACGATCCTTGCCATGGACAGTGGGGTCACTACGGCGTCGGACTCTTAAGTGTAATGACAAGGTTCCGCCAAGGAGACGAGCAGGAGGTGCACCGATAAGAGGTTACATTCCTCCTCCCCACCCAGCGTGTGCGTGTGGGACCAGGTCCCTCCCCCTGCCCGGAACAAAGGAAGGGGCAAGGCAAGATGGGGAGAATCCTGGGGACAATTGGGGGGGTCGAGCTGTCCGGAACTCGGCCAGCCAACGTGAGTTGGCGATTCCACGGAGCACCCAACGGGACGAAACTTATTATGCACCGGGGTGTGGGACCTACGGGAAGATCGTGTGTGCCGACGCTGCTCTCGAATACTCCGCCCTCCTCGATAGGGCCTTCTCCCAGCTGAAGACCGGAGGCGACAAAGGAGAGCGATTTGTCATCCCTCAAGCCGAAATCATGTATGATGGCCGCAACACCGTCATCCGCAACCTCAAAGAGATATCCGAACGTCTCCGCCGTGACCCGAGCCACGTCATGAACTACCTTTCGCGCGAGTTCGGGTGCCAAGGAGTCCTCGACGGCCCACGGGGAGTCCTCAAGAGCAAGGTCGCGGCGGACCAGGTCAACGGCAAGGTGAAGAACTATACCATGAAGTTCGTGATGTGCCTCGAGTGCAAGCGACCGGACACACATATCGACCGGGTCGGTCGTGTGCACATGCTGATCTGCGAGTCCTGTGGTGCGCAGCGGCCTGTCCCACAGTTGCGTTCCAAAGAGGCATGAGCTACCTCAAGGACTTGGGCCTCCCTACTATCTACGTCGGCGTTCAAGGGGTGGCCCTCGTTCTGGCGTTCCCGTTCATCCACGCGGGACTCCAGCAGGCAGCCACCCCGAACTCGCCGACGAGCATCATCCCCCTGCTCATAGCGATCATCGTAGCGCCCTTGCTGATCATCCTCTTCGCAAAGAAAGCTTCCAACTCCCTCGGTTCCATCCGCTTCCTCTTCACGGGGGTGATCTGCGTCTCGATCTTGATTACGCTCCAGCCGGCTATCGCCCTGTTGCTTCCCCTTCCCATCGGATTCTCGAGCGGACTCTCGTTCGACCCGTCCATCTATATTGCGCTCTTCGTTGCCTCGATGTGCTTCCTCGCCCTGCTTCTTGAGCCCCAATGGTATGTGGTCGATTCGGTGGGCTTCCTCGCCGGGGGAGCGCTCACTGCCCTCCTCGGGATATTCATCGGGATCCTTTGGGCACTCGTGTTCCTGTCGATCCTGATGGTGTACGATGCCATCGCGGTCTATTGGACGAAGCACATGATCTCCCTCGCCGATGTGGTGAGCGACATGAAACTTCCCATCATGATGGTGATGCCGTCGGAGGCATCCTTCGACTACACGAGGGTCTCCCTGAAGGACCACCGGGACAAGGTCAAGGCGCGCCCGGAAGAGCGGGAGGCGCTCTTCATGGGGCTCGGCGATGCGGTCATTCCCGGTGTCCTAGTCGTGAGTAGCTACGTGTTCCTGCCGCAAACCCGACTCTTTGGTTGGCTCCCGGGAGGCCTGTTGACCGCGTTTTGTGTCATGGCCGGTTCCCTAGTGGGCTACATGGTCCTCATGCGTGCGGTCGCGAGTGGGAATCCTCAGGCCGGGCTCCCCTTTTTGAACGGCGGCGCCATCGCCGGATTCCTGCTGAGCTATCCCATCATCTTCCACTCCTTCTCCTACGGCATCACCTGGCCATAGACCGCACAGGGTTCGCGCCTCGGAAATGTTCCCGGGGGCACTCAAGGGTGAGGGAGTACGGACTCGGGCACCATGGGGGGAGAAAACCGCTCGCCCATCCTACCCGTTCCATGACTTAACGACCGGATCTCGCCTTCGAGCCAGGTCCAGAACTGCTTTTCGAACTCGTGGGCCATGATCATGCCGGCGCCGGCACCCCCGGCGGCGCCTACGGCGCCGAGGAGGATGAACCCCTCCAGCGCCGGGATGGCCACATCTCTTCCCCACGCGCCCGTCCGCAAGGTCACGTCCAATCCGGACGAGGACTCCGTCAGGTCCACCTCGACGTCCCGGACGGCTCCGATGGCTGTGCGGAGGACCCCCCGCTTGAAACCACGGACCCGTTTATACTTTGGATGGTCCTCTTCCAGTCGAACTTCCATCCCCCGAGAGGAGAGGTGTTCCATAATGGAATGGGTGAGGGAACCCAGGTCGACGTTCTCGATACGGACCCGTTCGTGCTTCATCGATGGTCTGACCGGGCCGCTTCAGCGCCCCGTACTGCCAAAGCCGCCCTTCCGGTCTCCTTGGGTCACGACCCGTCCCCACCGGACGGTAGCGGGCGGGTTGTGCACCATCCGGACCTGGGCAATGCGGTCTCCAGCCTTGATCCGAAAGCTCTCCCCAAACAAGAGTGTCAAGGGAACCTTGACTTCGAAGGCATAGTCCCGGTCGATCGTCCCCGGGGCGTTCACCATGAGGACCCCCTGGCTGGAGAGTCCGCTCCGGGGTCGGACCTCGAGGAACGTTCCTTTGGGTGGGCGCATCTTCAACCCCGTGCGGACGAGCGTCACCTTACCGGGAACGAGCACCGTGTCTTCCGCGGAATGGAGGTCCAGGCAGGCGCTCTCCGTAGTGGCCCGGATCGGCTTGTTCGCCAACGGCGCATCGTCCACTTTTTCGATCAGGATCTCTCCCCCCCTCGCCATGGCGAAGCCGAGCGAAGGGAGGTTCAAAAGGATGGCGAACGGCCCTAGGAGCTTGGACCCTCGGGCGGACGTACTTATATCCGGCTCACCTGTTGGACCCCGAGATGAACCGGAGTTGGAGGAACCTCGGGGAATTCCTCGGGTTCCTGGAAGGCAAGGGGGAGCTTGTCCGTGTGCACAGGACGGTGGACCCGCGGCTGGAAATGTCCGAACTGGCTCTGCGCGCCGTTCGCAACCGGGGACCGGCCCTCATGTTCGATCCGCCCAAGGGATCCTTGGGACCCGTGGTCATGAATCTCCTCGGGACCGAGCAACGCATTGCATGGGCCTTGGGAGGGGAGACCCTGAAGGAACCCCGAGAAAGGATAGAGGGACTGCTCCGGCTTAAACCACCGGGAGGTCTTGGGGAGATGCTTTCCGACCTTTCGGGGACTATCGAGAACCTGCAGAGCCTGAGAGCCCTCGGGCCTAAGCGGGTGAGCCACGCTCCCTGCCAGGAGGTGATACGGGAGAACGGGGACTTGGACCCTTTGCCGATAATCACCTGCTGGCCAAAGGACGGCGGACCCACCATCACCCTTCCGCTCGTGATCACAAAGAATCCCGAGACCGGGCAGCAGAACGTCGGCATTTACCGTTTGCAACGCTATGGAAAGGACACCCTGGGGATGCATTGGCAGATCCATCGGGTCGGCGCGGAAAACTACCGTCGTTATGCCCGCCGTGGGGAGGCCATGCCGGTCGCGGTGGTCGTGGGGGCCGACCCCACGACCGTCTTCTCCGGTCTCGCGCCAGTGCCCGAGGGGATCAGCAAGTTCGCCTTCGCCGGCCTCCTGCGCGGGAAGCCGGTCGAACTGGTACCCTGTCGTACCGTAGACCTTGAGGTCCCCGCCGAAGCCGAGTTCGTGCTGGAGGGCACGGTGCATCCAGGCGAGCACCATGTGGAGGGCCCCTTCGGGGACCACACGGGTTACTATTCGCTGCCCGAAGAGTTCCCTGTGATGCACGTGGGTTGCATCACGCATCGGGAGAACCCGGTCTATCTTACCACGGTGACCGGGAAACCTCCGACAGAAGATGCCGTCCTTGGAATGGCCGTAGGGGACCTTTTCCTCCCGGTCATTCGTATGGTGCTCCCAGAAGTGGTCGACCTTTTCCTCCCCATGGAGGGGCTATTCATCAATGTGGGCATCGTCTCCATACGAAAGAGCTTCCCACAGCACGCCCGAAAGGTCATGCACGCCCTTTGGGGCCTCGGGCAACTGATGTTTGTCCGCTACCTTATCGTCGTAGACCACGATGTGAATCCACGCAACCTCCGGGAGGTGCTCTACCGGGTAGGGCTCCAGGCCGATCCCCGGGAGGATGTGACGATAACGGACGGACCCGTCGACCAACTCTCGATATCGAACCGCTTGGAGAATATGGGGGGAAAGATGGGGATCGACGCCACAAAGAAGGGGCCGGAGGATGGATACCCCCGCCCCTGGCCCGAGGAGGCAATCATGGATGCCGCCGTCCTCCGGCGGGTCGATGGGATCCTCAATGAGTTGCCCGAACTCCGGAAGGCCCTCACCCCGCGCGCATGAAACGCGAGCTGAACCAGCTCTTACTCCCCCAGCAATTGGGGTTGAATCTCTTCCTGGCCTTGGGATTCATCGGAGGTGCGACAGGGTGGCGCATCTCAGTCTGGACAGGTCTTTGGATCGTCGTAGGGTTCGTCGCCTTCCGGAACGCCGGGCATGCCTTCAACCAGATCGTCGACCTTCGCTACGATGCGCAGAATCCGCGGACCCGGGACCGGCCCCTGGTCACGGGGCGATTGAGCATCGGAGCAGCAAAGCTCGTTGTCTTAGCGAACATTGTCATCCTTTTCGTGGCGGCCTACCTACTGAATTTCCTCGTCCTTCTCCTCGCTCCCGTGGCACTCGCGCTTGTGTTAGGCTATTCCTACTCCAAAAGGTACACCGCCTGGACCACGGTCCTCCTCGGGATGGTCGAGGCGATGATACCTGTGGGCATCTATCTCGCCACCCAGCAGGCGCTCAACCTTCCTGCCCTCGTCGGTGGATTCGCGGTGCTCAGTTTCGGAACCGGATTCGAGACGGTCCACAGCCTCGGGGACATTGCATCGGACCGGAAACTGGGCCTCCACTCGATCCCGACGTTCTTGGGGCGCGAAGGGGGAATCGCAGCGGCAGCGGCGTTCTTCTCGGTTTCCCTGGGGCTCTTCGGAATCTACGGAGCGGTTCTGGGCCTTGGAGGTCTCTATCTGGTGGGACTGATCGGTATGGGGGCGGCCTTGGCATGGGAGATACGGGCCTTGTCGAAGAAGGGTCTCCCGATTTCCAAGGTGTTCTGGGCAAACTTCGCCTTCGGCATGTTCTTCCTCCTTGGGATCCTCTTCGGACAGGTGCACCTACCGGGATGGCCGGCTCCCTAAGTCCACCTCATCGACATACGATCCTCCAGAGACCGGTAGGCTTTCGAGACGAAACCGCTGGCCCACAGTGCTGTTCCTCGTCGACTTAAGGGACCACCGCGCCCAGCGGACCGCACCGTGCTCGGGCGGAAGCCTCTCTTTGACGCGCCCGTGCCATCGTCAATAGAGTACCCGGACCTGTTCGAAACGACCACGGTCCAACTCTTGGGACATGGCTTACGTACCCGGATCCTTAGCCATGAAGGACTTGTGTCCCGTCAGAAGCTACTCGAACGTCGTTCGTAGGGCTTTGAGCACGAAACGAGGGGTTCGCCCTATGCCCCCTTCGGATGTCCCACGGGTTCCACCGGTGTGGATAACAGGGGTCGTTCAGGGGAACATTGGAGGAGGCATAGGATTTGCTAACCACCGGTCGTACGCCGAACGGATGGTATAAAGCCCGTAGGCGAGAACCGCGTATCCGGCCACGACGACCAATCCAAGGATCGCGCTCACCACAGTGGAGAATGCTGCAATGCCTACCAGCACCGCCCCGACGATCATCAACATCCGGCCTTGGTCGAGGGCTTGCTTTTCGGCCGGGTCGGCGAGGGGGTAGAGCGCACCCCGCAGGCTCGCCGAAGCGAAGTAATAGATCAGGAACTCGACCACCGCGACGAGGATGTCGAACACAAGGACCACCTCAGTCAACTCGACGGCGAACGAGGACAATGATGACGGGGTTTGAGAGAACGCTATCGAAAAAACGATAAGGAGCACGGTGACGGCGGAAGCGATCGAGACGACGATCGATACGATGAACATGTAGACCGTGTAGTCATAATCGCGGAGAGCTCGGCGCGCACCATCCCCAAACTGTGGCCCGTACTCCAAGACCGCCATAGGAAGGGCCTTGATGCCCTCTCTCCATCGAAGCCACGCCACTATGGTCAGGATGAAACTTGCCAAAGCGACGGCCGCCAACAGGATCACCGGCCCCACGAGACCAAGCGTTCCCGGGTACGACACGCTTGGCGTACATACGGTAGAGTTGTTGTTGGTTCCGAGGGTCGAGCAATTGGAGGAAGGGGTAGGGGAGAGTAGGGAAGCACCATGGGAAGCCTCGATCGCGATAACAACCCCACTGATCACCCCGATAACCAGCCCTAGGATGACCACGATCAGGTACAAGGAGATCCCCTTTCGAATGTTGGAGATCGATGTTCGAGTCATCCCCCTGGGGGAGGGCGCTGCCCCCGGGGGCACAGCGTACCAAGCAGGAGAGTACCCCAAGGGAGGTGGCGGAAGTGGCGGAGGTGGTGGAACGTAACGGTCTTGGGGCAAAGATGCGACTGCAGAGTCTCCAACTCCGGAGTTATCTGGTTGTGGCATCTTTGAGTGGATTACGGCCCGGTGTTTATCAGTTTATCTTGGGAAGTGCTCGCCGTGAAGCAAGTTATAAAGGATGGTGCTCAGTGCGTTGCAGAGGGGGGAGCGATGGAGCGGTTTGACGTCGTCGTCGTAGGGGCAGGCCCCGCCGGAAGTTCTTCGGCGCTCTTTGCCGCGCAGGGTGGGGCCCGGACCCTCCTCGTGGACAAGCGCCCCGAGATCGGTTATCCCGTGCAGTGTGGTGAGTTCTTACCGACACTGGAAGAGCTCGTGGGGATCTTCCCGCACCATGAAGGGTTCTCTGACGTCTTCCAGATCCCCGAAGAGACCATTCTCTCGAGAACCAATGTTATCGATTGCATCTCCCCTACATCGAAGCATTACCCATTCCCCATGAATGGTTACTCGGTGTCGCGCCGGTCGTTCGACAAGGTGCTCGCCTACCGTGCAGAGCGAGCCGGAGCCGAACTGCGTCATCCCTGTTCTGCGGTCCGGATCACCGAAGACAGCGTGGTGTTGGCGGACGGTACGGCCGTAGGGGCGAAAGTGATCGTGGGTGCTGACGGCCCTCTTTCTCTCGTGGCGCGATCCCGGGGAGCCCATCTTCCGCGCGAGATGTACAAGATGATCACCACAAGTTCTCCGGGGCAGTTCGACCCGGTCGTGGAACTCTTTTTCGGCAGCGTGGCCCCAGGGGGATATGCCTGGGTGATCCCCAAGGGAGATGGGGCCAACGTCGGCCTCGGGGTGGCCAACCTCCCCCCAGGGCAGACGTTGTCCAGTCTGTTGGCCAAATTCGCCTCCCGGCGAAAATTGTCCTTGAACCCCCCCTTCACTCGGTGGTGGGTGCCTCTCGGTGAACCCCCGAAGAGCGCAGTGTTCGGCAATGCCCTGCTCGCCGGAGATGCCGCCAACATGGTCATGGCAACGAATGGAGGAGGCATCCCGACCGCGATGATCGGTGGGATGTACGCCGGGCGGGTCGCTTCCGACCATGTCCGTTCGGGACGTCCCCTCGCAGACTTCGACACGTTGTGGCAACACAATCTCTCCATACCCTTGCAGCGGGGATATTCGTTGAAGGCTTTCGGGGACCGGGTCGTCAACCACGACCTTCTTCTTGCCTTCGGCATGCGCTACATCGGGAAGGGCGGGATGGGGAGTTTCATCCGGATGCAGTGGCCCCGACGACTCGGCGGGAGGGCCGCTGCATGACGGGGACCATCGACGGCTCGGCCTCTTTGGGACTTCTTGTCGATCAGATCCTCGGCAAGGAGGGGGTGGAGCGTTTTCACGAGGTGTTCTCACCGCTCGCCCACGACCTTCAGGAGGTAGGGAACCGTATCAGCCGGGTGATGCCTTCATCGTACTCCTTCCTAACGGAGGCCGCGACCTTCGCAACGTCCACCGGCGGGAAGTACCTGCGCCCCCTCGTCATCCTCACGGTGTACCGGTCCCTAGGTTTCGAAGACACCTCGGCTGTGCACTCACTGGCGGCAGCCTTCCAACTCATCCACACGGCGTCCCTCGTCCACGACGATCTCATCGATCACGCCGAACTCCGGAGAGGTCGACCTTCGATCTACAAGGCCTATGGTGAACCGGTCGCCATCGTGACCGGAGATTACTTGTTCGTGCGGGCCTTCCAGCTCGCCGCTGAATATCCCCAGCCGATCATCCACATGTGTGGTGAGGCGAGCGCGGACCTGGCCCTGGGTGAAGTCATGCAGGAGAACAGCCGGTTCGACCTCACCATCGGTAAGGAACGTTACCTTCGCATCGTGGCGAACAAGACCGCCAACGCCTTGGCCGTGGGGGCGGAAGCCTCGGCGCGGATCGCTGGGGCGGACGACGCGGTGGCCCGATCGCTCTACGAGTATGGCCGGGCCCTGGGGATAGCCTTTCAGATTAAGGATGATCTGCTGGACGTTTTCGGTGACCCTGAGGTGACGGGAAAGCCGCAGCTTTCCGACTTCCGCGAGGGTCTGCCCACGCTGCCCTCCCTCGATGCGTATGAATTGCTGCCGGTCCGGGAGAGAGAGGAATTCGAACGCTTGTTCACCCTACGCACGAAACGCCAATCGCAGTTGTTGCGCCTCAAGGAGCTCTGCGAGAATGCCGGAGTGAAAGACCTGAGCGATCGTCAGGCGGAGGAGTGGGTCCACACTGCGGTCTCGTCCCTCCAGAGTGTACGCCCCGGACCGTACCGGGACCTCCTTGAAAAGGTAGCGGAAGGTGCCATCCAACGGCGGTACTGAGCGTTCCGCCGGGAAATCCAACGGTTACCTTTATTAATGAGCCGGAGTTCGTGCACGCGCTTTTACCATGGATGAGAAGAGCCCGCTGGAAGCGGTTCAGGAGGTTCTCAAGGGGTCCCCCGAGAGAGGATTCAAGGAGACCATCGAGGTGTCCTTCAACCTGAAGGACCTCGATCTCACCCTTCCTAAGAATCGTGTCGAGGACGAGGTCACTCTGCCCAAGGGTCGGGGCCGTCCCGTCAAGGTAGGGGTCTTCGGATCCCCAGAACTGGTGACCAAGATCAAGGGCACGGCGGACCTTACCGTCCTCCCAGACCAGATGGACACGTACTTCAAGGACAAGCACGCGAGCCGGAAGCAAGTGGATGCCATCGATTTCTTCCTTGCGGAAGCCCCCTACATGCCCACGATCGGCAAGCGTCTCGGTACCGTCCTCGGACCTCGAGGGAAAATGCCCAAACCCATCCCACCAGGTACGGACCCCACCCCCACGATTCAGTCGCTCAAGCGGACGGTCCGGGTCCGTAACAAGGGGAAGAAGACCTTCCATGTGCCCGTGGGCACCCGGGACATGTCCCCAGAGGACCTCGCACAGAACCTGCAGGCAGTACTTGACAGGGTCGTCGGAAAGCTCGAACGGGGTCGGAACAACATCGGGAGCGTCTACCTCAAGACCACTATGGGAAAGTCCGTGAGGATCTGGTAGGATGAGCGCTGCGAGTCCCTCCCCACCCGTTCCGCATGTCTCCGAGGCGAAGCAAACTCGTGTGCGCCAAGCGGAATCGCTCAGCCAGGAGATGCTGAAGAAGAAAGTGGTCTCGCTCGTCGCCTTCCGTGGTGTGCCAGCCGCTAACCTTCAGATGATGCGGAAAGGTCTCAGGGACCGTGGGCACATCTTCCATGTTGCACCCAACAGCCAGATTATCCATGCCTTGGAGCGGGCGACGGGCTCAAGTCCCAAGCTTGCGGAACTCATTCCGCTCGTGACGGACCAGACAGCCGTCCTCATATCCGATTCCAACCCGTTCGTCCTATTTCGGGAACTCAAGAAGACCCGCAACAAGGTCGCCCCCCGCGGTGGTGAGATCGCACCGGAAGACATCATGGTGCATGCAGGGAATACCCCCTTCAAGCCCGGCCCCATCGTGGCCGAGCTCCAACACGCCGGGTTCCCGGCCGCCATCGAAAAGGGAGCTGTCGTCATCAAGAAGGACACGGTCGTAGTGAAAAAGGGGGAACCCATCAGCCGGGAAGTAGCCCAGATGCTCGGGCGACTCGACATCAAACCGATCGAGGTCGGTCTCATGCTCCGGGCTGCGGTCGAAGAAGAGACGCTGTACGGGAGCGACGTGCTCTCCGTGGACTTCGATGCCATGCTCGGGAACCTCGCCCGGGCCCGTATTCAGGCCCAAGAGCTCGCGTTGGCGGCAGGGTTCATCACACCCGAGACGCTCCCCCTGCTCATCTCGCGCTCGTTCCGGCAAGCTCGGGGCTTAGCCCTCCACGCTGGTTTCATATCCGCTGATACGATTGCTTCCCTGCTCGGCCGGGCCGTCCGGGAAGCAAACGCTTTAAAGGGACTAGCTAAGTGAGGAGGTAACGAAAATGCAGTACGTCTACGGAGCCATGCTGTTGCATGCGGCAGGAAAGAGCATCGATGAGAAGGGAATCACCGCCGTGGTCACGGCCGCCGGAGCACAACCGGACGCGACCCAGGTCAAGGCCTTGGTAGCTTCCCTGGAAGGAGTAAACATCGCCGAAGTGCTCGCGAAGGCTGAGGCTGCCCCGGTGGCTGTCGCAGCGTCCGCCGGGCCGGCCGCCGGAGCCCCGGCGGAAAAGAAGGAAGAGAAGAAGGAGGAGAAGGGGGTCTCGGAAGAAGAGGCGTCCCAAGGTCTCTCCGCCCTCTTCGGATAGACCGCACCAAGAGGCCAACCCAAGGGGGGGAACTCCCCCCCTTACCCTACCCGCTCACTTGGTCAAAGAGACCCTTCAAGCGGGCCGTACTCGAATCTTCGACGGAACCCGGCGAAAGGGTCGAGATCAGGACAATCCGGTGGCTCGAGGCGGCATCCATGATCTTCTTCAGGAACTTGATGGTGCGATCGAGCCCGTTCGACGTCACAAGGTCACCCAGGCCGTCTATCAACACCACGGCGGCATCTTGGTCCTCCATGAAGTGGAGCACGCGCGCCGTGATCTCATGATCGAGCAAACGAGGATTCAGGGTTTCCTTCCATCCCGAGGATTCGGAGATCCACACGACATTCCCTCCAGGGATCCGATAATCTTCTCGAAGCTTGACCGGGAAGGTCGAAGTGAGGAAAAGCCCGAGTCGGTCCCCCTTGACCTTATTGAAGGCTTCGATGGCACGGGACGGTCGCGCGTCCAGGAACAAGTACGACCTTCCTGCCCGGAGGTCCACCGGGAGGGGCCCCGGTGCGGGCTGGGCAGGATCCACCGAGGATGAACTCGAGATGGTCGACTTGGCGCGGCCCTTTGACCTCTGAGGCGTCCCGGGTGCGTTCCTCGTTGGCGGGTCATTGGTCAGAGACTCGGGGAAGATGGTGTCGACCCGCTCGAACAACTGGAGCACCTGAGTGAACCGGCGGGCACGCAGGGCCATGGTGATCTGCTTTACCAGGACCGCGGGCGCCCGGACATCCATTCCTCGAGCATGGGCGGTCTTGAGGCGGTTGCTTATCTCGACGATTCGACGTTCGATGAGGGGTTGGAGAACTTCGATGGCTTGGGTGACGGCCATCGCGAGGACAGCCTCCCCTTCTTTCCGCCGACCCTTCTCCACGTAACCGAACGCCTTCTCAATGGAAGGGCGGGCGTGAAACGAGTCGTTTCCCAGTGCGATAATGCCAGTCTCCAGGAGGTTAAGCGTATTGACCATAGGCCCCAAGCTGGACAACTGCTTTTCCTGCTCGGCCGTGGCCCGCTCCAACGCTGTGAAACTTTGGAAGAAGCTCTCGAGGTCCCGATGGGCAAGGTGGCGGGACATGCTTTCGAGGTCCTCCCGCATTTGAGGGGAAGCAAAGGGACCCATGTTCTCCACGTTCCTCACGGCGCCCGCAAGCACCTCGACCGCCTTCCGCTGAATGGAGTCGGCGAGCTCGGATTCCGCCGATCGCATCTCGACAATGGCCTCTTCCTTTTCACTGAGCTTCCAAAAATTGGCCGCGCGCTTGAGCATCATGGCCGAAGTGCGAACGTCGACCGAATGGTGGACGGCGAGTTCCACCAGGCGCTTGTTCGCTTGAGCCAGCTTGGCGAAGATGATGTCCGGATCGGACTCCTCTATCTCGGCCGGGGCCGATACGGCTTCGTTGCGGGGCTCGGCCGCTTCCGAGGAGAGCGGAAGCTCTGAGGGGGACTGAACGGGTGAAACAGGCGGTATCACGACCGGAGGTGCGGGTGCTTCCGGAGAAGCGGGGGACGGTGCGGGCTCCGGCTCGGGTTCCAAGTCCCGGGGTTCAGGTATAGGGCTTTTCTTCGTGTCCGGAGGGGGCACCGTCTCCGGAGACTCCGCCGGTGAGGGGGTAGGGGGCGTTTCGCTGGGGGGCGCCTCCGACGGGATCGAAGGTTCAACGGCTTTCGGCAAAGAGGTCTCGGGCGTCGCCTTCTCCACTGCAGGTGAAGGCGCAGCTGGTCCTGGTCCGGAGGACGGGGCTTCGGCGACCGCGGGAGCGGTGGACACCGGTGGTGGGGCCACGGGAGCCGGAGCGGTCTCGATGACCGGCTGATCCGGCCACAGTTCCTTGGGGAGGCCGCACGAAGGGCACTCCAACGCTTCCTCCGGTACCGGAGTATCGCACACGGGGCATTTTCGTTCCCCTTTCATTCTTCTCACTCAGATGAGGGCATGCAGACTATAACTCTTCGTAAGAACTCAGCACCCTGGCCCAACCCCGTAAGTGGTTGGCTCAATGGCTTCTGGACCGGTCGTTGATTCACGGTTCTTGGAGTCCGCGCGCCGACGCTGGTAGGCCCTTCGACCCACCGTTCCTTCTGCCATGCATCGGTGCGGACCTCGACAGCGTGGTTCCAGAGGGAATCAAGGTCGGTTAGCCACCGGTCGAGGATGGGGAGTTGTTCACAGAGAGGATATGCCCGGAACTGGAAGGAGAGATGCGCCATTGCGCCAACCGATTTGAATATAGCCTACGGGTTTTTTTACCCCGGCGGGCCAGAGAGCTGAGCTTTTACAACTCTTCTTTGCCGGACGCCCCCCCCTGGATGGGAAGGGTCCACGGTGGACTTGAGCTCGGGACACCGTGTCGGCAGATCGGACGGTCCTCGAATCTGGAATGGGGCCTATCTGATGACACCCTGGAATCTCTCGAACTCGTGGGATAGTGCGGGGACACTTTGTTGGAACTCAAGGTGGAGGGGCTTCGCAACGTTGCACCATTTCTCGATGGGGACGATACGATTAGAATCAGGAGGTTGTGGGGATGTAACTCTGCTCTTGGTACTCGGGCATTCAAGCTTCCCTGTCTTACCCTTGGGAAGAACTGCGGGAGGTGTTGTCGGGGTTTGCGAGAGGGTAACTTGGACCACCTACCCAAAGACCCTGTCGAGCCTTACTAGAGGTTCTACAACCGCGTCAGTGACAGGCACTGGACCCCGCGCCGACAGGCATCCTCTCCAACTAACCTGCATCCATGCGCGGTTCCCTGTGCTGTTTCACAGGGAGCGGAATCCGTGAAACTGCCAAAGGCATTCCTAGTTCCTGATTTGCTAGAGACGACACTGTTTGAGTGGATTCATCGCAGGCCTCACTCCCACAACACGCCCGGAATCTTCTGACCCGAAGTCGAGGCGCCTTGCCCCCCCGTTGAAATGGCGTGCTGGCGGTCGTAGAAATTGTCAGGGGCAGGAGGCCCGAGAAGGTCTCCGAGATGGGCGTAGGATGGTCCGTGCGAAAGCCGCAGCTCCCGGTAGGGGGGAAAGGTGCCGACGGGCAGATTCCGTTGGGAGGTGGACGCCGAGAATGTCGGAGGCATCAACCAACACGGCTTTCGCAGCCTCGGGTGGATACGTACGGCGGCAGCGGTCGCAACGGTAGCCCTTTCCTTTCCCCAAAGAGTGGGTCGAGATCCCGCATGGGGAGCATCTGGGATTCTGTAAATGCCGGAGGCGTGGAGCGAGTCGAAGTACCTCCATACCCTCCAAGCGAAGACTGCGCAGAGGGGGGTCCCACGCCACACTTCCCCAGACCGTGATGAGATCGTCGACCGCTAAACGTCGTACCACGCGCACAAGCGCTTTTCCAGGTTCGAAGGCGATGCAGGGCATTTCACCAGAGCCATCCGACAGGCCGAAACTGACGTGACCCCCCCGAAGGACCCGAGGGGGAGAGGCCACTCTCCCAGAAAGGGCAGGCGATGTGCCCAACTCGACCTCAGACACCCGGGAAAGATACACATGGTCACCTGTTCCCTGATTGGTCTCGAAAAGGACCTGACGTTCCACTTTCTCGGAGCAGATTTCCCGAGCGGCCCGCAACAAACGCCCCGGCTTCCGCCCCCGGACTCCAAAGAGGATAGGGCACGGGGTATGTGGGGTCACCAAAAGGCGACGTTCGGCAGGATCCCAGGAGAGGAATGTCTCCCGGTACTTCAACGACATCGCCTGAACAGATCGGGCATCTACGGAACGATCTGAGCCCCAGCGGTCCCGGGGGCGATACGCAATGACCTCCCAAGTCTTCCTCCGGGCGGGCCAAGAGATGGCGGCGGCGGCGCCGACGATGCCCTGCCCACTCCCGTAGGCGACGAACCCGCTCCCACGGACTCGGGAGAGCATCTCTATAGCGCGGTTGGGTGGGACCCGTTTCCGTACGGAGGCCCAATACAATTCCTCAGGGACCCTATCGGATGCGTAGGCGAGCGCAGGGTCGGTTCCCTCCTCCCCCCAACGAGCCTCTCTTTGCAACACGCCCAGAGTCCGATCGATGACCTGATCCCTCTCATGTTCCGATAGCGAGTCCCCCTTCGCGTACATCCACAACGATTGGCCATGGATATTCCCTACACATGTCCGAGTTCCTCTACCGTGAACAACACGAACGGCGAGAGCGGCATTGCCCCGCGTCTTGAAAGGGACGTTCGGATTGAGCCGGACCAGTCGAGGGTACCCTTGGATGTCGAGGCCGAGAGATCCGACCTCCCGGATGACCTCGGTCAGGACCCAAGTGGTGCAGCCGCCCGAGGGGGAATCCGTGTCATCCAGCCCGAGCCACAAACCTTCCTATTCGAGCGAAGCCAGCATTTTCTCATAGCGCGCCAAGTTGGCCGCAACGGAGATGTCGACCGTCGCCGGCGCTTCTGCGGGATTGGGTAACAAGGTGCGGTCGAGAGAGGTATACAGCTGGTCATCGGGCGTCCGGTAGATCTCCCCGACCGGGATCTTGCCCGAGTGCATGACGTCTAGCACGGTGGAGAAGGCCTTTCCCCGGTCCGCCTTATCGTACCCCGGGCGCTTTCCCACATCTTCCACCTTTTCCCTCCAGAGGTCGTACGTGTCGTTGTACGTCACACAGGGTGACAATATCTCGACGAACGCAAACCCCTTGCGCTCTTGGGTGAAACGGAGCGCTTCAGTCACGAGAGCGGTCGCCTCCTTGGGGGTGCCGGAAAATCCACGGGCGATGAATGCCGCGGCAGGGATCGAAAGTGCCGTAAGGATGGCGTCCACGGGGGGCTCGACATTCCCTTCGAAACCCACGTGGCTGGTGGGGGAGGCCTGGCCCTTTGTCAACCCATAGGTCTCGTTGTTCATGACGATGTAGGTGATGGAGGTGTTCTTCTTCAGGGCATGGACAAAATGACCCATTCCGATGGCATAGCCATCTCCGTCCCCGCCTATAGCGACCACGGTGAGCTTGGGGTTGGCCAGCTTGACACCGATGGCCGTTGGCAAGAGCCGGCCGTGCAACGCATGGAACCCATAGCCATCCATGAAATTGTGGATCCCTCCCGAACATCCGATGCCTCCGACGAGCACGAGGTTCTCCGATGGAATCTTGAGCTCGAGTACTCCCTTCTTCACGGCGGCCATCACTCCGAAGTCTCCACAGCCCGGGCACCAAGTGGGCTGGATGGGCTTCACATGCTCGACCATGTTCAGAAACCTCCTCCCTCACTCTCGTAAGTAACGATCGGGGTTTTGGACGGCACGTACGAAGCGTGCTCCTTCATCATCTGTTCCACGTGACCCGCAATCTCTTCGGCCACAAAAGAGGAGCCATCGTACTTCACGATACTCTCGATGTTGTGAGCGGTCACGAAGCTACGGATAAGTCGGGCGAACTGGCCCATGAAGTTGTGTTCTACCACGAAGACAACATCCACACTGCTCAGGAAAGGCGCAAGTGTCTCGATAGGGACGGGCCAAAGGGTACGGGCTTGGTAGAATCGGCTGGAGATCCCCTTGCGCTTGAGGAGGCCCTGCGCCTCGCGAATGGGTCCGAAGGTACACCCGAATCCGATGAAGCCGACCCTTGCCTTCTCATCCCCCCAGATGATAGGAGGAGGCAGGTCAGGTTTGGCTAGGCGCAGTCGGGTCATGCGCTTTGCCATCATCATCTTCCGGTTCTCGACGTTGACGGAGACATGACCCCACTCGTCGTGCTCGTTGCCTGTCACCTGGCTTTGCCCGCCCTTCATACCGGGAATCGTACGGGGGGAGACGCCGTCCTTTGTGAATTCGTAGCGTTTGTAAGCCGCCAAGGCGTCTAGTGCTTCCTGGCTCAACAGCTTGCCTCGGTCGACAGAGACCCCCTTAAGGGTGAGGCGCGGGGTCGTCTGCATGTTTTCCCCCAGGGCTTGGTCCAAAAGGAGGATTATTGGCAATTGCCATTTCTCGGCAAGGTTCAGAGCCTGGATACCGATGTCATAAGCATCTTGGGGGAAGCCCGGAGCGAGCACGAAACGGGGGAACTCTCCATGGGATGCAAAAACTGCGTGGAAAAGATCGCTCTGCTCATTCCTTGTGGGTTCACCTGTGCTCGGACCGACCCTCTGGCAATCCGTGATGACCACGGGGATCTCGGCTTCACCCGCATGCCCGAGCGCTTCAGTCATCAACGAGAAGCCGGGGCCACTGGTGGCCGTCATCGCCCGAGCTCCGGCATAGGCGGCGCCGAGCGTCATGTTGATGGCCGATAGTTCATCTTCCGCTTGTCGTACTACCCCGTGATACTGGGGTAGGATCTTCATCAACGTCTCCATGACCGGGGTCGCCGGGGTGATCGGATATCCTGCGAAGAAGCGTCCACCACCCACGACAAAACCGTACGCGAGGGCCTGGTTCCCGGTGAGAAGAACCTGATCCTTGGCGGTTCCCCGCTCGACAGAGAACCGGGGTTTCGGGCCGGGGCTCTTCGCCGCCAACTCGACGCCGATGTCGAAGGCGGAGAGGTTCTTGGCCCGGGCTTCCTCGCTGCGCCGACCGAACCGTTGTTCTACAACCTTGCGGGCGACCTCACGGTCCATACCCATCAGTACCGAAAGCGCCCCGAAGGCAATCACGTTCTTGTACAGCGGGTTTCCCAGCTTGCTCGCGGCGGTGATCGAGATAGGGAGGAGAACGGTATTCTGGCCCGGGTTGGTCACGACCTTCTCGTCTCCCAGAATGAACCCGTCGGCCGAAAGGGTCTTCTCGCCAAAGGTTATCGCGTCTTGATGGAAGGCCACAATGACATCTTGGAGCGCCTTCTGGGCCATGGTGGGTTCGACCGAGGCCCGGGACGATGCGGCGGCATATCCCCCCCGGATCCGGGAAAGGACGCTGCGGGAATTGTACACGTACATTCCCTGCGCATGGAAGTACCGAGCAAGGAGATCGGAAACCGTAAGTGTACCATCGCCCCCCTGACCACCCGTGAGAACCGAAAGGTCACGGAGGACCCGGGCAACGGGAGGCTGGGACGGGGTCGTTTGTGAAGCGTGCTCAGGATGTGCGGCGACAACGCTTTCGGACATAGTGGGCTCTGCGATACTCGCAAGATGGCGTTCCCTATTTAATCTTGTGCTAGACTATACTCCCACCGTCTTCTTCGCCGGAGAAGGTACGGAATGGTTAGAAAGGGAGGTAGGGTCACGGACCCCACCCCCCCCTTTGGCGACCCAACGCCAACATCGAGATACTCAAGCCTGTGCTAAGCGAACGGGGTAGGCAGTTGATTCG
>JAJYXQ010000069.1:0-24367 GCA_021796385.1 Thermoplasmata archaeon | reverse complement strand
GTTGGTCGTAACATTTGAGGGGTCATCTTTAAATGTCGGAAGACCCTCTATTTAAAAGGGACCCATGGGGGTCATGAAGAGTCTTCGAGAAAGCGTTTGGCCGACGGGCAAGAAGAACCTTGGCGCGCCGGTGTACGTCGAGGAGGACGGGCCCATCCTCGGCATTGTGGATGACGTGTTCGTGGATCGGTCTTCAGGCAAGCCCTTGGCCTACAAGATCCTGGCGTCAGAGCAGTATCTTGAACTCCCGGCCGAAGCCCTCACCGAGACTCCCGGCGGCTACATCTACCGGTCTCCATGGTTCGCAGAGGCGGATGCCCTGGTTCGAAAGCTTGAGGGACACAACCTCATCATGCCGGAACTCTTCTTCTCCACACCGGCGACAGCAAGTTCGGACCGCAAGCTGCTCGACGCAGCCATGCAACGGTCCCCGGCGCTCAAGAAGATAGTGGAGGAGGCCACCGACCTCCACAAGGAGCTCTTGCCGAGGATTGAATCGATGGAGAAGGAGAAGGGACGGCTCATCGGGCAGATCGCCGATCTGACCGAAGGGATGGCGAGCGGGCGCGTGGACAAGGAGTCGTATCGGGAGGGATTCGTGGCCCTCAAGCGACGGCTTCAAGTGTTGGAGGCGTCGATCCGTAGGGGGGAATCGCTCCGATCTCGGCTGGAAGGGGTACCTTTCGTTCGCCTAACACTGAATGGTAGTGCTTCCAAGAGCCACGAACCCGGCAACGGTCACGGCCCTTCTTTCCCAGCAATGCACGCCGGCGCGGCTTCCCGACCGGAGGACTGGAAGCGCGTCAAGAAACTCCGGGTCTTGAAGTCAGAGAAGGAAATCCGGGAGAAGGAGGAGCGCCTCACCCGGCTCGAGAAGGAACTCGAGAATCTCGGTCTCCCACTCGATCAAGCCATCCAAGCGCTTTCCAAGGACTTCCCAGCCTTGGTCCGTGCCAGTGAACAAGGACCAGAGGCACTCCGGGAGGAGCTTCGTCGCCGACTGGGTGCCGTCCCCAGGCGCGATGCCCCGCGGGAGGCCCTCACTCCCGTTGCTGAAGCCCCTGCTGTTGTGACGCCAAAGTCCAGTTGCCCCTTCTGCGGGGAACCTCTGAAGGGAGGGGAGAAGTCCTGCCCCGCCTGCCAGGCTGACCTTGCGGGGGCAGCAAAGGCAAAGGAAGGGGCCGGACCTCCCTCAAAGACGGATAAGTTCTTCAAGGGGGGCGGAGCCACGAAGACCGGGGTTGTTCTTCTTCTGGTGGGAACGGCACTCTACCTGCTGAGCCACTTCCTGCATTGAGGTGGAGAGGAGACAGAGGGCTGGGTATGGATGATGAAGGGCCTCCCCCGGTGAATACCAAAAAGGTAGAGGAAAGGGACCTCGACTCCACGCTCAACGACATCGCCGATGATCTGGATTCCATTCTGAAGAAGACGGACCGGCAGCTCTCAGAAGCACCGGTCGAGGGTCGCCGGTCGCTGAAGGAATCCGAATCGGTACTCGATGAGATCCTCGGTGAGGAGAAGTTCGTAGGGGACGAATCCTTGTGCCCTGCATGCGGGGCCGTGACCAATGTTTATTCTGACCGGTGCGAAAACTGTGGCGCCCTGTTCGATGAGAGCATTTGCCGATGCGGGCACTGCCAGGCCGAGGTGCCGAAGGAGGCACTTTTTTGCCCCTCTTGCAACCAGCCGCTCACAGAAAGCGACGCCCTCTGTCCGGTATGCTCCGCGTCAGTTCCGTATCAGTCGGGTGTTTGTCCGGCCTGTGGTGCGGAATTGGCGGAGGGGGATGTACGCTGCGCCAACTGCGGCAACATTGTCGAACCGAATGCGGTCGCCTGCACCGTCTGTGGCACCATGCTCATCGAGGGCGCCAAACCAAAGTCTGTTACGGCTCAGTTTGTGCAACCCCCCTCCGGTGCCGTCGTTGCGGCGGCAGTCCCCGTGAAAGCAGTACTTGAAGGAAGTGGCGGGGTTTCCGAGGTGGAGGTCCAAAACCGGATCGAGAACAAGCTTACGGTTGAGGCCATCCTCAAGCCCGCGACGGAGCCCGAAGGAGCGAGGAAACCCAAGGGAGGGAACCTCGTGGACAAGGCCCGGGAGCGACGTAAGGATTCCCTCTTCCCTTTCACGGCGGTGATTGGGCAGGACAAAATGAAGCTCGCCCTGATACTGAATGTGATCGACCCCCTGGTCGGCGGAGTGCTCATCACGGGCCAGAAGGGAACCGGAAAGTCGGTCACGGTTCGGGGCCTGGCCGAGATCACTCCGGAGATCCGGGTCATTGACGGCTGTCGCTTCTCCTGCGACCCGGAAAAGCAGAACTTCTGGTGTTGGGAGTGCCACGAAAAGTACGACCAGACCCCACCGGAGTCCCTCCCGGTGAAGAGCCGACCTCTTCGGGTGGTGGACCTCCCGTTGAACGCCACGGAAGACCGGGTCGTCGGCACGCTCGATGTTAGCAAGGTTTTGACCGAAGGGGTCTTCTCGTTCGAATCCGGTGTCCTTGCCGAGGCGAACCGCGGCGTCCTTTACGTGGATGAGATCAATCTTCTTGACGACTACGTCGTCGACGTCCTTTTGGATGCGGCGGCCATGGGGGTTGTGACGGTGGAACGGGAGGGGGTGTCGGTGCGATACCCTGCCCGGTTCGTCATGGTCGGCAGTATGAACCCTGAGGAGGGAGGTCTTCGCCCTCAGCTGCTTGACCGGATCGCCCTCGAAGTATCCGTGACTGGGATCGAAGCGCTGGACAAGCGGATGGAGGTGGTCCAGCGCCGGATGGACTTCGAGAACGACCCGGTGACCTTCCGAGGGCGGTTCGATCAAGATCAGGAAGGGGTGCGCGCCCGCATCCGGAAGGCCCGGGAGGTCCTTCCGCAGGTCAAGTTCCCTCCGAAGCTCTTTGCCGCCATACCCAAGGTAACGACACAGTTCGGGGTTGATGGTCATCGGGCCGACATCATGATCGAGCGAGGGGCAGCCGCCCTCGCCGCCTATGAGGGGCGGGCTGAGGTCAACCCGGACGACATCTTCCGTGTGGCCGACATGGTCCTTCCTCACCGGATGCGCCGCAAGCCTTTCGAGCAAGCGGAGTTCTCCAGCGACCGTCTGAAGCGCCTGATCTCCGAGAGCATCTGAGGGGACCCCTCCCGCCACTATTATCTTCCCGCGCAGGTTGCCATCCCTGAGGATTGGTGATAACCCGTGGCAGATCCTGAGACAACCGCAAGCGAGCTCGATGCCGAGATGGCCTTCATCCAAAAGAAGATCGCCGAGGGCATCGCTCGGAAGCAAAAGGAGCTCGAGGAACGTCATCGACGGGAGCTGGAAAACGCCCACAAGGATTTCGAATCCCGCCTTGGAGAAAAGGAACGGGAGCACCGTGCGGCCCTAGAGAAGCTCGAACGGGAGCTTCGCGAAAAACAAGCGGCCGCGCTCGAAGAACGGAGCGAGAAGCTGTCCAGCGAGTTCGCTGAGGAGTTCGCCAAGCAAGAGCAAACCCTACGGGCCAAGTTCGCCGAGGAGCGCAAAGCGTTCCAGGAGGATTTGCAGCGCCGTTCGGATGCGGACCTCGCCCGCGACAAACGTGACCTTGAAGAGACCTTCCAGGCCAAGCTAAGGAAGAGGGAGGAGGAACTTAAGGAGAGGTTCGAGGGCGACCTCCGGAACCGAGAGGCAGAACTCCGTCGCGCGCTTGAGCTCGAATACCGCCAAAAGCTTACCGAAGCCCAGACAAAAATCGAGGAGGACCTCCGCAGCCGGTCAAAGGAGCTCCAGGCGGCGGCCGAGCAGGCTGCGCAACAGAAAATCGATCTAGAGCGGGCCCGGATCGAGAACGAGAATGCCCGGAAGCTCGATACCGAGGTCGCCCGCGTGGAACACGAACATCGCCAGAAACTGTCGGAAGCGGAAGCGGACCTTAAGGAGAAGTTCGCGGGTTCTGTGGAGAAGGAACGACACCGGATCGAGGAGGATTTCCGTGTCCGCCTCCTCAAGCGGGGTCGTTATGCCCGGTTGTCTCACGCTCTCCAAAAACCCCTGTATCCGTTCCCGGCCTTCGTGGGGTTGGAGAAGGCGAAACGGGCCCTGCTCCTCAATGCGATCAACCCGAACGTGAACGGTGTCGTGCTCTGGGGGCGCCAAGGGAACGGGAAGTTTTCTTTGCTGCTAGCCTTCGCCGAGATGCTGGCACCGATGGAGAAAGACCTCGTGGGCCGGCCCGAGGAGTTCCGACCGTGGAACGACGAGGAGCGATACCTGACGGGACGGGTCCATTACGGTAAGGAGATGGCCACCTATCTTGTCGACACTTACCTCCAATGCGCCACGCTTTCCCTCCCCCCGGCGCATCGCCGGACCGAAGGACCGGGCGCTTCGGAGATGCCCCAGATGCTGTTGAGCAGCCTCAAGGACGAGGACGAGCATGCCTATCACCTCCTGAACGGCTTCACCCTGCATGTGGAGGTCTCCAGCCCCAACACGGTAGAGGAGCGCCTTGAGATCATGCACAGGAACGCCGAGTTCCGCAAGGCCCCCGGGCCTTTCCGGGAGAAGTACCGGGCGGCGATCGAAGACACTCTCGGGAACATCCGTGGAGCTCGAGAAAAGGTCGCCTCTGTTGCCATCTCTACGAAGATCCTCGCCCTCGTCGCGCGGATGACGATCCTCGACAAACAGAGTTCCCGTCTCGATGTATTGATGGAGCAGCTGGCCCGCACCAATGCCGCATTCGAAGGACGCTCGGAGGTCGACCCGACGGATGTCATGGAGGCCGCGGACCTCGCCCTGATGCACCGACTCACCCCGCGGGAGATGGCGGATCTTGAACGAACCCTGCCGCATGAGGGGACCGCCCCGCACTCGAAGGGATGATGGAATGATCCTCTCGGATTCCCGGATCCTCGAAGAGATCGAACGACGTACGATCGTCATCCAGCCCTTTCGCCGCGAGTGCCTGGGCTCGAACTCCTATGACGTGCATCTTGGGAAGTACTTGTCGACCTACGATTGCCCGGAGCTTGACGCCCGCCAGCCGAATCCGGTCAAGGAGTTCGAGATCCCACCCGAAGGGTACGTCCTCCATCCGAACCAACTCTACCTCGGCGTGACAGAAGAGTACACTGAGACCCATCGGCACGTCCCCTTCCTCGAGGGTAAATCCAGTGTAGGCAGGCTTGGGATCGACATCCACTCCACCGCAGGGAAGGGGGATGTCGGTTACGCGAATTACTGGACGCTTGAGATGTCTTCCAAGATCCCCGTTCGCGTCTACGCCGGGATGCCGATAGGGCAGCTCATTTACTTCGAGATCGAAGGCGAGATCCTGCACGACTATTCGCACAAGTCTTCCGCAAAGTATGCCCAGGTCAACCCGCACCCGGTCCCCTCCCGGATGTACATGAACTTCAAGTGAATGTGTCAGTGGGAGCTGGTGAGGTTAACGTCCGGAACCCGATTGCCGGTGTCATAGCGGATTGGACCTCTCTCCATCACACCGCGTCCCTTCGAATCCCGTCGCCCTGCCCCCACCGCTCAGACCTCGGAGAGAACCGCTTGAGGATATGGTCTTCCCCCCGGGGTTGTTCGCGGAACCGATGAAGATGAACGCAAAGAACGTTTGCGATGTGCACCTGATCTGGGACCCCCGTTTCCTCGAGTACGATTTTGGTGAGGGACACCCGTTCACCGAACGGTCTCGGGCGGCGGCTGTGCGGCTTCTGGAAGCGACGGGTTTTTTCTCCCGGCGCGGGATCCGGCGGGAAGCAAAGGTCAACCTTCCGTCGGAGGAAATCTTGCGCAACTTCCACACCCCCCGGCACATCGCCCGAGTCCGGCGGGAGAGTGAGAGCCCAGATCCTGGCCTCCTGGACCGGGGAGATACGCCGGCGTTTCCTGGGGTCTGGGAAGCTTCGGCGCGGATTGTTTCCGCCACGGTGGAAGCGGTCCGAACCGTCAGTTCCGGCGGAGCCCTTCATGCGACCAACCTGGCGGGAGGGCTCCACCATGCTTCCCCCGGAGCTGCTAGCGGTTTCTGTGTCTTCAACGACATCGGTGTCGCTCTGGCGACCGGACTCAAAGAGGGGTGGTTTCGAAAGGTGGCCTACATCGATATCGACGCGCACCACGGTGATGGCGTGATGTATGGCTTCTATGAGGATGCCCGGGTCCTAGACATTGACTTCCATCAGGATGGGCGGACGCTCTTTCCCGGAACCGGCTCTGTCGGTGAGGTGGGAGCCGGAGAAGGTCGTGGGACCAAGGCGAACATCCCCCTGCCCCCGGGTACCGGAGATGGGGATTTCATCTCGCTCTTTCGGCGGATAGTTCCCCCACTGATCGAGAACTATGGCCCGGATCTCATCCTGATGCAGTGCGGTGTCGATGCGCATTCGGGAGACCCCCTGGCCCATCTCGAGTACACCCGGGTCGCGTACGAGGAAGCCTTGGGCACGGTCCATCGCCTATCGCACGATCTCTGTGGCGGGAAGATGGTGTTGGTCGGGGGCGGGGGGTATCAAGCTTCGAACGTCGCCCGCATCCTCGCCCAAGATGCGATCGTTCTTTCCGGTGAGGGCGTCCCTGGTGCCGATGCGGCACTTCCGGAGCCTTGGCGGAAGGAATTCTGGTCGACGTTCGGTGAATCGGCCCCAACGTTATGGGGAGAGAACCCACCGGCCTCACCCCGTCCGTGGACCCCGGAGGCAAGGGAGAAGATCGTCCAAGCACTTTCCCATCATCTCCGGCGCGATCTCTAGTGCGTCGGATGGGACGAGTTCTGCCGTTGGCGTTCCGGATCAGGAGAGAACAATCGCGGGATGGCCGGGTCGGGCGCGCTTGCGGCGGCTCCCCGGGTCCGTCGTGTCGGTGCCCTCCTCTTCTGGGCAGACAGAAACCTGCGGGATGTGGAAGCGTTTGGACAGAAAGGGACGGGCCTCATCTAGGATGGAGCGCTCCTCAGAGGCAGAGAGCCCCACCCACCGAGAGGATTCCCCCTCCTTTCGGTACTCGGCCCCGAACTTCGCGAGCTCACCTACCCACGGTACGAGTTGAGGGTCTTGGCGCGCCCGTTCCATGAAGGATTTCATATCGAGGCGCCCTCCGGTCATGGATGGAGGGATCAATTCGACCGCCCGATACTTCCAGGGGGCGGCCACAAAGAGATCGAGTCGGGCTGGGCTCTTTGTCCAAATCTTAAGGAGGGACCCTACATCCTCCTCTAACTGCTCCACCACCTGTTCCAGCACCATGGAGATTGGGTGCGAAGCGAACTCCTCACCGGTCGGGAAGATGCCTTCAGCGGCGAGCGTTCCCGACGGTACGAAGAGCCCCCGGGCCTCCTCGGCGATGTGCGGAGTGATCGGCGAAAGTAACCGTGACCATGTCTCGGCAGCCCGACGAAGTAGAGTTGTATTGGAACCCCCACGAGCTGAGTACCTTCGGAAAAGCGTAGGCAGGGCAACGTAGGTATCTTGCGCCACCGTCCTAAGATCGTAGTCGTCCCACGCCCTCCGAACCTCATGGATGATCGCATGCAATCGGGAGGAGAACCAGCGATCGATATGAGCGGTCAGCGCATCGGTACCGAAGGTCGGTTCCGGCAATGCACGGATCTCCGTGAGCATCCTCAAAATGTCATCCAGTCGAGCCCGCGCGTTCCGACATTGAGTCTCTTCCCATTGGATGTCTTGGAAGGGTGATGCGCTCAGACTGTAGTAAAGGCGCAGCCCATCGGCCCCGTATGTCGCGAGCACAACATCGACCGGGGGCACCGCTCCCCCCTTCTGGTCCTTCTTGGAGAGTTTGTCCCCGGAGTAGTTGGTCATCCACCAGTTGATGAAGATTCCCCGGGGCTGCAACTCAGCAGGAAGCATCGCTGCATGGACGTACAGGAAAACCGGGAAGTGGACCCGTTTGTGCTCCTTCCCACCCAGATTGATGTCGACAGGATACCAATACAAGAACTCACGTCGGGCCCGTTCGAGCACTTCGCGGTTGGCCAGGTTTCCCCCGGAACCTTTCCCGAGGAAAACATAGTCGAAGAACTCGTTCGTCAGGTCGTCGACCCGAAGCTCGCCTTGCGCCACGAACCGGCGAATGATGTAGTACGCGGGGTAGAAAGTGGAGTCTGCAATGGGTTCGATGGTCCAACTGGGATCGAGGGGGAAGGGAGTTCCGAGCCAACGACCCTTGCGGACGGCAGGCCGGTCCTCGAACCACTCGATGATCCCCGGCAGTTCGTCACGGTACTCCCGGGGATGAAAGCCCATCCGTTGCACCTGATCGATCACCCGGGACTTCCATTCCGACGACCCGTAGGCAAGGAACCACTGGTCTGGCACACGGCGGATGGTGACCTCTTCCCCGCAGCGGCATATCACCTTCTCGGAGAACTCGCGCAACACGCGGGCGCCTTCCGGAAAGAGCTGGCGGGCGATCCTTTCCCGAACCGTGGCCACGGGCTCGCCTCGATACTCTCCCACCGTCATGAGCCCCGCACGCATCTCGATACGATAGAGGCGTGCGGTCGCTTCCTGAACGAGGCCAGAATCTCCAAGGTCCTTGATCGCCAAGGCAGCCACAACCCGGGCAGCGGGTACCCCTTCCCCCTGGAGGACCTGCCGATCCGATGGACCTAACCCGCTCTCGGATACCTCGATGATGGGGCGGATATCCTTCGTCAAGCGATCCCGGTCGGAGGGAGCGAGGGCTTGGACAGCTACCCAATCTGCCGGTGCGTGCGCGGGAACGCTCATCACGACGCCAGTCCCCACTCCAGGCTGAACGAGTGAGCTCTGGAACAGGGACACTTCGGCTCCGGTGATCGGTACGGTGACCTTGGAGCCGGTCAACGCCCCCACGTCGACAGAGCCACCGCGAGTGCCTCCGAGTTGTTCGGTCAACCTTGTGGCCGCCGAGGGACTCACCAGGTAGGTCTTTCCCTCGAAGGCCCATTCGGTCAAAGTGCCAGAGGGGGGAAGCCAGAGGTTGGTGACCCCATAGACAGTCTCTGGTCTCAACGTGGCGGTCAAGAGGATCCGGCCGTCAGGTAGGGTGAAGGGGACGAGCGTATACGTGACCATCTCCGCCGTTCCCCCCGAGGAGAGATCCGTCTCCGATGGGTCCACGCTCACCGGTCCAGACCGAGGGCAGTACGGTGCAAAGTACGGTTTCTGGACCAGGCGCCCCAAGGCTTTCAACGTGGTGAATTGCCATGTGATGAACCGCTGGTAGTCAGCGTCGATCGTTGTGACATGGGAGGTACGGTCCATGAGCATACCGAACCTCTCCCAAAGATTCCAGTAATCTTCACCTAGGAAACGAGCGGCCTCTTCCGGTACTTCGAGCCGGTGGATGTCAGTTTCTGAGAGCCCGCGCGATCTCAGTTCTGCGAGGATGTCGGCATCTCCCCGGGCCACTTTAGCCGAGAAGGTGATGGCGGGTAAGCCACTAGCGTGTGTTCCCCCGGGGAAGAAGACAGCCTCTCCCCGCATGCGGTGGTACCGGGCAAAGGAATCTGCATAGCTAAAGCCGCGCATGTGCCCAACATGTTGGAAACCCGAGGGTCCGGGGTAGGCGAACAAGATGTAGTACTTCGGTCGCCCCACCACAGCGACCGCCCTGCCCAGCCCCCGGGCCCGCCACGCCGCCTGCCAATGCTGCTCACGGACCGCAGGACTCGACTCCGACACGATTTTGGCGCCCGTCTTGGCAGTCCAGGCCGAATTAGCTACACTTAATTATGTACGGGGGGGTCAGAGGACGGATGCGAATCATCGAGATATTCCACTCCTTCCAAGGTGAAGGGCCTCTTACGGGCGCACGAACGGCGTTCATTCGGACGGCTCGCTGCAATCTTCGATGCACATGGTGCGACACCACGTACTCGTTCGGGGAGGGCTCCGAGGCCTCGATCCAGCAGGTTCTCGACAAGATCGCGGTGTTCCAAACGAAGGACGTTTGCCTTACCGGGGGGGAACCCCTCCTCCAGCCCGAGAGCTTAGACCTGACCCGTCGGCTCTCGGAAGGTGGGTATCGGACCGTCATCGAAACGGGAGGTTCACTTGACATTGCTCCCTACGTACGGATTCCCAACACCATCATCAGTCTTGATGTTAAGTGTCCGGCATCCGGAATGCAGGACACGATGCGGATGGAGAATTTGTCCTACCTCCGCCCCCAAGATGTGGTGAAGTTCGTGATCGCCGACCGGAAGGATTACGCCTATGCCCGGGAATTCCTGCGAACTCACCCGATCCCTTCCCAGGTCGTCTTCCAACCCGTCTGGGGTTCGCCTCTTAGGGAGATGGCCGAGTGGGTGTTGGCCGACCATCTCAACGTCCGCCTAATGCTTCAGGAGCACAAGTTTATCTGGGGCGATGAGCGCGGCCATTGAGTACTTCGGATCCTCAATGCCGGAGACAGAAGTTAGGTAGAGCGCAAGAACGGCATTTACCAACCCGGTGGATTTTCCCCAGTCGATCAGGTCCGGTCAGTGGATTCGCGCCCCGATCGTACCTGTTAGCTCACCCTTTTCCAGGGCCGGGTCTCGACCCCGGGGGGATTGGGCTCGAAGAAAGGCTTATGAAGCCTGCGAAAGTGTAGCGCGTTGCTCATGCGCGCACCCGTACTTGCGACGATAGTGCTTTGCCTGCTAATCGTGTCGATGTTTCCTGTCACGCTGTTGTCCAGCTTGGGACCTTCCGTAGTTGACAACATTGCCGGAAGTCACGGTTCGAGTCCGCAATCCGTTCTCATCGTCCCGCACACCAGAACTCCGATAAAGCATGTGATCATTTTGATCCAAGAGAACCACGCCTTCGACAACTATTTCTCGAACTTTTCGGGAGCATTTGGGCTCCCACCCGGAGGAATTCCTCAACCGGGAACCTACGCCAATGTCACTTCCTACCACCCAGAATATCCGCTGACCTGGTCGTACGGTGGGAACCAGAGCTTCTCCAATCCTGAGCACGGGGAGTCCCACATCCTGAACGAACAAGATAACGGCTCCATGGACGGCTTCTTTTATACGGATGGAGGGGAGGCGAATGGGCTCTTCCCATCCTACATTGTGGCGAACTCCCTCGGTTTGGCGGGGGAATATGGCGTGGCCGACAACTACTACACAGATTTTGCCGGACCCACGCTGCCGAATCGGTTGTACTATTACGGCATCTCTCCCGGTGCGGCGACAAGCGACAGCAATCCGCCGGGCGATGTGATCAATGTTCCGAACCTTCCGCAGGAACTCCAAAAGGCGGGAATCTCTTGGGCCTCGTATGATGGGAACTACAATGAGTTCCCCGGCAGTTCGTGCACCCTTGCACTCTTCCCTACGGATCCCTGTTGGTATTTCACCTACCTCAACAGTTCGGACCCGGCGGCTCAATTGTCTCCTGAACTCTACTATGGATGGCTACAGAACGAATACAACACAACGGGAGCCATCCCCCAACTGCAGTACTTTAACAACATCTACGGGAACCTGACAGCGGGGACTCTCCCCAGTGTCTCTTGGTTCACCTCGGATTGGACCTGCTGCACGGAACATCCCTCGGATGCCAATACCTCCTTCATCGGAGGGAACGTGACCCAGGGACAGCAATCGTTCCTGAAGTTGGTCCACGCGGTCGAGGAAAGCTCCTATTGGAACTCAACGGCGATATTCCTTACATACGATGAGGGGGGCGGATTCTTCGACTCGAGCCCGAGTCCGGTCGCAACCCCGTACGGGACGGGTCTCCGCGTACCCATGATCGTTATTTCCCCCTACGCAAAGGAAGGATACGTCTCGCATGATTTTTTGACCCCTTCCTCTTTGCTCCATTTCGTCGAGTGGAACTGGGGATTGCCCTCCCTCGGGTGGTTGGACAACGAGTCGAACCTTCCGTTGGATTTCTTCAACTTTTCCGAAACCCCTCGAGCTCCGCTGAACCAGTCGGTCTATGGTCCCAATAACCAAACGTTCTCCATCCCTTGGGCTCCGCAGCCGGTGGGCGCGGGATTCCTTGGGAAGTACCAGCCCACCCTATTGACGAACCATGAAGTGAACTGGACCTTTCAGACAGCGAATGTCATCACAAATCCACCTGTCTTGTCCGGGAACTCACTCTACTCCTGTGGTCTGGATGGAGTCCTCCGGAGCCTGAATCCGATCTCGGGTGCGCTCAACTGGGCCCGGTCTCTGGGCTCGGGATGCCGCTCATCTCCCACCCCCCTCCCCGGAGGAGGTGCCATCGCAACCACACTTCGGGGTACGGTGGCGGCCTATAATTCAACGGGGAATCTCGCCTGGAACATTTCGCTTGACGCGCCCATATACAACAATTTGACCTTGGTAGGGACCACCCTCTATGGAACTCTCCAGAATGGCTCGCTCTTCGCCATAGATTCTTCTACCCACACCCTGCTCTGGGAGAAGGCAGTCAGCCTAACCCCTCTCTACGCGTCCCCGGTCTATGATTCATCGGACCACTTTTTGCTCTTGAGCGCCACACGCGCGGGAGTCATCGCGGTGAACTTGACCGGGTCCGTCCAGTGGACGGCGCCCGTGCCCGGTGGGACCTTTGCCGCCGGTGCGTTGTGCGGGTCGAGCTATTACGTTACGAGCCCCGAAGGCGGTCTTTACCCCATTTCTCTTCCTACCGGGACTGTAGGGACCCCTGCTCCGCTCAACGATTCGACGGCCACGCCCTTGTGTTGGGGGTCAGACCTTTACGTCGGAGATAATTCCACATTCCGGGCGTTCTCTACCAGCCCATCGCTTACCCAGCTCTGGTCCAACACCACCCATAGCATGCAAGGTGGGTCGGCAGTGTTGTCGGGTTCCGACCTCGTTGTCGACACGCAAGGAGGCGCTATAGACTGGTTCTCACCGACCTCGAGCCACCCCATGATCAGCCTCGAAAGCGGCACTTCCTTCTTCGGCTCCCCGCTCTCCACCCCCGAGTGGCTCTATTTTTCCGGGGAGGATGGGAACGTCTATGGGGTTGCGGATCGAGGCGCCATCCAAGTCTCAGTGGTCCCAACGAATGCCTCCGTGACAATCGGAGGTATCCCTCTCTCGACACCGGGAGGAAAAGGGGCCGTAACGGAGACTCCCGGATCGTACACCGTGGCAGCTTCCGCACCGGGATATGCCTCCGCGTCCGTGCCCGTGACTGTCTTGCAGGGGAAGACCACTTATGCGAATCTCACACTGATTAAGAACGCGAGCCGGCCTTCGATCTCGAGTTTCATTGCGAACCCGTCCTCCATCGTGGTGGGGAACAGCACCACGTTCTCCGTGACCGTAACCGGTGGAACCCTTCCGTTCTCGTACGCTTATAGTGGATTGCCCGGTGGGTGTGCCGCGGCGAGCCTTGCGAACTTGTCGTGTACCCCCACTTCCACCGGGTCGTACACTGTGCAGGTCAACGTCACGGATGCCAAAGGGTACTGGACGACCGCATCCACTACCTTGAACGTAAATGCCCCGAGTCAAGGTGGGCCGTCGATCACCACATTCACGGCGAAACCAAACCCGGTCACGTTGGGCAGCAGCACCACCCTTTCCTTGGGCATATCGGGCGGAACCGCTCCCTATGTTGAAAAGTACCAAGGGCTGCCCACCGGATGCCAAAGCCAGAGCACTGAGCAGCTCACCTGCACACCCACCATATCGGGAAGCTTCACGGTGGTTGTGACGGTCACCGACGCCCAAGGAAGATCCGCCAATGATTCGTTGGTCCTCGTGGTTCAAGCCCCGTCCGGTTATCCGACAGTATCCCTCGTGGCTACTCCCTCCAGCCTTGTACTCGGAAACTCGACCACCTTCACCGCATCGGCCTCGGGTGGGAAGGCACCGTACACCTACGCGTACACCGGGCTACCCACGGGCTGTTCGAGTTCCAACATCCCGAGCCTGACTTGCACGCCGTCCGCGGCAGGCACCTTCACGGTCTACGTTACGGTCACCGATGCGAATGCACACACTGCGTCGTCTTCTGTCACCGTAACGGTCAACTCACCACCCAACCACGTATCGCCTCTCAAGATCACCTCGTTCACCGCCTCAGTGAACCCGGCAACCGTGGGTAAGGCGGTCACATTGACCGTCACGGCGAGCGGTGGCGTGCTGCCATACTCTTTCACGTATGTGAATCTCCCCTCGGGATGCACCACCGCAAATGCAAGCACGTTGAGTTGTATCCCACAAAGCAAGGGTACTTTCTTGATCACTGTCACAGTGACCGATGCCGACCGGAAGACCTCCCAGTCTAACCTCACCCTGCAAGTGCAGGCTTCGCAAGGGCAGAGCTCAGCGAGTCCGCTGTCGGGAAGCATCTTGTGGATCCTCATCGTCGTAATAGTGGCGGCCGTTGCAATTGCCGCATTCCTGGTCCTACGAAGAAGCCGGAAGAGGGGCCCATCCGAGGCACCATCACCGGCATCGTCCGAAGCGGGGACGGAAACCCCCGCACCATCCGCTCCACCTTCGGGAGAATGGAACGAGCCGTAGTCCACTTCGACGGAGCCTCCGCGTCCATCGGTGGGCACTATGTCGGCGGGTGGGGTTGTGTGGTAGAGGGACCCGGATTTGTCCACGAGGACTTTGGCAGTCTGCGACTTCCCGGTGACCTTGCCACGAACAATGTGGCCGAGTACACCGCGGCTGTAAAAGCCCTCGAATACCTCTTGAGTCGAGGTTTCCACGGGGTGGTTGATGTCTATGGGGACAGCCAACTCGTTATCCGGCAGTTTTCCGGTGAATACCGGGTCCGGGCATCCCACTTAAAACCCTACCACGAACGGCTCTTGGCACTGGCGCAAGAGTTCTCCAAGGTGACCTTCACGTGGGTTCCTAGGGAGGAGAATTATCGGGCTGACGATCTGAGCAAGCGGGGTCTTGGCTCCCCGACCTGAGAGCTGACTGCAGTTCCGAGATCAGCTCTCGAACGGAGGCAACTCTGGGGACGACCACATGTGCGACCCCGGCCCGTTCCAAGGCTCGAGCCGTTGTCGGGCCGATGGCCCCGAAGAGGATTCGCGAGAATTCCGGTTCGAGGGATCGACCCGTGCCTTCAAGGTACCCTTGGAAGGCTCGCACCGTGTTCTCGGTGGTGAAGCCGAGCGCCCGTATCTGCCCCGTAGCGAGAAGACGGGAGAGCTCTTCCTCGGCGCTTCCGCTGCGTTCCTCCCCGTAGACGGGTATTTCTTCGACCGGGATACCTCCCGCATCGAGCTCACGCAACATGTCTTGGCGATGGGAGATATTGGCGGGCCAGAGGACCCTACGCGCCCCTCGGGATCGGACCGCGGCTACTAAGGACCGGCCGTCCGCCTGGGGAGGAATGAGGTCGACGGAGATCCCATGACGCCCGAGCTCCTCGGCCGTCTGACCCCCGATCGCAGCCACTCGCCACGGGTTGAAAGGGTTCGCTTCGGAAGGCGGATTCGGGTCCACTTCCATGAACGCCAGGGCAAACCGCACAGCGTTGGCGCTAGTGAACACGACCCATCCGCCTTCCGGTGGGGGATCCCGAAGCGCTCGCTGCAGGGTGAGACGGTTCTCCATGATCGGGACGAGCTCGAGGAGGAAGATTTCCCGCCACTCTTCTCCCCAGGAGGAGGGTGCGACGATGGGCTCGATGTCCGTGAGGGCACCCACTCGCAAGATGATGATCATCGCACTACGGGACCGATGATGAAGAACCCGATGAGCAGCAGCATCAGCACGGTGAACGCGACCCATGCCAGTGGGCGATCCCCAGCCTTTCGGAAGTACCATAAACCCGTGAACACTCGGGCGATCGGGGTAACGGCAAGGACCAAGATCCCGAGGGTCATGAAGGCCTCGGAGTGCAGGCCCAAAAGTCCATTGACCAGCCCCTGGGGGGAGATGTATCCTTCGATCGGGTTGTTCTGGATAAGCTGGTCCGGTGTGATGGAAGTATACCGGGCGAGGTACGTGGCCAGGGCCCCGAGCAATACGGCCAAGGCGAGGGCGAGCCCGACCCGGAGGACCAAGGCCATCGTGGAGTACGCTTCCTGAGGAAGCTCGGACATCGGTTCGCTCAATGCAGCACCCCGATCCCTCGCAAGATCACCTCGACTGCGAGCACGGCCAAGATGGGAATGAAGATGAGGCGGACGAACCGGTTTGTGAGCCGGGGAAGCATCTGACTGCCTCCCCAAGACCCGAGGGCGGTACCGATGGCGACCGGAGTGGCCAAGGCCGGGTTGATGTAACCCGCCGCGAAGAGGACAGAGACGCCTGCGGCCACGGTGACCCCGATCATGAAATTGCTCGTGGCGGTCGCCACCTTCATCGGTAGCCTCAGGTAATGCTCGAGGGCGAGCACTTTGAGTACCCCGCTCCCGATCCCGAACATTCCGGAGATGATCCCGGCGCAGAACATGGTCGCCAAACCCTTGCGCGTGTCCTCCGCCTGATAGCGCACTTCCCGTTTCAGGCGGAGGTCCTCATAGCGACCCTTCAACCGGAATCGTTGCGAAAGGGCGTCAGGATGTTGATTGATCGGGAGTTCTTCCCCCAGTCGCTTCAGCGTGCCCGGGAGCGTCAGCAAAAGCACGGCTCCCAACAGAACGAGGAGAACGGAGACGAGTCCACTTTTCGCCAGAAGTATGGTGGCGACGATGCCCACGAACGCCCCCGGCACGGTGGCGATCTCAAGGAACATCCCGATCCGAATATCTGTCAAATGATCGTGGACGTACGCCGACCCGCTGGTGATCGAAGTAGCGAGCACGCTGACGGCGCTTGCCCCCACGGCTTCCACGAAAGGGACGTTGAAGAAGATGAGGAGGACCGGCATCACGAGAAACCCGCCCCCGAGCCCTCCGAGGGAACCGAGAAGTCCCGCCGCTGCGGCCACGAGGAAGAGCACCAGGAGGAAGGTCAATATGGTGCTCATCTTCCGTTCCGACCTCCGGAAAGGCGTTCCGAGCGGTCTCAGCCCTTCTTCTTGGCGAGAAGCTTCAGGATCGCTTCGGCCGGCTCACCGTTCGAGTCGCGCAAGGCCGTGACGGCGGTCGTCCGGTCGCATCCCGCCTGCCCCATGACGAGGTCGATGTCCTCCTCGGGAGGTCCTGAGGGGGATACCGGTGCAGAGGATTGGTCCGGGGAAGTCCCGCGGGGGCGGGAATGCGGTTCGCCCACGATCTGGAATGTCTTCATCCCTTGGACCGTCACGAGGGTCACCTCGGGATGATCGAGGACGACCTCCTCCGCCTTGCGGCGTATGATGACCTGCTCGACGTCTTCGAGGGCCTCTGTGGTCATGCCCATCTTGCGCATGGCGAGGCGCATGCTGCGTTCGTTGAGGCGGCCCGATGGCATCATCGTTTTCGGGATGGGGTATTGGGTCGGTCCCGCGAGGGCACGCTCCCAAGCGTGGCCCGCATACGATCCTCGAGCTCGTTTTCCCCCGGCACTTCAGTGTCACGGGTAATGAGATCCCGCCGGGGTATTTGGCGACGTTTCGTTCGGGAGTAACTCTTGGCTTCCCGCACCTGGCGTTCCAACTCGGCCATTAGGGCTGCGACCGCCGCCTGCAAGTTCCAGTCGGTCCGTGCCGCGTGGAACGTACGGGACTTTTCCGTGATCAGGCGGCCCTCTAGTGACACATCGGCGAGGCGGTGGGAGGCGTGCGGGGCCACATGGATCGATAACATGGTCGGTTTCTCGGCATGGGCAATCCGCTTGAGGCTCCTGCTGATGACCCGGTCCATATCGGATAGTAGGTAGGGATCGGTTGCCGGCCCAAGCCCGGAGAGCTGGACGTAAGTCCCTTCCACGGACTTTCGCTGGCCCACCACGAAGGAGAGCACGTCAGATTGCGATAGGACTCCCACCGGAGCATCGTGATCGACGACGAAAATGCTCGAGATACGGAAACGCGTCATGAGCCGCGCGGCATCGCGCAGGGTGGATTGCTCCCCGACCGTGGGCGGGTCCGGCCGCATGATGCTCCGGACCAGGGCCCCGGAGGCGGCCTGGGTCTCGCCGATGTCGCGGTGCCCCTTCTGGACCGGGCGCCAAAGGGCATCTCCCAATTCGTCCAGCCCTACGACGCCAAGAAGGCGGTTCTTGGAATCGATCACAGCCGCAGGACGATGCTCGAGGGTACTAGCCACCCGGACCAGCGTTGCACAGGTGTCCTTTTCATGGAAAATGTTGGAGATCGGGTTCATAAGGTCCCGTATCGGTTGTGCCGAGACCTCTGGTACCGACATGACCGCCTTCATGATGTCGGTGCTGGAGACAATCCCGATGAGCTTCCCCTGGCGCGGGTCGATGACGCAGGCGGCCCGGCTCTCGGAGGCCAACAAACGCTCTGCGACCTCCACCAATGTCGCCTTGGGTGGAACAGTGGGAGCCACG
Source organism: Thermoplasmata archaeon (assembly GCA_021796385.1). Classification (GTDB taxonomy): domain Archaea; phylum Thermoplasmatota; class Thermoplasmata; order Lutacidiplasmatales; family UBA184; genus JAJYEA01. Next base: position 5,979 of record JAJYXQ010000069.1, on the reverse strand, counting down.
GACATGATGTGGGCCACCTTCGTGGTCAGGGATATCTTGTTCCGGCGGCCGATGGCATCGTAGGGGAGCAACCCCACGAGCTTCCCCCGGGCCGTAACCGGTAGCTCATGGATCCCGTGGGCCCGCATCAGCCCGAGCGCGGTGGAAAGCGTCTCTTCCGAATCGATCGTGATGGGGTCCGGCGTCATCGCCTCCATTGCCAAAGGCCAACTATCTGCCATGTTTCCTCTCACTCGACCGAGACTCGATTGGTAAAAAAAGGGAGCGCTTGCGACGGACCACCTCAGCCCCGGCCCGGCAACCGCTCCGAAGGCACTGTTCCAGCGGGAGCCCGGCGAACCATCCAGCATAGAACCCGCCGCGGAATGCATCCCCGGCCCCGGTCACCGAGCGGACGGTTCGGACCGGGAAGGCAGGGCATTCCGCGGAGCCGCCTTTAAAATGAGCGACGGCCCCCCTCTCGCCCCGGGTCTCCACCACCAAGGGCACTTTCTCGATGAGCCCTTCGGTCCGGCCCACTCCCAAGGACTGGGCCGCCCGTCGGAGTTCATGGTGGTTTCCAAAGAGGATCTCCGAAAGGCGCAGCAACTCTTCGAGTTGTCGTGGTGACCAGCGGTAGTGGATCTCCTGGGCGGGGTCGGCCGAGACGTGAATACCGTGCTTCTGAGCAAGGTGGGCCACACGTAACTGATAGACTGGGTCCCCCGTGTTGAGATGCACCCATCCGACCCCTTTGAGAGAGGGGAGGGGCTCGGCGCGCGTGTCGGCCACCGCTGCTTGGTCAATGAGCGTGAACTGGCGATTGCTTGCATCCCGTGCGATCCAGCAGGTGGGGGTCAGCATACCCGGTCGCACGACTACCCGGGACAAGTCCACCCCCTCCTGCTCTAGCAACGTCCGGAACTCGGAGGGAAAGTCGCTACCGATGAAAGCGGAGATGCCGGTCCGGACGCCGAGATGAGCACTCCAGCGGGCTACGTTCCCCGCCGTCCCTCCGAGGTAAACGGCGTGGTGTTCGATCGGGACCGTACGATCGGCTGCGGGCAGCTCCCGGACGCTCACCTCGTGGTCCAAGTTCAAATGACCCACGCACAGGAGGTCGAGTGGGTGGGTCTCGCTGGCCGCAGTGCTCCGGCGACTCACGGCCCCCCTCCCCGAGATTCGATCACAAGGTGGAAGGGGATCGCGGACGCCGAATGGGTAATGGAACCGCTCGAGGCGAGGTCCGCTCCGGAACGGGCGTACGCGGCGATGTTCTTCCGGGTGATTGACCCCGTTGCCTCCAGCTCCACGCCCTCTCGAAGACTTAAGCGCTCCAGGGTCCGGTGTATCTCCCGGACCTTGGCGGGTGTCAGGTTGTCCAAGAGCAGTCGTTCGACCCCTACGCGCCGAGCCTCGACCGCCTCTCGGACCGAATGGACCTCCACCATGCATGGGACCCGATGGCGACGAGCATACTGGGTGGCCGCGGCCACGGCGGAGCGGAATCCCACGAGCCGAGCATGCGTCCCTTTGACCAGGATGGCATCCGAAAGGTCCCTACGGTGGGGTTCTCCCCCTCCATGGACCACCGCAGCCTTCTCAAGGTCACGCAGCCCCGGCAACGTCTTTCGCGTGGCCGCCACCCGGAACTGCGGGTTGGCTTGGCGGGCCGCTTCGCCCAGGGTGTATGTGGCCGTGGCTACACCCGAAAGATGCATCAGCAGATTGAGGAGAGTTCGCTCCACAGCGAGGACCGTCCGGGCGGGCCCCTCAAGCGAGAGGATCGCTTGTCCTGGAGAAATGGCGTGCCCGTCGGGCAGGTGGGGAACGGCGCGAAGTCCTGCCGAACGCGCGAGTGAACTCGCCGCTTCCACACCGCTCAACACCCCTTTTCCCTGGCAGACGAGACGCGCCCGGACTGAGAGCTGCGGCGGCAATGTGGCCTTCGACGTGATGTCATGGGGGAACCGGTCCTCGGAAAGGAAGCGGCGGAGCTGTTCCGGGGGAGGGCTACTCCTCATGCCGAACCGCCTTCCGGAATCGATCGATGTCCTGCTTGAGGTCCGGCCGCAATTCTTCGAAGTGGTGGGCCTCGATCTCCTCGAGCCTCTTGCGGGCCCCTTCCCCGTCCCCCTTCAGCAGATAGAGCTCCCCCTGACGGAAGAGTACCTCCATCTGGTCGGGTTCGAAGCCGACCTCCTTGGCCAGCCGGAAGGCCTCTAGGATCTCGAGTTCCGCCCCGGTGAATTCACCCTTCTGTCCCAGGAGACGCCCCTGCACGAGATGGACCTGGATGAGTCCCAATTTGTCCCCCACGCGTGTGAGTCGTCCTTTCGCCTGCTGGTTGAGATCGTTTGCCCGTTCGGGATCCCCGATGGTGACCAGCACATCCGCGGTGTTAAAGAGTGCCCAGCCCGTAAGACGCGCATCGCCTGAGGATTCGGCCTCGTGGAGCGCTTCCTCAAGGTAGCGGAGCGCATCCTCCATCATGCTGCGCTCGGTAAACCATAATCCGTAGTTCATGAGCGCGGTCGCGAGCAGCGAGGGGTTATCTAACTCCCGCAGGTCGGCGATCGCGCCCTCGTACGCGGCGGTGATGCTCTCCTCATCCGTACCGCTCAGGACCCGTTTCTTGTCCGCAAGCATGAGGCGGGCTATCGCGGCGTCGGCCTTCATCCCCGCCTGCATGAGATAAGGCACCGCCTTCTCGTAGTTCTCAGCCGCCTTTGCGAATTCTCCGCGGTAGGTCGAGATGCTGCCCAGCATGCGGTATGCCATGCCAGTCAGCGCCGGGTCCATGGTCTCGTGGATGGCCGAGAACGAGCCGATGACCAGTTCCTCCGCTTCTCTCCATCGGCCTGCGTGGGTGAGGAGCCGGGCGTAGTAGAGCGTCACGAGCCCCGGGGACAGATTGCTCTGGAGAAGTTGCAGTGCGCGCTCTACCTCTCCCACAATGTCCAAGGAGAGGGCAAGCTCGATGATCATGGCCTCCTCTGACCGACGGTCCCGGGTGGGGAGGGCCCGCAGGGCTGCGAGCGCCTGCTCAAGGTAGTGTACCTGAGCTTCCCCATCCCGAGACTTCTTGGCGAGGTCGGCCGCCTGTCGGTTGTATCGCAAGGACTTCTCGAAGTTTCGGGCGGCGTGATAATGGTTCCCAAGTTCGAAGACGGACACAGGATCGCTCCCCTCCATCGCTTCGATCGCCCCTGCAATCTTCGCGTGAAGGATGCGTCGGTGACGTTCGGTCAGGTAGTTGAAGGACTCCGTCCAGAGGTCGTCGCTCGCAAACTCATAGACCTCGGTGGACCGTTCTTTCAAGATGCCCCGTTGGATGAACGCGTCGATTATCTCCGTGAGCTTTTCCTCGTCACCCCCGAGGGCACGGTACAAGGTGTGGAACTTGAAGGAACGGCCGATGACGGTTGCGTAAGAAAGGGCCTTGCGCTCAGGACCAGAGAGGGATGTGAGCAGGGACTCAGGATGGGCCTTGGCCAGGGACTCTCCCGTTCGTGCTGGGGAAACGGTTCCCACGCGTGTAAGCTGTTCGAGAACAAGGGGGTTCCCGCCCGAAATCGTGAACCACTCCGTCATCGTAGCTTCCGAAGGGTGGAACCCCCGTCGAACATGCGTCAGGAACTCCTTTGTCTCGGATTCAGTGAGTCCACGTACCGGGAGCTTGCGGACCAGTCCTTCCCGGGTCAGAGCCGCGATCGAGGTCAAGAGTCGCTCCGGGGACTCATCCTCGGGGCGGGAGGTTCCAATGATCTTGATGTTCCGGCCCTTGGCGCGCCGGGCAAAGTACTCGAGGAACTCAATCGATGCGCGGTCGGCATAATGGAGGTCGTCCAGTACGAGGAGCAATCTGCGCTCTCCGGCAGCCTCTTCGAAGTGGTCCGCCAACCGATCGAACAAGGCCATTTGCTCCTCCTCTTCATCGGATTCCCGTCCGGAAAGCGTCGCCAAGAGCCGGGCTTCCCGCTCCTCGGGAGATTCCGTGGAAAGCCCAAGGGGGAGCAGGAGCATGGGGACGGACTTTCGATCCTTCGAGTACGATCCCATGAGGGCCACGGAGCCCCCGCCGCGCGTGGCATTGGCCATCCCCTCATCGCCCGCCGTGAGGTCCATCAGCGAATGGAGGATCCGTTGGAGCAAGTAGAAAGGCTGGGGGATGTCGGATGCCTGGGTCTGGCCTCCCAGAACGAAGATTCCGGATGAACGGGCTGCGAGACCGACGTGGCGCAAAAGAAAGGACTTGCCCACCCCCTCGCCCCCGACCAAGAGCAACATCGGAGGACCGCCGGGCACGGCAGATAGGATGAAGCGCATGAGCTCTTCGACGAGCTCGCCCCGTCCCACCACCCCTGGAAGCGCTCGTGCGGACATTCCCTCCCTACACGAATGGAAGTCGCACCACGCCGGCCCCGACCGTGCGGCCGCGGATCTCAAGCCCGAGCTCCCGCCCGGGCGTCCGGAACTCCTCCTTAAGATAGGTCAGTGCGATCCCTTGCCCAAGGGTGGGCGAGAGTCCCCCAGAGGTCACCGTACCGATCCTTGCCCCCGCATAGACGACGGGCGTACCGGTCCGGGGAACGACCCCTTTTTCGACCACCCGGAGCCCTGTCCAAACAGGATAGTCTCCGGACTTTCGCTGCTTTTCTATCACAGTGCGACCGACATAAGGATGGTCAAAGGAGAGGAAGCGATCCAGGCCGCACTCGAGCGGGGTACGGTCCTCATGAAAGTCCACTCCCGAAAGAAGGTACCCCTTCTCCATCCGGAGGGTGTCCCGGGCACCGAGCCCGCACGGGACCCCGCCGGCCTTTACCAAGCGGTTCCAGACGTCAACGATACGATCGGCCGGGAGGAAGAGCTCGTAACCGAGTTCACCGGTGTACCCCGTCCGGCTGATGAGATAGTTCTCTGCGGCCGCCTCGGACAGGAGTCCGTTGTATGGTTCGGGAGATCCGCTTGCCCCCGAAAAGAGGGCGCTCGTGTAGAACTTGAGCCCCGACACATCGCATCCAAGGACCGCATGGACGATGTCTCGGGAACCGGGGCCCTGCACGGCGATGATGCCGAACTTCCCGTTCCACATCTGGAGGTCCGCCCCCTTCGGCCGGTGTTGCTCGAGGACCTCGTAAATTCGGGGAGCCATCGAGGCGTTGACGACCAACAGGAACTCCCGTGGCTCCGGCCCGTTATCGAGTCGGGTGAGGACCGCATCGTCGACGATCACGCCGGTAGAGTCGAGGAAAAATGTGTACTTGCATTGTCCGGGTCTTTGGAGCGACGCGTTCGTGGGTAGCCGCCGGGAAAGGAGGTCCTTCGCCGTCTCTCCCCGCACGGTGATGATTCCCATGTGGGACACGTCAAAGAGACCGACCGAACTCCGAACAGCGCGATGCTCGGCGAGTATGCCGCTCGACTGGTAATAGAGCGGCAGCCGCCAGCCGTGGAAATCGACCATGTGGCCCCCGGCACGGACATGTTCCGACTCAAGGAGCGTGCCGCGAGGAGCGGACGATTCCGGGGTCGGCTCGCTGGATGAGGTTGCCATGGTCCGAACGTTAGGTCACGACCTTGCCGAGGTCTCCGTCCGCCAGCGCTGTCCGGACCTCGAGGGCAATCCGGCGGCCTGTGGACATCGGAACCCGCCAAAGGGAGTTGGCATACGGGTGTCCAAGGGCCATGTGAATATTGGTTCCCCCCCCGATGCGCAAGGAAACATCGAAGATCGAGAACTTGCCGTCCTTGTCGATCGCGGTCTGGAGGCAGAAGGGTCCGATGATCCCCGGCTCGTACTTCTCACGCGAGGCATCCACGAACTTCTCTCCCATCCGGAACACCTCTTCAAGGAGTGATTCCCGCAGGGTAAGCGAGGAGTGTCCGACCACACGGAACCCCGGGATCTTCTCCCGGTCGGGGAGGCTCAGTTGCTGATCCGCCGGAAGGCGTACCATCCCGTCGAGGGAACTCTCTCGACGTTCGTCGATCCCG